>JMRP01000003.1 GCA_000708525.1 Cyanobium sp. CACIAM 14
CGGGAATGCTGCTGCTGTGGCCGGCCTGGCTCCACGATGTGGGGTTCCAGCTGAGCGCCGCCGCCACTGCCGGGCTGGTGCTCACGGCGCGACCCCTGGAGCAGGCTCTTGCCGCTCGCCTTCCGGGCGACACCGCCGGCTGGTGGCAGGGCTGGCTGGCGCCCGCCCTGGCGGTGCCGGTGGCGGCCAGCCTCTGGACCCTGCCGCTGCAGCTGCTCCACTTCGGGACCGTCCCCGTGTATGCGGTGCCGGCCAATCTGCTGGCGGCTCCCCTGCTCACGCCCCTCACCCTCGGAGCGATGGCCCTGGCCGCCGTGGCTCTGCTGACGCCACCGCTGCTGCCGGCGCTGCTGCTGCCGCTGGCCTGGCTGGCGGAGCTGCTGCGCCAGCTGGCCCAGGCCTTCGCGGATCTGCCCATGGCCCAGTGGCAGAGCGGAAGGCCGCTGCCGGGGCTGGTGCTGGCCTTCGCGCTGGCCCTTCTGGGCCTGGTGCTGCCCGGGCTGGACCGGCGCCGGCGGCTGCTGGCGGCCGGTCTCGGCGCCGGGGTGCTGGCGCTCCATCTGCTCCTGCTCAGCGGCGACCAGCTGCTGCTGGTGCATCAGGCCGGGACTGGTGCCGGCCGGGATCTGCTGCTGGCGCGGCACCGGGGCCGGGCGGCTCTGGTCAGCACCCGTGCCGACGGTTTCAGCTGCCGCCAGGCCGGTCAGCTGGCCCAGGGGCTGGGGCTGGTGCGCTTCGACTGGGCCCTGCTGCTGGATCCGGTGGCCACCGCCGACCCCGGCTGCTGGCAGCGTCAGGCCGGCCGGGTGGTGGCTTACGGCGATGGCGGCGCTCCGCTGGCCATGGGGCAGCGCCTGGCCAGTCCGGGGCTGGCAGTGGAGGCTCTGGCGATGGACAGCCACGCCCTGCGGCTGCACCTGGGGCCGCTGCGCTGGCTGCTGCTGCCGGACCGCCAGTCGCTGGCCACCTGGCGATCCCTGACGGGGCACCGAGGCGACGATGGGCTGTGGCTGGGGTTCCCGCCCCGGCCGGGCGAACGCCGCGCCCTGCTGGCCCACGGGCCTGGGCGGGTGTGGCTCAGCGGCGCCCCGGCCGCTTCGGCTCCCCTGCCGGCGGGGTGGCGGGCCAGCGGGGCGAGCGGCGCGCTGGCCGCTCCGTAAAGTGATCGCCGGTCGCAAGGCCGTGGAGAGGTGGCTGAGTGGTCGAAAGCGAACGACTCGAAATCGTTTGAAGGGCAACCTTCCGTGGGTTCGAATCCCACCCTCTCCGTTTCCCCCTCGGTGTCCCCGCTCATCCCTCCTGTCGGGATCAGGAGTGGAACAGCAGCACCAGACCCGACTTCACCTGGTGGAACTCCCGTTCCTCGCGGCTGAGATCCAGACCCACCTGGAGGCCCTCCTTGAGGGCGACATCGAAGGGAGGGGGCGTGGGAGGCGCTCCGTCGCACCAGAGTGCGGCGATGCCGACCGGTGTGGCGTGCCAGCGGAAGTTGGGCGTGGAGCCGATCGAGGGCTCCTGCAGGGCATCTTCGAGAAGCTCTCGGATCGCCATCGTGTCCCGGCGCTTGCCATCCCATGGGTCGCCTTAGCTTCGGCAGAGAGCTCCGCCAGGGCAATCGGCTGAGAGTTTTCGTGATACAGCCGCCTACGGTGCCTGCCATGGCGGCCCTCCCCAGCCCGATCGCTCTGGTCCACGAGTGGTTCACGCCCCGCTCCGTGGGTGGAGCCGAGCAGGTGGTGCAGGAACTGGACCGGCTGCTGGTCACGACGGGGGTGCCGCCCGATCTCTACGCCCTGGTCGACGGGGAGAGCCGCCGAGCCGGCAGCTGGCTGGCCGGCAGGACCATCCGCACCAGCTTCATCCAGCGCCTTCCCTGGGGGGTGAGCCATGTGCAGCAGTACCTGCCGCTGCTCCCCCTGGCGATCGAGCAGCTGGACGTCTCCGGCCACCCCCTGGTGATCAGCAGCAGCCATCTGGTGGCCAAGGGGGTTCTGACCGGTCCGGATCAGCTGCACGTCAGCTACGTGCACACGCCGGTCCGCTACGCCTGGGACCAGATGCACACCTACCTGGTCCGGTCCGCCCTGGCCCGCGGGCCTCTCGGCCCCCTGGTGCGGCTGCAGCTGCACCAGCTGCGCCAGTGGGATGTGGTGAGCAGCACCCGGGTGGATGCCCTGGTGGCCAATTCCCGCTTCACCGCCCGCCGGATCCGCTCGTTCTGGCGCCGCCAGGCCCATGTGATCCACCCTCCCGTGGCGGTGGAGAGGTTCCGCTGGGACCAGCCCCGCGACGCGGTGTACGTGAGCCTCTGCCGGCTCGTGCCGAACAAGCGGGTGGACGTGGTGGTGGAGGCGTTCAACCGCACCGGTCTGCCGCTGGTGGTGCTCGGGGATGGACCGGAGCGGCGCCGGCTGGAGGCGATGGCCGGGCCCGCCATCCGCTTCCTCGGCCGCCTGCCGGACCGGGAGGCGGCTGCCTGGCTGGAGAGGGCGCGGGCCTTCGTGTATGCGGGTCTGGAGGATTTCGGCATCGCGCCGGTGGAGGCGATGGCGGCCGGCGCTCCGGTGATCGCCTTCGGGCAGGGCGGGATCCTCGACAGTGTGCGCTGTCTGGAGGCGGGGGAGGCGGAGCCCACCGGGCTGCTGTTCCCCCAGCAGAGCGCCGCCAGCCTGGCGGCGGCCCTGGAGCATTTCGAGGCGGGCCGGCTGTGGCGATCGCTCCCGGCGGAGGGTCAGCGCCGCTGGGCGGAGCAGTTCGCTCCGCAGCTCTTCCGCCGGCGTATGGGCCTGCTGCTGGAGCGCCTCTGGGATCAGCACCGGCGGCGGCTCCGCCGACCTGTGCCTCTGGCATGAGTGGCCCTCGCGCCTACGGCTGTGCCCTTCGGCGTTCTTAACTTCGGCCCATCGATGTGGCTCCCATGCTCTCTTCCATAGGGACCCCCTACGCCTCCTCCCAGCTTCTGAGGGCTCCGGCGCAGGTGCTCTCCGCAGAAGAGCTGATCGCCGGCCAGTCGAAGCGAGGCCGGGTCATCAAACGCAGCGGCGACATCGTCTTCTCGCTGGCGGTGCTCACCCTGGGCTCGCCCGTCTTCCTGATGCTAGCTCTGCTGGTGAAGCTCACGTCACGGGGGCCCATCTTCTATGTACAGCAGCGGGTGGGCAGGGACTACCGCAGTTTCGGTTGCATCAAATTCCGCACGATGCGGCGTGATGCCGATCGCCTACTCTCCAAGATCCTGGCCGAATCCCCCGACCTCGACGAGGAGTTCCGCAACGATTACAAGCTCAAGAACGACCCGCGCGTCACCAGGCTCGGCAAGTTCCTGCGTCGCTCCAGCCTGGACGAACTGCCCCAGTTCCTCAATGTGCTCCGCGGCGAGATGAGCGTCGTCGGACCTCGCCCGATCGTCCGCAGCGAGCTGCCCCGCTACGGCTCACGGATGGATGAGGTGCTGGCCGTGCGCCCCGGTCTCACCGGCCTCTGGCAGGTGTCCGGTCGCAACAACCTCAGCTACCCCGAACGTGTTCGGCTGGACGTGCGTTACGCCCGCCGCCGCAGCTTCCTGATGGATCTGCGCATCATCGTGCGCACCATCGGCGTGATCCTCGATCCCCGCGACCGCGGCGCCTACTGACGGATCGTTCGCCCGGCCAGAAGGCCCTGCTCAGCGCCCGCTCAGCCATTCCAGGGTTCCGAGGCCAGGCAGCAACGCCAGCAGCCAGAGCAGCTCGAGGCGATCCCCCAGCACCAGGATCCTCTCCACCCCTGGCACATCGGGGGGGCGGCCGGCGGCGCCCACGATCGGTTTGACACGGACGCCCTCGGGGTAGCGGTTGGCGCCCCCCAGTCGGACCCCCGCCGCGTGGGCGAAGGCCGCTTCCGACACCCCGGCGTTGGGGGAGGCATCGGCGGCGCCATCGCGCAGGGCTGCCAGGAACAGCCGGCGCGTCCGCCCCGGATGTCCCGCCGCCAGGGGCAGCGTGAGGGCCACCAGCCGGGCCGGCAGCCAGGTGAGCAGATCGTCGAGGCGGGCACCGGCGGTGCCCAGCCAGCGCAGCCGTCCCCGGCGGTAGCCCAGCATCGAATCGAGGGTGCTGGCCGCCTTGAAGCCCCAGGCCAGGGCCAGGGGGCCGGGCAGCCGGGGATCCAGCTGGTGCATCACCGCCCCCACCGACATCCAGAACAGGGGGGCGAACAGGCCATCGACGGCGTTCTCGGCCGCGGTTTCGGCGGCGGCCCGCAGGATTTCCTCACGGGGCAGCCTGCTCACCTGGCGGCCCACGATCCAGGCAAGTCGCTCCCTGGCCTGGGACAGATCGGGCAGAGCCTGCAACACAGCCCGCACCGCCCGGCCCAGGCTGCCGCCCGCCAGGGCGCTGGCCAGGCCGAGCACCAGCAGCGGGGTTCCCAGGGCGGGGGCGTGCCAGGCCAGCAGTTCGAGGCCCCAGCCGGCCATGCCGCTGGCCCCCACCACCGCGAGGGTGAGGAGCAGGCCGCCCAGCCGCAGCCGCCAGGGGCTGTCGCCCGCCCAGGCCTCCGCCAGCCGCTGCAGAGCAGCGATGGCCAGGCCCATCACCTGCACCGGGTGGAGACACCAGCGCGGATCCCCCACCAGCCGGTCAAGGGCGCAGGCGAGCAGCAGGAGCAGGGCGAGGGTCACCGGAGGCGGTGCCCCAGGCGAGGGTCGCCAGAGGGCCCCGCATGGGCGAGAGGCTCAGGCCGCCTTGAGCCAGCTGAACATGGAGCGCAGGCCCTTGCCCACCTGTTCGATCGGATGGGCGGCGTCCCGAGCGCGGGCCTTGGCCATCTCGGGCTTGCCGGCCTCGCATTCGGCCACGAAGTTGCGGGCGAAGGTGCCGTCCTGGATGTCGGAGAGGATCCGCTTCATCTCCGCCTTGGTGTCAGCGGTGATCAGCCTGGGCCCGCTCACGTAGTCGCCGTACTCGGCGGTGTTGGAGATCGAATCGCGCATGGCGGTGAGGCCCCCCTTGACCATCAGATCGACGATCAGCTTCACTTCGTGGAGGCACTCGAAGTAGGCCAGCTCGGGCTGGTAGCCCGCCTCGACGAGGGTTTCGAAGCCGGCCTTGACCAGTTCGCTGAGGCCACCGCAGAGCACGGCCTGCTCACCGAAGAGGTCGGTTTCGGTCTCCTCCTTGAAGTTGGTCTCGAGGATGCCGGCCCGGGTGCCGCCGATCGCCTTGGCGTAGGCCATCGCCAGGGCGCGGGCGTTGCCGGAGGCATCCTGCTGCACGGCGAACAGACAGGGGACGCCCTGACCGTTCTGGTACTCCCAGCGCACCGTGTGGCCGGGGCCCTTCGGGGCGATCATCACCACGTCCACGTCGGCGGGGGGCTGGATCAGCCCGAAGCGGATGTTGAAGCCGTGGGCGAAGCTCAGCACCTTGCCGGCGCTCAGGTGAGGGGCGATCTCCTTCTCGTAGACAGCTTTCTGGGCCTCATCGGGGAGCAGCACCATGATCCAGTCGGCCCTGGAGCAGGCGTCGTCCACGCTCAGCACCTCCAGGCCGTCGGCCCTGGCCTTCTCCGCCGAACGGCTGCCCTCGTAGAGACCCACCACCACATCGATGCCGCTGTCCTTGAGGTTCAGGGCATGGGCGTGGCCCTGCGAGCCGTAGCCGATGATCGCCACGGTCTTTCCGGTCAGAAGGCTGAGATCGGCGTCGGAGTCGTAGAAGAGCTGGGCCATTCCGGTCGGCGGGCTGGGCAAACGCCGACTGTAGAGGTGCGTCCGCACGGTGCCCTCAGGGGCGTCTGCACGGGCCGGGCCCGCTCAGCTGGGAGCCAGGCTCAGCCTCCCGAGGCTTCCGAGGGGTGGGCGATCACCCGGTCGATCAGGCCGTACTCCTTCGCTTCCTCGGCGCTGAGGAAGTAATCCCGGTCGGTGTCCTTGGTCACCTTCTCGAGGGGCTGGCCGCACATCTCGGCCAGGGACCTGTTGAGCATGTCCTTGATGCGAAGGATCTCCCTCGCCTCGATCTCGATGTCGCTGGCCTGGCGCTGGCTGGTGCCCCCCAGGGGCTGGTGGATCATGATCCGGCTGTGGGGGAGGGCCAGGCGCTTGCCCTTCGTGCCGGCGGCCAGCAGGAAGGCCCCCATGGAGGCCGCCAGGCCCACGCAGATCGTCACCACGTCGGACTTGACATACTGCATGGTGTCGTAGATCGCCAGGCCGGCGGTCACCGAACCGCCCGGCGAATTGATGTAGAGATAGATGGGTTTGGAGCTGTCCTCCGAGTCGAGGTAGAGCATCTGGGCCACCAGGCTGTTGGCGATCCCATCGGTCACCTCCTGACCGAGGAAGAGGATGCGCTCCACCCCGAGGCGGGTGTAGATGTCGACCCAGCGCTCGTACTGGCTGCCGGGGAGGCGATAGGGAACGCTGGGGGTGCCGATGGGCATGGTGGGAAGGCTCTCGTTCGGAGCCGGGAGGAAGAGGGGATGGAGGGAGGAAACGCGGCGGGGATCAGCCCACCACGGCCGGGGCCGCCAGATCCTTGCGGCTGCTCAGGACCCGGTCGATGAGCCCGTAGTCCTTGGCCTCCTCGGCGGTGAGGTAGGTCATCCGATCGGAATCGCGGGACAGCTCCTCCACCGACTTGCCGGTGTTCTCGGAGAGGATCTGCAGCATCGTCCGCTTGTTCTGGAGCACCTCCCGGGCCCGGATCTGGATGTCACTGGCCTGGCCGCGGGCCCCGGAACGGGGCTGGTGCAGCACGATCGAGGCATGGGGCAGGGCCGCCCGCTGGCCCTTGGTGCCGGCGGAGAGGATCATGGCGGCGGTGCCCATCGCCTGGCCGATGCAGATGGTGTGCACCGGCGGCTTGACATAGCGGAGCGTGTCGCAGATGGCGAAGGCTTCGGTCTCGTAGCCGATGGCGTCGCCCGAGTACCAGCTGGTGCCGGTGGAGTTGATGTAGAAGAAGATCGGCTTCTCCGGATTGTCGAATTCCAGGTAAAGCAGCTGGGCGATGATCAGCTCGGTCACGTCGATGCCCATCTGCCGCTTGGCGTCATCGTCGGAGAAGAGGGGCAGCCCCAGGTAGACGATGCGCTCCTTGAGCAGCAGGGACGGCAGGTCCGGCGGCGGCGTGCGCATCACCGCGGAATCGCCGTAGTAGGGGGCCGACACCGTCATCCGCGCTCACCATCAGGCATGGGGCAGGAGCCTAGCCGGGGCCGGGAGGCTGGTGCTCCCGAACGGCGACGGGTTTCCCCCCCTGCTTGTCGTGGCCCTTGCCGTTGCCGCGCTCGCCCTGGCGGCCGCCGTGACGGTCGCAGCGGGCGAACACCATCCGGCCGGTGGGGGTCTGGAGGGCGCCGGTGACGGTCACCGGCAGCCGCTCGCCGATGCGCTGGCCGGCATCCTCCACCACCACCATGGTGCCGTCCTCCAGGTAGCCCACCCCCTGGTCGGCCTCCTTGCCTTCCCGGACGATCTTCAGCTGAAGCCCGTCACCGGGCTGCACCTCGGGCCGCAGGGCGATCACCAGCTCGCTGAGGTTCATCACCCGCAGCTCCTGCACCTGGGCCACCTGGGCCAGGTTGTAGTCGGCGGTGAGCAGGGTCCCGCCGGTGTCGGCGGTGAGCTTGAGCAGCTTCTCGTCGGCACCGTTGCCGCTGTAGCGGGTGCTGTTGACCACCAGCCGACGGCCGTAGGTCTCCCGCAGGTCGGTGAGCAGCTTCAATCCCCGGCGGCCCTTGGCCCGCTTCTCGGCGTTGCCGGAGTCGGCCAGGGCCTGGAGCTCGTCGATCACGGCCTGGGCGACGATCACCTGGCCCTCCAGCAGCCCGGAGGCCAGCAGGCCGCGGATGCGGCCGTCGATGATCACGCTGGTGTCCAGGATCTTGGCGCTGGCCGGCAGCAGCACCCCCTCGGCCACCAGCAGGGCCTCGGTGCTGGCCGGGTTGAACAGGCGCAACAGGGTACGGCCGTGCACTTCGGCCAGGTTGTACCCCAGCACCCCGAAGAACACGTTGCTGAGCACCGCCGCCAGCGGCTTGATCAGCACCACCTCCCAGGGCAGGGGCAGCAGCAGGATCGGTGCCAGCAGCAGATTGGCCACCAGCAGTCCGAGGATCAGCCCCACCGCCCGGCTGACCAGCAGATCGGTGGGCATGCTGCGCACCTGGGCCATCAGCCGCCGGCGCAGCTGCTGGAAGAAGATACCGGCGATCAGGCCGAAGAAGGCGCCGAAACCGGCCATCACCAGCCGCAGTCCTTCCTGGTTGCTGACCTCGATCAGCAGCTTCTCCGGCAGCAGGTCGACCCCCAGCCAGCCGGTGGCCGCCCCTGAGACCAGGAACAGCAGCAGGATGAGGGTGTCCACCATGCTTCGAAGTGCCGACGCCTTGGCCGCCCTGCAGGTCAGTAGACCAGCTTGGCCGATCTTCCGCCGTTTGGCCTCCCGGGATTACCGCCCGTGATCGATCCGCGATCCGCCTATGTCCATATCCCCTTCTGTCACCGGCGCTGCTTCTACTGCGATTTCCCGGTGGTGCCCCTGGGGGACAGGGCCGATGGGAGCACCTCCGGCTCCGTTGCCGCCTACCTGGAGCTGCTGCAGCGGGAGATCGCCTCCTGCCCAGGAGGGCCGCCGCTGGCGACGGTCTACTTCGGCGGCGGCACCCCTTCGATGCTCACCCCGGTCCAGGTGGAGGGACTGCTGGAGGCCCTGGGCCACCGCTTCGGCCTCGCCGAGGGGGCGGAGGTGAGCCTGGAGCTGGATCCGGCTAGCTTCGACGAGGCCCGCCTGGCGGGCTACCTCGCTGCAGGCATCAACCGGGTGAGCCTGGGTGGGCAGAGCTTCGATGACGGCGTGCTTGCGGATCTGGGGCGCCGCCACCGGGGGGCCGACCTGCGCGAGGCGGCCGGCTGGCTGCGGCGGGCCCTGCGCCGGGGGGAGCTGGCCAGCTGGAGCCTGGATCTGATCCAGGGGCTGCCGCATCAGAGCGCGGCCCACTGGGACGGCCAGCTCCGCCAGGCCATCGCCCTGGAGCCCCCCCATCTGTCGGTCTACGACCTGATCGTCGAGCCCGGCACCGTCTTCGAGCGACGCCGCCAGCGGGGCGAGCTGGCCCTGCCGCCGGAGGATCTGGCCGCCGATCTCATGGAACAGACCTGGGCCCGTCTCACCGCCGCCGGCTACGGGCACTACGAGATCTCCAACTACGCCCTGCCGGGTCACGCCTCGCGCCACAACCGCGTCTACTGGAGCGGTGCCGGCTGGTGGGGGTTCGGCATGGGGGCCACCAGCGCCCCGCGGGGCCGCCGGAGCAGCCATCCGCGCACCCGCGCCGCCTACGCCGAGGCCCTCGCAGCGCCGGCCCCGGAAACGGGTCACGCCCCGGAGACGGCAACCACCCCGGAGCCCGGGGGGATGCCCTTCGATGAGCAGCTGCTGGTGGGTCTGCGCCGGCGGGAGGGGGTGAACCTGCAGCGGCTGGCCCGCCAGCACCATCTGGATCCCTCCCTGCTGGAGGATTTGCGGCGCCGGCTCGCCGCTTACGAGCAGCGGCAGCTGCTGTGCATCGAGGGCCCCCGCTGGCGCCTGGCGGACCCGGACGGACTGGCCCTCAGCAATGGGGTGCTGCGGGAGATGCTGGCCTGGTGGCAGGAGCTGGAGCCGCTGTCGCCCCGGACGCCGCGGAGGGCCGCTGCTCCCTGACCCAGCGGCCGAGGGCTTCCACCGCCAGTGCCCGCCCCTGCAGCAGGGGCGGGCTGAAGGGGGGCTGGCGGCTGGTCAGGCCCAGCAGGTCGGCCGTCACCCGCACCTGACCGTCGCAGGCCGCTCCCGCGCCGATGCCGATCACCGGGATCGTCAGGCTGGCGCTCAGGTCGATGGCCAGTTCCTCCGGCACATGCTCGAGCACCAGAGCGAAGCAACCTGCTTCCTGCAGGGCATGGGCCCGGCGCCGCAGCCGCTGCTGGCTGATCGGGTCGCCGGCCTGGCGCCGGTACCCCAGCAGGTGCACCGACTGCGGGGTCAGGCCGAGGTGGCCCATCACGGGGATCCCGCTGCGCACCATGCGGTCGATCACCGCCAGGGTCTCGGGTTCGGCGCCCTCCAGCTTGACCGCCGCCGCGGGGGTTTCCTTCAGCACCCGGCCGGCCGCCGCCACCGCCTCATCGGCGCCGCACTGGTAGGTGAGGAAGGGGAGGTCGCAGATCAGCAGCGGCGGGTCCTTCAGCGCCGCCGCCGCCAGTCCCCGACCGGCGGCGCGGCAGTGGTGCAGCATCTCCTCGAGGGTGACCGGCAGGGTGGTGGCATGGCCGAGCACCACCATGGCCAGGGAGTCGCCCACCAGCACCGCATCCACGCCGGCGGCCGCCACCATGGCCGCAGAGAGCGCATCCCAGGCGGTGAGCACGGTGATCGGCAGACCCGCCTGCTTGCGCCGTGTCAGATCAGCGGGTCGCAGGGGCACGGCACGGAGGTCGCAGGGGGGCATTGCTAGCATCCAGCCGACTCGGACCCACGCGGCTGGGACGCCCAAACCTGGTCAGGACCGGAAGGGAGCAGCCACACGGGATGCTCTGGGCAGGCGTGGACTCCGGGTCACCACTTTCGATGCCATTCCCCCCCGAGGGTCCTCTGCCTTGGGGGACTGGCCGCAGTGCCAGCACCGGTGGAGGTCGCCGTCAGGTCGGCGCCTCACTCCACCCTGTTCTGACGGTTGATCAGGAAGGGAGGAATCATGGCCCCTCGCTCGTCGGCGGTGTGGCTGAGGTTGTCGGCGAAGGTCGGGGCGGTGCGCTCAGGCCGGTAGTGCCCCCCGCTCTCGAAGCCGGTGGCGATCACCGTCACGTGGATCTCGCCTTCCAGGGATTCGTCCACCACGGCGCCCACGATGATGTTGGCCTCCGGGTCCACCACGTCGTAGATGACCTCGGAGGCGGAGGTCATGTCCTCCAGGGTCATGTCCTTGCCGCCGCTGATGTTGATGACACAGCCCTTGGCACCGTCGATGCGCGCCGATTCCAGCAGGGGGCTGCTCATGGCGGTCTGGGCGGCCTCGATGGCCCGGGAGCGCCCGGATCCCACGCCGATCCCCAGCAGGGCCGTGCCTGCGTCGGCCATCACCGAACGGATGTCGGCGAAGTCGACGTTCACCAGACCCGGCCGGGTGATGATGTCGGTGATGCCCTTGACGCCCATCCGGAGGACGTCGTCGGCGGCACGGAAGGCCTCCTGGAGAGGCGCGCCGGCGATGGCATCCCGCAGCCGATCGTTCGGAATGACGATCAGGGTGTCGACGTGCTCGGCCAGCCGGGCGATGCCTTCCTCCGCCTGCCGCAGTCGCTTGCGACCCTCGAATCCGAAGGGCTTGGTGACGATGCCCACGGTGAGGGCGCCGCATTCCTTGGCCACCTCCGCCACGATCGGGGCGGCGCCCGTGCCGGTTCCCCCTCCCATGCCGGCGGCGATGAAGACCAGGTCGGCCCCCTCGAGGGACTGCTGCAGATCAGAGCGGGATTCCTCCGCCGCCTTCTGACCGATCACCGGGTTGCCGCCGGCTCCGAGGCCGCGGGTGAGCTTCTGACCCAGCTGCATCCGCTGACCGGCGGCGGACTGCAGCAGGGCCTGGGCGTCGGTATTGAGGACGCGGTAGCCCACTCCGGCCAGATCTGTGGCGATCATCCGGTTCACCGCGTTGCTGCCGCCTCCCCCGACGCCGATCACCTCGATCCGTGCCGATTGGCTCGGAACGATGCCATTGCTGCTGGGCGAGATCTGGCTCATCGCGAGGGGCTCCTGCGGGGACGGAAGATCGACGGGAGAGGGGCGGTCCGGTTCGCGCGTCATCGCGGGAGAGGGAGTGTGGCCGTTGATCTGCGGCTGCATTATGTCGTTGGCCGGCTCAGGCGAAGTTGCGGATAGATCACATTGGACCGAATCGGTGCTGGGCGCAACGGCCTGTGAGGATTGTCCCGCTGTCTCGCGGCCCGTCGCCTCACTGGGCCCCCGGCGGAGGGCTTCCCGGGCGGGCGGGTCCGCCAGGGCTTCCGGCCGTGGCCTTGGCCCTGCGGGCGAGGCTCAGTTCGGGCTGCTCCGGATCGCTCAGATCGACCAGCTGCGGTGGCGCTCCCTTGAGCCGGGCCGGCAGGGTGCGGCCGAGATGGGCGGCCACCTCCAGCCGCCGGTCCAGGCGGCTGTCGGGTGGGCCCAGCCGTACC
Source organism: Cyanobium sp. CACIAM 14 (assembly GCA_000708525.1). Classification (GTDB taxonomy): domain Bacteria; phylum Cyanobacteriota; class Cyanobacteriia; order PCC-6307; family Cyanobiaceae; genus Cyanobium. The sequence goes on from JMRP01000003.1 coordinate 12,200, forward strand.
CGGCCCAGTTCCGTGGTGACCAGCCAGAGGCTGCCGTCGGGCTCGAAGCGGATCTCCCGCAGTCCCGGCCCCAGCTGTTCCCTCTGCTTCAGCACCCTGGCCAGCGCCTCCCGGTGGCGGGCGTTCCAGCCCAGCACGAGCAGGGAGAGCTCGCCGCTGCTGTGCACCTCCTGATGCTGCCGCAGGCTGATCCAGTTCCCCAGCCCATCCACGAATCCGGGTTCGGGTCCCCTGTCGGTGCGGCGTTCGGCGCGGGCCACCGCCTCCCGGTCCTTCAGTTCCACCCGCAGCCGCGGCGGCAGCATCAGCCGGCTCACCTGCACCTGTTCCACCGGCAGGGCCCCCATCAGGTCGCTGGCCACCCGGCGGGGTTGCAGCCCCATCAGAGGCTGCGGGAAATGCAGGCCCGCCGCCGCGATCACCTGGTCGCGAGTGACCACGGCGCTGCCCTGCACCTCCACCTGGGCCGGGCTCCTCAGGGTCCAGCCCTCCCGCAGCAGCACGTAGCCGAGGCCGGCGGAGAGGCCGCTGAACACCAGGATCCGCCAGAAGTGGCTCAGTCGATCCTGGCGGCGCTGACGCCGCAGTTCCTGGCGCCGAAGGACCCCTGGCGGCAGCGGCGCTCCCGGCGTGCTGGGGGCCCGCTTCACAGTTCGCAGCGGGAGCGGGCCATGAGTTCATCCATCCAGCGCCTGGCGCGACGGGCGTCGGCGAAGGGGAGTTCCTTCTGCTGGCCGCCCCCCACCAGCCGCAGGCGGCAGGCCCCTTCGCTTTCCTCGGTGAGTGGAGCCTCGCCGGAGGTGAGCGAGAGCAGCTCGACCATCTCCAGGGTCTTGATGGTGAACGATCCCTCCGGCTGGAAGCTGCCGGCAACGAACCGGCTCCAGCTCAGTTCCCCGTTCAGCAGCCGGGCCGCACCGCAGCCATCCAGCTTGGCCAGCTCGGCGCCGCTGGCCCATTCGCGGAACAGCTGCTGGCGCCGCCGTTCGATCCAGCCGAGGGCCGCCAGGAGCACGAAGGCTCCCAGCAGAGGCAGCCACAGCAGGCCGTGGATCATGGCGCCGTTCCTTCCACGCGGGTCCTGGCGGCCCATCCTCCCGCGCTCCGGACCAATTGGTGCACCAGGTCCGGGAGTGGTAATCCGCTGGCCTCCCACAGCATCGGGTACATGCTCTGGCTCGTGAAGCCCGGAAGGGTGTTGATCTCGTTCAGCCAGAGGCTGTCGTCGGCCTCGCCGTAGAAGAAGTCGACACGGGCCAGCCCCCCCGCATCCACGGCCCGGCAGGCCGCCAGGGCCATCGCCCGGGCCCGCTCGCTGACCGCCTCACTCACCGGCGCGGGGATGACGGTGTGGCTGAGGCCCTCGCTGTACTTGGTCTCGTAGTCGTACCAGTCGGCGTCGAAGCGGATCTCGCCCAGCACCGAGGCGCTCAGCCCGTCGCCGGGCCCACCGCCGGTCTGGAGCACGGCACATTCCAGTTCGCGGGCCTTCACCCCGCGCTCCACCACCAGCCGGCGGTCATGGCGCGCGGCGAGCCGCAGACCCTCCAGCAGGCTGCTCCGGTCCGTGGCCCTGCTGATGCCCACCGAGGAGCCCATGTTGGCCGGCTTGACGAAGCAGGGATAGCCCAGCTGGTCTTCCAGCCGTGCCAGCAGGGCCTCGAGAACGCCCGTGTCGGCTTCCACCAGCTCCGCCGATGACATGCAGAGGTAGGGCACCTGGGGCAGGCCGGCGGCGGCGAAGGCGGCCTTCATGGCCTGCTTGTCCATGCCCAGGGCCGATCCGAGCACTCCGGAGCCCACGAACGGTGTGCCCATGAGGGTGAACAGTCCCTGGATGGTGCCGTCCTCTCCGTTGGGGCCGTGCAGCACCGGGAACCACACCTCCACCTCCAGGGCCCCCTCGGGGAAGCCTCGGAATCCGCCCCGATCGGGCTGGCTTGGCAGATCGCCGGGTTCGGCCGGCAGGCCCCGCTCCAGCACCGTCCTGGCGACGGCCTCGGGCCACCAGCGGCCCTGCCGGTCGATGTAGAAGCAGCTGACGCGGTAGCGCTCGGCATTGGGGCCGCTGCTCAGCCCCCGCAGCACGGTCCGGGCCGAGAGAATCGAGACGGCGTGCTCTCCGGAGGCTCCACCGAACACCAGACCAACGCGGGTGGGAGCGGTTGCCATCGGCGCGGGAGAGAGCGCCAAACGTATCAGCGAACCCGGTCCCGGCCCAGGGGACGGCCGCTCAGGGAGAACGGGCGCACCGTCTCGATCACCACATCCACGAGATCCCCCGGAACCCAGGGACGGCCATCGCCCGCGTCGGCGCTGAAGAAGGTGAGGCGGTTGGTGCGGGTGCGGCCCATGAGCTGGCTGGGATCCCGGGGGTTGATCCCCTCGGCCAGCACCTGCTCCGTGCGTTCCAGATAACGGGCGCTGCGGGCGGCGGCGACCCGCTCCACCAGGGCGTTCACCTCATGCAGCCGGGCCACCTTCACCTCCTCGGGCAGCTGGTCCGGCCAGTCGGCAGCGGGAGTGCCCGGCCGCGGCGAGTAGGCGGCGGTGTTCACCTGATCGAAACCGATCGCCTCGATCAGGTCGAGGGTGCGGCGGTACTGGGCGTCGCTCTCGCCGGGGAAGGCCACGATCACGTCGGCGCTGATGGCCGCGTCGGGGATCCGTTCCCGGATGCGGTCGATGATCCGCCGGTAGCGCTCCACCGTGTACCCCCGGGCCATCGCCCGGAGAACGGCGTCGTCGCCGCTCTGGAAGGGGATGTGGAAGTGCTCGCAGACCTTCGGCAGATCGGCGCAGGCGTCGATCAGCCGGTCGGTGAAGTAGCGGGGGTGGCTGGTGGCGAAGCGGATCCGCTCGATGCCCCGCACGTCGTGCACCGCCCGCAGCAGGTCGGTGAGGGTGTGCTCACGCCGTCCCTCGCCGGTGATGCCGGGCAGATCGCGACCGTAGGCATCGATGTTCTGGCCCAGCAGGGTGATCTCCCGGTAGCCCCGGGCCGCCAGATCCTCGATCTCCCGGCGGATGGCCTCGGGGCGGCGCGACTGCTCCCGCCCGCGCACCGAGGGCACCACGCAGTAGGTGCAGTGCTCGTTGCAGCCGTAGATCACGTTCACCCAGGCGCAGACGGCGCTGTCCCGCCGGGCGGTGGTGATGTCCTCGAGGATGTGGTGCTCCTCGGTGGCCACCACCTGCTGGCCGTTCTCCACCCTGGTGAGCAGGGTCTCGAGCCGGTTGGCGTGCTGGGGGCCCATGACCAGATCCAGTTCCGGCACCCGCCGCAGCAGGGCCTCACCCTCCTGCTGGGCCACGCAACCTGCCACCACGAGGGTGAGGCCCGGGTTGGCCCGCTTGCGCTGCGCCTGACGCCCCAGATAGCTGTAGACCTTCTGCTCGGCGTTGTCGCGGATGGTGCAGGTGTTGTACAGGACAAGATCGGCCGTGTGCTCGTCATCCCCCGGCCGGTAGCCCATGGCCTCGAGGATGCCGGCCATGCGCTCGGAATCCGCCTTGTTCATCTGGCAGCCGAAGGTGGTGATCCAGTAGCTGCCGCGCCGGGTCGTGGGCGCCTGATCGGCCCTCTGGCCGGTAACGGTGGCTGTCATGGGATCCAGTTTCCGCCATCGTCCTGCCGGCGCCAACGGGGCCGCTGTGGCAGCGTGAGGATCCCGGCCCCTCCCTGGCATGCGCTGCCGCCTGAGCCGCTTCCCCCTCACCAAGGCGGTGCCCCTGGCCATCAGCCGCGGCACCACCGCCAGGGTCGAGCACCTGCTGCTGCAGGTGGAGCACGAGGGCCTCACCGGGCTGGGCGAGACCGGCGGTTTCGACACCGGCCACAGGGCCTACGCCACCGGCGACCTGGCGGCCGAACTGGAAGCCCTGCTGCCCCGGCTGGAGGGCCGTGATCCGGAACCGCTCCAGGCCTTCGAGCCCCTGCTGGAGGACCTCTCGCCCCCGGCCCGTTGCGCCGTGGATCTGGCCCTGCACGACTGGTGGGGCCGGCGGCTGGGTCAGCCTCTGTGGCGCCTCTGGGGCCTGGATGCCGCTGCGATTCCTCCCACCAGTGTGACCCTCGGCCTGGGCAGGGAAGCGGCGGTGCTGGCGCGGCTGGAGCGCTGGTGGCGGCAGCTGCCCGCCCGGCGCATCAAACTGAAGCTCGGCAGTCCGGACGGTCCCGACCATGACCGGGCGCTGGTGCGGGCGGTGGCCGCGGCCCTGGAGAGGCGTCGCCAGGACGACGGGATCGCCTGTGAGCTCCAGGTGGACGCCAACGGCGGCTGGAGCCTGGAGCAGGCCCTACCGATGCTGGGCTGGCTGGCGGAGCAGGGGGTGGCCCTGGTGGAGCAGCCCCTGGCTCCCCTGGAGGATCCGGAGGCCGATTGCGCTGCGTTTGCCGCCTTGGAGCTGGACTGCCCCATTGCCCTGGTGGCGGATGAGAGCTGCTGGAACCTGGCCGATCTGGTGCGTCTCGCGCCCTACGTCGACGGGGTGAACATCAAGCTGCTCAAGAGCGGCGGATTGACGGAGGCCTTGCTGATGGCCCAGGCGGCCCGCCGCCTGGGGCTGGGAGTGATGCTGGGCTGCTACTCCGACAGCGCCCTGCTCAATGGCGCCGCCGCCCAGTTGCTCCCCCTGGTGCGCTGGCCGGATCTCGACAGCCACCTGAACCTGGAGGACGATCCCTTCACGGGTCCGATGCTGGACGCCGACCGGCTGGTGCCGCCGGCGGCACCGGGCCTGGGGGTGAGCCATGCTCGGGGCTGATGTTCCGATCGTGCTGCTGCAGCACCGGGGCCTCGACAACCTGAGCGGCAAGACGGGCCTGGCGATGTTGCGCTACCGGCCCGGGCCGATCGTGGCCGTGGTCGATCCGGCCCATGCGGGGGCCGACCTGGCGGCGATCACCGGGATCCAGCGGGCCGTGCCGGTGGTGGGCTCACTGCGGGAGGCGCTGCCCTTCCAACCGGCGGTGGCGGTGGTGGGGCTCGCCCCTTCCGGGGGCCGGCTGCCGGAGGACATGGCCGGCGACGTGAGCGCCGCCCTCTCGGCCGGGCTGTCGCTGGCGAGCGGGCTGCACAGCCGCCTGGGCGATGACCCCGGCCTCGCTGCGCTGCTGCGCCCGGGGCGCTGGATCTGGGATCTGCGCCGGGAGCCGTCCGGGCTGAGCGTGGGCGCCGGCCGCGCCGCCGCCCTGCCGGGCCGGCGTCTGCTGGCCGTTGGGACGGACATGGCGGTGGGCAAGATGAGCGCCTGCCTGGAGCTGCACGCCGCGGCCCGGCGCCGGGGCCTGGATGCCCGCTTCGTGGGCACTGGCCAGGCCGGCATCCTGATCAGCGGCAGTGGAGTTCCCCTCGATGCCGTGCGGGTGGACTACGCCGCAGGCGCCGTGGAAGGGGCGGTGCTGGCGGCGGCCGCGGATGCAGGCCCGGCGACGCTCGTGCTGGTGGAGGGGCAGGGGTCCCTCTGCCATCCGGGCTCCAGCGCCACCCTTCCCCTGATCCGCGGCAGCCAGCCCACCGGCCTGCTGCTCGTGCACCGCGCCGGCCAGCGCACTATCCAGCGGCTGGAGACGATCCCCCTGCCCCCACTGCGCCAGCTGATCGACACCCTCGAGGCCCTGGCGGCCCTGGCCCGGCCGGCGGACACGGCCGTGGCAGCGCCCCGGGTGGAGGCGATCGCCCTGAACACGGCCCATCTGGATGGGGAAGCGGCCAGGGAGGCCCTGGCGGCCACGGCGGCGGAAACGGGTCTCCCCTGCGCCGATCCGGTTCGTCAGGGGGGCGAGGTGCTGCTGCAGGCGCTCCTGGAGGGTCAGGATCGCTGATCTTCAGAGGGCTCGCTGCTGCGGTGCCGAAGCGAAGCCGCTGCAGTGAAAGGTGCAGCGAACGGCAATGAAGAAGCCCGACGCCGTGGCGCCGGGCCTGAAGGGCGAGCGAGGGGACTCGAACCCCCGAATGGTGGCGCCACAAGCCACTGCCTTAACCACTTGGCGACGCCCGCCGCGCTGTTTGCCAATGTATCAAGCCAGCCTGCCGGCCTCTTCTTGCCCCCGCCTTCCACCGCCACCCGCACCGTGTCCGGATTGCTCGGCCTGACCGCCGTCGCGGCGGGGGTGATCGGCCTGATCGTGACCAACCCCGGACCGGCCGCCTTCGAGGAGTTCGCTGCCGAGAAGCTCACCGAAGTGGCCACCGAGGAGCTCTGCCGCAAGGAGGACCTGCCCCTTCTGGCCCGGCTGCTCATCCAGAACTGTCCGCAGCTGGTGCGCTCCCAGCGCAAGGTGCTGGGCCGGCTCGCCCGGGAGCATTCGCGGCGTTACAACTTCGGCCTGCTGAGCCTCTACGGCACCCGGCTGGGAGGCGAGCAGGTGTTGCCCCACTGGCGGATCCCCCGCTACGACGCCCTCACCCTGGGGGTGGCGGGCCAGTTCCTGCTGCTCACCGCCGGCGAGAGCCAGGCCGGGAGTCCGATGCCGTGAGTGCGGCACCGCCCGCATCCGGCTGGCTGCCGCCGATGCGCCTGCCGCGCTGCCTGCTGGATCCCCGCTGCCGCCTCCCGGCGGCCGACGCGCAGGGGCTGGTGGCCGTGCGACTGGAGCAGGCCGATGGTCGGATCCGCGCCATCCAGCCCGTGACCGGGGATCCCGGGCCAGAGGGCAACCCCGGCCTGCCCCTGGCGCTCACCCCCCTGGTGGAACCCCATGCCCACCTGGACAAGGCCTTCAGCGGCGAAGCGTTCCCCAATCCCGACGGCACCATGGCCGCCGCCATGGCCGCGAACCGGCTGGAGGCCGCCTGTCGCGGTGCGGAGACTGTGCATCGGCGCGGGGAGAGGTCCCTGGAGCGGGCCTGGCGCTACGGGCTGCGGGCGATCCGCAGTCACATCGACAGCCTCGGCCCCTGGGCCGCTCCCAGCTGGGAGGCCCTGCTGGAGCTCCGCGACCGCTGGCGGGGTCGGGTGGAGCTGCAGCTCGTGGCCCTGGTGCCGGTGGGACACTGGCGCACGACCGACGGAGAGGCACTCGCCACCTGGGTGGCGGCCCGCGGCGGTCTGCTGGGGGGCGTGCTCGGCGCCCCCTTCCGCTCCACCCCGGAGGACCGGGCCGGCCTGCTGGCCCTGCTGCGGCTCGCCGAGCGGCTCGGCTGCGGTGTGGATCTGCATGTCGACGAGAGCGCCGACGACCATGGCCAGGGGGTGGCGCTGGTGAGCGATCTGCTGCTGGAGCACCGGCCCGGGGTGCCGCTCACCTGCAGCCACGCCAGCAGCATGGGGCTGCTGGCCGAAAGGCCCTGCCGCCGCCTCGCCGAGGCGATGGCGGCGGCGGGGGTGGGGGTGGTGGCCCTTCCCACCAGCAACCTCTGGCTGCTGGGGAAACGCCACCGCCGCACCCCATCCCTGCGGCCCCAGGCGCCGATCCGCCAGCTCCAGGAGGCGGGGGTCATGGTGGCCGTGGGGGGCGACAACGTCCAGGACCCCTGGTTTCCGGGAGGGGACTTCGACCCCATCGCCCTGCTGCGGTGCAGCCTGACCGCCAGCCACCTGATGCCCTGGCGGCGGCTGGGTCTGAGCCCCTTCAGCACCGCAGCGGCCCAGCTGCTCGGCCTTGACTGGGACGGGGTGCTGCGGGAGGGTGCCCCCGCCGATCTCCTGGTGCTGGGGGCCTCGTCCTGGGGTGATCTGCTGGCCCGCCCGCCCCGGCGACGGGTGCTGCGGGCCGGCCGGTGGCTCCCCCCTCCCCCCTGTGAGGAGCCTTCCCCCCTGCTGGCCGCCTGCCATGGATGACATCCCCGCCAGCACCCTCACCCCGGCAGGCTTTCCCGTGCTGGTGGATCCTCGACGGATCCAGGCGCTGCTTGCGGAGCTGGAGGCCAGTGAGCCCGAGCTGACGCCGATCCTCTCGCCCGCCGAACTGAGCCGCCTCTCGGCCGACTTCCACTCCTATTCCCCTGTCCTGGGGCCCCTGCTCAAGGGGAAGCGGGCCCAGGTGGCGGTGAAGGCCTGCCGCGTCGATCAGGTGCTGGCGGTGGCGGGGGCCTGCGCCCGCCATCGGGTGCCGCTCACCCTGCGGGGTGCCGGCACCGGCAACTACGGGCAGTGCGTTCCCCTGGCCGGCGGCCTGGTGCTCGATCTGACAGGGCTCGATCGGCTGCGGGAGGTCGATCCGGCCAGCGGCGTGGTGGAGGCCGAGGCGGGCTGTCTGATGGCCGATCTGGACCGCTTGCTTGAGCCGCATGGCCGCGCCCTGCGGCTGGCCCCGAGCACCTGCCGCACCGCCACCCTGGGGGGATTCGTCGCGGGAGGTTCCGGTGGTCTCGGATCCCTGCGCTGGGGCTTCCTGCGCGATCCGGGCCACCTGCTGGGGCTCGAGGTGGTCACGGTCGAACCCGTACCCCGGCTGCTGCGGCTGGAGGCCGCCGCCAGTGCACCCCTCAACCATGCCTATGGCACCAACGGCATCATCACCGCCCTGCGGCTGGCCACCACCGAGGCGGTGGCCTGGCAGCAGCTGGTGGTGAGCTTCGCCGGCTGGGAAGCGGCCCTGGAGGCGGCCAGGGACCTGCCGACCACGGCTCTGCTGCTCCACGCCCTCTGCCTGCTGGAGGCTCCGGTGGCGGCCGCCATGCCCTGGCCGGCCGGCTGCCCCGCCGCCGGTCCCGGGGAGCACCGGCTGCTGCTCCACGCCGCCCCCGACACCCTGGAGGTGCTGCCGCCGTGGCTGGCGGAGAGGGGCGGCAGGATCTGCTGGCGCGGTCCCCAGCCGGAGGGGGGCGGCGGGCGGGCGCTGCCCCTGTGGGAGCTCACCTGGAACCACACCACCCTGCACTGGCGGGCCCAGCGCCAGGACTGGACCTACCTGCAGCTGCTGCTGCCGCGTCCGGAAGCCCCCCTGCTGGAGGCCGTGCGCCGGCGCTGGGGGGAGGATGTGCTCTGGCACCTGGAGGGGGTGCGCCATCAGGGAGCGCCGCGCCTGGCGGCCCTGCCCCTGGTGCGATGGCAGGGGGAGCAGGCTCTCGCCGATCTGACCGATCAGTGCCGCGAGCTCGGGGCGGTGCTGTTCAACCCCCACGTGATCACGGTGGAAGACGGGGGCCTGGGAGTGGTCGACGCCGACCAGGTGGCGGCCAAGGCCGCCTACGACCCTGCCGGACTGATGAACCCCGGCAAGCTTCGCGGTTGGCCGGGTCGCTCCCGGCAGCCGCCGGAGTGTTAGGGGCAGTCGAGGCTGAGGCGGGTGTCGGCCCCGGTGACCGGGTTGGTGCCCCGGGCGCTGCGGCAGAGAAGGCGCTGATCGAGCCGATCGAGCAGGGCATCGGTGAAGTCGGCATCGGTGACCGTGGCGCCGGTGAAGTCGCTGCCGGAGGCGATCGCCCCGCGCAGCACCGCACCGGTGAGGTCGACCCCGCTCATGTCCACCTTGTCCATCAGGGCGTCACTGAGGTCGGCGCCACTGAAGTCGGCCTCGGGGAAGGCCGCCTGGGTGAGGATCGCGCCGTGCAGGTCGGCACCCCGGAAGCTGGCCTGGCGGCCGGTGGCGCCGGCGAAGGAGCTTCCCGCCAGTCGCTCACCGCTGAAATCCCTGCCGCTCTGGTTGGTGAGGGTGTAGTCCACCCGATCCTGGTCCTCGGCTCTCGCCGGAGCGGCTGCCACGGCCTGCGGAAGCACGAGCAGGGGCAGCGCCAGCAGCAGCAGGGCGAGCAGCAGCGGCAGGACCCGGTCCGGGGCCCATGGCCACCGCCACGCACGGGCCCCCGCCGCGGGGCGGGAGGCATCGGATCCTGACGCCGTCGTCATGGGCGTTGGGGGCCGGGAACCTCCCCAGGCTGGCCCAGGAAGGCCGCGCCGTCAGTGGGCGGGTCGTCAAGCAGCGGCAGCACGGCGCCGAGCAGGAACAGCGAGCCCGCCACCACCGGCAGCGGGCCGGGGGCCAGCAGTCCGTCCAGCCCGGCCTCCAGGTCGCCGGCGTCCTCCAGCTGGTCAGCGCGCTCGGGGCAGGCCGCGGCCAGCTCCTGCCGCGACCAGCTGGTGTGCTCCGGCACCGCCACCACCGCCGCCCGATCCCCAGGGCGCAACAGCAGCGAGAGCATCGCCGCCCCCTCCTTGTGCCGCTGCATGCCCAGCAGCCAGCGGCGCGGCAGGCCGCCGTCGAGACCGTCCAGTTCCCGCCGCAGGGCCGCCGCCGCCGGAGGGTTGTGGGCTCCGTCCAGCAGCAGCTCGCGGCCCCGCCAGCGGCGCCTCTCCAGGCGCCCGGGCCAGCGGGCCGCCGCCAGGCCCGCGCGGATGGTGGAATCGCTCAGGGACCTGCCGGCCAGCGGAGCCCCTGGCGCGACCAGGGCACGGGCCATCGCCACGGCCACGGCCGCGTTGTGGCGTTGCAGCTCCCCCGCCAGGCCCAGGCGGGGGCCTCCCCCGGCCTCGGCCGGCAGGGGGGGCACCCACTGCAGGCTGGCGCCGCGGCGGCGGGCCTCCATCTCCAGCACACGCCGCGCATCCGGCTCCTGCGCCGCACTGAAGGCCCGGCAGCCCGGCCCCATGACGGCGGCCTTCTCGGCGGCGATGGCCGCCAGGGTGTCACCCAGGTGCTCGCGGTGGTCGAGGCCGATGGCCCCGAAGCCCACCACCGGCCGCCGTGGGTGGGCCGTGGTGGCATCGAGCCGGCCCCCCAGCCCCACCTCCAGCACCGCCAGGTCCACCGCCTCGCGGGCGAAGCGGTCGAAGGCTGCGGCTGTGATCAGCTCGAAGGGGGTGAGACGGTGGCGGCGGGCGAAGGGCTGCCAGCGAGTCAGGTCACTGCGCAGGATGCCGGCCGCGATCCAGTCGTCATCGATCTGGATCCGTTCACACCAGCTCACCAGATGGGGGGAGCGGTAGGTGCCGACATGCACGCCCGCGGCCCGCAGGATGAAGTGCAGGAATGTGCTGATCGAGCCTTTGCCGTTGGTGCCGGCCACCTGGGCCGCCGGGAACCGCCGTTCCGGGTGGCCCCCTTCGGCCAGGGCCCCGGCCAGCCGCTCCAGGCCCAGGTCGATGCCGCGGATGGCGAAGGGCTCGAGCAGGTCGCCCAGGTCGACGGGGGCTGGCAGCAGGGACGGCAAGGGCGTTGCCCGGTTCAGGCCAGGGTGGCGAGGGCCTTCTCCAGGCGCTTCACCGCCTTGCGCAGCTGGCGGGGCTTGACCACCAGCGGGGGCACGAAGCGGACCACCCCGGGGCCGGCGGGCACCAGCAGCAGCCCTTCGGCCATGGCGGCCTTCACGAGAGCCGGAGCCGTGATCCCTTCCGGCCGCAGCACCAGGCCCCTCAGCAGCCCCCAGCCCCGCTCGCCCTCGAGCCGGTCGGGGTGGCGGGCCACGAGCTCCCGGAGCAGGCTCTGCAGCAGGGCGCCGCTCGCGCTCACCTTCTCCAGCAGGCCGCGGCGCTCGATCTCCGCGATCACGGTGAGCCCGGCCCGGCAGGCGAAGGGGTTGCCTCCGAAAGTGCTGGCGTGCTCCCCGGGGCGGAAATGGTCCACGGCGGCCTTCACCGCCAGGGCGCCGATGGGGATGCCGCCGCCCAGGCCCTTGGCCATGGTCAGGGCATCGGGCTCGACCCCCAGCTGCTCATAGCCCCACCAGCGGCCGCTGCGCCCCACCCCGATCTGCACCTCGTCGAAGATCAGCAGGATGCGGCGGGCGTCGCAGAGCTCCCGCACCCGGCGGAAGAAGGCGGGATCGCCCGGGTTCACCCCACCTTCGCCCTGGATCGGCTCGAGCAGCACGGCCGCCACCCGGGGGCCGTCGGCCTCGCACACCTCCAGCAGCGCCTCGAAGGCGGCGATGTCGTTGTAGGGGAAGTAGCGGAAGCCCGACACCATGGGCTCGAACCCCTGGTGGTATTTGGGCTGCCCCGTGGCGGTCACCGCCGCCAGGGTGCGGCCATGGAAGCTGGCTTCTGCGGTGAGGATCAGGGGGTCGGCGATGCCGCGCACCTCGTGGCCGTGCTTGCGGGCCAGCTTGATGGCGGCTTCGTTGGCCTCGGCGCCCGAGTTGCAGAAGAACACCCGGTCGGTGCAGCTGCGGGCGGTGATCGCCGCGGCCAGGGCCTCCTGCTCCGGGATCCGGTAGAGGTTGGAGACGTGCTGGAGTCGTCCCAGCTGAGCGCAGAGCCGGCGCCGCAGCACCGGGTCGCTGTGGCCCAGGGTGCAGACGGCAATGCCGGCGACCATGTCGAGATAGCGGCGCCCGCTCTCATCCCACAGCCAGACCCCCCGGCCCCGCGTCAGGGCCAGGGGAAAGCGGCCGTAGGTGTCCATCACCGGGGGGATGGGCTCCGTAGGGCAGGACGCCGGCCCGTTCGGAGCTTGTGGCATGGGAGCGGTGGGACTCGAACCCACATGCCCGAGGGCGCTCGATTTTGAGTCGAGTCCGTCTACCAATTCCGGCACGCTCCCGCAGAGCGGGACTCTAGGCGGCGGCGGAGATCCTGCGGATCGCGGCGCCGGCGGCGTTGAGCTTCCCTTCCAGATCGGCATAGCCCCGATCCAGGTATTCCAGGCCCCGCACGGTGGTGACCCCGTCGGCGGCCAGGCCAGCCAGCACCATGGCGGCGGCGGCGCGCAGGTCGGTGCCGTGCACGGGGGCGCCACTGAGGCGGGCCACCCCCTCGACGCAGGCGGTGTTGCCCTGCATCCGGATCGAGGCGCCCATGCGCTGCAGTTCGGCCACGTGCTGGAGACGGTTCTCAAAGATGTTCTCCACCACCATGCTGGTGCCCTCGGCGGTGGCGAGCAGGGCCATGAACGGTGCCTGCAGGTCGGTGGGGAAGCCGGGAAAGGGCTGGGTGCGCAGATCCACCGACCTCACCCGGTCGGCGTTGATGATGAGACCCGTGCCGTCGGCCTCGATCCGGCAGCCCGCCTCCTCGAGCTTGGTGATCACGGCCCCCAGGTGCTCCGGCAGGGCCGGGAACACCCGCAGACGAGAGCGGGTGATGGCACCGGCCAGGAGAAACGTGCCGGCCTCGATGCGGTCGGGGATGACGGCGTAGTCGGCCCCGTGCAGACGCTCCACTCCGACGATGGTGATGGTGGGGGTGCCGGCGCCGCGCACCTTGGCCCCCATGGCCAGCAGCAGGCGGGCCAGGTCGATCACCTCCGGCTCCTGGGCCGCGTTCTCGATGACGGTTTCGCCGTCGGCCAGGGCGGCCGCCATCATCAGGGTCTCGGTGGCGCCGACGCTGGGGCAGTCGAGGTGGATGTGGCCGCCGCTGAGGCGGCGCTGGCGGCCGGGAACAACGGCGGTGACCACCCCGTGCTCGATGGTCACCTGGGCTCCAAGGGCCTTGAGCCCCCTGACGTGCTCCACCACGGGACGGGTGCCGATCTTGCAGCCGCCGGGAAGCGGCACCTGGGCCATGCCCATGCGCGCCAGCAACGGCCCGATGCAGAAGAAGCTGGCCCTCAGGCTGTTGACCAGCTCGTAGGGGGGCGAGGAGGTGGTGATGGCGTCCCCATGGAGGACGATGGCGTCGCCTGTCCGCTGCACCCGTACGCCGAGGGCGGCGAGGATCTCGCCCATCGCGGTGATGTCGGTGAGGGGTGGCACGTTGCTGAGCCGCAGCCCGTCCTCCGTGAGCAGGCAGGCGGCCATCAGCACCAGGGCCGAATTCTTGGCGCCGCTCACCTTGAGCTCTCCGGCCAGCCGTCGGCCCCCACTGATTTCCAGCCTGCTGGCGGCAATGGCCTTGACAGGCATGGGGGTTACGGTCATGGACAGGAGTCCTTCTATCAATTTCGGGGCATCTTGACAATGAATGAACCCGTCGTCTAGGGGCCGCAGTCCAAACTGTCTTGGCCCTGTTCCCCGTGAGACACCACCCCGTGTTCCGGCCGTCTTTGGGCCTCGGCCCCGGTCCAGGGGACGTCTGGGGGCCCGGAGGCGCCGAGGGTGACGCCGGTGAGGGCGCCGGTGATGATTTATGCTCCGCTCAGCCTTACGACCCTCGTGACGGCTGACGCCCGCGGATGTGGCGGAATTGGTAGACGCGCTAGTTTCAGGTACTAGTGGCAGCAATGTCGTGGGAGTTCAAGTCTCCCCATCCGCATATTTGATTCATGATCGTCCTCAAGATCACCAATGCCTCCGACGTCGTCGCCTCGAACATCGGCAGGTTCCTGGAGCGGTTGACGTCCAGCGAATACGATCAGAACAAGGTCGAGGACATCGTCATCGACCGTCTGGCGGCCAATCTCAAGGCCGAGGGCATCCGCGGCGAGGTGGCGGCCGTGAACGGGCTGGATCTTCACGATGACGACCTGGTTCTCCACGACCGGCTGAAGATCCGCCGCCGCCGGACGATCTGACGGCCCCATCCGCCAGTCCCCCATCCTCGTGACGTCCGAGCCGGAGCTCATCCGCAGCGTCCGCAATCCCCTGATCCAGGCGGTGCGGCGTCTGCACCGCTCCAGCGGCCGGCGCGAACAGGGCCGGATCCTGCTGGAGGGCACCCACCTCCTCCAGGAGACGCTGCGGCTCGGCCTGAAGCCGGAGCTGCTGCTGGCCACGCCCGCCTGGCTCGAAGGCCATGGCGCCCTGCGCCAGCGTCTGCCGCCCGGCGTTCCGCTCAGGTCCTGCACGGAGGAGGTGCTTCGTGCCGCCGCCACCACCCTCCACCCCGATGGGGTGCTGCTCGCCCTCCCGGCCGCCGGCCTCCCGGCTCCGGCGGAAGCCCGCGCGGATTTCGTGCTGGCCCTGGACCGCCTCCAGGATCCGGGCAACCTGGGCACCCTGCTGCGCACGGCCCTGGCGGCGGGAGTGCAGCAGGTGTGGCTGGGGGACGGGGCCGATCCCCTCCAGCCGAAGGTGCTGCGGGCCTCCAGCGGGGCGGCCCTGGCGCTGCCGGTGGAGCGGCTGGAGGCCGCTGCCCTGCACGCCCGGCTAGCCACCGCCCGCTCCGCCGGCCTGCAGCTGGTGGCGGCGGTGGTCCCGGAGGCGGAGGGCGGCGCCCGGCCCTACTGGGAGCTGGACTGGCGCCGCCCCACGGCCCTGCTGCTGGGCAACGAGGGGGCGGGGCTGGATCCCGAACTCACCCGGCTGGCCGACCGGCGGGTGACGATCCCCCACAGCCCGGCGGTGGAGTCGCTCAACGTGGCGGCAGCGGCGGCGCTGCTGCTGCTGGAGCGCTCCCGCCAGGCCCACGGCCGGCCCGGTCCTGCGCTGCATCGGCCCGCGCCCTGACAGGGGAGAATGCTGCGACCCACGTCGTCTGTCCGGTGACCGCAGCGCCCGCCTCTCCTCCCTCCGGCTTCGATTTCGATGTGATCGTGATCGGCGCCGGCTACGGCGGGTTCGATGCGGCCAAGCACGCCGCCGAGCATGGCCTGAAGGTGGCGATCGTGGAATCCCGCGACATGGGCGGCACCTGCGTCAACCGCGGCTGCGTGCCCTCCAAGGCCCTGCTGGCGGCCAGCGGCCGGGTGCGGGAACTGGCCGATGCCGAGCATCTGGCGGGCTTCGGCATCCATGCGGCGCCGGTGCGCTTCGAGCGGCAGAAGATCGCCGACCACGCCGCCCAGCTGGTGGCCACGATCCGCACCAATCTCACCAGGACCCTGGAGCGCTCCGGCGCCGTGATCCTGCGCGGCAAGGGGCGGCTGGATGGGCCCCAGCGGGTGGCGGTGCGGGAGGCCAGCGGCGTGGAGCGCGTCCACACCGGCCGGGAGGTGATCATCGCCACCGGCTCCGACCCGTTCGTGCCGCCGGGCATCGAGACCGACGGCCGCACCGTGTTCACCAGCGACGAGGCCATCAACCTGGAATGGCTGCCCCGCTGGATCACCATCATCGGCAGCGGCTACATCGGCCTGGAGTTCGCCGATGTGTACACCGCCCTGGGTTGCGAGGTCACGATGATCGAGGCCCTCGATCGTGTGATGCCCACCTTCGATCCGGACATCGCCCGGATCGCCGCCCGTCACCTCATCGACGGCCGTGACATCGACGCCCGCTCCGGTGTGCTCGCCAGCCGCATCACCCCCGGCTGTCCGGTGCGGATCGAGCTGGTGGACATGACCACCCGGGAGCCGGTGGAGACCCTGGAAGTGGATGCCGTGCTGGTGGCCACCGGCCGGGTGCCGGTGAGCAAGGATCTCAATCTGGCCAGCGTGGGCGTGGAGACCCAGCGGGGCTTCATCCCGGTGGACGATGCCCTGCGGGTGCTCGCGGACGGTGAGCCGGTTCCCCACCTCTGGGCCGTGGGCGACGTGACCGGCAAGATGATGCTCGCCCACACCGCCGCCGCCCAGGGGACGGTCGCCGTGGACAACATCCTCGGCCATGAGCGCCGCATCGACTACCGCTCGATCCCGGCGGCCACCTTCACCCATCCCGAGATCAGCTCGGTCGGGCTCTCGGAAGCGGACGCGAAGGAGCTGGCCGGCAAGGAGGGCTTCGAGCTGGGGGTCGTGCGCAGCTACTTCAAGGCCAACTCCAAGGCCCTGGCGGAACTGGAGAGCGATGGTCTGCTGAAGCTGCTGTTCCGCAGGGACACCGGCGAGGTGCTCGGTGCCCACATCTACGGTCTCCATGCCGCCGATCTGATCCAGGAGATCGCCAACGCGGTGGCCCGACGCCAGGGCGTGCGCCAGCTGGCCAGCGAGGTGCACACCCATCCCACCCTGAGCGAAGTGGTGGAAGTGGCCTACAAGCAGGCCGCCCTCAGCCTGGCCGCTGCGACGGAGGCCTGAGATGGAGATTCGCCGCCGGCCCCCCAACCCTTCGGTACGGGTGGCCCATCTGGAATACGCCACTCCCCATCCCGACGAGAGCCCCCGCCACATCCTCGAGGAGATCGTCTGGGAGAAGGACCGGGAAGTGGCCGCCGCCCGCGAACGGGTGAGCCTGGAGGCACTCAAGAAGCAGGTGGCGGACCTGCCTCCCACCCGGGAGTTCCGGGCGGCCCTGCAGGCAAGCTGCCGCAAGCCGGCGGTGATCGCGGAGATCAAGAAGGCCAGCCCCAGCAAGGGGGTGATCCGCGAGGACTTCGACCCGGTGGCCATCGCCCGCGGCTACAGGGACGGTGGCGCCAGCTGCCTGTCGGTGCTCACCGATCGCCGCTTCTTCCAGGGGGGCTTCGAGGTGCTGGTGGCGGTGCGGGAGGTGGTGGAGCTGCCCCTGCTGTGCAAGGACTTCATCCTCACCCCCTATCAGCTGTATCAGGCCAGGGCGGCCGGCGCCGATGCCGCCCTGCTGATCGCGGCCATCCTCAGCGACCAGGACCTGGACTATCTGCTGAAGGTGGCCCGGGGGCTGGGGCTTGCGGTGCTGGTGGAGGTGCACGACGCGGCGGAGATGGAGCGGGTGCTGGCCATCGAGGGGGTGGAGCTGATCGGCATCAACAACCGCGATCTGACCAGCTTCACGGTGGATCTGGCCACCACCGAGCGGCTGATGAAGCGTTTCGGTGCCCAGGTGCGTGAGCGCGGCGCGCTGCTGGTGAGCGAGTCGGGCCTGTTCAGCCGCGCCGACCTGGACCGGGCCATGGAAGCCGGCGCCGACGCGGTGCTGGTGGGGGAAGCGCTGATGCGCCAGCCCGACGTGACCGCCGCCCTGGAGACGCTGATCGGACGCTGAGCGCCTGGAGCGGGGCACGTTCCCCTCATGGGGCCTTCGACACCTTC
The DNA here is from genome assembly GCA_000708525.1 of Cyanobium sp. CACIAM 14. Taxonomy (GTDB): domain Bacteria; phylum Cyanobacteriota; class Cyanobacteriia; order PCC-6307; family Cyanobiaceae; genus Cyanobium. The sequence goes on from JMRP01000003.1 coordinate 29,853, forward strand.
ACGGTGAGCGGCCAGCGCAGCCGCCGTCTGCACCCGGCCTCCCCCCAGATGGCGGCCAAGGCAGGGCGCAGCTGCTCGAGGGGATCGCTGCCACGGCTGGCGCGGTAGCGGGCCGTGGCCGACCAGCTGCCGAAGTAGCCGAGCAGCTGCTCGAGACTCCAGCAGGCTTCCATCACGAACGCAGGCGCCGGGACGGCCTCGAAGGGCAGGCGGATGGTTCTGTAGGCCTCGTCCACCAGAACCCGCTCGGGCGGCCAGTGGGGGCCGACGACGTGGTCCTGGAACTGCGTGAGGACCGCATCGATGCCACCGCCGTCGACGCTGGCGGAGCCGTAGGTCCACGCCGCCAGGATCCCGCCCTGGACGAGCACGCGCGCAGCTTCTCGGTAGAACTGCTCTCGGTCGAACCAGTGGAGGGCCTGGGCCACCGTGATCAGATCGATCGACCTCTCCTCCAGGCCTGGCTGCTCGGCCGTCGCCTGCCGGTAGCGCACCCTCGGGTGGGGCTGCGCCTGGGCCAGCTGGGCTGCGCTGGCATCGGTCGCCAGCACCAGCTGGAAGTGCCGGGCCAGGGCCAGGGCCGATTGCCCCGAGCCGGTGGCGCAGTCCCACGCCCGCTGCCGGGAGGGGGCCAGCGAGGCCAGCCAGGCGAACAGGGCCGCGGGATAGCTGGGGCGGAACCGGGCGTAGCCGCCGGCGACGACGGCGAAATGGTCCTGGAACCGACTGTTCCCTTGCCCCTGGCTCATGGGCTCCTCAGGCCGACCGGAGGGGCCAATCCTGCATCGCCACGATCCGGTCGGTCCGATCGCGGCTGCGGTTGTCGGGGGACCGAGGAAAACCCCCGGGACCGGCCACCCATCCAACGGGACCCCCATGAAAAAGGTCCGGCCGAAGCCGGACCGTCTGGCGCGCCACCGACAGGGCGCGGTCCTCAAGGACGTGTTGATCAGACCTTGCGGCTGTAGAACTCGACCACCAGCAGTTCGTTGATCTCAAGAGCCACCCATTCGCGCTCGATGCGGCCAGTGACCTTGGCGGTCATCTTGGCCTTGTCGAACTCGAGGTGGGGGGGAATGTTGGCCAGACCGGGGAAGGCCAGGTTGGCTTCGGCGAGGGCGCGGCTGGCCTTGCGCTCGCGGATGGCCACCACATCGCCGGCGCGGCACTGGTAGCTGGGAATGTCCACCACCCGGCCGTTCACGGTGACGTGGCCGTGGTTCACCAGCTGACGGGCACCGGGGACGGTGGGGCCGAAACCGAGCCGGAAGCAGATGTTGTCGAGACGGCCCTCGAGCAGCTTGAGCAGGTTGGTTCCGGTGGAACCTTCCTGGGCACGGGCTTTCTTCACGTAGCGCACGAGCTGACGTTCGGAAATGCCGTAGTTGAAACGCAGTTTCTGCTTTTCTTCGAGACGGATCGCGTATTCGGAGCGCTTGCGACGGGCTTGGCCGTGCTGACCGGGGGGATAAGACCGTTTGGCGGCCTTACGGGTGAGACCGGGAAGGTCTCCCAAGCGCCGCGTGATCCTCAGACGAGGGCCGCGGTAGCGAGACATAAGGGAAGCGAACGAAGGACGGGGGAGCGACCATGGGGCCGCAGAGCGGGGCTGCCGTGTGCGGCAGGGGAATGTGGCATGCCGGGTGGGGCATGCTGGGATCACCCGGATGCCAGCGCGTGCAGCACCAACGAACCACACTAGACGCAGGCGGCGCCGCTCCCCTCCTCTCCCGGCTCTCGGCGGCGGTGGCGGCCCTGCTGCTGGGCCTGATCAGCACCTACCGCCGCTGGCTGTCGCCCCTGCTTGGGCCGCGCTGCCGCTTCATTCCCAGCTGCAGCACCTACGGGCTGGAGGCGATCGGCCGGCATGGCCCCTGGCGGGGGGGCTGGCTCACCCTCAGGCGGATCGCCCGCTGTCATCCGTTCACTCCCTGCGGCTGCGATCCCGTTCCGGACTGATGGATCACCTGGTGCTGTTCACCCGTCAGGGGTGCTGCCTCTGCGAAGGCCTCGAGGAGAAGCTTCTGGCGCTCGATCCTCCCCCACCGCTGCGGGTGATCGACGTGGACACCGACCCCGAGCTGCAGGGGCGCTACGGACTGGCCGTGCCCGTGTTGGCCCTGGCCGGCCCCGGCGGCGGGGCGCTGCGGGAGCTGCCCCGGGTCTCCCCCCGCCTGGCGGGAGCCCAGCTGCGGGCCTGGCTGAACAAACAGGGCGTCCGCTGAGCCGCACGCTTAGAAAGGCGCCAGCTCCGTCCCGCCGGACGCCGCCCGATTCGCCATGACCCAGCTGCTTCAGCCGCTCCTGCGCCAGGTGGGCCTGCCCCCCTTGAGCGACTCCAGCGGAGCCCTGGCCCAGGCGAGGGTGAGCGGCCTCAGTTGCGATTCCCGTCGTGTCGGCCCGGGCACCCTGTTCGTGGGCCTGCCGGGCACCACGGTGGATGGCGGCAGCTTCTGGCCCCAGGTGCTGGAAGCTGGTGCTGTGGCGGCGGTGATCGGTCCGGCAGCCGCCGCCGAGCGGCCTCCGGCCCCGGGGGATCCGGTGCTGGTGGTGGAGCCCCCGCTGGCCCGCTGGGCGGGGCTGCTGGCGGCGGAGTTCTGGGGGCAGCCCAGCCGGCGCATGGCCCTGATCGGCGTCACCGGCACCAACGGCAAGACCACCACCACTTACCTGATCGAGCATCTGGCTGCGGCCTCGGGCCGGTCGGCGGCCCTCTTCGGCACCCTGCAGAACCGCTGGCCGGGCCACAGCGCCACGGCCAGCCACACCACCGCGTTCGCCGATCTGCTCCAGGCCGATCTGGCCCAGGCGGCAGCGTCCGGGGCCTCCATCGCCGCCATGGAGGTGAGCTCCCATGCCCTCGATCAGCAGCGGGTGGCGGGCTGCCGTTTCGCCGGTGCGGTGTTCACCAACCTCACCCAGGACCACCTCGATTACCACCCCTCGATGGAGGTCTACTTCGAGGCCAAGGCCCTGCTGTTCGGCCCTGAGCTGCTGCAGGGGGGCGCCGTGGTGAACGTGGACGATCCCTGGGGGGCCCGGCTGGCCGCACGGCTCCGGCAGGCCGGCCACGGGCCGGATGGTCCGTCTCCCTGCTGGCGCAGTTCCCTCAGCGATCCGCAGGCGGAGCTGCGCATCAGCGATCTGGCCATGAGCGCCGATGGGGTGAGCGGTCGTCTGCACAGCCCGTTGGGAGAAGGCCCGTTCCGCGCGCCGCTGGTGGGCCGTTTCAACCTGATGAACCTGCTGGAGGCAGTGGGTGCCCTGCTGCAGCAGGGCCTGCCCCTGCCGCTGCTGCTGGAGGGGCTGGCCAGCTTCCGGGGGGTGCCGGGACGGATGGAGCGGGTGGTCGGCCCGGCCGGCGTCTCCCTGCCGGCGGTGCTCGTGGATTACGCCCATACCCCCGATGGTCTGGAGAATGCGCTGGCGGCCTGCCGGCCGTTCACCGGCGGTCGCCTGATCTGCGTGTTCGGCTGCGGGGGCGACCGGGACCGCAGCAAGCGGCCCCGGATGGCGGCCATCGCCGCACGCCTGGCCGATGCGGTGGTGGTCACCTCCGACAACCCCCGCACCGAGGATCCCCGGCGGATCCTCGACGACGTGGTGGCCGGCATCCCCGTCGGCACCGAACTGGTGGTGGAGGTGGACCGGGCCCGGGCCATCGCCGGGGCCATCGCTGCAGCGGCACCGGAGGATCTGGTGCTGATCGCCGGCAAGGGCCACGAGGACTACCAGATCCTCGGTACCACCAAGGTGCACTTCGACGACCGGGAGCAGGCCCAGCGGGCGCTCCAGGCCCGCCTACGCCCTCAGACCGCCGTGAACCCGCCCGCCAGCTGAGCGAGCTCATCGAGCAGCCGCTTCACCTCGTCTGCCGTTGTCACCACATGGGTGCAGGCCCGCACGCAGGGAGGGGCCTCCAGGGTCCGCAGCCAGATGCCCCGCTCGCCGAGCCGCTCCACGATCCCGGCCGGATGCCAGCCCTGCTCCGCGGCCGGGGCGGCGAGGCTGAAGCTCACCAGACCGGCGGGAGGCGGCACGCGCAGGAGGGTGCGGATGCCGCGGATCCGCTGCAGGCCGCTCCACAGCTGGCCGCTGCGTGCCCGGATCACCCCGAGGCGTCCGGCGCCATCCCCTTCGGCCTCGAGCAGGTCGAGCGAGCGGGCCAGGCCGGCGAACAGGGGGGTGCAGGAGGTGGCCACCTCGAAGCGCCGGGCGTCGTGGTGAAGGTCCCCTGCCCCAGGCCCGTCGTGCTCCAGGCTGCGCCAGCCGATCAGGGTGGGGCGGCTCTCCGCCAGCAGCCGCTCGGAGAGCGCCACGGCCCCGAGCCCTTCCGGACCGCAGCACCACTTGTGGCCGGTGCAGGCATAGATGTCGGCTGCGGCCGCGGCGCTCTGCACCGGCAGGCTGCCGAGGGACTGGGCCCCATCCACGAGCAGCCAGGGGTGGCGGGGATGCTGGGCGAGCTGAGCCGCCACGGAAGCGATCGGCATCAGCTGGCCGGTGTTCCAGAGCAGATGGGAGAGCACCACCAGCCGGGTATCCGGCGTCAGGGACGCTTCCAGCCGTTCGGCCAGGGTGGTGGCGGTGCTCGCCGGGCTGCCGACGAGGTCGGCCACCGCCAGCGAACGCAGCCTCAGCCCGTGGCGCCGGGCCAGTTCCCGCAGGCCGGCCACCACCCCGTAGTGCTCCGCATCGCCGATCAGCAGTTCGTCTCCGGCCTGCCAGGGCAGCCCCCAGAGCGGCAGCAGGCAGCCCGAGCTGACGTTCTCGGTGAACGCCAGCCGCTCGGCGGGCACCCCGAACCAGCCGGCGAGCTGCGCCCGAAGCCCGGAGACGGTGCGGTTGACGTAGGGCCACACCGGAGCGCTGAAGGGCCCGAGGGTCTGGATCGTGCGGAAGGCCTCGCTGATCGCCTCGAGGGAAGGCTCCGGCAGGGGCCCCTGGCCGCCGTAGTTGAAGTAGGTCTTGGTGGCCAGGGCGGGCATCAGATCCCGCAGTGGGCTGGAGCTCATGGGGGACGGGTCAGCGGGAGGCCGTCGCCGGCCTCCGGGGAGCACAGCGTATGGGGGGCAGGGGGTTGCAGGTTCGGGGAGGGACTGGCGGCGCGGCAGAGTCTTCGAAAGATTTCCGTATGAACCGCGGCGGGGAAATCGCTGGCGGATAGTTTGATTCTGAGTGAACTTCCGTCCTCCTCAGATGATGTCGGCAAATTTTCCGGTGATGGCCGCCGTGGTCATTCCCTTCCTCTTCAAGCTCATCGGAGCGGTTGCCCTGTGGATTGCGGGCGGCTGGTGCATCAAGATCGCCCTGCGCATCCTGAAACACACGCTGGCCCGCGGTGCCCTCGATGCCACGGTGATCGGTTACCTGATCAATATCGTCGGGGCGCTGCTGCGGGTTGTCCTGGTGGTGGCGATCCTGGGCTTCTTCGGGATCCAGACCGCCAGCTTCGCCGCCCTTCTCGCAGGTGCAGGCGTGGCCATCGGCGCAGCGTGGAGCGGCATGCTGGGCAACTTCGCCGCCGGCGCCTTTCTGCAGATCTTCCGCCCCTTCAGCGTGGGTGATTTCATCACGGCAGGCGGTGTCACCGGCACCGTGGAGGAGATCGACATGTTCGTCACCTCGATCAAGACGCTGGAGAACGTTCGGAACATCGTTCCCAATGGAAAGATCTTCTCCGATACCATTCAGAACTTCTCCACCCATCCCTTCCGCCGCGTCGATCTGTTCGCCCAGCTCGATAACAGCGCCGATGTCTCCAGAGCGATCGCCTTGCTCAAGGAGGGCATCAAGGCGGTGCCGAATCAGGATCCCCAGACGCCTGCCGACGTGGAACTGCTGGAGTTCAACGAACGGGGCCCAAGGCTGGCGGTGCGTCCCTACACCCACACCGACCATTACTGGCAGGTCTATTTCGACACCAACCGCATGATCGCCGACGTGCTCGGCAGGAACGGCTTCCCGGTGCCCCGGATCCCCCTCGGCATGGGGCAGAGCACCAACTGAACCCACTGGAACCGACTGGAGCTGGCAAGTGGCCCGGAGATGCCGTTGCCGCTCCAGATCGCATGCAGGGCTGCTGGTGTGTGGTGGCAGTCCCGGCGTGAACCGGGAAAGCTTCTAGGGAAGAGGGCCTCTCAGAGCATCTGGCCGACGGCCACGGCGGCGATCGCCGAGAACACCGTGATGCCCAGAGCGGTGAGGGGGTTCTGTCCCTGTGCCACGGCCAGGGAGGTGATCACTCCGGCCCCCAGTGCAGCGACGGCAAGCTGGGTGGTGAGTTCGCTGCCGGGACGGGGACTGGGAGTCACGGTGTGGAGGACCATCGGAGATCTGGCCAGAAGCTACGGGCGATCCCAGGGGGCGTCTGGAGAGGACACCCAACCTGTTACCAGGCGTCGTGGTTCTTCATGGGCTCGTTACATCGAGGAACGTCCGCGTCCGCCGCGATCCGCCACGCGCGCCTGAGATCGGTTGTCTCAGACCGCCTGCCGCGAGGCTGAGGCCGGCCGTGCGCGGCCGCTGCTGGCCCAGCTGCGCAGCGCCTCGAGTTGCTCCCGGGCCGTACGGGAGAGGGGAACCACCTGGCTGGCGGCAGCGATCAGATCGGCTTCGCCCAGGTCCCGGCCCTCCCCGAAGGCCAGATGCATCGCTTCGATCACGGTCTGCTCCAGTTCGGCACCGGAGAAGTCGGCGGTGCGATCCACCAGTACCTCCAGCGGAATCGCGTGCTGGGGCCGCCGCCGCCGCAGCTGCAGATCCAGGATCGCCCGTCGCTCCTCGGCATCGGGAAGTTCCAGCAGGAAGATCTCGTCGAAGCGGCCCTTGCGCAGCAACTCCGCCGGCAGCCGCTCCACCGCATTGGCGGTGGCCACCACGAACACCGCACTGGTCTTCTCCGCCATCCAGGTGAGCAGGCTGGCCAGCACGCGCTGGCTGGTGCCGCCGTCGCTGCGGGCGTCGCCGCCGCCGAAACCCTTGTCGATCTCATCGATCCAGAGCACGCAGGGCGCCATCGCCTCGGCCCGCTGGATCATTTCCCGGGTGCGGGCTTCGCTGGCCCCCACCAGGCCGGCGAAGAGGCGTCCCACGTCGAGCCGCAGCAGGGGCATCGCCCAGCTGTGAGCGATCGCCTTGGCGGTGAGCGACTTGCCGGTGCCCTGGGGCCCGATCAGCAGCACTCCCCTGGGCAGGGGCAGGCCGTAGCGCTGGGCCTCCTCGCCGAAGGCCCGGTGGCGTTGCTCCAGCCAGTGCTTCAGGGCATCCAGCCCGCCGATGTCGGCGGGTGTGGCCTCGGTGGGGCAGTACTCCAGGAGCTCACTGCGGGCGATGGCCTGGCGTTTCTCCTCCAGCACCTCCGCCAGGTCAGCGACTCCCAGCTGACCCCGCCGGGCCAGGGCCCTGGCCGCCAGCTGGCGCACCCGCAGTTCGCTCAGCCCGTGGCAGGCCGCCGTCAGCTGCTCCAGCACTCCCGCCTCCAGGGGCTGACCGCTGGCCTCGGCGATGGCCCGCAGCAGTGCCCCGATCTCCCGGGCATCGGGCAGGGGCAGCTCCAGCAGGGTGACGCTGTCCTCGAGCTCGCGCGGCAGCTGCCAGTCCGGAGCGCTGATCACCAGCGTGTGGGGCACCCGGCGCAGGCAGGCCGCCAGATTGCGCAGCCGCCGGCAGATGCCGGGATCATCGGCGTAGCGGTGGAAGTCCTTGAGCAGCAGGATCGCCCCCTGCTCGGCCGGCAGAGCGTCCAGGCAGTCGAGGGCCGCCATCGGCTGTCGCAACGCCTGACCCTGCAGGTTGGGAGCGCCGGCCAGGCCAGCGATGAAGTCCCAGCGCAGCAGGGTGCGGCCCCCCAGCCGCTCGGCGGCCCGCTCCAGCAGCCCCTCCACCCGTTCCTCCTCCAGGCTGCGGATCCAGACGATCGGGGTGCGGGAGCGGATCAGCAGATCCAGCTGATCGGCCAGGTCGTGGACCATCGATCAGCGCAGGGACCGGAGCACCGCCCAGCGGGGATCGCCGCTCGACTCGTCGCTGGCGTCCGCCTGCGGCTGAGGCGGACCGGGGCAATCCCCACCGCAGCGGTTCACCAGGGGAAGCCGCAGGCTGAGCTGCTCGAACAGCCAGCGTTCCGGATCGAAGCAGCCGCTGGGATCAAGTCGCTCCACGGGATCCTCGGCGGCGAACACCACCTCCTCCTCCTCGCGGCCGGCCGGGCCGATCTCCAGCAGCTCCCGGGCCGAGGCTTCCAGGGCATGGTTGAAGGTCTGCAGGCAGCGGTCGCAGCAGAGCGTGACGATCGTCCCGGCTGTGCCATCCACCTCCAGCATGGTGCCGAGATGCAGGGCCCGCACCTGGCCCCGCACGGGGGTGAGGCTGGTGATGCCGGCGATCGGCTGGTCCACCTGCCAGGTGCGGCCCTCAGGCAGCAGCCGCAGCTCCTGCAGGGGGAGCGGGCGCAGCCGGGTGGTCATTTCTTGGACTTGGGTTCGAAGGGCAGACGCCCTCCAGGCCCGCTCGCGTTGGCCGTCACCGTCTGCTGGGCGAGCTGCTTGTCGAGGATGGCCTGCAGGTTCTCGGGAAGGGCCTCCCGGCTGAGCAGCCAGGTCTGCACCCCCTGGAACACGTTCGCCACCACCATGTAGAGCAGCACACCGGCGGGCAGCGGGAAGAACAGGAACATCGCCGTGATCATCACAGGAGTGATCTTGTTGGCGGTGGCCTGCTGGGGGTTGGGTGGCATGCCCATGCCAGAGAGCAGCTGGGAAACGAAGAGGGTGGCCCCGAATGCACCCACCAGGATGGCGATGTCCCAGTTGATGGCACCGTCGGTGTAGAAGCCCACCTGGCCGAGGGCCTTGATGAACAGGAAGCCGCTGCGGGCCGCCAGGCCCGGGATCCTTGCCTCCACGGTGGCGTCACCGGGGGCCAGCGCCGTGATGCGGCCCTGATCGTCGACCTTGACCACGTTCTCCCCCTTGGTGACCACCCAGGAGGGGGTGAAGCTGTCACCGTGCTCCACAGTGCCGAGCAGGGAGGTGAAGCTGGCGCCCTCCTTGGTGTGGAGCTGCACCTGGGCGGTCTCTCCGACCCCGAGCCTGGTGCCGCCTTCGAGGGAGGCAATCACGGGAACGTGGTCCGTCTCTGTGATGAAGATCGAGTGGCTGGCGCTGTTGAAGGGTTTGCTCTCCACCGCTGCGATCTCCTCGGCGGGGAGCACCTTGAGGTTGATCGGGTAGGGGACGTCGGCGAACGGTGACCCCCGCAGGGTGGCGAAGAGGGCAAACAGGATCGGCATCTGCACCAGCAGGGGCAGACAGCCCGAGAGGGGGCTGCCGAACTCCTTCATCAGACTGCCCAGCTCCTCCTGCTGTTTCTGGGGGTTGTTGGCGTATTTGGCCTTGATCTCCGCCTGGCGCTGCTGCATGACCGGCTGGGCGATGCGCATGCGACGGGCGCTGCGGATCGAGCCGGCACTGAGGGGGAAGAGGGCGAGGCGGATGACCACGGTGAGGGCCACGATCGCTAGGCCATAGCTGGGAACCAATCCGTAGAAGAAGTCCAGGATCGGAAGCAGCAGGTTGTCGGAGATGTAGCCGATCACGGCAGGGGTTCGCTGGGTTGGAGGATCTCGGCAGCCAGTGTGCCCGACCGGGCAGACCGGACGGGGGACGGGTGGTCAGGCGCTTTCGCGGGCCGGTGGCGCGAAGCCGGCGGGGGCGGAGGCCTTGGAGCGGCTCTCGCGACGCTCCTCGATGTAGGCCTCCAGTTCCCGGAAGCGGGGCACCGCCCGCATCTCGAGCCTGGCGCCATCGTTGAGCACCAGAACCATGTCTCCCCAGGCGCCGAAGCCCCGCGGCACCGAGCGGACCTCCCGGATCTGGCTGTAGACCACCTGGGTGCGGTCCCGTCCCAGCCAGCCGCCGCTGACGCTGATGCGGCGGCTGGTGATGCGGAAGCGCAGCCACAGGGCCCTCACGATGGCCCCCACGGCGAAGGGGATGCCGATCACGGTGAGGCCGAACAGAAGGTTGAGGATCAGATCTCCCCTGGCCGGCCCGCCTTCGTAGAAGACCGTTTCATTGATCTCGAGCTGGTTCTCCACCCTGTCCTCCGGGGTCAAGGAGCAATCCTGCCTGGCGTAGCAGTTGGCTGCATTCTCCCAGCAGACGGCCTTCCTCCATCTCCAGACAACCTGGTCGGAGCGTGATCAGCAGCCAGAGGGGCGACGGCGGGGCTGGCGGGTGTCGCAGCAGATGGGCGTGGACAAGACGACGCAGCCGGTTGCGGCGAACGGCCAGCTTGCTCACCTTGTTGCTCACGACCACACCGCAGCGCCAGGGGCTGGAGGCGGCGGATGGGGGACTGCCGGGTGGGAGCAGGGCCGCATCGACGGCCAGAACGCGCAGCACCAGGGACGGGCTCTGGAAACGACGGCCCACCCGGTACAGACGATCGAAGATGCGGCGGCCCCTGAGCCGGTGCCGCTGTGGCAGGGCCACAGGCCGTTCCGGCCGCGGTTCAGACCGCCAGGCGGGCCCGACCGCGGCGGCGCCGGGTGCGGATCACGCGGCGACCCGTGTGGGTGCGCATCCGCACCCGGAACCCGGACACGCGCTTGCGCTTGCGGCTGGTGCCTTCGAGTGTGCGCTTGGTCATTGCTGCTTCCTGCTCAGTCGGCCACCCTATCAGTTGCCTCCACTGGGATCGATCTGGATCAGCCAGCTGCCCAGGTAGCCCGAGACCGGGATGTCACCGGGGGCCTGGGCCAGGGCATTGAACTGGTACATGCCGGCATTGAACGGGTTGAACACGTTCATGTAGACGCCGATGGTGTCCTTGTCGGAGACCGGCGTTTCAGGGAAGATATCGATCGACCGTCCATTGGCGGAGACCTCGATCGTCGCGGGAATGGTCTTCTCGCAGCGGGTCCTCTTGAGCATTCCGCCTTCGCTCATCTTGCAGAGTTTGACCTGCTTGGGATCGATCTTGCTGTCGAAGTAGCTGGGGACGGTGATGCTCAGCTTGAGGATGGCGGTCTTGCGGTCCTTCGGCCGCAGCATCAGGTAGTACTCCGACCGCTGCATGCGGGTCGTGTCCGTCATGAAGTAGTAGAGCTTGCGGTAGTCCTTGTTGTTCTCCCAGCGGAACTCCATCAGCCCTGGGGTGCCCTGGGCCAGGGCGGGTGTGGCGGCAAGCGGGCAGAGGGCGCCGGCGGCCGCCATGGCGGCGAGGGCCGTGCGCCCCAGCCTGCCGATCCGGCTCCTGGCGTGATCACCCTGGCGGGAAACGAAAGTCATGGCGCGAGGCGCTGGAATGTTCAAAGTCTCAGCAGGCGGGTGTGCCTGGCGTGGATTCAGTGGTCGGCGGGGGAGCTGGCTGGGGGCGGGGCCGGCATCGAGCCTGGGACCGCGACCACCCGATCAGGCCGCAGCCGGGCCGCCTCCCGGAGATAGGGATGGACCACCTCCCGGCTGGGCTCCATCCAGGCATGGGCCAGCAGCCGGATGCAGCGCGGCAGGTCCCCGGCCACGGCCATCTGCTGGCAGTCGAGCAGGGCCACGTTGGCCCAGTCGGCCCGGCGTCGGGCGATGGCGGCGGGGAAGCAGGCATCCAGATCGGCCGTGACCGAGAAGGTCACCGAGAGGACGCGCCCCCCGGCGAGCCCGTTGCGCTGCAGCAGTTCCTCGATCAGTTCGCCCACCGCTTCAGCGATCGCCTCGCCAGTGTTGGCGCTGGCGGTGGTGGCTCCCCGCAGGGCCCGCAGCTCGAGAGCAGGGTTCATGGCGTCAGGGGCGGTGGAGCCACAGGGGCTGGCCGCTCCAGGCCAGCTCCAGGCTCAGGCACTGGACCAGTTGCTCCACCACATGGCTGCCCGGCAGCATCCGCAGCAGCTTCTTCGGCGGCTTGCCGAAGGTGAGGGGCCGGCTCTTCTCGGGATCCAGCCCCGCCAGCTCCGCCGCCAGCCGGCGGGCCGTCTCCTCATCGCCCAAGGCATCCACCAGTCCCAGATCCAGGGCCTGGGCCCCGCTGAAGACACGGCCGTCGGCGAAGCTGCGGACCGCTTCCTCCGGCAGGCCCCGGCCGGCGGCCACCGCCGTCACGAACTGGCCGTAGCTGGCGTCGATGAGCTCCTGCAGCAGCTGGCGTTCCGCCTCGGAGAGGGCCCGATCGGGAGAGAGGATGTCCTTGTAGAGGCCGCTCTTCACCGTTTCGAAGCGGATGCCGATCCGCTCCAGCAGCCGGGAGAGGTCGTTGCCGCGCAGGATCACCCCGATCGAGCCCGTGATGGTGCCGGGATTGGCCACGATCTTCTCGGCGGCCACCCCCACGTAGACCCCGCCGGAGGCCGAGATGTTGCCGAAGCTGGCCACCACCCGGCAGCCCTTCTCCCTGAGCCGCATCAGGGCCGCATGGATCTCCTGGCTGTCCCCGACGGTGCCGCCGGGACTGTCGATGCGCAGCAGCAGCGCCGGGCACTCCCGCTGGCGCACCTGTTCGATCGCCTTCAGCACCCGGGTGCGGGTGCCCCCGGCGATGGGCCCCTCGATGGCGATGCGGGCCAGGGTGCGTCGGGACTTGCGGCGCCAGGGCCAGGGCATTGTGGAAATCCGTGATGGCTGGATCTTAAAAAGAAGGCCCGGAAGGGCCTGCAGCCGCTCCCCGGCCGCCACCCATCCCCTCACCCCAGGCCCACCGCCCCATGCCCCGGACCCTGCGCTGGGCGCTGATGCTCCTTCCCTTCGCCCTCTGGGGCACCGCGATGGCGGCGATGAAGCCGTTGCTGGCGGGGGCATCGCCGGCCATGCTGGCCAGCCTGCGGTTGCTGCCGGCCGGGGCGGTCGTGCTGCTGGCGGCCCGGCAGCTGGGGCGTTCCTGGCGGGTGGATCCGCTCGACTGGCCCTGGCTGCTGCTGTTCGCCGCCGTTGACGGCAGCCTCTTCCAGGGTCTGCTGGCCCGGGGCCTGGGGCAGACCGGGGCCGGCCTCGGCTCGGTGCTGATCGATTCCCAGCCCCTGCTGGTGGCCCTGCTGGCCCGTACGCTGTTCGGGGAGGCCATCAATCCGGTGGGGTGGCTGGGTCTGCTGATCGGGCTGCTCGGCATCCTCTGTCTCGGTCTGCCGGTTGAGGTGCTGCGCCACTGGTGGCTGCAGGGCCCGCCGGCCCTCCAGGGGCAGGCCTGGAGCCACGGTGAGACCTGGATGCTGGCGGCGGCGGCCGCGATGGCGATCGGCACCGTGCTCTGTCGCTATGCCAGCCGCCACAGCGATGCGGTGGCGATCACCGGCTGGCACATGCTGCTGGGGGGCCTGCCACTGGTGGTGGTGGCCGGCGCCGAGTCCCTGCTGCGGCCGCAGGCGGTGTCCTTCTGGCCCCAGTGGGACGGGATCCAGTGGGGTCTGATGGCCTATGCGGCCCTGCTGGGCAGCGCCCTGGCCTACGGACTCTTCTTCTGGTTCGCCAGCAGCGGTGACCTCACGGGATTCACGGCGCTCACGTTTCTCACCCCGGTGTTCGCGGTGCTCTGTGGTGTGCTGCTGCTCGGCGAACGGCTGGGTCCCCTGCAGTGGCTGGGCGGCCTGCTGGCCCTGGTCTCGGTGCTGCTGATCAACCAGCGCGCCCGGCTCTGGCAGGCGGGAGCCCCGCTCGGACCGGTGCGGCCCTGAGCTGCGGAGGCCCGTGGAGCGGCCGATGGGCTCAGGAGCGATACGGGTTCGGAGGCCCGGGGGCGATAGGTTCCACCCGGTCCGCCTCCCCGGTTTGTCAGCCCTGCCCCGCCCCCAGCGCCGCCGGGTGCTTCTGATCACCCTGCTGCTGGGCCTGGCTCTGTTCGCCTGGCAGCTCGGGAGCACCGGCCTGGTGGACGAGACGCCGCCGCTGTTCGCCGCGTCGGCGCGGGCCATGGCCGAGACGGGCGACTGGCTGATCCCCCACGTCAACGGGCTGCCCCGCTACGACAAGCCGCCCCTGGTGTACTGGCTGATGGCGGCGGTCTACGCCCTGCCCGGCCAGGCCCAGTGGAATCCCCTCGGCACCTGGGCGGCCTGCTTCCCCTCCGCGATGGCCGCCATCGGTGTGATGCTGGCCCTGGCGGACACCCTGCTGCGCTGGCCCCAGCCACGGCTGCCGGCGCCGGAGATCGCGACCCACGCCGAGGCGCCCGATCCCGGTCCTCGCCCCGGGGTGACAGCCCTCACCGCGGCGCTGGCCTTCGGTCTCTCGCCGCTCGTGATCGTCTGGGGCCGCACCGCGGTGAGCGATTCCCTCTTCAGCGGTCTGGTGGCCCTCAGCCTGCTGCTCTGCTGGCAGGCCTATGCCGATCCGGAACGGCCCTGGTGGCTGCCCTGGCCCGTGCTGGGTCTGGCGGTGCTGGCCAAGGGGCCGGTGGCGGTGGTGCTGCTGGTGATCACCCTGCTGCTCTTCGGCTGGCTCCAGGCCGACCTGGGCCGGCTCCTGCGGCGGCTGCGCCCCCTGCGGGGGCTGCTGATCACCGCCCTGGTGGCCGCGCCCTGGTACCTGCTGGCCCTGTACAGCGAAGGCCGTCCCTTCTGGGACAGCTTCTTCGGCTACCACAACCTGCAGCGCTTCACCGAGGTGGTGAACCGCCATCTGCAGCCCTGGTGGTTCTTCCTTCCCGTGATGCTGGTGGCCAGCCTGCCGGTCACCCCCCTGCTGCTCGTCGGGCTGGCCCGGGCCATCGGCCCCCTGCGCCGGGCCTGGTGTCCCGCGATTCCGCGGCCCCCTGTCGCCTCCCTGGGCCGCTTCGCCGCCTGCTGGCTGCTGGCGGTGCTGCTCTTCTTCACCGCCGCCGCCACCAAGCTGCCGAGTTACTGGCTGCCGGCCACCCCCGCCGCGGCCCTGCTGATCGCCCTGGCCGCCCAGAGCGGCTGGGCCGGCGGCGGGCGGTGGCCCTGGGAGCGCTGGGCCTGGGCTCTCACCCTGCTGCTGGTCACGGGCCTGGGGGTGGTCTTCCTGCTGGCGCCTCTGTGGCTGCCCCTGATCCGGGATCCGGAGATGCCCGGGCTGGCGGCGGAGCTTCAGGGCAGTCCCCTGGTGCTCGTGGTGGCGGGCTGCTGGTTGCTGGCGGCCCTGCTGGGCTGGCTCTGGCGCCGCCGCCGCTCGCCGCTGCGGTTGCTGGCGCTGCAACTGCCTCTGGTGTTGTTCGTGGCCGCCGCCCTGGTGCCTCTGGTGGGCATCGGCGATCGTCTGCGGGCCGAGCCCGTGCGCCGGATGGCGGCGGCGCTGCTGCGCCAGGCCCGGCCAGGGGAGCCCGTGGCGATGGTGGGCATCCTCAAGCCTTCCCTGCACTACTACAGCCGGCGGGTGGTGATCTACGAGGGGGTGGGGCCGGAGGGGCCCATCAACCTGGCGGACCGACTGCGCCGCGAGCATCGACCGGGCCAGGCGCCCAGCACCCCGGAGCGGCAGCCCACGGTGCTGGTGGTGATCGACGGCACCACGGCCCGCACCCCCTTCTGGAGGAATCTCGGCGCCACCGAGCTCGACGCGGCCGGGGTCTACCGCCTCTGGCGACTCGATCGCCGACGCCTGGAGGCGTCGGCGGACGCCCTGCGTCGCCAGGGCTTCGCGCCCGACTGGGACAGGCCCCGGCCGGAGCGTTACTGAGCCGCCGGCAGGTGGATAGCGAAGCGGCTGCCGACCCCGAGCTCGCTCTCGACGCCGATCGAGCCGCCCATCGCCTCCACCAGGAGCTTGACCACCGAGAGCCCGAGCCCCGACCCCCGTTCGAATTCCACGGCATTGCGCCCCCGGTGGAAGCGATCGAACACCCTGGGCAGGTCTTCGGGGGGGATGCCGATGCCCTGATCCCGGACGCTGATGCAGACATCCCCGGCCTCCCTGGCCAGCTCCAGGTGGATCGGTCGGCCCGGGGGGGAGTATTTGTCGGCGTTCTCGATCAGGTTGAGCAGCACCTGCTGCAGCCGGTCCGTCTCCGCCACCGCCAGGACCGGTCCTTCGGCCACCTCCTCCGGCAGGTGGAGCAGAAGGGGGCGTGACAGCTGACTGCGGGCCAGGTCGCTGGCGGTGGTCAGAACCTCATCCACCGCCACCGGGGCCAGCGTCATCTGGAGATGGCCGGCTTCGCTGCGGGAGAGGTCCAGCAGGTCGTTGAGCATCCGCGTGATCCGGTGGGTTTCCGCCTCGGTGGTGGCCAGGGCGCGCATCTGCTCCGGATCCAGGTTCTGGCCGCGACGCTGGAGCCGACGCAGGTAACCGGCGATGATCATCAATGGGTTCCGCAGTTCGTGGGAGACGAGCCCCACGAAGTGCCGCTGCTGGCTCCAGGCCAGTGCCAGCCGGTCGAGAAGGCCGTTGTAGGCCCGTGCCAGTTCCTGCACCTCCAGAGGTGCGTGGTCGAGTCTGAGGTGGCTGCTGGCCAGGCTTTCCGTGGTCACGCTGGCGGCCATGCGATTCAGGTCGCGCAGGGGCTGGATGATCCGGCGGGTCATCAGGGAGATCGCGACCATGGTCAGGGCGAGGCAGAGGACCCACACCACCGCCAGACCCAGGAGCATCGAGCGCAGGGTGACGATGGTCGGGCCGATGTCATCGGCGGCCCAGAGTTGGCTGCCCCCGGGGGAGCGATGCAACGGATGAATGAGAAAGGTGAGGCCGCCCATTCCCTTCTCCAGCCGGTGATCCGCTCCGATCAGCAGCGGGATGGCGGGCCCATCGACCCCCTCGGGCTGACGGATTCCCACCGCCTGCTCCGCCAGACGCGTGATCGCTGCGGGATCTCCCGTCGCCGGACTCGGCATCAGCAGCGAGCCATCCCGGCGCCGCACCCAGAACACCCGACACGGCGAGCTTTGACGGGCCAGCTCCAGTTGCAGCTGGCTGGCGCGGGCCCGGGAGGGAACCGCGTCCAGCTGATCGAGGGGGGCGACCAGCGAAGCCGCCGCCAGGCTGAGCTGGTTCTGTTGCTGGCTCAGCAGGGAGTGTCTGTTGAGCAGGAGAGTGAGGGCGGAGGCGGCGGCGAAGCCCGCGAACACCGAGACGAAGGCCGCCAGCCGCAGCTGGCCCATCAGACTCCCGAACATCTGCTGCCGCCAGCCGGGCGAAGGGGGCCCCACGCCAGAAGCCATGGGTGGCGGTGTCGTCACTGGCAGCGGTTCTCCGGCCTCCTGGGAAGGAACCGCTCCAGCAGGCCGGGCAGCCGATGCAGGAGGTCGTGCTTGAGCACATAGTCATCGGCTCCGGCGTCCCGCGCCTGGCGACGCCGCTCGGGGTCGTTCAGGGAGGTGAAGATGACCACCGGCATGCTGAAGCCCCGGGCCCGCAGGCTCCGCAGACATTCGATGCCGTCGCAGTCCGGCATCTGCACATCGAGGAAGACCAGATCGACCGTGCCGTCGAGCAGCACCTCATCGAGTGCCAGGCAGTTCTTCAGGGAGAGGACGAAGCAGCCGGAATCGGTCAGCTCTTCGGCCACCATCGCCCTGATCTGGGGGTCATCATCGACGACCGACACGGTGGGCCAGTCGCCGGAGGTCATGAGGCGGGCCTTCGTCAGCATCGGACTTCGGGCCGAATAACCGGGCGTGGGGGAGAGGGATGTCATGGTGCTTTTTCCCGCCCCATATCCTGACGCGATTCGGCCGATTCGGCAGGGCTTAAGGATGGCTGAAAAAGGGCCGATCAGGCGGCAACGGGGTGAGAGCTGAGCTCTCCATAGAGTCTTTCGAGAGCGTCGATATTGCCGGTCAGGGTGTAACGGTCCAACACCCTCTCCCGAGCACGACGTCCCAGCTCGGCGGTCAGCACCGGCTGGTCGCGCAGAACCGGGAGCAGGGTTCTCAGCTGGGTGGTCACGCCCTGGGTGCTGATCACGATGCCGGAGCCACCCTCCAGCACCTCCCCGTCGGCGCCGGCATCGGTGGCCACGCAGGCGGTGCCGCAGGCCATCGCCTCCAGCAGGGCCAGGGAGAGTCCCTCCACGAGCGAGGGCAGCAGGAACACCTCCGCCAGTTGCAGGAGGGCCACCCGACGGGCGCGGCTGGGCTCGTACCCCCACCAGATGACGTCGGTTTCACTTCCGTTCTGCAGGGAGGAGCGCAGGGGGCCGTCACCGACGATGACGAGCACGCAGCCGTGGGGCCTCACCAGACGCCAGGCCCTCAGCAGCGCCTCGACATTCTTCTCGGTGGCCACGCGGCCCATGTACAGGAACACCCGCCGGTCGCCCAGGCGGCGCCGCAGCTGCGTCAGGTCGGCTTCGGTGCCGGCATCGGCAGGTGCCCAGATGCCGGTGTCGACACCGTTGGGGATCACCGCCAGTCGTTCCCGGCGCACTCCCAGGCGGACCAGCACGTCGGCCTGCAGATCGGAGAACACGATGACCCGGTCGAATTTCGCCAGGGAGGGGGCATAGAGCTGATAGGTCAGCTGCTGGGTGCCGGCGGTCAGGTTGCGCAACCCGGCATCGAAGGGGGGATGGAACGTGGCCACCAGCGGCAGGCCGAGCTGCTGGCAGAGGTCGGGCAAGCGGAAATCCAGCGGCGAGAGGGTGAGGCTGGCGTGAACCAGGTCCGGTCGCAGTCGCTCCAGCGATTCCCTCAGCTCCCGCTGGGCCCCGGGCGAGGGGATCGTGTAGACCTGGGACTTGACCAGATACGGCAGGGCCACCTCCGGGCCGTCGACCTGCCTGCCGGAGGGAGTCGGTTCAGCGCCGGCCCCTTCAAAGCGCCCCAGGGATGCGGTGGGGGTGTCGAAATGGATGAAGCTCACCGCATGCCCGCGCTGCCGGAGAGCTTCGGTGGTGCTCAGGCCGTAGGTGACGTTGCCGCAGAAAGGCGATTTCTTGCCCAGCCAGGCAATGTGCATCACCCGTATGGCTCCTTCAGTCAGCCAACCTAGCAGCGTTGAAGAGGCTCACCCCCGCTTCCACGGCCGCTCGCTGAGGGCGGCGACGGCCGCGATGGTCGCCAGACCCCACAGCACGGGCAGCAGGCCGTAGCGGCTCACCACGGTGCCCGCCAGCGCCAGCGGCAGGCTGAGGGCGATGTTGATCAGGTTGTTCTGCAGGCCGAACACCCGGCCCCGCTGGCTTTCCGGTGTGTCTTCCTGGATGGTGGTCTGGGCGGGGATCGCCAGCAGGGCCGCGCCCACCCCCAGCAGCCCGCAGAGCAGCAGGGTGAAGATCAGGCTGCCGCGCAGCTGGCCGAGCAGCACCAGGCACCAGGCGATGGTGCCCAGGCCCGCGCTGGCCAGCAGGCGTCGGTTGAACCGGTCCCCCAGCTGGGCCATGGCCAGGGCTCCCAGGGCCAGGCCCACGCCGCTCATGGCCAGCAGGGTGCCGAAACGGGTGGGGCCGAGCCCGGCGATGGCCGCTGCCAGGCTGATCGCCAGCACGTAGAGGGCGGCCAGCAGGCTGTAGAGCAGCACCAGATGCAGCATGGCGCTGCGGACGTTGGGCCTCTCCCGCAGCACCTGCAGCCCCTCTCCGATCTCCTCCCAGACCGAGATGGAGCGAGGCTCCCGCGGCGGTTCGGGGATCCGGATCCCGGCGATGGCCAGGGCCGCCGCCCCGTAGCAGATCGGCAGCAGCACGAACTCCCCCCCGGGGATTCCCACCTGGGCCAGCAGGGTGCGGAGCAGCCGCAGGATCGGATCCCCGAGCGCGAAACCGACGATGGTGGCCGCCATGCTCGTGGCCTGGTAGACGGAGTTCGCCGCCAGGAGCTGGGGGCTGGAGACCAGCAGCGGGATGGCGGCCTGCTCGGCCGG
Source organism: Cyanobium sp. CACIAM 14 (assembly GCA_000708525.1). Lineage (GTDB taxonomy): Bacteria > Cyanobacteriota > Cyanobacteriia > PCC-6307 > Cyanobiaceae > Cyanobium. The sequence continues at coordinate 49,595 of JMRP01000003.1, forward strand.
CGCGAAGAACTGGGTCAGCACCGACTCGCAGAAGGTCATCGCCACCAGCGCCCAGTACCCCCAGCTGAGCCCCAGCCACATCGGTCCGGGGATCAGGCACAGGGGCGCCAGCATCGTCAGCACTGCACGGAGGCCGTTGGAGGCGACCATCACGGTGCGTTTCGGCCAGCGGTCGGCCCAGACGCCCGCCACCGTTCCCAGCAGCATGGCGGGCACGGTGTTGGCCACGTAGATGCCGGTGGCCAGCAGGGTGATCATCTGGGCCCGGGTCTCGAAGCTCATCCGCATCGCGGCGGCGGCCTCCGCCAGGGCCTCGTTGCTCTGCGGGGTGTCCGTCACCCAGTACTGGGCGATCAGGAACACCATCAGCACGATGTAGAACTTGTCCGCCAGCTGGGAGAACGCCTGGCCGATCCAGAGCCGCCGGAATCCCGGCAGGGCCAGGACACCGGCCAGTCCCCTCTGGGTCGCGCCGCTCGGACTCATCTCGGCTGGGGCGGCTTCGGGGGCATGGGTTCGCAGGCCGTGCGGAGCAGTCTGAAGGCTCGGGGGCGCTGGCCCAGATGCTCGCCGCACCAGGTCTCCACCAGATCCAGCAGGTGCAGCCACACCGCCTCCGGACCCATCAGATTGCCATCGCGTCGGCGGGGCGGCCCGGGGCGGGTGAGCCGCTGCAGCAGGGCCAGTTCCGATGCGTTCAGCATCATCCGGGCGCCCGGCACCGCCCCGATCGCCAGTCCCTCGCTGGGCAGCAGGCTGCAGCGCCAGCTCCAGTCGCCGACCGGGGGCACCAGCGGGGCGCCGCTGCGGGTGCAGTGCTGCAGCGGCAGGGCGAACCCCCCCAGGGCCAGCAGATGCACGCTCCCCTGCACCGACACCGCCAGGGCCTCCAGCCGCTCGGCCCGCTCCGTCACCACTGCCTCCAGCCGGCCGAGCTGCAGCAGCAGGTCGGCGAGCATCCCGGGGGCGGGGGCCTCCCCGGGGACCAGTTTCAGGCACAGTTCGGCCAGCCCCTGGGCCGCGGCAAGCGTTTCGAGCCGCTCCGCCAGGCCGCTGTAGGAGCGCAGCACCCGCAGTTGGCGCACCCGCCCCAGGCCGCCGCGACCGCCCACCTGGAGACGCAGGTGGGCCAGGGGCACCGCGGCGGCCAGGCTGCTCTTCGGCCGCCGCGCCCCCGGCACCGCCAGGCGGGTGATCCCCTCGGCCTCGCTCAGCAGCGTGAGCAGGCGGTCATGTTCCCCGAGGGGACGACAGGTGAGGGCCAGCCCTTCGAGATTCCGCTCAGGCACGGTCTGCGGCGACGGGGCAGGGCAGGGCAGGGCTCACCGGCGGCTCAGGCCCCGGCCCGCAGGGCCTGCATCAGGGCCACGCCCCGGCTCGTCCCAAGCCGGCTGGCGCCGGCCGCCACGAGGGCCAGGGCCTGCTCCAGATCGGCGATGCCCCCGGAGGCCTTCACCGCGGCCCGGCCCCGGGCCAGAGCCACCAGTCGGGCCACCTGATCGACGCTGACCGGGGGACCGAAACCGCTGCCGGTCTTGAGGTAGCGGGCCCCGGCATCGATGCAGATCTCCACGAGCAGGCCCAGTGCCTCGGGATCGATCCGACCCACCTCCAGGATCACCTTCACCGGCAGTCCCAGGTCGGTGATGGCCGCCAGATCGTCGAGCACGGCCCCACCGTCACCATCGGCCAGGGCTCCGAAATCCGGCACCACGTCCAGTTCGTCGGCCCCGGCGGCGGCGGCCCATTCCGCCTCGGCCCGTTTGATCGCCGGGGGGATGGCGCCGAAGGGGAACGCCACCACGCCCACCAGCTTCACCGGCCCCCCCACGGGCAGACGCTCCCTGGCAACTCCGAGCCAGCGGGAGGCCACGCACACCCCGGCGAAACCGAAGTGACGGGCCTCGTCACAGCAGCGGTGGATCGCTTCCACACCCTGGTGGGGATCGAGCAGGGCGTGATCGATGAGGGGGGCGAGATCGGGCCGTTCCGCCGCCCGTTCAGGTGTCACGGGCCTGGATGACGCCGAAGCCACCGTGGTTGCGGCGGTAGACCACCTGGATCTGGCCCGTACCGGCATCGCGGAACACGTAGAAGTCGTGATCGATCAGATCGAGCTGGTGCAGGGCCTCCTCCAGGTCCATCGGTGGCATGGCGAAGTACTTGCGGCGCACCCCGCGGTGGGGCACGGCGGGCTCGAGGCCGTCGGTGAGGGAGACGCCGGGGGTGGGCAGACTGGCGGCGCCGGCTTCCTCCGCGGCGGCGGAGCGGTGCACCGGGCCCTGGCTGCGCTCCTGGAGCCGGTCCTTGTAGCGGGTCAGCTGGCGGCTCAGCTTGGTGGCCACCATGTCGATGCTGGCGTAGAGGTTCTCGCTGCGTTCCTGGGCCCGGATCACCATGCCGTTGGCGAAGACCGTGACTTCAGCGGTCTGTTGGGGAACCCGGGGATTGCGGGCCACGGACAGGTGAACGTCGGCCTCCTTGACGATGCCGTTGAAGTGGCTGATGGCGCGGTTGAGCTTGGTTTCCGTGTACTCCCTGATCGCCGGTGTGACGTCGAGATTGCGGCCGTGGATCAGCAGTTTCATGCGAATGCGCCCCTCCAGAGGAATTCGGACTCTGGGTTCTCCTGCAGGCTAGGAACCCGCACCCATGCCTCCCAACACTCCCGCAATTCTTTTTGAACCCCGTGCCCCGGTGCCCTTCCCGATCGCCTGGGACTGGCAGCGGCGCCTGCAGCGCCGGCGGCTGGAGAATCCCAGCGCCCCCGATGCCCTGCTGCTGCTGCAGCACGAGCCCTGCTACACCCTGGGTCGGGGCGCCAGCCTGCGGCATCTGGGCTTCGATCCCGACCATCCGCCGCTGCCCCTGTTCCGCATCGATCGGGGCGGGGAGGTCACCCACCACCTGCCCGGTCAGCTGGTGCTCTACCCGGTCCTCGACCTGCAGCGCCACGGCGCCGACCTGCACCGGTATCTGCGGACCCTGGAGGACGTGGTGCTGGCGCTGCTGCGGGAGCTTGGGCTGGAGGGCGAACGGATCGACGGCCTGACGGGCGTGTGGCTGCAGGGTCGCAAGGTGGCGGCCATCGGCATCGGAGCCCGCCGCTGGATCAGCCAGCACGGTCTGGCGCTGAACGTGGACTGTTCCCTGGAGGGGTTCGGGGCGATCGTTCCCTGCGGCCTCAGCGGCCGGCCGGTGGGCCGGCTGGTGGACTGGTGCCCCTCCCTCACCACCGAGCGGGTGGCGCCGCTGCTGCTGGCGGCTTTCGCCCGACGCTTCCATCTGGTGCTGCGGCCGCCCCTGGCAGAGGAGACGCTGGAGGAGACGCCGGTGGGGCCTGGGTGGGGCTGGCCAGGCCTGGGAGAATCCTGACCTCCCGCCCCAGCGCGCCTGCCTCCCATGAACGCCCCTGCCGAGATCCGCTGGAGCGGCAGCCCCCGGGACCGCCGCGCCCTGGAGGCTCGCCACGACTGGAGGGCTCTGGAGGGCCTCGAGGGGCTCTGGCCCGTGCTGGAGCGCCTCCATGGCGATGCCATCGCCCTGGAGGCCCCCCACGGCCGCCATCCGGAAACGCTGCGCTATGGCGACCTGCGCCAGGCGATCGACCGGGCCGCGGCGGCCTTCGCCGCATTGGGGGTGGTCGGCGGCGACGTGGTGGCGCTGTTCGCCGAGAACAGCCCCCGCTGGCTGGTGGCGGACCAGGGCCTGATGCGGGCCGGCGCTGCCGATGCGGTGCGCGGCAGCGGGGCTCCGGCCGAGGAACTGCGTTACATCCTCGAGGACGCGGGCGCCGTTGGGATGGTGCTGGAATCAGCCGCTCTGCTGGAGCGTCTCGAGCTGGGCGGCCAGGCCTTCGAACGGCTTCGGTTCGTGGTCCTGCTGGAGGGCGATCTCCCCCCGGTGCCGCCGCCGGTGCCCTGTCTCAGCTGGCAGGACCTGCTGGAGCGCGGGGCGGGGGCACCGCTGCCGCCCCTGCCGACGGGAGGCCCCCAGCGGTTGGCCACCCTGCTGTACACCTCCGGCACCACGGGCCAGCCCAAGGGGGTGCCCCTCACCCACGCCAACCTGCTCCATCAACTGCGCACCCTCGGGGTGGCGGTGGCGCCGAGTCCGGGGGATCAGGTGCTCAGCGTGCTGCCGATCTGGCATGCCTATGAGCGCACGGCCGAATATTTCCTGCTGAGCTGCGGCTGCCGGCAGACCTACACCACCCTCAAGCAGCTGCGCTCCGATCTGCAGAAGGTGCGCCCCCAGTACCTGATCAGCGTGCCGCGGCTGTGGGAGGCCCTCCTGTCGGGATTCGAGGATGCCCTGACCGCCATGCCTCCCGCCCGCCGGGGCCTGCTGCGCTCGGCCCTCGCCATCAGCCGCACGTTCCACCGGCGCCGCCGGGTGGCGCTGGATCTGACCCTCCAATCCGAGTCGCTGCCGGATCGGTTGCTGGCCGCCGCCGGCGCGCTGCTGCTCTGGCCGCTGCATGCCCTCGCCGGGACCGTGCTCTGGCCGAAGGTGCGCGGGCAGCTGGTGGGGGGCCGCCTGCGCACCGCCATCAGTGGTGGCGGGGCCCTGGCGATCCATGTGGACGGGTTCTTCGAGGCCGTCGGCATCGAACTGCTGGTGGGCTACGGCCTGACCGAGACCAGCCCGGTGCTCAGCTGCCGCCGGACCTGGAGCAACCGTCGCGGCAGCGCCGGCCAGCCTCTGCCGGATACGGCCCTGAAGGTGGTGGATCCGGCCACGGGCACCACGCTCGCCTGCGGCGAACGCGGCCTGGTGCTGGCCCGCGGTCCCCAGGTGATGGCCGGCTATCACCACAGACCCGATGCCACCGCCAAGGTGCTCGATGGGGAGGGCTGGTTCGACACCGGCGATCTGGGCCTGCTGATGGCGGATGGAACCCTGGTGTTGACCGGCCGGGCCAAGGACACCATTGTCCTCAGCAGCGGCGAGAACATCGAGCCCGGCCCCCTGGAGGAGGCTCTGGTGGCCTCGGCCCTGGTGGAGCAGGTGATGCTGGTGGGGCAGGACCGCAAGCAGCTCGGGGCCCTGCTCGTGGCGAAGCCCGAGGTGCTCCGGTCGTTTGCGGCGGCGGCCGGTCTGCCCCTCCCCCTTCCGGGAGGGGCTGCCGATCCGGCCCTGCTGCGGGCCCTCTGCCGGGAGTGCAACCGTCTGCTGGCGGCCCGGCCAGGTTCGCGGCCGGACGAACGGCTCGGCGGCGTGGCCCTGGTGGAGCCCTTCAGCATCGAGAACGGCCTGCTCACCCAGACCCTCAAGCAGCGGCGGGATCGCATCGCCGATCGGGACCGGGACGCCATCGCCACCCTCTACGGCGACCGCTGATCCAGCCCGTGGTTGACCGGATCGCCCGCCGCCTGAGAGCCTGACCGCTGCACCTCCCTTCCCATGGCCGACGGCAACACCCTGACCATCAAGCGCTCGATCACGGTGCGGGCGGTGGTGACCCCGCGCTGGAAGGAGGATGCCGAGCGGGAACTCAGCAACGCCCTCACCAATTTCGACCAGCAGCTCGCCCAGCTGGAGCAGGAAGGCCAGCGACTGATCGACGAGATCCGCCGCCAGAGCGCGAATCCCCTCGACCCCCGGGTGCAGGAGCAGGTCGCTTCGGTGCAGCAGCAGGTGGCGGCCAAGCGGGCCGAATTCGAGGAGCAGAAACGCCAGGTGCTCGAGCAGCAGCGACAGGTGCGTGAGCTGGAGATGGAGCAGGTGGTCGACCAGGGTCAGATCGAGAGCTTCTGCGAGGTGCAGGTGGGTGACAACCTCGTGCAGAAGCTCCAGATGGCTGTTCTGGTGCGGGATGGGGTGATCGAGGCGATCGAGGGGGGCTGATCCTTCCGCCGCCTAAAGTCCCCTCCATCGAAGAGGCAGGACCCGTTGGCCACCCACGAAATCTTCATGCCGGCCCTCAGCTCCACGATGACGGAGGGCAAGATCGTGGAGTGGCTCAAGAAACCCGGCGACCGGGTGGAGCGGGGCGAGTCGGTGCTGGTGGTCGAGTCCGACAAGGCGGACATGGACGTGGAGGCCTTCCAGGAGGGCTTCCTGGCCGCGGTGCTGATGGAGGCGGGCAGCACGGCACCGGTGGGTGAGACCATCGGCCTGATCGTGGAAAGCGAAGCGGAGATCGCGGAGGCCCGGGCGGCGGCGCCTGCTCGAGCTGCCGCCGCTCCCGCGTCAGCCCCTGCCGCTCCTGCTCCAGCGCCTGCGGCCACCCCTGCGGCACCCGCACCGGTGCCTGCGACGCCCGCCCCCGTCCCGGCACCGGCACCGGTGGCGGTCCCCGCCCCCGCTCCCGCCGCCGACGGACGGGTGGTGGCCACCCCCCGGGCCCGCAAGCTCGCGGCGCAGCTGGGCGTTTCCCTCGCCGGGGTGCGGGGCAGCGGTCCCCACGGACGCATCCAGGCCGAGGACGTCGAGCAGGCTGCCGGCCAGCCGGTGAGCGTGCCGCGGGTGGCCGAGGGCAGCGCACCGGCCGTGGCTCCCGCCGCGGGCAACGGATCGGCTCCCGCGCCGGCAGGTCAGGCCTTCGGCCGCCCCGGCGAGACGGTGGCCTTCAACACCCTGCAGCAGGCCGTCGTCCGCAACATGAACGCCAGCCTGGCGGTCCCCTGCTTCCACGTCGGCTACACCATCACCACCGACCGGCTGGATGCCTTCTACAAGCAGGTGAAGTCCAAGGGGGTCACCATGACCGCCCTGCTGGCGAAGGCGGTGGCCGTGACCCTGGCCCGCCATCCCCAGGTCAACGCTGCTGCCAGCGACACCGCGATGACCTACCCGGCCGGCGTCAACGTGGCGGTGGCTGTGGCGATGGACGACGGCGGCCTGATCACCCCCGTGCTGGCCGCGGCCGACCGCACTGATCTGTATTCCCTTTCGCGCACCTGGGCCGATCTGGTGGCCCGCTCCCGCTCGAAGCAGCTCAAGCCGGAGGAGTACAGCACCGGCACCTTCACCCTCTCCAACCTGGGCATGTTCGGCGTCGACCGCTTCGATGCGATCCTGCCTCCGGGCACCGGCGCCATCCTGGCGGTGGCCGCCTCCCGCCCCGTGGTGGTGGCGCTGAAGGACGGTGCCATCGCGGTTCGCCGGCAGATGCAGGTGAACCTCACCGCCGATCACCGGGTGATCTACGGCACCCACGCCGCAGCGTTCCTCAAGGACCTGGCCGACCTGATCGAGAACCACCCCGAGAGCCTGGCGCTCTAGCTCTCCTCCGGGTCGGTGGTGCCATCGCTCCCCGCTCGCGGCAGGCGGCAGGGGCGCCTCTCGGGCGCGGCCAGGCCCCTACCCTGCAGCCGCTTGCAGGCGGGCTTCCGCAGGGCAGCGGCTGTCCTTCCCACGCCGTTCCCGTCCCCTCCTCATGCCCCCCACCCCTGATCCCGCCGACGGGCTCCTCTCCAGCTACGCCTTCGAGCTGCCGGACGATCTGATCGCCCAGGAGCCGGCCGAGCCGCGCCATGCCGCACGCCTCCTGGTCCTGGATGCACCCGCTGCCGACCCCGCTGCCGCTGCTGCCCGCCATCGCCGCGTGTGGGATCTGCAGGAGGAGCTGAGACCCGGCGACCTGCTGGTGGTGAACGACACCCGGGTGCTGCGGGCCCGGCTGGCAGCCCGGCGGGCCAGCGGCGGAGCCGTGGAACTGCTCCTGCTGGAGCCCCGCGGCGAGGGGCTCTGGCTCTGCCTGGCCCGCCCGGCGAAGCGACTTCGCTCCGGCGAGATCCTCACGGTGGAGGCGGAGGGAGAGCCGGACCTGCCGGTCGTCGTCGAGGCCGCCGATCCGGCCAGTGGTGGCCGGCTGGTGCGCTTCCCGAAGGGCTGCGCCGATGCGGTGGCGATCGAACCCCTGCTGGAGCGCTACGGCTCCATGCCCCTGCCGCCCTACATCGAGGCCCGCGAAGGGAGGGACGACAGCCGCTACCAGACCCGCTATGCCGCCAGACCCGGCGCGGTGGCGGCCCCCACGGCCGGTCTGCATCTCAGTGACGAGCTGCTCGAGGCGCTGGCGGCCAGGGGGGTCCATCTGGCCACGGTGACCCTGCACGTGGGCCTGGGAACATTCCGGCCGGTGGAGACCGAGGATCTCAGCCGGCTGGCCCTGCACAGCGAATGGGTGGAGGTGAGCCCGGTTCTGGCGGAGGCCGTGGAAGACTGCCGGGCCCGCGGAGGCCGCGTGATCGCCGTGGGTACCACGAGCGTGCGCAGTCTGGAGGGGGTGGCGGCCCTGAACGGGGGCCGGCTGGCGCCTCATGCGGGTCCGGTGAATCTGGTGATCCAGCCCGGATTCCGCTTCGCCGTGGTGGAGGGACTGCTGACCAATTTCCACCTGCCGCGCAGCTCCCTGCTGCTCCTGGTCAGCGCCCTGGTGGGGCGTCGCCGGCTTCTTGCCCTCTACGCCGAGGCCATCGCCCATCGCTACCGCTTCTTCTCCTATGGCGATGCCATGTGGATTCCGCCCGAGGCCGTGCTCGACGCGGCCCGTGCGGACGATGCCGCGCCGGGGGGGATGGCCTAGCGTCACGAAGTGCGTTGATGCCCCGATGGCCATGGGCCCTGCGACCCGACTTGCCGGCAACCCGGCCACCAGCCTGGCCAGGAACGGCTACGCGGTGATCAAGGGGGCGATTCCGTCCGAGCGCATCAATGCCCTGCTGGCCTCCCTGGAGCGGATCAAACGCTCGCGACGGTTCCGTTTCCGCGCCCAGGGAACCAATTCCTTCGAGTCTCCCAATCTGGACGTCCAGGGGAATCTGAGGAATTCCATCCACAATCCCCATCTACTGGGAGCCCTGCCGGCCTTTCGGAAGACCGTCGAAGCCATCATCTTCTCGGATCAGCTCTACCGCTGCCTCTGCCAGGAAGCCGGCGAAGGCGTGTACGTGAACTGGCAGACGATGCTCTTCGATCGCAGCGTCGGCACCAAGAACCATCAGGACAGCTGGTATCTGGACACGGATCCCCCCGGTGGTGTGATCGGCGCCTGGATCGCCCTGGAGGATATCTCCATGGAGTGCGGGCCGTTCAAGATCTACGAGCGCACCAACAAGGCACGGATCGATCCCTCCGATTACGACTTCTCCGACCTCGAACACGATCAGGCCTTCCAGCGGGACCATCCCGAGGCTCGCTGCGTCCGCCTGCTGCCGGCCAAGGGGGATGTGATTCTCTGGGATTCCCTGTTGGTGCATGGTGCCGACATGCCCACCTCCGACGTGAAAACCAGGAAGTCACTGACGGCTCACTTCTATCACCTCGGCAAGGCGGTTCAGGATCAGCCGATCAAGCGATCGTTCTCCATCTACGATCACCGGGCGCCGGCGAAATCGCGGCACCGGAACATCCTCAAGGCGGCCACGATCAATCCCCTCGTTTACAGCAGTCTCTGCATCGGCCTGGCGGCCTTTAAATCGCCTGCCCTCGTCGGCAGGGGCAATGAACTCACCGAGATCCGTACCGTGGTGGGTGACAGGGCAGCGGTCTGAGGTCTCGGTCCGCCGCCGGCCGCTGACCCTGCGGGTTTCGGCGGGGTTTCGGCAATAAAAAAACCTCCGGATCCCTCGGGCTCCGGAGGTGGTGGATGACGGGATCAGGCGACGATCAGCGGATCAGGCAATGATCAGCCCGCTGCGAGGTTGGCGGCCACGAACTCCCAGTTGACCAGCTTGTCGAGGAAGGTGGTCATGTAATCGGGGCGGCGATTCTGGTAGTCGAGGTAGTAGGCGTGCTCCCAGACGTCCATGGTGAGCAGGGCCTTCTGGCCATGGGCCAGAGGGAGATCGGCGTTAGCGGTCTTGGTGATCTTCAGGGTGCCGCCATCGAGCACCAGCCAGGCCCAGCCGCTGCCGAACTGGGTGGCGCCGGCGGTCTTGAACTGCTCCTTGAAGGCCTCGAAACTGCCGAAGTCGGCGTTGATCTTCTCCGCCAGGGCGCCGCTGGGCTCGCCACCGCCACCGGGCTTCATGCACTGCCAGTAGAAGCTGTGGTTCCACACCTGGGCGGCGTTGTTGAACACACCGGCCTTCCCCGCGTCACCGGCCACGGCCAGGATCACCTCCTCCAGGCTCTTGCCTTCGAGGTCGGTGCCTTCGATCGCCTTGTTGAGGTTGGTGACGTAGGCCGCGTGATGTTTGCCGTGGTGGAATTCCAGGGTCTGCCGTGAGATGTGGGGCTCGAGTGCGTCGAGGCCGTAGGGCAGTTCGGGCAGCTGATGAGCCATGAGGAATCGTTTCGGCTAGGGCATTGTAACGATGATCACCGGCTGCCCGGCCCCGGACCTGCGGCTTGAGCGGGCGCGCGGCATCCCGGACAGGTGCATGCTGAGCACGGGGATGGGCACGTGGGGCAGGTCAGTTCTTCACTTCGAGCAATTCCACCTCGAAGATCAGGGTGGCGTTGGGAGGGATCACACCGCCGGCTCCCCGCTCGCCGTAGGCCAGATCGGCAGGAATCACCAGCTTGCGCTTGCCGCCCACCTTCATGCCGGCCACCCCCTCGTCCCAGCCCCGGATCACCCGGCCGGCTCCGAGGGGAAAGCTGAAGGGGCCGCGGCCGTAGCTGCTGTCGAACTCCTTGCCGTTGGTCAGGGTGCCGCGGTAGTTGACCACGACCGTGCTCCCGGCGGAGGCCTCCGGGCCGTCGCCCACGGTCAGATCGGTGATGCGCAGACCGCTGGGGGTGGTGCGCTCGGTCGGGGCGACGATGTCCCCGCCCAGGGCGGCGGCGCCGCTGGAGGCCAGGTCGCCTGTGGTGTCGGGGGCCATGCTGAAGAGGGTGGGGTTGGGGTCGTCGGGATCGAGTTCGAGCGGAGCCACCACGGCCGCCCGGGCGGAGGGTGCCGCCGCCGGGCCACCGGCGATGGCCACGGCCTGCTGAAGGACCGAGTCGCCCGCCGCCGGCGGGGCCGCCTTCACCACGGAGGGGGAGACGAGCTGGCTCACCAGGGCCAGCGTCAGGCAGGCCACGCAGACCAATGAGCTGATCAGGATGTCGCGCATGCCGGAGGTTCCTGGGTGGGGCGATTCTGCCAGTGCCTTCACTCGGCAGCTTCGCCGTTGCCCTGACGCTGCCGCAGCGTCTGCTCGAGCCGGTCGATGCGTCCCCGCAGCTCGTCCACCTCCCGTTGCCGCGCCAGGCCCAGATCCTGCAGCAGCTGATCCCGGTTGCGCTCCAGCTGACGTTCGGCCTGCTGTTCCAGTTCCGGTGTCTCGCCGCGCAGCGCCTTGAGGACGTCCTCGACCAGGGCGGAGGCATGGGAGGGGTCGAGCCGGCCGCTGCTCACCCACTCCTGGCTGACGTACTTGAGCCGGTCGGCCACCAGTGAGGTGGTGCCGAGGCCGCGCAGCAGCAGCATCTGCAGCAGATTGCCCTGGTCCATGACGGAGGTTTCCTTGGGGAAACGGCGTGATTCCTCTCCGACCATGGCGCCTGCGACGCCAGCCGACCATGGGCAATGACCGTCGGCCCCGCTGGCTCCTGGCGACCGCGGCCGGTCTTCTGGCGGGGATCAGCCTGCCGCCCCTGGGCTGGCCATGGCTGCTCTGGCCCGCTCTGGCCGTGCTCTGGGGGCTGGTCGTCAGCGGCAGCCCGGCCGGCACTGCCGCCCGCCCCGCGCTGGGGCCCGCCGCATGGGCTGGCGGCTGCTGGGGGCTGGCGGCGGTGCTGATCAGCCACCGCTGGCTGCTGTGGCTGCACCCCCTGGACTGGATCGGCGTGCCCGGCCCCCTGAGCCTGCCGATCTGTGTGCTGCTCTGGCTCGCCTGCGGCCTGGCCGGCGGCGCTCTGGTGGCGGCCTGGGGGGCGCTGGTGGCTCGGTGCGACGGCCGTCGCCTCAGCACGGCCCTGCTGGCGGCGGCCCTGTGGGGCCTGGCCGAGGTGAGCCTGTCGCGCGGACCGCTCTTCTGGCTGGGGCTGGGGGCCTCCGCCCTGCCCGGGGATCGGGCCCTGGCCGGGCTGGCCTCGCTCGGCGGGGCCGGGCTGCTGGCCTGCGCTCAGCTGCTGATCGGCTGGGGTCTATGGCGCACCGTGACGGCGACGGGCCGACCGCTGCGCTGGGGCCTCACGACCGCGGTCCTGGTGCTGGCGGCCCATCTGCTCGGAATGGCGCTGGTGGCAGGCCCCGCGGCGGCCAGTGGACCGACGGAGCGATGGCTGGTGCTCCAGCCCGCCATTCCCACACGCCGGAAGTTCGAGGCCGCCCAGCAGCGGCTGCTGCTGCGGCAGCTGGCGGTGGCCCAGCGACAGGCGCTCGCCCTGTCCGACGGCTCCGGACCGGCACCGCTACGGGGGCTGCTGCTGCCCGAGGGCGCCCTGGCCCTGGCGCAGCCGCTGCCCGAGGTGGCGCCTGTGGAGGTGCTCAGCGGCGGTTTCCGCCAGGTTGGCCTGGAGCTGCGCAGCAGCCTGCTGCGTTTCGCTCCGGGGGAGCGCACGGCCGGCGGCTGGATCGACAAGCATCGGGTGGTGCCCCTGGGGGAGTGGGTGCCCTTCGCCGGCCTCTGGCGCTGGAGCGGCCTCTCGGCGGTGGGGGGGATCGAGCCGGGTGCGGCCTCCCGCCTGCTGGCCCGCCCCGGCGGCCCCGTAGCGGTGGCCATCTGCTACGAGCTCTCCGATGGGGCGGCTCTGGCGGCCGCCAGCCGCCAGGGAGCCCGCTGGCTGCTGGCCAGCGCCAATCTCGATCCCTATCCGAGGATGCTGCAGCAGCAGTTCATCGCCCTCGCACGCCTGCGGGCGATCGAGACCGGCCGCTGGCTGATCAGTTCGGCCAACACCGGCCCGAGCCTCGCAGTGGATCCCTCCGGACGGGTGCGGGATCAGATGCCGCCGGGCCGGGCCGGAACCGCGATCCTCACGTTGCGGCAGCGATCGGCCCTCACGGCCTACGACCTCTGGGGCGAATGGCCGCTGCTGGGCCTCGCCGGTTCCGCGGCTCTCTGGCGCTCGGCTCCCTGGCGCTCGAGGTAGGGGGTCTGGGCTGGGTGGGCGAAGCCGATGCCTTCGGCTTCGAAGCTCCGCAGGATGTCGAGATGGATCTTCTGCTGCAGATCCAGAAACAGCCCCATGTCCCCATCCGGCACGAAGAACACGAACTCGACTTCCAGGGCGGAGGCGGCGAAGGCGGTGAGGTGGCAGCGGTCGAACTCGGCGGGTGGATGGGCTCTCACCGCCGCGGCCACCAGCTCCGGGATCGCCGCCACCGTCTCCACGGGCGTGTCGTAGAGGATCCCGATCGTGTGGGCGACGCGGCGGCGGGGCAGGTCACCGAAATTGCGGATCGTCTGGTTCAGCAGATCCTCGTTGCTGATCACGATGCGCTCCCCGCTGAGGCTGCGGATGACGGACGAGCGCAGCCCCACCCGCTCCACCGTTCCGAGCGCATCGCCGAAGCGGATGACGTCGCCGATGCGGAAGGGTTCGTCGAGGAGGATCGTGAGGTAGCTGATGAAGCTGGTGAAGGGTCCCTTCAGGGCCAGGCCGATGCCGATGCCGGCCCCGGCCAGGGAGGCGTAGACCGCCCCCAGGGCGACCCCCTGGTTCTGCAGGAACACCAGCGCACCGATGATCCAGACGACGGTGCGGAGCATGGGGGCCAGCCCGTCCAGGGTGGCCATCCGCTGCTCGCGACCCAGGCGCCGCATGGAGCGCCTGATCAGCAGCAGCAGGGCCCGGTTGGTGAGCCGCACGATCAGCACGATCGCCACCAGCAGCAGGGCGCCGCTCACGAAGCGATCGTCGAATGGCAGGGTGCCTCCCCAGCCGCTGATCAGGGTCTGCCAGCCCCACCAGAGCATGGCCAGATAGCCGAGCGGGGCGGCGGTGCCGAGGATGAGCTTCAGCAGGGCGTCATCGGTGCCGGAGGCGGTGCGTGCGGTGAGGCGTCCCAGCAGGCGTGCCGCCAGCCGGGTGGCCAGCCAGACGGCGGCGGAACCACCAAGAACCCGGATCGTGGCTCCCAGGAACGTGACGCCGAGAGAGGTCATGGCTTCGGGTGGGGCTGGCCTCACCCCTACACCGGCAGGCGCAGGCTGGCGGCCCAGGACAACGCCACCAGCAGCGCTGAGCACCATAGACAGGCCTGCAGGCCGCCGGCGAGGAAGAGGGCACCCGAGAGCAGCGTGCCCAGCAGGCGACCGGCCGCGTTGGCCATGTAGTAGAAGCCCACGTCGAGGCTCACCCGCTCGCTGCCGGCGTAGGCCAGCACCATGTAGCTGTGGATCGAGGAATTCAGGGCGAACACCACGCCGAAGGCCGCCAGTCCTGCCACGACCGCCACGCCGGGATGGACCACCTGGCGCCACAGGGCGACCGCGATCAGGGCCGGAATGGCGGTGAGCACCGCTGCCCAGAACTGCACCGCGGCGGGGCCGGGCGGGCGGCCGCTGCCCCAGCTGCGCCGCAGCGCCGGGGCCGAGGCCTGCACGATGCCGTAGCCGATCACCCAGAGGCCCATGAAGCCGCCCACCTCCCAGGTGCGCCAGCCCAGGGTCGCCTGCAGAAACACCGGCAGCGCCACCACGAACCACACGTCGCGCGCTCCGAAGAGAAAGAAGCGCGCCAGCGACAGCATGTTGATGCCCTCGCTCCTGGAGAAGAGGGCCGTGAAGGCCGGCTTCCGTTTCATGCGGCCCATCTCCCTCGGCAGCACCAGGGTGAACAGGAACGAGGCGAACAGGCCGGCTGCCATAGTCGCCACGGCGGCACGGAACCCGAGACCGCTGAGCAGCAGGCCACCCAGGAAGAAGCCCACGCCCTTTAGGGCATTCTTCGAGCCGGTGAGGATCGCCACCCACCGGAACAGCCGGGCCTGCCCCTGGCTGTGGTCGTCGGGGGTTTCAGGCACCACGGTCCTGATGGCGCTTTTGGCGCCCATCTTGTTGAGGTCCTTGGCGATGCCGCTGATCGCCTGGGCCACCATCACCACACCCACGCTCCACCCCTTCGGCAAGGACTCGGCCACCGGGATCAGCATCAGCAGGGCTCCGACCTGCAGCAGCGTGCCGCTCCAGAGGGTGAGCCGCAGTCCGAAGCGCGCCCCCAGCCAGCCGCCATACAGATTCGTGACGATCCCGAAGACCTCGTAGAAGAGGAACAGGAAGGCGATCTCCAGGGTGGAGTAGCCGAGCTGGTGGAAGTGGAACACCACCAGCATCCGCAGGGCACCGTCGGTGAGGGTGAAGGCCCAGTAGTTGGCCGTCACGATGCCGTACTGCTGCAGCGGCGAGAGGGAGGCTGCCATGGCGGTGCTGGAGGTGTACGAAAGCGAGGGCTGATTCGCTCAGGCAGCGGTGAGCCGGGCCACGTGGCAGGTCAGATCGGCCAGGCGGCAGCTGTAGCCCCATTCGTTGTCGTACCAGGCGTAGACCTTCAGCTGGGTGCCGTTCACCACCAGCGTGGAGAGGCCGTCCACGATCGCGCTGCGGTCGTCGTTGACGTAGTCGACCGACACGAGGGGCCGCTCCTCGTAACCGAGGATTCCCTGCAGCTCGCCGTTGGCGGCGGCGTGGAAGGCCCCGTTCACCTCCTCTGCCGTGACGCTGCGTTCCAGCTCGAACACCGCATCGGTGAGCGAGGCGTTGAGCAACGGCACCCGCACGGCGTGGCCGTTGAGTTTGCCCTGCAGCTCCGGGAAGATCAGGCCGATGGCCCGGGCCGAACCGGTGGTGGTGGGGATCAGGCTCTGGGTGCAGGAGCGGGCACGGCGCAGGTCGCCCTTGAAGCCATCCACCACCACCTGGGTGTTGGTGACGTCGTGGAGGGTGGTGATGGAGCCGTGGCGGATGCCGAAGCGCCCGTGCACCACCTTCACGATCGGCGCCAGGCTGTTGGTGGTGCAGGAGGCGGCGGTGAGCAGCCGGTGGCGGCTTGGATCGAACAGGTGGTGGTTGATGCCGAACACCACGTTCAGCGCCTCCTCACCGGCCACCACCCCCTTCACCGGGCAGGCCACGATGACCCGCTCAAGCCCCGGCTGATCGAAATAGGGCTGCAGGGTTTCGGGGGTCCTGATCCTGCCGCAGCACTCCAGCACCAGCTCCACGCCCGCAGCCTGCCAGGGCACGGCGGTGGGGTCCTGCTCCTGCGACCAGCTCACCGGGGTGCCCTCCACCACGAAGCCAGCGGTTGTGGCGTCGGTCTCTGCCCCGACCTCCACCAATCGGCTCCAGCGGCCGTGCACCGAGTCGAAGACGAGCAGGTGGGCGGCGGCGGCCGCATCGCCGGCGGGATCGTTCACATGCATCAGCTCGATGCCCGGCCGCCCCCAGAGGGCGCGGAACGCCAGGCGGCCGATGCGGCCGAAGCCGTTGATGCCGATGCGCATGGGAGTCGGGAGGGGGGAGCGGGGCGGATGGGGATCCGTGCGGACTCTTCGCCCCAACCTCAGGGACCGGCAACCTAGATCAACTGGCCTTGATCAATCAAGTCTTGTTGATGCGTTCCGAGGCTGGGTTCGGGGGGGTCTGGCCGATCCGGGCGGGGATCTCCGCCAGCAGGATCTCGGCTGCCAAGGAAAGGAGGCCCTGCACCCTGCCGATGGCCGACGCCCTGACCGACGCAGCGACAGGGGGACCGCCGGCGGACGCCAGCTGGGCGGCGACGACGGGATCGGTCGGTTGCATCACCAGCGGCGGCAGGGGAAAGTTCCGTCAGCGATGTGCCCGCTTCGGCGAGGCGCGTCGTCCGCCGGCTGCCGACCATGTGAAGGTGAACGGATGGCAGTGCTGTCCGATCCCATGTCCAGCCATTCCATGGCCGCCGATGCCGCGCGCCAGCTGCTCAAGGCCCTGGCCGACCCGATCCGGCTGCGGATCGTCGAGGCCCTCGGCGATGGCGAGCGCTGCGTCTGCGATCTCACCGGTGAGCTGGGGCTGGCCCAGTCGCGGCTGTCCTTCCACCTCAAGGTGATGAAGGAGGCCGGCCTTCTGGGTGATCGCCAGGAAGGCCGCTGGGTGTACTACAGGCTTCGCCCAGAGACCATCGAGGACCTCCGGGACTGGCTGGGGAGCCTGGCCGGCAGTTGCCGTCAGCCGGCCCTGCCGTGCCCCTGAGTGGAGGGCGGTACCGCTCAGGTGAGCGCCGGCTGGGAGCCGTGGCCGCTGCTGCGGGGCACCAGGATCTTGCGCAGGGCCATGCGGCCCGTGCCATCGGTGAACTCCCCGGCCTCCGCGAAGCCCTCGTCCAGCTCCGTTCGGGTGTCGGACGCCTCCTCCTCTCCCCAGGAGGGTGCCAGCAGATCGAGCACGGCCTGCCGCACGCCCGACAGACGCCCCTCCAGCCGTCGCCGCGCGCGTCGCTCCGCCTCCAGTTCCTCAAGCAGCGCCTGCCGCTGCCGTTCGGCGGCCTCCTGCAGCTCCGCTTCGCGGCGCGCCGCAGCCTCGGCGACCTCCCGCAGACGTGCGTCCAGCTGCTCCTGCCGCTGCCGTTCGAGCTCCCGCTCGGCCGCTTCGAGTGCCGCCTGCTCCTGCTCGGCGATGGCGAGCTGCTGACGCACGGCCTCGTGGAAGCGCTCCAGCTCCGCTTCGGCCAGCCGGCGGCCTTCGAGGGCTTCCGCCAGTTCGGCCTCGAGCCGTTCCTTCCCCAGCCGCGCCTCCTGCCGCTGGCCCGCCCACTCCTGGGCCCTGGCGGCGGCGGTGGCCTCCAGGTGGCGGCGGAAGCGTCGCTCCTGCTCCAGCTCCTCGCGCAGGGCATCGACTTCGCCGCTGGTCATGGCGATGAGGCTCTGGGCCTGGGCCGTGAGGGCCTCGACCGCCTGGGAGAACGAGGTGGACATCGGCGCGACTGGGGTGAGGGAGCAGACCTCCTGCTCTACGCCTGCGGGGTCACTGCTGTCGGTATCGGAGGGATCCGCGGCCGGGAGGACGCCTGCCGCTGACGCCTGCCCCGCCGCTGAGCCCCTGTGCAGCAGCGCCCCCCCTAGGGTTGGCTCATCGGCACCTGGACCATGGCGCTTGTCGGCCTGATCGTCGCCCTGGTGGCCGGGGTTCTGCTCTGGACGCGCTGGAGTCCGACCAGCGGGCCGGCGTCGACACCCCAGGCCCGACCGGCGCAGACCATCGACAGCGTCAGAGAGGCGGTGGGTCGGATCGAGACGCTGCAGAAGCAACAGGAGGACCAGCTGAAACAGGCGAGGTGAGGGCTGGCGGGGTGCGCTGGGATGGGGGGCCATCGGCCCACGGTGGGCCTGTCAGGGTTGGCAACGGCTGGCCACTCCTCCATGGGCACGATCCTGCTTTCCGTCCTCGCCGTTCTGCTGGGGTTCGCTCTGGGGAAGGGCGTCCCGAGGCTGGTGCAGCGAAGCGGCAGCCTCGCCCGGCGCAACCGCGGCACCCAGCTCGTCTTCGGAGGGTTGCTGCTGCTGCCGTGGCTGGTGGGCCTCATGCTCCTGCTGCAGCTGCCGCTGCGGCCCCACCTGCTGGTGCCGGCGATCGGTTACGCGATCGGGATGTGGCAGGGCCGCCGGACGCTGGGCCTGTAGGCAGTCGACGTCAGGTGTATTCCCCAGGGACGTCGTTCTTCCGAACGGTCACCCGGTCGAAGCGCTGTCCCGAGACCCGCAGCAGCTCGTCACCGGAGAATTCGTAGCCGATCCTCAGGGCGATCTGGGCCACGTCATCGGCGGTGGCGGCGGCGAGCACCTGCTGCTTGAGGGTCTCGTCACCCTGCAGGCGCCTCAGGAAGGCCTTGAGCTGCTCCAGGGACATCGCGGGCCCAAAGGTTCGATCCTCCCAGACCCTGGCAGAACCGGAGGAGCAGGCCCTCCGCTCCGCGATGGGGCTGGAGTGCGGCGACGGGTCTGGAGTGCGGAGACGGCAGCATGGCTCGAGGCGATCGGCGAGGGGCGATCGATCCATGGGAACGGCCGGCGCCGGCGAAGGCCAGGGCCGAGGGGCAGCAGCTCTGCGCACGGCGGGGATCTTCCCGAACTCTTGCCGGCTCCCACCCAAGCTCACGCTGCGTGGATGGTGCGGGTCTGTTGCGAGGGGTGTTCTTGCGAGGGCTGTTCTGGCGGGGTGTGCTGCGTCGGTGGTGGGTGTGCGTCCTGGCGGCACTGGCCCTGTTCAGCGCCCTGGCGCTGCCCCTGGCCAAGGCGGCGTCGCAGCCGGTCGGTCGGGATCCGGCCCATGAGCTGGTGGTGCTGGCGTATCACGAGATCGCCGAGCCCCCGCAGGCGCTCATGGCCGACTACGCCACCCCCCCGGCGACCTTCGAGGCCCAGATGGGGTGGCTGGTCTCGCACGGCTATCACTTCGTCAGCGTGGATCAGGTGCTGGCAGCCCGTCGTGGCGGGCCCCGCCTGCCGGAGCACCCGGTGCTGCTCTCCTTCGACGACGGCTACAGGAGCGTCTACACGGCGGCGTTTCCCGTGCTGCGCCGCTACCGGGCCCCTGCGGTGGTGGCGGTGGTGGGCCGCTGGCTGGAGCCCGAGAGCGGCCGGGTGCGGTTCGGCGATGAGGAGATCGCGCGCGACCGACTGCTCAGTTGGCAGGAGCTGCGCACCCTGCAGGCCAGTGGCCTGGTGGAGGTGGCCAGCCACAGCTACGACCTCCACCACGGGGTCAATGGCAATCCTCAGCTCAATTCGATGCCGGCGGCCTCCACCCGCCTCTACACCCCCGGCCAGGGCTACGAGAGCGAGGGCGCCTACCGCGAGCGCCTGCGGGCCGACCTGAAGGCCAACGCCGATCTGCTGCAGCGCCGGCTCGGCCACCGGCCACGGGTGATGGTGTGGCCCTACGGCCGCTACAACGCCACGGCGTCGGCCGTGGCCGCCTCCCTCGGCATGCCGGTGGGCCTCAGCCTCGATGACGGCGCCAACACGGCCGATGTGCCGCTCTCCGGGCTGCGGCGCGTGCTGATGACGGGCGAGCAGGCCAGCGCGGCGGGGCTGGAGAGGGAGCTGCGGGTGCGTGCCGGCAACCTCGGCGACACCAGCCGGGCGGCCAAGGTGATGCATGTGGATCTCGACAACATCGACGATCCCGATGCGGCCCAGGTGGAGCGCAACCTGCAGTTGCTGCTGGAGCGCATCCGGGCCATGGGGGTGAACACGGTGTATCTCCAGGCCTATGCGGATCCCGATGGCAACGGTGCCGCCGATGCCCTCTACTTCCCCAACCGCCATCTCCCGGTGAAGCGGGATCTGTTCAGCCACGTGGCCTGGGAGATCCGCACGCGCACGCCGGTGCGCCGGCTGTACGCCTGGATGCCGGTGCTCGCCTTCCAGCTGCCGGCCGGGACCCCCGGCGCCGACCAGACCGTGGTGACCCAGCCCAGCCGCAGCGGCCACCTCACCATGGGCTATCCCAGGCTCTCGCCTTTCGCCCCCAAGGCGATGGCCACCGTCCGCGAGATCTACGCCGATCTGGCGCGCAGCGCCACGTTCGATGGCCTGCTCTTCCACGACGACGTCACCCTCAGCGACTACGAGGACGCCAGCTCCCCCGCCCTGCGCCAGTACCGCGCCTGGGGGCTTCCCACCGACCTGGCGGCGATCCGAGCCGATGACGGCCTCCTGGGCCGCTGGACCAACCTCAAGACGGCGGCCCTCGAGCGGCTCACCCTGGATCTGGCGTCCCTGGTGCGCGCCGACCAGCCCCAGCTGCGCACCGCCCGCAACCTCTATGCCCAGGTGGTGCTCAACCCCCATGCCGAAGCGTGGTACGCCCAGTCGCTGGAGGACGCCATCCGCGACTACGACTTCACGGCCGTGATGGCGATGCCCTTCATGGAGAGGGCGGGCGATCCCGAGGGCTTTCTGACCGAACTGGTGGCCCGTGTGAAGGAACAACCCCACGGGCTGGAGCGGGTGCTGTTCGAAATCCAGAGCACCGACTGGCACACCCGGCGGGATCTCCCCAGCGACGAGATGGCCGGGGAGCTGCGCCTCCTCTACGGACTGGGTGTGCGGCACACGGGCTACTACCCCGACAACCTGCACCGGGGCACCCCGGATCCTGACGTGCTGCGTCCGGTGTTTCAGGCCCGCAGCAGTGCCCCAGGCACCACATGAGTCGCCTGCTGCACGGGCTGGGGCTGCTGGCGGTGCTCTACCCGCTGCTGATGGCTCTGCTGTGGTGCGTTCTGGCGCTGCTGTGGAGCTGGCGCCGGGAGTGGTCGGAACGCTGGCTGAGCGTGGCCCCCCAGGGGGAGCAGGGCCCGCCGGTGAGCGTGCTGATTCCCTGCTTCAACGAGGGGCCGAACCTGGCGGAAACCCTCCGGGCCGCCCTGTCGCTGCACTGGAGCGACTGGGAGGTGATCGCCATCAACGACGGCAGTTCCGATGACACCGGCCGTCAGCTGGAGGCCTTCGCCGCTGCGGACCCTCGTCTGCGGGTGGTGCATCTGGCCAGCAACCAGGGCAAGGCCCTGGCCCTCAGGGCCGGGGCCCTGCTGGCCCGCCATGAGCTGCTGGTCTGCATCGATGGGGATGCGCTGCTCGATCCCCATGCCGTCGGCTGGCTGGTGCGCCACTTCCAGTGGGACCGCCGGCTCGCAGCCGTGACCGGCAACCCCCGCATCCGCAACCGCACCAGCCTGCTCGGCCGGCTGCAGGTGGGCGAGTTCTCGATGATCGTGGGCCTGATCAAGCGTGCCCAGTCGATGCTGGGGGGCCTGTTCTGCGTCTCCGGGGTGATCGGCTGCTTCCGCCGGGGCGCCCTTCAGGCGGTGGGTTTCTGGGATCCTGCCCGGCTCACCGAGGACATCGACATCACCTGGCGGCTGCAGCGGGCAGGCTGGCGCGTTCGCTACGAGCCCCATGCCCTGGTGTGGATCCTGATGCCGGAAACCCTGAACGGCCTGTGGCGGCAACGGCGGCGCTGGGCCGATGGCGGCCTGCAGGTGCTGCGGGCCAACCTGGATGTGCTCTGGACGCCCGGGCAGTGGCGGCTTCTGCCCCTGCTGCTCGAGCCGCTCGCCAGCGTGGTGTGGGCCCACCTGCTCGCGCTTCTGCTGCTGCTGGCCGCTCTGGCGCCGGTCCTGCCCGGAGCGCAGGGGCTGGCGATCGGCGCTCTGCTGCCCCATGGCCTCGGTCTGGCGCTGCTGCTGGCCTGCGCGCTGCAGTTCGCCGTGAGCTTCTGGCTGGATCGTCCCTACGACGTGGGCCTCGAGCGCATCGGCTTCTGGATGATCTGGTACCCGGCCGCCTACTGGCTGCTCAGCTTCGCCGCGACCCTGCGTGCCTGCTGGCGGTGGACGCCGCGGCGGTCCGCCGTCCGGGCCCGCTGGATCAGTCCCGACCGTGGCCTGCGCGCCTGATCGGCCCATCTGATCTGCGCGCCGAAGCGCAAGCCGGCGTGCCGGCCCGTTCTTGCCGAAATCTGCACCGCCCCTGCCCACAGTCGGATCAGCCCTGAAGCTCCGCCGACGTGCTCACCGCCCTCCGCCCGCCTGAACTCCTGCCCCTCGCTCGGGCGCCGATCGTGGATCTGCGGGAGCGGTTCCGCTGGCATCAGCGTCTGCCTGCCCGTCTCGGCACCGGGGCGCTGTGGCTGGGGTCGCTCAGCCTGGTGGGGCCGCTGAAGCTGGCGGGCCTGGTGCTGGTCGGCAGCCTGGTGGCGCCCGGCCTGCTGTGGCTCGACCGCGGCCGGCGCGAGGCTGGGGGGGAGACGCCGACGGTCGCCGTGCTGCCCCCGCCACCGGAAGGCCCGCCGCGGGCGGCCCTGGCCTCCCGCTTCGGGTTGCCGGAATCCCAGCTCTTCCGGGCCCGCCATGCGGCCATCTGCACCGTTCACCACGACGCCGAGGGCCAGATCGTCAATCTGGAGGTGCACGGTGCTCCGGCGTCGGTCCGGCTCATCCGCCACGATGCGCATCCTGTTGGCTGAGGACGATGCCCGTCTCGCCGAACCCCTCAGCGAGTTCCTCGGGCGGGAGCAGCATGCCGTGACCTGGGTGAGCGACGGCCGGGTGGCCCTGACGGAACTCGCCGATCGTCACTACGACCTGGCCCTGCTCGACTGGATGCTGCCGGGCCTCGACGGGCTCGCCATCGTGCGGGAGCTGCGGCGGCTGCAGCGGCCCACCCTGGTGCTTATGCTCACCGCCCGCGACGCCCTCGAGGACGTGGTCGCCGGGCTCGGCGCCGGCGCGGATGACTATCTGGTGAAGCCCTTCCGGATGGCGGAGCTCGCCGCCCGTCTGCGCTCCCTCGAGCGCCGTGCCGAGCGCCCCTACGCCGGCCAGGTGCTGGTGTGGGGGCCGCTGCGGCTGGAGGTGGAAAGCGGTCAGGCATGGGTGGAGACGGAGATGCTGTCGCTCACCAGCAAGGAACGCCAGCTGCTGGAGTGGTTCCTTCGCCATCCCGGGCGCCTCGCCCAGCGCCCGTATCTGCTCGATCAGCTCTGGTCGATCGATGCCGATGCCGGGGAGGAGACCGTGAAGACCCATCTCAACAACCTCCGCCGCAAGCTGCGGGCGGCTGGCTGCCCCGACCCGATCGAGACGGTGCACGGTCAGGGGTACCGGTTGCTGCCATCGCCATGATCGGTCGCTGGTTCCGCCGACCGCTCCCCACCGCAAGGCCCGCTCCCAGCGTCCGGCGGCAGCAGTTCGAACTGCTGGGCCTGTATCTGGCGGCGCTGGCCGGGGTGCTGCTGGTGTTCGCGGTGGTGGTGCGCGAGGGCTTCCGGAAGATCGCCCTCGATGACCTGCGCAGCCAGCTCACGCTCATCGGCGAGGACTTCTCCGCCCTGCCCCTTCCCGAACCAGGCAGCGAACGCAACCTCCAGGCCAGTCACAAGGATTTCGCCACGGCACACCAGCAGGTGGAGTGGTTCCGCGGTGACGACCGCAGGCCCGCCGCCCGGCTGGGGGAGGTGCTCACGCTCGGGCCGCTGCCGCCACGGCAGGATGGAAAGAGTGCCATCTGGCAGTACGGGCCGGACAGCCTCGCCCTGGTGCGCCCCGCCGATACCGGGGGGGTCGACCGGCGCGGCCACCCGCTCCTGTGGCTGCGCATCAGCCAGGGTCTGGAGCCCCTGGAGAACCGCATGCGCCAGCTGGATCTGGCGATGGCCCTGGCGATCGTGCTGGCCCTGCTGCTGAGTGGCCTCTCCGCAACGCTCCTGGCTCGACGGGTGGTGAAACCGCTGGAGCGCAGCCTGCGCCGTCTGCGGGAATTCGAGCTGGATGCCTCTCACGAACTGCGGGGACCGCTGGCGGCCATGGCGGCCAACGCGGAGATGGGACTGCTGGAGTGCCCCCCCGACGATCAGGCCCAGCGGCGCCGCTTCGAGGCGATCGCCAGCGCCACCGACGACATGCAGCGCCTGGTGGAGGATCTGCTGATGCTGGCCAGGCAGGAGGAAGCGGGCCGGGAGCCGCTCCATCCCCTCGATCTCGCTGAACTGGTCCAGCACCAGCTGTGCCTTTACGGCGACGCCCTGGCCCTCAGCCGGCAGCGGCTGGAGCGGGAGATGGAGGCGGGGGTGATCGTGCAGGGACAGCCGAAGCTGCTGCACCAGCTGGTGCGGAACCTTCTCGACAACGCCCACCGTTACAGCCCCGATGGTTCGGTGATCCGGGTGAGCGTCGGTCGCAGCGGGCGGCTGGCGCGCCTGGAGGTGCGGGATGAGGGGCCAGGGATCCCGCGGGAGCAGCTGCCGCGGGTGTTCGATCGCTTCTGGCGGGCCAGTCCCGATCGCAGGGACGGCGGCAGCGGCATGGGCCTCGCCATCGCCGCTCGCATCTGCCGGGTCCACGGCGGCGCCATCCGCGTGTCGAGCACGCCGGGCAGCGGCAGCAGCTTCCTGGTGGAACTGCCCCTGGCGGCCTCGGCGGGCTGGGCCTGAGGGAGAGCGCCAGCTCCCCAGGCGCTCGGCCTGCATGGCCAGCGGGAAGCACCCCAATCGCTTGCGCCACCCCCTTTAATTGTTACGGTTGATACGGTTTTGGCGATGGTGCTCTGGCGCCTGCGGGTCCAACGGGAGCGGGGAAGGGCCTTCCAGCCGCGCTTCGGCAGCGGGGAGATCGTGGCGGCCTGGCTCGGGGGGGCGCTGGCCATCAGTCTCCTGGGCCTGATCAGTGCCTGGAGTCATCACCCGCTGGTGGCGGCGCCACTGGGGGCTTCCACGGTGCTGCTGTTCGGCGCCCCCGCCAGCCCGCTGGCCCAGCCGCGCAACATCGTGCTGGGCAACACCCTCGGGGCCGTGGTGAGCACCAGCTGCGTGGCCTGGCTCGGGCAGGCTCCCTGGGTGATGGGTCTGGCGGTCGGCCTCACCATCGGGCTGAGTCAGCGACTGCGTTGCCTGCACCCCCCAGCTGGGGCGGTGGCCCTGCTGGGGGTGCTGCTGAAGGCCGAGCCAAGCTTCGTCCTGAGCCCGATCCTGGTTGGCTCGATGCTTCTGGTCCTGATCGCCGTGCTGTTCCATCGGCTGCGGCCGGACAGCGGTCCCTATCCGCATCACTGGCTCTGAGTCACCCAGGCGGTCAGGCGGATCGTCGCGGCGCCTCGCATTCCCGCTGCACCGACACCCAGTAGGTGTACCAGCCGTCACTGTCTTCCAGGGGGGCGATGTCGATCTCCACCCAGAAGATGGAGCCGTCCTTGCGGTAGTTCAGCACCCTCTGCCGCACCGGTTGCCAGTGCCGCAGGGCCGCATGGAAGGAACGCAACGCGGCGGGGTCGGTCGCCGGCCCTTGGAACAAGCGGGGACTGCGCCCCAGGATCTCCTCCAGCCGGTAGCCGGTCTGCCGCAGCGCGGCGTTGTTGGCGTAGACGATCACCGGCCCGGGCGGATCCACGGGTTCGGCCGTCGTGACGATCACGGCGTCGCGGATGTGCTGCAGGATGCGTTCATGCATCCGCAGGTGCTCCTGGCTGGCCTCCGGCGCCGCAGGACGATCCGCCAGCAGCACGATCCCGACGCCGCTGTCTGTACGGAACAGCCGCACGGTGCGGCGCTGCCCGCCGCAGGTCAGCCGCGTATCCAGGGGGCCCAGGTGGCTGGCGGCATCGGAATGCTCCTCGATGGCCGCCGCCAGCTCCGGCCAGATCAGGTCGAGCGAATCCCCGCTGCGGCAGCGGGGTTCCCGCGCCATCAGCAGGCGGGCCCTGTGGTCGAAGTAGGTGATCACGCCATCGCCGTCGACCAGGATCAGGCCATCTCCGGGCAGCAGCAGGAAGTCGTCGCGGGAATCCCAGGGGCAGCGCGGAGCGACGACGGTGGCGGCGGCTGCGAGCATCATCCCTGCCCTCGTCTCTGTTCCCGTCCTAGCTCCCGCCCCTCCCGGACGCCGCAGTGGCGAGGGGGCGCCGCGTGAATTGAGGCGAAGCGAGGCGCATGGGCGTGAGAGATGGGTCGATCGGCTCAGTCGGTGCTCCGCCAGCCTGCGGCGGATCGAGGAGAGGTGGCGGCGGAGGGGAAGAGCAACCACACGGAGGCTCCTCCCAGAGCGGACGTCCCCAGGGTCACGCTGCCGCCGTGCAGATCCATCACCCGCTGCACGAGATAGAGGCCGATCCCCAGTCCGGTCCGCTTGGTGCTCGCCAGCAACAACTGATCCGATTCCATCAGGGGGGTGGCAAAGCCTGGACCATCGTCCTCAACCTCCAGTTCCACCGCGTATGCGGCCCTTCTCAGGCTGATGGTCACCCTGCCCCCGTCCCCGCTCGCCTCCAGGGCGTTGCGCAGGAGGTTGAGCAAGGCGAGCTGGATCTGCCCCACATTCCCCCGGACCCAGCAGGGCTGCTCGAGGCCGGAGCAACTCAGCTGGGTGCCGGAACGGTTCAGATCCGCCTTCATCAGCAGCAGTGCACTATGCACCGTATCGGTGAGATCGACGCGTGTGAATTCGCCGCCCATCTGGCCGAGGATGTCGCGGATCCGGCCGATGGTGCCGCGCAACTGGCGGGCATCCCCCATCACAGCGCCGGCGGCCCGACGTGCTGCTTCGAGATCCTCCGCGTCGACCGGGGGATCGAGGACATGCACGACCTCCTGGGCATGAAACATCAGGGTGGTGAGGGGCTGCTTGATCTCATGCGCCACCCCGGCCGCCATCAGGCTCGTACGCAGCTTCGACTCCAGCAGCCGTCGCCGCTGCTGTTCGATACCGCTCGAGAGGAGCAGGATGGTCTCCAGCAGGAAGATGATCACCAGGCCCCTGAGGACGAAGCGAGTGAAGGTGATCTGATAAGGAACACCGGAGAGGAAATCTTGCGTCGGTGCCACCTCCAGCTGCCAGATCCGGCCCCACTGCAGGAAGGTTCGGCCCACCTTCGCGTCATGTTGCCTGGCAGCAAGACGAGCCATGGAGGGAGGCGACGCGGGGATCCGGGCCAGCTTCTGCTCCATCTGCGCCGATGTGGATCCCGGTGATACGTCCGATAACTGCAGGGTCACGTCCCTCCATTCCCTGCCCCCGAAGGTCTCCTTGAACAGATCCTCCAGCAGGTACACGCCAACCGCAAAGCCGAGCAGCGGGCGACGACC
Organism: Cyanobium sp. CACIAM 14; assembly: GCA_000708525.1. GTDB lineage: Bacteria > Cyanobacteriota > Cyanobacteriia > PCC-6307 > Cyanobiaceae > Cyanobium. The sequence continues at coordinate 77,041 of JMRP01000003.1, forward strand.
ACGACCGTCATCCCCCCGGACGGCGTCAGTGGCATGGATGGGATCGATCACCAGCACCCCCTTGCTGGCCCCTGCTGTCTGAACCAGCCGTACGGGCACCGTGGCCTGGGCCACGCCCCGTTCGCTGGCACGGCGCACGGCATCGGCACGGAGCGAGCAGGAGGTGATGTCGTACCCGAGGGCGGCTCGATTGGGGCCGAAGGGCTCGATGAACGCCACCGGCACGTAGCGGGGCCGTGGATGCACGGGCCTGAGCCGTCCATCCGGGCCTCGCTCCCGCACGCGATAGCCGGCGAAGCCCTGCCGCCGTTGCTGATCGCGCTCGAAGGCCGCCAGCTGGTCGGAGGAAACGATCGGATTCCACGACAGCGCCTGCAGACCGCGCATCCGCCGAAGACCGGAGGCGGTGAACCGCTGGAAGTCGCGACGGGTCACATCCGGTTTCACGGCCCAGAGGGAGCGCAACGCCTCCAGGGCTTCCTCCTGCCGCCGCATGGCGCTGTGCAGCGTCGCAACGGCCAGCCCGGCCCGTTGCTCGAGCTGCAGATCGAACGCCCGGCGCTCCTGGAGGCCGAACTGGATGAAGGTCGCCATCCCCAGCAGGGTGACCGCCAGGGAGGGAATCGCCACCAGGCGTCGTCGTCCAGACCAGAGCGGATCACTGCCGGGCAGGATCATCATGGTGAGGGGAGCGGCCACGATCACGCCGATCGCGTCCCCGGCCCAGTTGGCCAGCGCGGTCACCGCAAGATCCGCCGGAGGCAGGCTTCCCGTCGCCAGCAGGGCGATCAGGCCCAGGCCAGGCCGCAGAAGGCAGGCGGCGGGCCCTGCCAGGAGCAGGAAGGCCAGGATCTCGCCCACGCGGTTGAGCGTCGGCTCCGGACCAAGGATCCGCTTCACCCAGGCGGCCCCCACCACCGCCTGGGAGCAGGCGCCGATCGAGAGCGCCGCGGCGATGGCCGCCACCGAACCGGCCGGAAGACCCGCCCACGAGAGGAGGATCCCGTGCAGCAACGCGGATCCCAGCAGGATCCCCGGCAAAGGGAGGACGCCCAGCCTGAACACAAGGGCGAACGACAGTCCGGCGGGCGGCCAGAACGGAACCCCCAGACAGGGATTCCGCTGGGCCAGCACGTTGGACCAGCAGGCGATGGCTCCGAGCAGGCCGTACAGGGCCGCCACGGCCGGCGTGACGACCAGCCATCGGGTCCAGCCGCCGCTCGGGGATCCCTCACCGGCCCGAGGGCTGAAGAACAGGTGGAAGAGCCCTCGGATCCTGCGGGAGACGGCAGGGAGCAGCATGGCGTGCATGCGCTTCGCGACTCAGGAACCGGGCGGATCCAGCGAGGCGGCCAGGAGAACCAGCCGACCACCCTTGACCCCCAGCTTGCTGGTGATGTTCCTCCGGTGCGTTTTCGCCGTGTGCAGGCTGATGTCCAGCGCCTGGGCGATCGCTTCGCTGGAGAGGCCCCGGCCGATGAGCCGGAGCACGCCCATCTCCCGCGCGGTGAGTTCCTCCATGGGCCCCTTGGTGGAGGCTTGATCCGCAGGAACTCCCTGGACCGCCGGAGTCCCCTGGATCGCCCGCACCTCCTCGCTCAGTCGGTCGAGAGCGTCGGTCTTGTCGATCACCGCCGCGATGCAGTGATGGAGGTGCCGGCTGCACACCAGACGCTGGGGGTCGGCGGAGAGCACGATCACCTTGGCATCGGCCCTCTGCTCCAGGAGGGTCTCGGCCACGGTCACGCCAGAGCCGTCGGGCAGTGCCAGATCCATGATCAGCAGATCGGGGGGAGACTGCCGGCAGCACTCGATGCCGCTCATCACACTGTGCGCCAAGGAGACATTCAGCCCGCCGGGAAGAGCCTGCAGGCTGCGGCAGAGCAACTGGGCAATCAGAACGTGATCATCCAGGATCAGCACATCCACCGGTCTGCTCCTCACCCTCTCAGGTGAGCCTATCCGTGAGGTGGCCCGGGTGGATTGAGCTGGCCCGGCTGGAGGAACAATCGAAATCGATATACGGTGCTGCAGATCTGCATCTGCTGGCGACTGGAAGCAATCACGAGTGAGTGATCGGCCTCCTTCCGCCGTAGACCTATGCAGAGCGAGGTTGCATCCGGGTCTGGTACTCGCTGCGGGTGGCACAGGGAACGTAGAGCGTGCCCTCTCGATGCACCCCCTGGCAGCCCAGCTTGCGGGCTCTGATCTCCGCGGAGGGCGCACTGCCGTAAGCCTCGATGAAGTCGTTGCTGTTGGTGCCTGCTCCGCCATTGGGGCTTTGCTGGGAGGGTGGCATGGGGATCGCCGAGACCATCGAGAAGGGTGCCAGAGGCATAACGAAGGCCAGGAGGCGGGAAAGCGATCGCTGATGCCCGCGCCGAGCTGAAATGCGACTGGGACATCGTGCGGCCCGATATGCTGGCCCAGCTGCTCTCTGCTCTCTCAGACCTGCAGCAGGAGGCAAGGGAGCGAGGGAACCTTGCGGTCGCCTTGGCTTTCATCAATAGTGCCGGCTGTCTAACCCAGCTGCTGTAGGCGGCCGCCCGGAGTGGGGGCCGCAGGTGAACGGCTGGATCTTCAGAGCGAGTTTGCCGGGAAGAGCATCGTCAGCAGCTGCGGCGCAACTGGCTTGGGCAGGGCAACCGGGTCGGGCGGTGCCAAGGTGGCCGCCAGGCCAGGGCTGAAGTTGGCGATGCCGCCGCCTCTTACGACAGGCGTGAGTGGTGCGTTCGCCGAGCGCAGGACGGCCGAAAACCGCAGGAGAAGGCCTCAGGGGAGGGCCTCGCCGACGGCGGTGTCGGGGACCGCGACGGAAGGCCGGGACTGGATGAGTCCGGGACGCCGGGGTCCACCGGACTGCGCGCCGGAAGCTGTGAGGGAGTTCTTCGAGAAGGTGTGAGCGCCGGGACGGCGGGGCCCGCCAGCGGAGGTGGCCGAAGACCCAGACGATGCCCCCAGGTGCGCCAGCGGGATGGCCAGGGCGACCCCGGGAGCGAGGATCAGTAGAAGGGTAAGAGCGCTCTGGATCGAACTGTGCTTCAGCGCCATGGGGATCGCCGAGACCATCGAGAAGGGTGCCTGAGGCATAACGAAGGCCAGGAGGCGGGAAAGCGATCGGGGATTCATGAATGGCGTGGGGTGCATCAGTCTGATGGCAATCTGAGGGAAATCTTCATTCCAAGGAGGTCGAATCGGGAGGCCTAATCGGATGTCACCACGATACATGCTCTGTACGATCTCTGGGAACCCCCTTTCGGGTGTCTTATTGAAAATCAACAGATCTTTGGTCGACACCTTATTGGTAGCTCGATGAACTTTGAGGTCGTCAGGGGATCATCTGAAAATGGTATCTCTCGGCCTCTGTCTACTCCCTGATGATCGGAAAGGGCCCTTCTCTCTGCCTTCTTTGGGGTAGGTGCTGCCAGCGCCCGATGGGTCCCGTTGCAGGAGTCCGGTGCGAAGGCGCCGAGCGGTTGGCGCACTGGTCGCTGGACCGGGGTGCTGCCCGGACGGCCTTGACCCATGGAGGGGGGCACGTCAGTACGATCCCAGCCTCAACCGCGGCAAGAAGTTGGTGCACGCGCGGTGGAGCGCTGTCCGTCCTTGGAGCTCCTGCAGGGGATCGTGGAACGATCGGGGATGCTGCGCTGAACCGGTGGGGGAGCGGGCCGTGGCGGCGGCGGATGCTCCGTTAGTCGATGGAGCGCAGCTGATCCACCAGGGCGTAGGAGGGCCTGGTGAGACCATCGGCGCCCGGGGCAGCATCATTGTTCGCTCTCCTCCCAGCCGGATTCCCGGGTCCAGCGCTCGGCAGCTCCGCTGTCCGGATCCAGCCGGTCGTCGTCCTCTGGAGGCAGGCCATCAGGCCAGGCGGCCAGCCCGAGCCTGGCGGTGGCGGCCGTACCGGGGTGGGGAGCCTCCAGCGAGCGCCGCAGGTCAAGCCGCTGGCGCCGCTGCAGCGCATGGCGCTCGGCTTCAGCGATGAAGCGGCTGCGGTTGTGCTCGATGCGGGCGATGCCGGCAACCAGCTCCGACGGCATGGTCACCGTCACCCGTTCCGAGCGTGGCCTGGAGCGAGCTATGGCGATGCCCGAGCAGGCGGATTCGTTTGACCCTGAGAGTGTTGTATCAGCGGGCCAGCCCGAGGAGCACCATGTGGCCGATGCACTGCCCCAGGCAACTGGTGTTGCGCAGACCGTTCTCCGGCATTGGTTCCACTGGATGTGAAGGATCGGAGCGTCCATCGGCTCGCCGGTGAGCGGACACACCCCAATCGAGAGCGTGTTCGCGAAGCCGGCGCCCTGGATCACCAGCTCGGGCGGCAGCAGGCGGCCGTGGGGAATCGTCAGCCCTGAAGTCTTCTCGGCAGGGCTCCAGAAGCCGGCCACCGCAGCACCGCTGGGCAGCCGGCAGTGACTCACGTTGCCGAACGGGGCCGCGAATCCCCAGGGAGGAGGGGAATCAGGTGCGGAGTCTGTTCGCCTGATCGAGCGAATCGTTGGTGTCCTCGTCGCCCAGATCTGCGACGCTCAGGCGGTGGCCCTGGGTCTGCCGTTCCTCTTCCTGCTGGAACACATTCGGCACCAGGCTCCCCGGCGAATACCAGACCTATGGGGGCTTGGGCAATTGCTCATGACGTTGGGCCACCTCCAGTCAGCCCGGGCCGATCAGATCGCTGCGCAGGGCGGCGACGAGCTGCTGGCGGATCTCGACGGAGGTGGCCATGGCTCAGGGGATCTCCGCGCTGCGCGCTTCCAGCGTGCGAATGGCCTCCAGTACACCTGGCAAGGCCTCCTGGCAGATCAGCAGTACCTGCTCGGCGACCAGATCGAAGTACTGATGGGCGATCACGTCGCGGAACCCCATGGCGCCCTTCCAGTCGATGTCCGGGAAGTTGGTGCTCAGCAGCCCTGGCTGAAGTTTCTCCAGACGCTTCAGGGCCTCCCCTGCCGCGAGGAACTGCATGCGGATCACATCGAGCAGGTCGTGTCCTTCCTCGCTGTCCAGCAGGGCGGGGTTCGCCAGCAGCGGGCGAGCCTTGCGCTCGATCCGCTCCAGGGCCTGGCGCAGCGGTGTGAGCAGCAGCGGATCACCGCTCACGCGCTGATGCCCTCGCGCAGGATGGCCTGGCGCAGGGAAGGGTTCATGCGCTCGCGCAAGCGCACCAGATCGACGGGCCGCTGCAGCAGTGCTTCCAGCTCCTGCTTCAGGTGCACCGTGGCGAAGGGGGTGAGCGGGTCCAGTTCGACCCACACATCCACATCGCTGCTCGTCGTGGCCTCATTGCGGGCGGTGGAGCCGAACAGGCCGATGCGTTGCAGTTGGTAGCGCTGCTGCCAGCTGCTCTGGTGGGAACGCAGAAGGGCCAACACCTGGTCGGCTGATGGAGGGCTCGTTTCGCTGGGATGATGCGTCATCGGGCCACCTCATGGATGAGCCGTTTCGAGGAACCGGCTGTCACCAGATCCATGGTCTGACCTGCGATCGAAGCCAGTTGCAGCTCCAGTCCGAAGTCGTCGCGCTGAGGTGGGGGAGGACGAGGCTCATGACCGCCATTCTGCTCAGGGCTGCAGGCCTGCAGCGCCATCCCGCAGCTCTGGTAGCTGGGGGCTCATGCCGGCTCCTGGAAACCCAGCCACGCCGCTTCCACCTCCTCCTGCGGCACTCCCAGATGGCTGAGCACCAGCAGCAGCAGTGGCTCGGGGCGGGTGGCATCAGCATGCGCAGAGGTCCCGGTGGCTTCACATCCGGTCGGCGCCTCCGCCTTCTGCCTGTGGAGGATCCGCATGGCCTCCAGTTCGGGCCCCCGCTCCCGCTTCACAAAGGCGAGCCGGTCCTCATGGCGCAGTTTCGACCAGCCGCGCAGGCACTTGCGGTGGCAGTATCGGGCTCCAGCAGGTGTGGGGGGCGATGCGGCCGGTGTGAACGGGAGTCGCCAGCTGATGGATTTGTCGATCTGCTCCAGGCTGTCGGAATCCTTTCGAGGTGCAGGCGACCCTCGCTCACAGCCCGTAGCGATCGAGCCGTGGATCTGACCCCTTGCACGCCCTGTGCCAAGCAAAAAAACCAGGCCTGGCCTGGGAATTGACGATGGAGCCAAGCGGACTCGAACCGCTGACCCCCTGCATGCCATGCAGGTGCTCTACCAGCTGAGCTATGGCCCCATTGGTGCGCCGGCTTGCCGGTGCCTGAGGAGCTTACATCGCGGCCGGTCCGCCCCCCGTGGCCCTCACACCTGGCGCCACACCGCCACCAGTTTCCCCTGCACGCTCACCTGGTCGGCGGGCACCAGGATCGGCTCGTAGGCGGGGTTGGCGGCCTCCAGGCGCACCTGGCTGCCCTGGCGGTGGAAGTGCTTCAGGGTGGTGCCGCTGCCCGGCACCAGGGCGCTCACGATCGTGCCCTCCCGCAGGCGGGAGGGGTCGCTCACGGGCTCCATCAGCACCACGTCCCCGTCGGCGATGTGGGCGTCCACCATCGAGTCGCCATTGACCGTGAGGGCGAACAGGCCGCGGGTGTCGAGCACGGGAGCAAGGTCGAGGCGCTCCTGCACGTCGTCGAAGGTTTCCACCAGGCCACCGGCGGCGACGGCGCCGAGCACCGGGATGCCCGCACGGCTCTCGCCCAGCAGTTGCAGGGTGCGGGCCTGACCCTCCTGCCAGGTGATCCAGCCCTTCTGCTGCAGATGGCGCAGGCGGCTCTGGATCGGCGCCGGCGAGCGCAGGCCCATGGCCTGCATCATCTGGCGGATCGAAGGGCTGTGGCGGTGGCTGCCGATGTAGTCCGCCAGCCAGTCGTAGAGCTCCCGCTGGGCATCGGTGAGGTCCTGCTGGGCGGCGATCACGGGCAGTACGGATGAACCAGCCCCTTTCTGCCACCCCGCGGGCCCTTTGTCCACTCCCGCCGGGTGCTCAGTCGGCCGCGCCTCCCAGCAGGGTGGCCAGCAGGGCCTGCTGCACGTGCAGGCGGTTCTCCGCCTGATCGAACACCCGGCTGGCCGCGCCCTCGATCACCCCGGCGCTGATCTCCTCGCCGCGGTGGGCCGGCAGGCAGTGGAGCACGATCGCCCGCGGATCGGCCTCGGCCAGCAGGTCCTCGTCGAGGCACCAGCCGGCGAAGGCCTGCTCCCGCTGGGACTGCTCCTCCTCCTGGCCCATCGACGCCCACACATCCGTGTAGAGCACATGGGCACCGCGCACCGTTGCCAGTGGCTCCTGCAGCACGCCGATGCTGCAGCGCCCACCGGCCAGCGCCCGGGCCTGCTCCACCACCGCGGGGTTCGGGCCGAAACCGTCGGGGGTGCCGATGCGGACCTCCATCCCCAGCAGGGCGCCGATCAGCATCAGGGAGTGGGCCACGTTGTTGCCGTCGCCCACGTAGGCCAGGGTGAGCCCGGCCAGATCCGTGGCCCCGTGCCCGAAGCGCTCCTGGATCGTGAGCACGTCGGCCAGGGCCTGGCAGGGATGCTCCAGATCGGTGAGGGCGTTGATCACCGGGATCGAGGCCCAGTGGGCGTAGTCGGCCAGATCCTCCTGGGCGAAGGTGCGGATCGCCAGGGCATCGCAGTAGCGGCTCAGCACCCGGGCCGTGTCGGCGATCGGCTCGCCCCGGCCCACCTGGCTCACCGCCGGGTTGAGATCGATGGTCTGCCCGCCCAGGCGGGCCATGGCCACGATGAAACTCACCCGGGTGCGGGTGGAGGCCTTCGAGAAGATCAGCCCCAGCACCTTGCCAGGCAGCTGGATGGTGCGCTCGCCGCTCTTCAGCTGGCGGGCCAGCTCCAGCAGGGCGAGGGTCTGGGGGCCGTCGAGGTCGGCCGACGAGAGCAGGTCGCGGCCCACCAGCGGGCCCAGCGGGGCGGAGAGGGACACCATCGGCCCACTTCCCAAAGAACCCTTATGCGAGATCGACCCCCCCCACGTCAAGGGGGGCAGGGGCGCAGGCCCGCCAAGGCGGGCTGGGCGCGGCTCGTGGGCGGCAGCAGCAGGAAGGGGGCCGTGCGCCAGGCCCCCGGCGCTTCCCAGCAGGCGAAGGCGGGATTGGCGGCGCGCAGCTTGGGCAGTGCGTCGCGGGCCCCGTGGAAGCCCAGGAACGGGCGCGTCAGGGGGAAGGCGGCCGCCTGCGGCCCGCCGGGCCAGGGGCGCAGGCTGTCGGGGGGGAAGTAGAGGGGGCTGAGCGTCTCCAGGGGCCAGCCGTGTCCCCAGCAGCCCTCCCGGCAGACGCCGCTGCGGGTCACGAACGCGGCCATGGCCTTGTAGTCCTGCAGCGGCGTTCGTTTCCGGGCCAGCTCCCGCACTCCGATCTGCCACTGGAGCAGCAGCGCCACCGCCACCATGGCGGCCAGGGCGCCGCGCCGTGCCCGCCCGCAGCGGCGGCTGAGTTCCCAGCCATCTCCGCTCAGCCAGGCCAGGGCGGGCAGCACCACGATGAAGTAGCGGGCCTGGGAGAGGGGCTTGATCGGATCGAGCGCCACCATCACCCCCAGGAAGGCGGCGATCACCAGCAGCAGGAAGCGCACCTCCCCGGCCTCGGGGCCTGGGGGAGCTGGCAGGGGGGGCCGGCATCGCCATGCAGTGACGGCGAACACCACGGCGGTGGCCAGCGCCGTGGCGATCAGCAGCCACCCTGCCGGACCGACCCGGGCCGGGATCAGCAGCGGCAGGGTGCCCGCCAGGAACTCGGAGAGGGTGCCGCTGATCGGCGTCACCCGGATCCAGTCAAGCCGCTCCAGCTTGTTGCTGAAGGAACTGCCCAGCAGGTGGACCAGGGGCCAGGCCAGCAGGGCGGCCAGCAGCGGCAGCGCCTGCCGGCGCCGCCGCAGGATCAGTCCCTCGGCGGTGGCCGCGGCCAGCACCACCAGGACGAACAGCGCCGAGAGGTAGTGGGTGAGCGAGAGCAGCAGACAGGAGAGGACGAAGAGGTCTCGGAGAGAGGTCTCCGTGCGATCCGGCGGCGGCCGCCTGGGCAGGGCGGCCAGGGCCCGCTGGCGCAGCTGCAGCGCCGCCCCCAGCATCACGGCCGAGAACGCCAGGGAGGTGGCGTAGCTGCGGGTTTCCTGGGAGTAGAAGAGAAAGGCCGGGCTGGTTCCCAGGAAAGCCACGCTCACCAGCCGGCGCCCCGCCCCACGGCCCGAGCTGAACAGGGCCATGGCCACCAGGCTCGCGGCAGCCATCAGGACGCTCAGGGATCGGGTGGCGCTCTCGCCGCTGCCGGCGAGAGCGATCCAGAGCTTGAGCAGGGCCTGGTAGAGGGGCGGGTGGGTGTCGGGCAGCAGCCAGTCCCGCAGCATCACGCCCCAGTCGGCCCGGCTCGCCGATACCGACCAGAGTTCGTCCGACCAGTAGGAATAGCCCTCGCCGAGACCCCGAACCGCCCCCGCCAGCAGAAAGAGGATCAGCAGGGCGGTGAGGGCCTGCTGGATCCTCAGGGGGCTCGGGCGTGGGGGTGACACGGCCCCGGCGGCCTGGCTGGGATGCGGAGCCGGATCAGGCGGCGACGCGCTCCAGCACGGCCGCTTCGGGCAGGGTGCTGGAGGCCAGCAGCTGCTTGAGCTCCTCGCCCTCGATCACCTCCTTCTCGAGGATCTTCTGGGAGATGCTCTCGAGCAGGTCGCGGTTGTGGCGCAGGATCGCCAGAGCCCGTTCATGGGCCCGGTCCACCAGGGCGCGCACTTCCCTGTCGATCTCCAGCGCGGTGGAATCGCTCACGGCGCGGCGGGGATTGGCGGGGCCGCCCAGGAACCGGCTGCCGCCCTGCTTGTCGTAGGCCAGGGGGCCGAGGGTCTCGCTCATGCCGTAGGTGCCGATCATCTGCTCGGCGATGTCGGTGGCCCGCTGCAGATCGTTGGCGGCGCCCGTGGTGATCTCGCCGAACACCACCTCCTCGGCGGAGCGGCCCCCCAGCAGGGTGGCGATCTGGCCTTCGAGATCCTCCTTGGAATTGAGGAAGCGCTCCTCGGTGGGCAGCTGCAGGGTGTAGCCGAGGGCGGCCATGCCGCGGGGCACGATCGAGATCTTGGCCACCTTGCTGCCGCCCGGCATCAGGTGTCCCACGATGGCGTGGCCCACCTCGTGATAGGCCACCACCTTCTTCTCGTCGGGCTGGAGCACGCGGCTCTTCTTCTCCAGGCCCGCCACCACCCGCTCGATGGCCTCGTTGAGGTCACCCTGTTCCACGGCGGTGCGGTAGGAGCGGGCGGCCAGCAGAGCGGCCTCGTTGACCAGGTTGGCCAGGTCGGCGCCGGCGAAGCCGCTGGTGGCCTGGGCGATCCGATCCATGTCCACTCCCTCGGCCAGCTTCACCTTCTTGGCATAGATGTCGAGGATCTTCTTGCGGCCGGAAAGGTCGGGACGGTCGACGAGCACCTGACGGTCGAAGCGGCCCGGCCGCAGCAGGGCGGCATCGAGGGTCTCCGGCTGGTTGGTGGCCGCCAGCACGATCACCGGCTTGTCCTGGGCGGTGAAGCCATCCATCTCGGTGAGCAGCTGGTTGAGGGTCTGCTCCCGCTCGTCGTTGCCGCCGACCACGCCCATCGAGCCGGAACGGCTCTTGCCGATGGCGTCGAGTTCGTCGATGAAGATGATGCAGGGCGCCTTCTTCTTGGCCTCCTCGAAGAGGTCCCGCACCCGGGCGGCACCGGCGCCGACGAACAGTTCGACGAACTCCGAGCCGGAGATGATGAAGAACGGCACGCCGGCCTCTCCGGCCACGGCCTTGGAGAGCAGGGTCTTGCCCGTGCCCGGCGGACCCACCAGCAGCACCCCCTTGGGAATGCGGGCGCCGATGTCCATGTAGCGCTGGGGCGTCTTGAGGAAATCGACGATCTCGGTGAGTTCGGCCTTGGCCTCATCCACGCCCGCCACGTCGGCGAAGGTGACCCGGGATTCCTCGTCGGGCACGTAGACCTTGGCCTTCGACTTGGTGAAGCTCAGGGCGCCCTGGGCACCGCCCATGGAGCGGCGGGCGAAGAACTGCAGCACCAGGATGAAGATCAGCGGCGGCACCACCCAGCTCAGGGCCGTCGTGATGAAGCTGGGTCGCTTCGGCGGGGCGGCGGCGAACTCCACCCCGTGCTGCTCCAGCCGCTGGGGCAGATCCATGTCGAAGATCGGCGTTGTGGAGAGCACCGTGGGGGCCCCCTCCTCCGGGGGCTTGGTCAGCTCGTAACGGATCTGGTCCTGGGTGATGTAAGCCCGTTTCACATTGCCGTCGTTCACCTGATCGATGAAGAGGGAATAGGGCACCCGCGGCACCTGCATCGCCGGATTGGGCAGGAAGTTGCTGAAGAGCAGCAGCACGCCGAAGCCGATCAGGAGAATGTTGACGAGGCCGAAGCGCCGGGTGGGGCGGTTGTCGTCCTGGCGGATGGGCATGCGGGGAACACCATCGAGTGGGCCCAAGCTAGGTCTGGTCGCCACGCTCCGATTCGGCCCAGGGTCGGGAGAACCGAACGCCCCGCCCCCCACCGCCCTCTGCCCCGCCGGACGCCCCTGCCTCATGTGCGGCCGTTACTCCCTCACCACCTCTCTCGACAAGCTGCTGCCGCGGCTGCGGGGCCCGCTGCCACCGGGGCTGGCGGAGCACTTCGCCCCCCGCCCCCAGGTGCGGCCCGGCGAACCGGTACTGCTGCAGCGTCAGGAGCACGGGCAGCTCCAGGTGGCCCTGGCGCTCTGGGGCTTCGTGCCCGACTGGTCGCGGGACCCTCGGACGACTCGCCGGCCCATCAACGCCCGCAGCGAGACGGTGGCGGAGAAACCCTTCTTCCGCGGCGCCTGGCGCCACCGCCGCGCCCTGATCCCCGCCGATGGCTTCTTTGAATGGCAGCCGCGAACGGTGGACGGCCATCCCTTCAAGCAGCCCTGGCTCTTCCGCCGCCGGGACCGGCGGACCTTCTGGCTCGGCGGGCTCTGGGACCGCTGGCTGGGAAGGGACGGCGGGGAACTCGAGTCCTGCGTGGTGCTCACCACCGCCCCCAACGACCTGCTGGCCCGGGTGCACGACCGCATGCCGGTGGTCATTCCCGACGGGCTCGAGGAGGCCTGGCTGGAGTCCGTCGATGGGCCGGCGCTGCGGGCCCTTGAGCCCCTGATGGCGCCCTGGGACCCGGCCGCCTGGGAGGCGGTGAAGCTGGAGCGGCTGCCGGGGGAGACCGCCCTTCAGCAGCTGGATCTGCTGGCTCATCCTCCGGGTGAGACCGCCGGCGGCTAAACAGGAGGTCCCTGCACGGCGATCCGATGAGCCTCGAACAGCTGGACGCCTTCCTGGCCCATGCCAGGGGGGATGCCGCCCTCGATCGCCGGCTGCACGACAGCAGCGACCCCCCCGATCTGGAGACCTTCCTGGCCCTCGCCCGCGGCGCCGGCTTCGCCGTCGAGGAGGCCGATGTGATCGCCGCCCAGCAACGGGCCGAGGCCAGCCTCAGCGACGAGGAACTGCAGGCGCGGGCCGGTGAGGAGGCCCGCCGGCTGCGCCACTTCATTCCCGGCTGAGCGCCATGGTGGAGCGTGCGGCCGACTACCCGCGCCCGCCGGCCCTGGTGCCCTGCACCCGGCACGTACGTGTGGAGGCCCTGGGCCGCGTGTGGTGCGACACCCGCCACAGCCTGCGGGTGCTCGAGACGTTCCATCCCCCCGTCTTCTACTTCCGCCCAGAGGACGTCGATCTGACCCTGCTGGAGCCGGTTGCCGGCTCGAGTTTCTGTGAATGGAAGGGCCTGGCGCGCTACTTCGATCTGGTGGCGGCCGAGGCTGGTGGCGCCGAGGAGCGGCGGCGCCGGGCGGTGTGGAGCTACCCCTCGCCCACCCCGGCCTTCGCCCCCCTGGCCGGTTGGCTGGCCTGCTACCCGGGCCTGATGGACGGTTGCTGGCTGGACGGGGAACAGGTGATCCCCCAGCCCGGCGGTTTCTATGGCGGCTGGATCACCCGTGACGTGGAGGGACCCTTCAAGGGCGATCCCCGCCACCCGGAGCTGATCTGATGCCCGTCGGGACCCTTCCAGCGCAATCAGACTGGGACGCCCAGGCCGGCGGATGCCCCTTCCATCCCCATCCCTCCACCGGCCCCGCTCCATGACCGGGATCCGCAACAGGCTGGCGCGCCTGCCCGCAGGCTGTCTGGTGCGCGCCACCCGGATGCGCTGGTCCCTGCAGGAATGGGCCCAGGCCCGACACTGGCTTCCAGTGGCGTCCTCCCTGCCCAGCCACAGCGTGCTGGTCCGGGACGGCCACTGGTGGCAGCACGATCCGGCCAACCCCGGCACGTCGTTCTATTTCAGCCCCTCCGAGGGGCGGAGGCTGTTCGAGTCCCTGGTCAGCTCGCGGGGCGAGGAGGCGCGGATCTGCTCCTACGCGATCGACCGGGGCTGGCTGCTCAACACCTGGAGCGGGTTGATCGCGCTCTGCGCCGACCGGTCGGCCGCCCAGGAGGTGTCCTCCGGCTGCGGAGACCGACTGGCGGTGGGGCCCAGGTTCCACAGGATCGAGGACTCCTTCGTCGCCCTGCAGCGCAACCAGAGCAACTACGCCCACTTCCTGGTGGAGGTGGCGAGCTCCCTGCTGGCCTTCGAGAGACGCCTTGCAGCCTTTCCTCGCCTGACGATCGGGTCCCGATCCGGGAGGGAGATCCTGCGCCGGGCGGGATTCCGCCAGGAGATCGCCCTCGCCCCGCCCCAGTCCCTGCTGAGGGTCCGCCGGGTGGAGGTCATGAGGCTGCTTCCGTCGGGGTTTCTGCAGCCAGACCTGCTGCAGGAACTGGCCGCTCGGCTGCGGCACTCACTCGGACCGGCGGCCAGGGGGGCGGAGGTGGTGCTGCTGCTGCGTTCCCCCAGCGACTGCCGCCAGCTCGTCAACTGGCAGGAGCTCGTCGACCGGCTCAGACGCCGTTTCCCCGGCCTCGATGTCTTGTTTCCCGGCGAGCTTCCGCTGGAGGAGCAGATCCGCCGGCTGGCATCCGCCCGGATCGTGCTGGCGTCCCAGGGGGCCCACGCCGTCAACCTCCTCTGGGCTGAACGACTGGAGCACTACATCGAAATCACCGCCAACGGCGACGGTTACGTGGCTGCGGTGGCCCAGGCTCTGGGCGCCAGGGTCCATCGCTTGTTCGGGGTTCCGGAGTCCAGGCCGGCGCATGAGCTCCCCTATCCCGAGCTGCAGTTCGCCGATTTCCGGTTCGATCCCGGTCTTCTCGAGCCGGTGCTTCGCGACCTCTGAGCGCGGCAAGCCCAGCTCACCCCCGGGGCTCCGCAGGCGCGGAGAGTTCCCAGACCAGATCGTCGCCGATCCTGGACAGGAGCCCATGGCTCCATGGACGCCCCTCGGAGACCTGCTCCAGACCCAGGTCTCCCAGGGGCGTCCCGGCCGGCAGGCCCCCGAGCAGCTTCGGCGCGATCACGGCCGCCAGCTGCTGGATGCAGCCTTGGCGCAGCGCGGCAGTGGCCAGCTCCGGCCCGCATTCCCAGAGCACCCGGTTGCAGCCCCTCCTCGCGAGCTCCTCCATCAGCGCGGCCGGCTCACAGGCCGGCAGGGCCGCGATCGTCACCCCCCGTGCGGCCAGCTGCTCCAGCAGAGCGTGCTTCTGAGCCGGAATCCCGGGCCCATGGGCCAGCAGGGTGGGGGCCTCATGGCTCCAGAGGCGGGCCTGGGGCGGCAGGTCGAGGCTGCGGCTGAGCACCACGCGCAGCGGTTCGGAATGGCGCAGCCCCCGGCTGGTGAGCAGGGGGTCGTCGGAGCGGAGGGTGCCCCCTCCCACGATCACCGCATCGCAGCGGGCGCGCAGCCGATGCACCCAGCCGCGAGCCGCCTGGCCGCTGATCCACTGGCTGGCGCCGTTGGGCAGGGCCGTGCGGCCGTCGAGGCTCATGGCCCACTTGAGGACTCCCAGGGGCCGGCCGCTGGCGACCCGGTGCAGGAAGGGCCGGTTGAGCCGGCGGGCCTCGTCTTCGGCCACGCCTTCGATCACCTCCAGGCCCGCCGCCCTCAGCCGGGCGATGCCGCCACCGGCCACCAGGGGATGGGGATCGGCCATGGCCAGCACCACCCGCCGGATGCCGGCGGCGATCACCGCCGCGCTGCAGGGCGGGGTACGCCCCTGGTGGCAGCAGGGTTCGAGGGTCACGACCAGGGTGCCGCCACGGGCCCGATCTCCTGCCTGCGCCAGGGCACCCACCTCCGCATGGGGGCCACCGGCACGGGCATGGAAGCCCTCTCCCACCAGGCGCCCTCCGGCGTCGAGCACCACGGCGCCCACCAGGGGGTTGGGGCTGGTGCGCCCATCGCCCAGGGCGGCCAGCTGCAGGGCCCGCCGCATCCAGGGCAGCCAGGGTGAGGCGGCGGGAGCGTTCACCGCCGGCCCGGGGGAGGCTCCTGCCAGGCGGGAAGACTGCGCCATTCGGCCACCACATAGGGAGGCACGGGCAACGTGGTGAACACGCCCGGCAACTCAAGACGCAGGGGCCGGTCCCGGCTCAGATCCGCCAGCAGCGGAGCCAGATCGAACTCGGCCGCGGCCGCCCGGCTGTCCCCCGCCAGCTTGGGGCTGGCGAGCGTCAGGTCGGCCAGTTCCCAGAGACGGCGGCCGCTGCTGACCAGAAGGGGGGTTGGATGGTCGATCCGCACCCTGCCTGGGTAGCCCACGATCCGCAGGCGCAGGGGGCCACCGGGTGGTCCCTCCCGGTAGGCCACCACCTGCCAGCTGCGCTGGTCCAGGTCCCGCAGGCTCTCGAGGCTGCGCACCACGCCGGTGGCGGTGACGGGATCGGGATGGGCATGCAGCATGGCGGCGGCCGGCGCCGGCCGCCCCAGGAGCAGGGCGGCAGCGAGGGCCACCGACAGGCTCAGCATCGCTGCCGCCCGCGGCGTGCCTAGGCCCCAGGCGCGCGGCCAGCTCATGGCAGGCGGTCCGCTCCCGGGATCGGCTGCCAGCCGGTGTGGGTGGCCCAGAGCGCCCAGATCGCCATGGCCCGCAGGTAGTGACAGGCGCGGTAGGTGCGGGCGGCGGTGATTGCCTCGGGGGTGCGGAACTGCAGCCCGCCTTCGTAGATCTGCCGCACCACTGCAGTGGTGATGGCGAAGGCGGTGTCGCTCTGACCCATCAGCCGGTAGTAGGCCGCCAGCCCGAAGTTGATCCCGGTCCACACCTCGAGTGGATGGGTGCCCTTGGGATCGAGGGGGGTGCCATCGCGGCGCAGGCCGTTGGCCACTCCCAGCCGCCCTCCCTCGAAGGCGGCAAAGCAGGCCTGGCGGATGGCCTCCAGTGCGGAGAGGGCCCGCTCCTCGGCCACCACCGCCGGCAGCCCCAGCAGCCGGGCGTAGAAGTCCCCGCAGAGCTGGTCGGCCATCACCACCGGCGTGCCGCTGCCGGCATCGATGGCGTAGTACTCCCCGTTCCAGAGCAGGGCATCGAAGTGGCGCCGCGATTGCTCCAGCCAGAGGCCGAAGCGCCGCTGCTCCTCGGCGGTGTCGAGCCCCAGCTCCAGCTGCAGCCGCTGGCCGATGGCCAGAGCCGCCTCCAGGGCGGCGATCCAGAGGGCGCCGCAGTAGGCGCTCACTCCCTGCAGGGGCCAGTCGTCGAAGGTCTGGTCGGGGGCGCCGCCGTTGTCAGGCAGACCGTCGTCGTTGACATCGAAGCGTTTGAGGTACTCCAGGGCGGTCACCGCCGCCGGCCAGCAGTCCGCCAGGAAACGGATATCCGTTCCTGTGGGAGCCAGGGTGTAGGTCCGCCAGACCTGCAGCACGAAATCGCTGGCCAGGTCCTTCCAGAGGTTGCAGTCCTGGTAGGCGGTGTAGTTGGTGGCCTCGAAGGGACGCTCGTTGGGGGCGCCCAGGTCGTGGGGGGTGGCGCCGGCCAGCTTGCGGGGGGCCTCCACCCGGCCGCGCCCCTGGGTGAAGTACCAGCCGATGGGCCGGGGCGTGGGATCGGCGGCGGGGATGGCGCGGGCGAAGCTGCGCAGCACGGCCTTGTCCAGTTCGGGCCAGAGCTGCAGCAGGGCGAAGGAGCCGTAGAGCCGCACGTCCAGGCTTTCGTACCAGGCATAGTCGAGACACTCGAGCACACCGAAGCCCCCCACCGGATCCTCCGGGCTGGCCGCCGTCCAGAGGCTGCCGCCGCTGGCCAGGTCGTAGAGCTCGTTCAGCAGGGCCATGCGCAGGGGCTCCGGCAGGTCGTGACGCCCCACCACCGGCGCCTGCCAGGCCTCGATCGCCTCGCGCCACTGACGCCAGTCGCGCAGCGCCTCGGCGGCGATGGCGGCGGCGTTGTCGCCGCCCGCCCCGAACACATCGGTGTAGCGCCGCAGGGCCCGGCTGCCGCTGGCGAAGGCCGTCACCGGCAGGTCCCAGCTGATGACGACGGGGATCTCGAGGCTCTCCCCCGGTTGCAGCCGGCAGCGCACGGCCAGGGCGGCGCTGGCGGGGTCGTGGGCGCGGCTGCGGCGGTCGTTGTCGCTCTCGGGGATCGAGCCGTCACGGCTGAAGGGCTCCCAGAGCTCCGCCCCGGTGCCGCTGGGATCCCAGCGGCTGCAGCGGAACACCTCCACCGCCTCCATGCCGGGGGTGGCGGCGTCGGGCACGGCCAGGCACCACTGCCCCTGGCCTTCGCCGATCGGGTCGGAGGGCATGCCCTCCAGCAGGATGCCGCGCAGCCCCGGAGCCTCCACGCAGCGGTTGCGCTGGCCTTCGGTGGCGCCGATCGCCGGCACGTAGTTGTGCTCGGGGCTGCCGTCGTCGCGGAAGTGCACCGTCGCCGCCGGATCGGTGTTGGTGAACCAGCCGACGGTGTTGCGCCAGCTCAGCAGCAGGGAGAGATCGAGCGGCGCGTCGCCGGGGTTGCGCAGGCTCCAGCGGAACACCGCCACCGGGTAACTGGTGCGCAGGTAGTCGCCCGGCAGGATGGGGCTGAAGGCTTCCGCGCTCACCTCGGCGGTGAAGACGCCGGTGTGGTTCCAGGCACACACCGGATAGCGGGCCGCCACCGTGCCGGTGCTGCGCTCGGGAGTGCTGGCGGGATACCACTGCCAGGCGCCGAGCGGCGGCGGCCCCCCGCCTTTCCCGGGGGTGTCGCCCCTGGTGGCATCGCCCACCGGGGCGGTGGCCAGGGCATGGGCGCGGCGGCCGGTTCCGTCGCTCTCGAACAGGGCGAACTGGCAGTCGGGAATCACCCCGAACCAGTGCTCCCCCCCATCGAGGTGCCAGAGATTGAAGCTGCCGTCGGGGGCACGACCGATGCAGCCGGCGCCAAACCCGCCCAGCGGCATGCCGTGGTTGGGGCCGTCGTCGATGTTGCTGGCGTAGCGGACCGTGTAGGGGGTCTCCCAGCCGAGGCCGAAGGGCCGCTGCCAGCTGGCGGCGGGGGCCTGCCACCCTGCGGGGCCGCTGCGGCCCAGGTTCCGGAGGGCGGAGAGGCCGAACGGCGGCATCGGGCTGCTGAAGGTGGCCCCCAGCTTGTCAGAGGCCGGCGGGCGGTGCGGCGGCTGGCCCTGGCGATGCCGAACAGCGGAAGGCCGGCGAAACCATCTTTAACGTGCCCCCAGTCGTTGCTGCGGCTTGAACCCCTTGGCGCCACATTCGGGAGCGGACCTCTGGCCGCAGCAACGGTCCAGGGCCTACCGCCCAGAGATCGACGGGCTTCGGGCCGTGGCTGTGATCGCCGTGCTGATCAACCATCTCGACGCCCGCTGGCTGCCGGGTGGATTTCTGGGGGTGGACATCTTCTTCGTGATCTCGGGGTACGTCGTGACCTCCTCCCTGCTGGCCCGGCAGGACGTCGATCGATGGCAGTTTCTGAAGGGGTTCTATCAACGCAGGATCCGGCGTCTGCTACCGGCCTTGGTAGTCAACGTTACGGTCGTTTCGGTGCTCTTCTCCCTGTTCGTCTCCCCGCTGGATGATTTCTTCGCGCCGGTGATGCGGACAGGGACCGCTGCCCTCTTCGGAGTTTCCAATCTTTATCTGCTGAGGCAGGGATCCAACTATTTCGCCAGCGACACCCACTTCAATGTGTTCATGCACACCTGGTCGCTGGGTGTCGAGGAACAATTTTATCTGGTCTGGCCAGCGGTTCTGCTGGTCTGCGGTCTGGGGGTGAAGGCGGCCGATCGCCCGGGTCTGCGTCGGCTGAAGATCCTCGGCATCGTGCTGCTTGCGGCATCCCTGGCGCTCTACCTGGGCCTGAGTCTCCGGGGTAGCCCGGAGCGTGCCTTCTTCCTGACGCCGGCCCGGTTCTGGGAGCTCACGGCGGGTTGCGGCGCCTACCTGATCCACCGCGGCAGCGGCAGTGCCCGGGATCTCGGCCAGCGGCTGGCCCTGGGCCGGTGGCGAGGTCTGCTGAGTTTCCTGGCGCTGCTGGGCCTACTGGCGCTGCTGCTGCTGCCGGAGCGCTGGCGGCTGGCCACCACCCTGGGGATCACGGCGCTGACGGTGGCCCTGCTGATCGTGCTGCAGGCCGGCAGCGGCATCGGCCGGTGGCTCTGCCATCCGCTCTCCCTGGGGATCGGGGTGTCCTCCTATTCGCTCTACCTCTGGCACTGGCCGGTGATCGTGCTGGCCCGCTGGACGGTCGGCGTCTCCGCCCTGACCCTGCTGCCGATCCTGGTAATGATCACCCTGGCCACGGCACTCTCCTACCAGCTCGAATGCCGGTTCCGCTACGGCCACCCGGTCCTTCCCGCGATGGGAGGCGCCGCTCTGGCCTACCCGGCGATGACGCTGCTGGCCTCCATCGCCAGTGTGGCTCTCCAGGGTCCGCTGATGGGCCGCCTCTTCCTCGGCCACAGGGGCGAGGGCCTCAGCGGCACGGTCAACATGAAGCGCATCGACGGGACCACCGTCGACACGGTGCACTGCTTCCAGGAACCGACGGATCCTCTCCCCGGCCAGGATCGCCCCGAACGCTGCCTGGCCCGGATGGGATCCGGCCGGCCCACCCTCCATTTCGAGGGAGACAGTCTCACCCACATGCTGATTCCGCTCGGTGGGAAGCTCCTGGCCAGTGGTCGCTTCAACGTGGCCTTCCAGGCCCGGGGAGGATGCCCGGTGCCCCACTTCTCGCCCTGGAGTGAGGGGCGGGACGCCCTGGAGCGCTACCGCCTCTGCCGGTCCTACGCGGACCTTCAGATGGAGCGCCTGCTGCCCCGCCTGGCACCGGGAGATCGCCTCATCCTGGTCTCCAATCTCGGCGGCTACTTCGACCGGCTGCAGGGCCGGCAGCGCCGCCGTGCGGAGAGTTCCTACACGGCGGCCATTCGCACCCTGGCCGCTGCCCTGCGCCAGAGGGGCGCCGGCCTGATCATCGTGGGGCCGATGCCCGTGTTCCCGGACAACATGATCACCGGGCCGCTGACCCTCTGTCAGCGGGAGTGGTTCCGTCCAGCCTGGGCCCTGGCTCCCCAGTGCCGGTCGCAGCGGGTCTCCCGACAGCAGCAGATCGAGCGCGTCGCTCCCCTGCTCCGGTTCCTCGAGCAGCTCGTGGCGACGACCCCTGGCACGGCGCTGTTCAGGCCGTTCGACAGCATTTGTCCGCCAGGGGTGTCCTTCTGCTCCACCCACCGGGGGGATGCCCTCCTCTACAGCGATGGCACCCATCTCACCAACGCCGGGGCCCTGCTGCTCTACCCCCGGCTGATGGCGTTCCTCGAGGACCAGGCCACCCCCAGGTCCACCGCCACTCGCCGAGGTCAGCCGCCCGAGAGCTGATCGTTGCCCAGCTCCTGCTCGATCAGGGCATCGAGGGTGATGGCACTGCGCACCAGCGACTGATAGCGCTGCACCACCCGGCGGTTGCGCTCCAGCCAGCTGCCGGTGTCCGCGCTGCCGGCCAGGAGACCACCGCCCGCGCCGCCCCTCTCGTCATCGAGCAGTTCGAGATCGTCCTGGTGGGCCAGCAGGGCCAGCACCAGGGCGTGGATCCGCTGGCGTCGATCACTCATGGCAGGGGCTGGGGGCGGGGCTTGGCAGGCGCCTCGGGAGCATCATGGCCAGCAGTGGCGCAGGGGCACGGCTGGAGGGTTCGCTGCTGGAGGTGATCGGCACCGATGCCGCCGGGGTGGCGGGCCTCTCCCGCCACCGGCAGGAGCAGATGCTCCAGGCCGATCTGGTGGCGGCCCCCCGGCGCCTCCTGGAGGATCTGGCGACCTGGCGCGCGGGTCGGTCGGCCCCGGAACTGCTCGCGAGCGACCGTCCGGAACAGCTGCTGCCGCGGCTCAGGCAGGGCCTCGCCGCAGGGGAGCGGGTGGTGCTGCTGGCCAGCGGCGATCCCCTCTGGTTCGGCATCGGTCGCCTGCTGCTCCAGCACCTTCCCCCCGAGCGGATCCGCTTCCATCCGGCCCCCACGTCCCTGCAGCTGGCCTTCGCCCGCCTCGGCCGCCCCTGGCAGGACGCCTCCTGGATCAGCCTGCACGGCCGCGATCCGGAGCCGCTGGCGGCACGGCTGCAGCAGCGGCCGGCCGCCCTGGCGGTGCTGACCGATCCCGCCCGGGGAGGGGCGGAGGAGGTACGCCGGATCCTGCGGGCGTCCGGGCTGGAGGCGGCCTATCAGGTCTGGCTCGGCGAGCGGCTGGGCCATCCCTGCGAGCGCATGCTGCGGCTGGCTCCGGCGGACCCCCTGCCGGCGGATCTCGATCCGCTGCACCTGGTGCTGCTGATCGCCGCCGATCCAACCCCGGTCCCGGCGGAGGAGCTGCCCCTGTTCGGCATCCCCGACGGCCTCTGGCTGCAGCATCCCGATCAGCCGGGGCTGATGACCAAGCGGGAGGTGCGTGTCCAGCTGCTGGCCGACCTGGACCTGCCCGAGCGGGGGGTGCTCTGGGACATCGGCGCCGGCGTGGGCTCGGTGGGGCTCGAGGCCCTGCGGCTGCGACCCTCTCTGGCGCTCTGGGCGGTGGAGCGCAGGGCCGGCGCCGCCGCCCTGATCGCCGCCAACGCCGGGCGGCTGGGGGTGCGGCCCGCGGGGGTCCTGGAGGGGGAAGCCCCGGCTGTCCTGGCGGGCCTGCCCGATCCGGACCGGGTGCTGGTGGGCGGCGGCGGGAAGGGCCGCCGCGGTCTGCTGGAGGCGGTGCTGGTCCGGCTGCGGCCGGGCGGCAGACTGGTGCTGCCCCTGGCCACCCTGGAAGCGCTGGGTCCGTTGCGCTCCCAGCTGGAGGGGGCCGGCCTGGAGGTGTCCATGACCCAGCTCCAGGCCTGGCGCGGCGCGCCCCTGTCGGAGGGAACCCGCCTGGCCCCTCTCAACCCGGTGCTGGTGCTCAGGGGGGCGCTCCCTCCAGCGGCGTGATCTTCACGGGGGTGCCCACGGCGATGCCCAGGGCGGCGGCCTGGCCGGCCCCCAGCTCCAGCACCCCGTCCACGGCCGTGTCGGGGCCGTAGCTGCGGCAGGGCAGGTTCATGCAGGGAGGAACGGCTATTTCCAGGGCGATCACCCGGCCGTCACGGATGAAGAGCATGTCGAGGGGCTCCGGGGTGCGGTGCATCCAGAACCGGGCCAGGGCCGGGGGCGCATAGGGGAACCACATGCCCCGCAACGGCGGCAGGGGAGGCCGCAGCTGCAGTCCCATGGCGTACTGGCGATCCCCCCGGGGCACCTCCAGCCGGATGCAGCGGGCCGGCGGCGGACCCTCCAGGCACCACTGGGCGGTGACGGGCAGGAACTGGGGCGGCCCCCCGGAGCGCCCCGGCTCCACGGCACAGCCCACCAGGGCCAGGCTGCCGGCGAGGGCCAGGAGGGGGCAGCGCAGGCGTTTCATGGCAGGGATCCGGCGGGGGGGCGCCCCTCGCTGAGGCAGTAGCCACGCCCGCGCAGGGTGTGGATCAGCCGCCGCTCTCCCCCCTGCTCCAGCTTCTGGCGCAGGTATCGGACATAGACCTCGATCACGTTGCTGGCTCCACTGCCCTGGTCGGACCAGATCTCCTCGAGGATGCGCTCCCGGCTCACCACCGTTCCCCGGTGGCGGAGCAGCAGCAGGAGCAGCTGGAATTCCCGGGCAGTCAGGCCGAGCTGGCGTTGGCCACGCCAGGCCTGGCGGGCCACCGGGTCGACCCGCAGGTCCGCCACCTGCAGCAGGGCGGAGGCCGGCACGGCGGTGGCCGGTCGGGGCCGGCCCGTGCCCAGGTGCAGGCGCAGCCGGGTCAGCAGATCGCTGGTGCCGAGGCTCGGCAGCCAGAAATCATCGGCGCCGCAGTCCAGGCAGTGGCTGCGGCCTTCGACGCTGTCCGTGCCGATACCCAGCAGGAAGGGGCGGGCGCCCAGCCTGCGGCGCAGTTCCGGTATCCGCTCCTCCCTCCCAGGCGAGAGGATCACCGCCGCCACGGCGGTCATGGCGGGCTCCTCCCCGACGGGCTCTCCCACCAGCGGCCGGTAGCCGGACACCTCCAGCCGCGGCGCCAGGCCCGCGGCCTCGGGGCCCACCAGCAGCACGGTGGTCCGTTCGGCCGTGGCCGGTTCGGTCTTGGCCGTGGCGGCGTCGGTCACAGCGGTGCATCCCCGAGGTTGCCGGCGGGCTTGGCCACGTGAGGCAGGCCCCAGCCGAGCTTGTTGCGCAGCACCTGGAAGAACTCGTGGTCGGCCAGGCGCACGAAGCGCACCGGATGGTCGCTGCGGCGCACCAGCACCCGGTCTTCGGGCCACACGTAGCAGCCGGCGCTGCCGTCGACCACCATCATCAACCGCTCGGGGGTGGCGGGGAACACGGTCACCGGCTCCCGGTCGCTGAACACCAGGGCCCGCGAGGCCAGGGAGTGGGCGGCGATCGGGGTGAGCTGCAGCACCGGGCAGTCGGGGGTGATCACAGGCCCTCCGGCACTGAGGGCATAGGCGGTGGAGCCGGTGGGCGAGGAGAGGATCACGCCGTCGGCGGCGATGTCCACCGGCGCATGGCGGCCGATGGCGATCTCGAAATGGCACATGCTGGTGAGCGGCTCCCGGTGCAGGGCCATCTCGTTGAGGCAGAGCACCTCCCAGCGCCGCTGCTCTCCCCGCATCACGCTCACCACGAGCATGGAGCGCTCCTCGACGCTCCACTCCCCCGCCATCACCTGGGCCAGGGCCTGGTCGAGGTCCTTCAGGTACGCCTCCGCCAGGAAGCCCAGATGGCCGGTGTTGATCGTCAGGATCGGCACGCCGATGGGGGCGGTCTGGCGGGCGGCCGAGAGGACGGTGCCGTCACCCCCCAGCACCAGCGCCAGGGCCATCTCCTCATCGAAGCTGGCGGGGACGCAGGCGGCGTAGCCCTTCGATCGCAGGTGCTGGTCGGGATTGGCGAAACCCACCACGCCGCCGGAGCTGCTCACCCGCGCCACCTCAAGGCCGGCCGCGGTGAGGCGCCTCTCGATCAGGTCGGCGGTGCTGATCGCCAGATCCTTGCCGTCGTTGACGATCAGTCCGACCCGGGGCACCGATCGCAGGCGGGGAGGTCCATCGAGTTTATGGGGGGACGCCGGCGGGGGGATCAGAACTGTTCCAGGAAGCGGAGGTCGCTGCTGTACAGCCGCCGGATGTCATCGATGGCGTGGCGCACCATGCAGACCCGTTCCACCCCGATGCCGGCCGCGAAGCCGCTCCAGCGCTCTGGATCGATGCCCAGCCCCTCGAGCACCGCCGGGTCGACCATGCCGCAGCCCATCACCTCCAGCCAGCGGCCCTGCCACTGCACGTCCACCTCCGCGGAGGGTTCGGTGAAGGGGAAGTAGCTGGCCCGGAAGCGCACCGGCAGGTCACCGAAGAACTGCTGCAGGAAGGTGGTCACGGTGCCGCGCAGATGGCTGAAATCCAGACCCTCGTCGAGGGCGAGCACTTCCACCTGATGGAACACCGGCGAGTGGGTGGCATCGACCGCGTCGCGCCGATAGACACGTCCGGGAGCGATCACCCGGACCGGCGGGGGATTGCTTTCCAGGTGGCGGATCTGCACCGGGGAGGTGTGGGTGCGCAGCAGGCGCTCACCCCCCAGGTAGAAGGTGTCCTGCATGTCCCGGGCGGGGTGATGCGGCGGGATGTTCAGGGCGGTGAAGTTGTAGTGGTCGGTCTCGATCTCCGGCCCCTCCGACACCCGGTAGCCGAGGCCCGCGAAGATGTCGATGATTTCCTCGATCGTGCTCTGCAGCGGATGGCGATGGCCCGGCGGCACGTAGCTGGGTGCCGCCGTCACGTCGAGCCGCTCCCGCTCCAGACGCTCGGCCATGGCGGCGCCGCGCACGGCCTCGAGCCGCTCGCCGAGCAGCTGCTGCACCTGCTCCTTGAGCCGGTTGGCCCGCTGGCCCACCAGCGGACGCTCATCTCCGGGGAGACGGCCCATAGCGCCAAGAACGGCGGACAGGCGCCCCTTCTTTCCGAGCAGGCCGACCCGCAGATCCTCCAGGGCCGCGGCGTCGTCGGCGGCGGCGATGGCGGCGGCGGCCTCCGCTTCCAGGCGCTCCAGCTGGTCGGTGAGCTGCTGCAGGCTGACGGTGGCGCTCACGGTATGGATCAGGAGAGGAAGCGACTGTAGGCAGCAGCGTCTAACTTGCCGCCAGCTCCGTTCCCCAGGGCCGATGGCACCGCTCCGGATCCTGATCAGCAACGATGACGGGGTCTTCGCCGACGGCATCCAGGCCCTGGCGGCCGCGGCGGCCGCGCGGGGCCACAGGGTGTCCGTGGTCTGTCCCGACCGGGAGCGGTCCGCCACCGGCCATGGCCTCACCCTGCAGACCCCCCTGCGGGCCGAGCGGGCCGATGAACTGTTCGCCGCCGGCGTCACCGCCTGGGCCTGCAGCGGCACCCCGTCCGACTGCGTCAAGCTCGCGCTCTTCCGGCTGATGGAGGAGCCCCCGGATCTGGTGCTCTCCGGCATCAACCACGGCCCCAACCTCGGCACCGACGTTCTCTACTCCGGCACCGTGTCGGCGGCGATGGAGGGCACGATCGAGGGACTGCCGGCCCTGGCGGTGAGCAGTGCCGATTTCCACTGGCGCCGCTTCGAGGCGGCCGCGGCCCTGGCCCTCGATGTGGCCGAGCGGATGCTGGCGGCCGGTTGGCCCGAGGGTCTGCTGCTCAACCTCAACGTTCCCCCCGGCCGGCGGATACCCTCGCCCCCCTGCGCTGGTGCCGCACGGCGGTGCGGCGCTACATCGACCAGTTCGAGAAGCGGGTCGACCCCCGGGGCCGCACCTATTACTGGTTGGCCGGCGAGGTGGTCGACGATCTCGAAGGCACCGGCGCCGGTCCGGCCGACTGGCCCACCGACGTGGCCTGGGTACAGCAGGGCGGTCCCTCGCTCACCCCTCTGCAGCCGGAACTCTTCTGGCGCGGCGCCATCGCCAGCCTGCCGGCCGTGGAGGCCCTGGGGCGCAGCGATCAGCTCCTGCGGTAGATCCGCTGCAGCAGCCAGAGGCTGATGATCAGGGCGATCAGGTGGGCGAAGAGCACCTGGGTGTTGCTGAGCACCGAGAGCATCTCGATCGAGGTGATCGGGTAGGTGCTGATCGGTCCCCTGGAGCCCTGCACCGCCATCGGTCCGAACAGGCCCGGGGCCTGCATGGAGGCCTGCAGGAAGAGGCTGCCCGCCAGCGACTGGTAACCCACCGCCGCCAGGGTCAGGCCGATCAGATCGGCCACCAGGCCCCGCTTCACCAGCCGCGAGGTTTCCCCCTTGCTGGGCCGCGCCGGGCTGGCCAGGGCGCGTCCGCAGCGCACCACCAGCCAGGACTGCCACAGACCCCAGAGCAGCACCAGGAACGAGAGGGTGGTCACCGACAGACCGGGGCCCAGTCCCAGGGAACGCTGGCTGTTGGCCATCAGGCGTGCGCCGATGTTGTTGAACAGCAGCACCCCCACCACCACCACGCCGAGGGCCAGCTGAACCCAGAAGCGCACCCAGCCCATGCGGCGGAGGGCATCGGCCATGCGCTGCAGGTCCAGCTGGTCGAGCATCGCGGAGGGATCGGAGATCCCAAACTTGCCATGGGAGGATCCTGGCGGCGAGGGCGCACGCCGTTGATCCCGCTCCACGACCCCCACCACGCCCTGCGCCCCACCGCCATCGCCCTGGGCAGCTTCGATGGGCTGCATCAGGGACACCGGCGGGTGATCGCCGCGGTCACCGAAGCGCAGGCCGCCGGGGGAGAGGTGCTGGTGCCCACCGTGGTCAGCTTCTGGCCCCATCCCCGGGAGGTGCTTCACGGTGAGCCCCGGCTGCGCCTCGATCTGCCCGAGGAGAAGCTCGAACTGCTCGAACCCCTCGGCATCCGCCAGCTCGTGCTGGTGCCCTTCACCCGCGCCCTCGCGGCCCTCAGCCCGGAGCTGTTCGTGCGCCGTGTGCTGGCCGATCAGCTGCAGGCCCGGCGCATCGCCGTGGGCACCAACTTCCGGTTCGGCGTGGATCGCAGCGGCGACACCGACGCCCTGGTGCGCATCGGAGCCTCCCTCGGCATCGATGTGCGGGTGGTTCCGATGCTCTGGGACGGGGCCGAGCGGGTGAGCAGCAGCCGGATCCGCCGCGCCCTCGCCGCCGGGGACATCGGCGAGGCCGAGCGTCTGCTGGAGCGTCCCTACCGCTTCCATGGCCGGGTGGTGAGCGGCCGGGGGCTGGGCCGGACGCTGGGCTGGCCCACCGCCAACCTGGAGGTGGACGGGCGCAAGTTCCTGCCCCTGGAGGGCGTCTACGCCGCCCTCGTCTGGTGGGAGCGGGAGGACGGGGGCGACGACGGCCGCAGCGAACCGATGGCCGCGGTGATGAACCTCGGCCCCCAGCCCACGGTGGATCCCCAGGCGCCCTCGGCGGTGGAGGTGCACCTGCTCGACCGCCGCCTCGAGCTGGCGGGTGCCCGGCTGACGGTGCAGCCCCTGCGGCTGCTGCGGCGCCAGCTGGTCTTCCCCGGCCTGGAGGCCCTCAGCCGGCAGATCCGGCAGGATGCCGATCAGGCGCGCCAGGACTGTCTCGCCAGGCTCGGGGCCCCGCTGGCCCCGCCGGCAGCGGACCTCAGACCGCCCGCGGCCTGAGCAATGCCTCCAACCCGCCTCCCCCGGGGAGCGTCCCATACCCTGGAGATCGCTGCCGCGTCGGTCCGGTGACGTCCGAGCCCACTGTCCTGCCGCCGTCACCGACACCATCCAGGGGGGCGGCAAGTGCGCCGTCAACAGCAGGATCAGCAATCCCATCCGCTGCGCCATCAGGCCAGCCGCCGTTGCCGCAGGAGGCGCCGTCACCGCTCCCGTCGCCCTCCGGCGCCACCAGTGCCGAACGGGCCGCCATCCAGCGGTTGCTCGATGCCAATCTCGACCGGTCCCGGGAGGGGTTGCGGGTGCTGGAGGACTGGTCCCGGTTCGCCCTGGAGCGGCCCGACCTGGTGGCCCGCGCCAAGGACCTGCGCCAGCGCCTCGGGCGGCTGCACCGGACCCCCTACAAGCTGGCCCGCCATACCGCCACCGACCCGGCGGCCGGCATGGCCCACCCGGCCCAGGCGATGCGCCGGGACGGCGGCAGCGTGCTGGCCGCCAATGCCGCCCGGGTGCAGGAGGCCCTGAGGGTGCTGGAGGAGTTCGGTCGTCTCGAGGATCCGGAGCTGGCGACCGAGGCGGCGGCGATCCGCTACACCCTCTATGACCTTGAGGTGGATCTGCTGCAGGCCTGCCGGGGCGGTGACGAGCGCCGGACCCTGCTGCGACGCTGTCACCTCTATCTGGTCACCAGTCCTGCTCCGGATCTGGAGTGGGTGGTGGCCGCCGCCCTGGCGGCGGGGGTGCGACTGGTGCAGTACCGCGCCAAGGCCGAGCCGGCGGACGTGGCCGCCGGGGCCCCTCCGGACGACCGGGGGCGCCTCGAGCAGGCCGTCGCCCTGCGGGAGCTCTGCCATCGCCACGGGGCCCTGTTCCTCGTCAATGACCGCATCGATCTGGCGCTGGCGGTGGGCGCCGACGGGGTGCACCTCGGCCAGGGGGACCTGCCGCCCGCCGTCGCCCGGCGCCTGCTGGGCCCCGAGCGGCTGATCGGTCGCAGCACCCATCGGCTGGAGGACCTGCGCCAGGCCGTGGCCGACGGCTGTGACTACGTGGGGGTGGGGCCGGTGAACGCCACCCCCACCAAGCCCGGCCGCGAGCCGGTGGGCCTGGCCTACGTGGCCCAGGCCGCGGCGGAGTGTCCGCTGCCCTTCTTCGCCATCGGCGGCATCGATCTCTCCAACCTCCCTGCCGTCCGCCGAGCCGGGGCGGAGCGCGTGGCGGTGGTGCGCGCCATCACGGCGGCGCAGCAGCCTGGAACCGCCGCCGCCGCTCTCCTGGCTGGTCTGGGGACGTTGTCATGACCACCGGTGCGGAGCGGCAGGCGGCCGGTGAGCGTGTGCCCGGCGAGTTCCTTCTGCGGGTGAACGGGGAAGAGCGACGCTGCCCTGCGGGACTGCAGCTCGATGCCGTCCTGGCGGCCCTCGGCTACCAGCCACGCCTGGTGGTGGTGGAGTTCAACGGCGAGATCCTGGGGCGCGATCGCTGGCCCTCCCAGCCTGTGGTGGAATCCGACGTGCTGGAGGTGGTCACCATCGTCGGAGGCGGTTCCTAGATTCCAGCCATTGCTGTCGCTTCCCCGATGCGGAATCGCTTGCTCCGGCGTCTGGCTGGTCTGATGGTCGTGCCCGTTCTCGTGGCCGGCCTGCTGATCACCGCGCCTCAGCCGGCTCAGGCCGCCAGCGGAGGACGGATCGGCGGCGGCAGCTTCCGTTCCGCCCCGTCCATGCCCCGCAGCTATGGAGGCGGCTACCGAGGCAGCTACGGCGGCGGCTATGGCGGCTTCGGGGGCGGAGGACTCGGCTTCCCCTTCATCGTGCCGATCTTCGGATTCGGCGGTGGCGGACTGTTCGGCTTCCTGATCCTCATGGCGGTCGTTGGAGTGATCGCCAATGCCCTGCGCGGTGGTGGCGGCGCACCGACCCTGGCCGGCTCCGGTTCCGACCTGGCCTACCCCACCAGGCCCGACGGCCCCGTCTCGATCGCCCAGATCCAGGTGGGACTGCTCGCCTCCGCCCGTGACCTCCAGGACGATCTGCGGCGTCTGGCCGCTTCCGCGGACACCTCCACCAGCTCGGGACTGCAGCGGGTGCTGCAGGAAACCAGCCTCTCCCTGCTGCGCCATCCCGACCTATGGGTCTACGCCAACGGAGAGGTGGGGCAGGTTCCCTTCACCAGCGCCGAATCCACCTTCAACCGGCTCTCGATGCAGGAGCGCAGCAAGCTGGAGCGCGAACTCACGGCCAACGTGGCCGGGCGGCGCTTCAGTGCGCCGGCGGCGGTCGCTCCCGGTGCCAGCGATGCCGCCAGTGATTTCATCGTGGTGACCCTGCTGGTCGCCAGCCGCAACCGTCTGGCGATCAAGGGGGCCGGCACTGCCGAGGACCTGCGGGAGTCGCTGCAGAAGCTGGGGGCGGTGGGTGCGGACGATCTGCTGGCTCTGGAGGTGATCTGGCAACCGGAAGGGGCCGGCGAGGTGCTGAGCACCGAGCAGCTGATCACTGCCTATCCCGACCTCCAGCACCTCTGATCCGCCCTCCGCAGCTCCGATCACCCATCCATCGGGCCCTGCGGCTCGCTGTCGCCCACCCCGGACCGCTGGGCCCCGACAGCCCTGTCCGCCTTCAGGACCCGTCCTCAGGATGGCTCCGGCCGGGGGGCGATCCCCCGGGTCCTGGAGCGAGCTGCAGGATCCGCAGGGCCGCCATGGCCGCGCCGTAGCCGTTGTCGATGTTCACCACGGTGAGTCCCGGGGCGCAGCTGGCCAGCATGCCCATCAGGGCGGTGCGGCCGCCGGCGCTTACGCCGTAGCCCACGGCCACCGGCACCCCGATCACCGGCTGGGGCAGCAGACCGGCCAGAACGGTGGGCAGCGCCCCTTCCATGCCGGCGCAGGCGATCAGCACCCTGGCCTGCCGCAGTCCCTCCAGCTCCCCCAGCAACCGGTGCAGGCCGGCCACGCCCACGTCCAGCACCAGATCGCTGGCCACCCCATGACAGGCCAGGGAGAGTCGCGCTTCGGTCGCCACCGTCAGGTCGCTGCTGCCGCCGCTGAGCACCGCCACCCGGCCCAGGAAGGGATCCGCTGGCGGCGGAGCAGGCCAGGTGAGACAGCGGGCCGCCGGATGGTGCAGGGGCTCCGGGTGCTCTCCTGGGGGGGCTTCGCTGCCGGCCAGAAGCTCCAGCACCGCGGCCGCCTTCTCCTCGGCCACCCGCGTCACCAGTGCCAGTTCCCCCGCCTGCCGCAGGCCCCGCATCACCGCGGCGATCTGCTCGGCGCTCTTGTGCTCCCCCCACACGGCCTCCACCAGGCCCAGTCGCCGGCGGCGGCCCAGGTCGAGCCGTGCCTCCTGGCTCAAGGCTCCACCGCTGCGGCGGGGCGCTCGGTCCGGCCCATGGGCTCCAGCTCGCCGGACGACAGGAGAGGGAAGGGGTTCGTATCCCCTGCGGGACTCCCGTCGCCGCTGCCCATTGCCAGGGCGCGTCGCGCCGCCGCTTCGAAGCGGCGCTGCACCACGTCGATCTCAGCTTCAGGAATCGCCAGCCATTGCCGGCGGCTGCGCCAGTGGATCAGCAGGATGCCTTCCTCCTTGCCCCCGTCCCAGAGCAGTTCCCGGCCCTGGAAGCCGTCCTGTCGCTGCAGCCAGGGTTCCCAGGTCTCCCGTTCCGCCTGCAGCCAGGCGTCCCTGGCCGCGGCGGGCACCCTCAGCCGCAGGTGTTCGACCACGGCCGCCTCGGAGCGGGCCGGAGCCTGAGGGGAGACTCCGATGCCGGCGGCGGCGGCATCCCCGGGACGACCGGCCAGCACGAGCAGCAGCAGGAAGAGGCTGGCGATCAGGTTAGGGAGCCGGCCGGGGGGGCGGGGGGTCATGGCTGCTGCAGCAGGGCCACGGCGTGGCTGGCGATGCCCTCCTCCCGGCCGGTGGGGCCGAGCTTTTCGTTGGTGGTGGCCTTGACCCCCACCTGCTGTGGATCCAGGCCCATCCGCGAGGCGATGGTCTCGCGCATGGTGGCGATGTGGGGTTTGAGGCGGGGGCGCTCCGCCACCACCACCGTGTCGACGTTGATCACCTGCCAGCCCCGCTCCCGCACCAGGCCCATCACCCGCTCCAGCAGCTGCAGGCTGTCGGCACCGCGCCAGCGCGCGTCCTCCGGGGGAAAGTGCGTGCCGATGTCCCCCAGGCCGAGGGCCCCGAGCAGGGCGTCCATCAGGGCGTGGACCAGCACGTCGGCATCGCTGTGGCCGTCCAGCCCCAGGCCCGCGGGGTGCTCCAGGTTCACCCCGCCCAGGATCAGGGGACGGCCCGGGACGAGACGGTGGATGTCGTAGCCGTTGCCGATGCGCAGCTGCATGGGGAGCGGGATAAGCGGCTCCAGTGTGGCCGGCCGCAGGCCCTCAGGACGTCTGCTCGGCCAGCCAGCGGGCGTGCAGGTCGGCGCGCCGTTCTCTGGTGCGGGCCACCTGCTGCTCCAGGCGCCAGCGGGCGATGGCCCCGTGGTCCCCGCTGCGCAGCACCTCGGGCACGGCCATGCCTCTGAAAACCGCCGGCCTGGTGTAGTGGGGGTGCTCGAGCAGCAGCCCGCTGTGGCTTTCGGCCTCGAGGGACTCCGGCGAACCCACGGTGCCGGGCAGCAGGCGAACCACGCCGCTGATCACCACCAGGGCGGGCAGCTCGCCGCCGGTGAGCACGAAATCCCCCAGGGAGACCTCCTCGTCGGCCAGGGCCCGGATGCGCTCGTCGAAGCCTTCGTAGTGCCCGCAGAGGAGCACCAGCTGGTCATAGTCGCTGGCCCAGCGGCGCAGGTCCTGCTGGTGCAGCGGCTGGCCCTGGGGACTCATCAGAAGCACCCGCCGGCGTGGCAGGACCGGGATCGCTTCGACGGCGGCGTAGACGGGTTCGGGCTTGAGAACCATGCCGGCCCCCCCGCCGTAGGGCTCGTCGTCCACCTTGCGGTAGCGGTCCGTCGCGTGGTCGCGGGGGTTGTGGGTGTGGATCTCGGCCAGGCCGGCGCCGAAGGCACGACCGATCACCCCCAGCCCCAGCAGAGGCTCGAAGGCTTCCGGCACCAGGCTCACCACGTCGAAGCGCATGGTCGCTTCAGGCGGCGGGCCGGCTCACCCGGCGGATCTCCGAGCTGAAGCTGGCCCGCCCCAGGCGGCCATCCGGGAGATGTTCCACGCTACTGCGCAGGCGCAAATTCGCCTTGGTGAACCAGATCCTCTCCTGGACGGTCACGCCCGGCTGGCGACTCGTCATTTCCAGGCTGCCATCCGGCCACAGCTGCCAGCGGCCCTCGGTTGCGGAGCCGTCCCGGGCATGGCCCCGGAACCCCCCGTCGGGGCTGAACAGCAGGCGCTGGCGGCCCCCGTCGGGGAGGCTGATCTCCAGTCCACCGGGGCCGTCGCCGGCCTCCGCCGCCAGGTAGGCGATCTTGAGCTCACCTCGCTCGGAGCTGTGCCAGTCGGGCTCCTCCGTGCCGGGGTCGGCGGCGGCCTCCGCCAGGCTGAAACGGCTGCGCAGGGAGAGCCAATCACCGGCGCAGCAGGCCAGGAACGCCTCGATGCTTTCGGGTGGGAAGGCAGCGATGGTCGCTGGGCTGGGCGGATCGGTCGCGCTGGTCACGGCACGGGCTGCAGGCGGGGGAGCGAGGGATGGAAGGCCTCCCGGGATCCTCGCAGACCCTGCGGGGGGGCGCCTTCGGGGGCCACGGCTAGTCGCCCCTGTAGCCCAGCTCGGCGAGCCGTCCGGGGTGCCGGCGCCAGTTGGGCACCACCTTGACGAACAGCTCCAGGTAGACGGGCCCGTCGAACACCTTCTGCATCTGCAGCCGTGCCCCCCGGCCGATGGCCCTGAGCATCTGCCCTCCCTTGCCGATCAGGATCCCCTTCTGGCTGCTGCGTTCCACCAGCACGGTGGCCAGCACGGCCGTGCGTTCCCTGCCGCCGGCGGCTTCCTCGTCCTCCACGATCCGCTCGATGCGCACGGCCACCGAGTGGGGCACCTCCTCCCGGGTGTGGCTGAGCACCTGCTCGCGGATCAGCTCCGCCAGCAGCAGCTGTTCGGGCTGATCGCTGATCACATCGGCGGGGTAGAGCATGGG
This sequence comes from Cyanobium sp. CACIAM 14, assembly GCA_000708525.1. GTDB lineage: Bacteria > Cyanobacteriota > Cyanobacteriia > PCC-6307 > Cyanobiaceae > Cyanobium. Next base: position 111,097 of record JMRP01000003.1, read on the forward strand.
CCCCGGGGGCAGATCGGCCGCAAGGGCCTGCACCAGCGCCGTGCAGCCCTCCCCGTGGAGGGCGCTGCAGCGATGGAGGGGCCAGTGTCCGGCACGTTCGCCCGCCGCCGAGAGCATCTCCCGGTAGGTGGCGGCCAGGTCCTCGGCGTCCGCTCCCACCCGGTCGCTCTTGTTGAGGGCAACGTGCACCGGGACCCGGCCATGGCGCAGCAGCTCCACGATGAACGCGTCACCGCGGCCGGCCGGCTGACTCCCATCCACCAGCAGCAGCACCACGTCCACCTCGCCGATGGCGCCGCGGGCGCTCTGGACCAGGCGCTCCCCCAGCAGGTGGTGGGGCTTGTGGATGCCCGGGGTGTCCAGCAGCACCAGCTGGGCCTCGGGCGTCGTCAGGATGGCGCGCAGCCGGTTGCGGGTGGTCTGGGCCACGGGGGAGGTGATCGCCACCTTCTGACCCACCAGCTGATTCAGCAGCGTGGATTTGCCCACGTTGGGCCGGCCGATCAGGGCCACGAAGCCGGAGCGGAACGGCATGGTTCCGCGGGGCGCCTCGGTGGGGTCGGCTGCAGCGGGGCTGGCGGTCGGGGCGCTCGGGTCCATAGCCTCAACACTGCCAGCCCACGGGCCCCGTCGCCCGCCCGCCGCCATGACCGATGCCGCTCCGCTGCCCGGGACACTCCAGGAGCCGAGCTTCCCTGAGGCCATGGAGATGACTGCCGACTGGCTCGGCCTCTGGGAGGCGGAGGAGCTCAGCGATGAGGTGCTCGCCGATCGTGTCGGCCAGCTGGTGGCCAGTCGCGAGGGCGCCCGCGGTTTCTTCGTGGTGAGCCTCACCGGCGAGGCTCCCCTCATGGACCGGCTGCCGGAACCCCTGGTGGCCGCTCTGCGGCGGGCGGGGGAGGGGGTGGTGGATCTCACCGCCCGCAACCTGGCCATGAGCACGGCCATGGCCCTGCACCACCGGCGTACGGGAGACCTGGAGCGGGAGACCGGGTCCGAGCGGGTACGGCGGCGCAGCACCGAACTGCTGCGTCAGCTGGAGCCCTTGCGGGTGAAGCAGCGCCTGGAGAAGCTGCTGGCGGCCACAGGGGAAGGGGGCGGCGCCGATCCTGCTGTGGCGGAGGACCGGGCGTTCCTCGACCGCTGGGGGTATGACGCCGAGCAGAGACGGGCCATCGCCGAGGCCATCGAGGCTGTGGCCGAGTGAGGAGCCGGTCGGTGCCTGCGTCGGCGGCCCCTTGGGAGCCAGCGTGATCGTTGCGAGCAGCGGGGGGGACGGCGGGTCCGAGGGAGACCGTCAGAACTTCAGGTAAAGCAGCGTCATGGCCTGGAGCGCATCGAAGTTGACGCCACTGGGCAGGAAGACATAGTTGACGTTGAAGCCCAGGGTGATGTTCTGGGTGATGTTCAGGTCGATCCCCCCAGTGAGCATGGCGTTGGTCTGGCCGGTGGAATAGGTGTTGGTGGCGATGCCGCCCCCCAGGTAAGGGGAGACCAGCGAGCGTCGGAAGAAGTCGAGGGTCAGGGGCAACTGGAAGGATGTCTGGCCGTTGTAGTTACCCTGCAGATCACGGTTGCCGAAGATCACGCTGGGCCGCAGCGAGACGGCCATGGTCTCGTTGAGCTTGTAGCCCACGCGGCCGGTGAGCACGCCGCTGTTGGGCAGATCGCTGCCGAAGTTGACGCCACCTCCGATGCCGTAGATGCCGACGTTCTCGATCGGTTTGGCCTGGCGCGGAAGGATGGCCAGTTCGGCGGGATCACGGTTGGCCGGAGCAGGGAGGTACTCCGGCGGCAAGGTGGACACGTCGCTGACGGGTTCCCAGCCGGCGGCGGCCGGATCCGGTGGAGCCGGAACCCAGGGGCCCGGGCCTGCCGGCAGCGACTGGGCGACCCCAGGGAGGCCCTCCAGGGCCAGGAGGACCAGTGCGATCGGGACCAGGCCCCGGTGGCGGACTGGCGGCGTCACTGGGGGTTGGCCATGGCACTGCCTGCGCCAGCGCCGGAGTGGGCCGGCGCTTCAGCGACTGGGGCGTCGGCGGCCGCCGGGACCGGTGGCGGTGGGGTGGGAGCGCTCGCCACCGGAGAAACTTTGGCCGGGGCCTGCGGGACCCTGACGGTCGGCTCGGGAGGCATCGGCTGGAGATTCACCACTGCCGGCGTGACCGTACCGGCGGCCGGGGCCTGCTGGCGGCTCGACCACTCCTTGATGTCTTCGATCACGGCGGGATCATCCGGATGGCTGAGCACGTCCACCGTGCCGTCCGCCTGGAGGGCCAGGGGGACCTGGGTGGGCTTGCGAACCCGGCTGGACGGCACATAGATGACGCGACCCTGCTGGAGCCTGGCCGTCTTCGTGGGTGTCGGAGCCGGAAGGGTGCGGATGGCCTGACGCATGGGTTCGCGCAGGTCCTGGGGGAGGGGGGCCAACGGGTCGCCGCTGCTGGCCCAGCGTGCCCGCTCGGCCCTGGCCATGGGTGGCATGATCGGGCCACCGAGATCCTGAATGGTCAGAACGCCCCCGAGGAGCTCGGAGCGGGTGAAGGTTTTCTGGAGGGGGTTCTGGGGGCTGCCCGGCTGGGGGGTACCCAGAACCGAGCTGCCCAGGGCAGGGCCCTCGATACGGAACGGGGCCTTGGGCGCCTTCGGTCCTGGTGCCGCTCCCACGGGGGCTGCAGCCCGGCGGCCGGGGTCCGGTCGGGGGACGGCGGGGGTGGCGGGGCCGCTGAGGTCGAGGCTGCGGGTCAGGGGTGCATCCAGCAGGGAGCCGATCTTCTCGGACGCGGAGCTGAGCACGTGGCCGGTGGTGGTGCGCAGGTCATCCAGCGCCGAGGCGGTGGAACCGGCAGGGCTTCCCGAGGCTCCCTCGGCGACAGTGGCTGTGGCCTGCTCTGACCCCCTGGGATCGGCCGGCGGAGGTGGCGTCATCTCCTTCACATGGGCCTGCCAGCGGTCGTGCGCATCGATGGCCAGCAGGGGGAGCCAGATCGACTGACTCAGGAGCGCCCAGGCCATGGCCTTGGGACTGATGAGAGGTTCGCGGTGCATGGGTTCGGGAGGAGGATCAGCGGCGGAAGTTGTTGTTGTTGTTCCCGTTGAATGTATTTTGGAAGAAATAGTAGGAACTGGCGGCCTGACTGAGGGGTACGATCACCTGGTTGATCACATCAAGGGCTTCCGCGTAGAAGGTGCGGTTGACGATGATCGTATCCCTGTCCCTGAGGGGCGGGTTCAGGCCCTTCGAGATCCCGATTCCGTCCTTGTAGCTGTACACCTCCCGTGTGGTGGTGCCGTTGCGGTTGAGTCGGACGAGCTCGATGTTGTTCTTGTTGGCCCGCCAGTTCTCGGCACCACCGGCCCGGAAGATGGCCTCGGCCAGAGGGGTGTTCGCGGGCAGGCTGAGGGTGCCGGGACTCTTCACCTCCCCGATCACCGACACGGTGATGTTGGCCGGGGCGAGGTTGGTGGCACCGATCTGGAGCACCTCCTCGGGAATGGGATCGTCGGTGCGGGCGACCACGAGGGTGTCCCCGTCGAAGAGAATCGGGTTCTGGCGTTGGTTGCCCACCATGAACACCTGGGCCAGGTCGAGAACGGTCTGCTTCTGACTGCCGTCAGGCCCGGCAAGACGGCGAAGCAGGACCTTGCGGATGTCGGCGTTGAGGGTGACGCCGCCGGCGGTCTGGATGGCGGAGACCGGGGTGGAATAGGAGGGCAGGGGATAGAGACCAGGCCGACCGACTTCGCCGATGATGGTCACCTTCACGGGTCGTGGATTGGTGAGACTCAGGATGAGTTCGGGTCGCACCAGTTGCTTCGCATAGAGCGAAGTGAGCCAGCGTGTGGCTTGGCCGATGGTCAGACCCGTCAGCTGGACGGAGCCGAGCAGCGTCAGGGTCGACGTGCCATCGGGGAGGATGATGATCCCTCCGCCGACGGAGGCGGCGGAGGGATCGGTGAAGGTGAGTTGCAGCCCATCACCGGGTCCGAGAACGTAAAGATCGTTGTAAACCTCGGTGATCGAGAGGGGCAGGGGCGCCGATGGGGACGGCCCTCGCTGGGGGCCGGACGACGTTCCGGCCGGCATGGACGCCGGCGGTTGAGGGGAGATCCCCTGGGGCACGGCCGCTTTCAGGTTGCCCGGACTGAACAGAAGACCCGAAAGACCCAGAAGGCCAGCCGCTGACAACCGACGTCTGAGGGCTCCCGGGGACATGGGCTTGCCCCCTCCGTGACGCAGGGTGCGGCGAACGGATGTTCTGGAAAGAGAGGTCACCGATGGACACTAATCGGATTACCACCTTAGACGCGGGAGTCAAGAGGCTTTCCTGGATGGTTGCCACTATCATCAGGACAACTTTCTCCAGCAGCGGATAGCGTGACCACTACGGGTGCTCCTCCTGATTCCTTCCCCGGTGGCCTTCCCCCCGTGGGGGGCTTTCCGCCTTCGGGAGCTGCTGGACGCTTCCAGGCCCCTTACCCCGACCAACCTCTCCAGAGTCCACTGACCCCCACGGCCGAAGCTCAGGCTGGATCGGGCGGGCTGGGCGGGCTCGTCCGTACCATCAGGCGCCGTCAGACCGTCTTCCTGCTCACCTTCGCTGTGGTGACCGGTGCTCTGGCGATCAATACCCTGCGTCAGCGGATCTTCTCTCCTGTCTACCAAGGGGGGTTCCAGATGCAGATCAGTAATCCCTTCGAGGACAAGAATGGCGGTGGTGGCGGTGGATCCGTCGAGGCGATCGCCCGTACCCCGCTCAAGCCTGATGTCCCCAGCCTGATCGTGCTGATGCGCAGTCCGCTCCTGCTTGGGCCAGTGGCCCAGCGTCAGGGGGTGCCGCTGGATCTGCTGGCGGCCAATCTCTCAATCAACCCGGAGTCGGCGGCCGTCGAGAATGTTCTCAATATCTCCCTTCGCTGGCCCGATCCTGTCAAAGGCAAGGCCATCCTGAGACAACTCGCCAAGGACTACACGGCCTTTTCCCTCACCCAGCGGCAGGCCGCCGTCAATTCCGGCGTTCGCTTCCTGGATCAGCAGGCTCCTGCCATCGAGGCGCGGGTTCAGAAGCTTTCCAATGAGATGCTCAGGTTTCGCGAACGTAACAACTTCGTGGATCCGGCCACGGCGGCTGGTCAGATCCTGGGAGCCCGTGACGGTCTGGTGAACCAGCTGCGAGATCTCCAGAACGAGCAGGTGCAACTGGACAGCCAGCTCCAATCGATTCAGTCCGGCAAGTTGCAGTTCAGCTCCAGCGGCGCGCCGACGGCCATCCAGCAGCTTGGGCGCAACAGCGTTCTGGTGCCGGGGCGAGCAAACCAGAATCAAGGTGCAGAGGTTGCCAAGGGAACCCCCACGCCGCTGGACCTGCTCAATCAGTTTGAACAGGAGCTCGCGACTGCCAAGGGTACCTACAAGCAGAACTCCCCGATCGTTCAGTCGCTTCTTGCGCGCCGGAATCAGCTCCTGCCCGTGGTGCAGCGGCAGGCATCGGATGCCGTGAAGGCCCGTCTGCTCTCCAATCTGGCCCAGCAGGACGAGATCAACCGTCAGATCCTGCTTCTGAACCAGAATTTCCGGAACAATCCACAGAAGCTTTCCGAGTTCGAGAATATCAACCAGCGCCTCTCCATCGCCCGCGAACAGTACTCCTCCTACATCCAGGCCAGGGAACGGTATCGTCTCGAAATGGCGCGCTCGATTACCCCATGGGAGGTGATCGGTCCTCCTGATTTCGGTGCAAGTCCGGTGGAACCGGATATCCAGCGCAATCTGCTGCGGGCCATCATGATCGGATTGCTCGCAGGGCTTGGTGCCGCGATTCTCAGGGAACGCACCGACAATGTATTCCATACGCCGATGGAGGTGGAGAAGGAACTTCAGTTGCCGGTGCTCGGTTTGATTCCTTACCTCCCGCTCGAGCCTGGAGTGGACATCGCCACGAGCATCTCGAAAATGTCCTCCAGTGAGCGATTCGCCATCAAGGAATCACTGCGAAGCCTGTTCACCACCTTCCGGCTCCTGCGTGCTGACAACAACATTCGCATGGTCGGAATCACTTCTTCCACTCAGGGGGAAGGAAAATCCACTGCTGTCACTGTGTTTGCAAGCACCCTCGCCGATCTCGGACTGAAGGTGCTGATCATCGATTCGGACATGCGTCTGCCCATGCAGACCCGGTACCTTGGTGTGGAGCCTGGCGATGGGTTTTCCACACTCCTCTCCGATTCCAGCCGCAAGACAACCGACCTCATCCAGACCATCGCCGAAAACATGGATGTGCTGCCGGCCGGCCCCAAGCCCCCGGATCCTGCAAAGCTGCTGAATTCCAGCCGCTGCAAGGAAATCATGGATGAGATCCGCGCTCTGCCCGGCTATGACATCATCATCGTGGATGCGCCACCTTGCCTGATGCTTGCGGACCCGATCCTGCTCGGAGAAAAGCTGGACGGCATCCTCTTCCTCGTCGGCCTCGGCAAGGTCAGCCGTGAACTGGCTCCCCAGGCCAGCCGGCGCATCAAGGCTACCGGCGTGGATGTGCTGGGCATCATCTGCAATCAGGTCAACTTCCCAAGCCGGCTCAATGATTACGGTTACGAATATGGCTATTACTACCACTATGCCTATGCATCGGCTTCCGGTTATGCCAAGAGTGCCAATCAGGGTAAATCCTACGGCGGTTTCGGTAGCTATGTCCAGCGTTACAGAGACAGCTACATGAAGGGTGCGCCGTCCAACGCTTACTTCAACGCCCACCAGCAGAACGGAGATCTCGACGTCAGGAGCTACTACCAGCAGGAGGATGGGTCCGGTGCATCGGCTGCAACGCGGCCACCCAGTGAGGATTCCAAAGGCTCTGGTGTCAGCATCCGCAGCAGCCTTCCCGATTCTGGAAGGGAATCCACCGGCTCCCATGCTGGTGACTCCCAAGGTGTCAGAAAAGGTGCTTCACAGGGGCCGATCGGCTGGCTCCGGCAGCGGTTTGGCCGAGGCAGCCAGCGCTGAGACTCGCCCGCACGGTCCAGAGGGGGTTCCGGGAGGCTGGAGATCAAGCGTTTCAGATTGACGCTTTCCCAGCCCTCCCAGGAGGCGCCCCACTCACCGCTGGATCGGCGGGTCCGTCCCCCGCTCTCCCTGGGCCTCCAACCCTTCGCTGAGCAGGGCGTCGAGGATCACCAGATGGGGATAGATCGGCATGGCGATCGGGTGGCAGCGCCGCACCCAGGCCAGGGCCGACAGCATGTCGATCCCTCGCCGTCGCGCCGTGAGCCCCACTGCCACGAGCGGAGAGCGTTCGATCCCTGCCATGCAATGCAAATAGACCGGGGCGGCTTCATCCAGCAGGGCTTCGGCCCTGGTGATGGCCATCGCTAGGGCCTCGCTGCGCATCGCCTCCTGCTGGCGGTGGTCCGGAAGGTTGACCCTGTCGCTGCTCCAACCTGCAGGAAGGATCAGGCCCTCCTCCTCTTCGGGATAGCAGCAACTGAACCGGCTGCGGAAGCCGGCATCCTCCAGTTGTCGCCAGTGTCTTTCGCTGCGCGGCATGGGACCGACGGCCAGTTCGTTGGTGAGCACCCAGCTGAAAGGCAGCGCACGGAACTGGATCGCCGGGGAGGGACGCTGTCCCCCGGCCCCCGGCTGGAGAAGACGCCGCAGTGAGGCGATCAGCATCGACCGTCCAAGGCGGCCACCACGGCCGGAAAGGCTCCATGGGACGAGGGCGCGCAGGCCTTCATGGGCATGGGTGTGGGATCCAGGTGGAGGAGACCGAGGCGGGGTGGGGCGGTTGGCCTAGACGGGAGACCGGAGCACCGGCTCCACGGCCTGAAGCACCTTGTCCCAGAGCTCCTCGGACGGTGGCGTTCCCCGGGTCCCCTTGAGGCTGATGAGGGTGCAGCCATAGATCCGGTTGGGCTGCAGGCCCACCAGCCTCTCCAGTCCGGCGACCCAGCCGCTGGCCAGACGATCGGTGAAGGGGGGGAGTTGTTCACGGGTCACCCCGAAGGAGCGATCGAGTCCTCTCCCGCGGACCATACAGGTCTGGATGGCGGCCTGCCCCTGGATACGACCGGTGGCGCTGGGGACCGGGGTCAGGATCTCGCGACGATCCTCGAGCATGAGGGCGGGCCGATCCCGGCCGATGAAGGCGGTCTGCAGGTTGAAGCGCTGACGCACGGTACCCGCCATCAGGGTGAGCTCCAGCCCCTGGGGAAGGGGGATCACCACCGGGGCCGACGTGGACACTTCAGAACTGAGTTTCTCCGGCCAGGCGGGAGGAGTTGCCGGAAGTTCCCCCGGCGGGAGCAGACCTTGACGGCGCAGAGCCTCTTCCAGCTTCTGCCGGGGAAGCGGCGCCGGAGCGGCAGGCCAGCGGGGCATGACGATGGCCTGGGCTGCCAGCAGTGCAGCGACGGTGGCCAGGGTCCCATACCAGCGAACCAGGAGGGTGTCGCCGTTCATGGCCATTCCTCCTGCCGTGGGGGTGAAGAGGGCAGGGGTGGCAGTTCCCTCTCCAGCAGACGCATGTAGATCATGCCGAACATCAGAACGGCCACACCGGAGAAGATCAGGGAACCGGTGTCCTTGTGGAAGAAGTCGAACAGCCAGCTTCCCTTGGAATATCCGTAGCCGGCGAAGAGGGCAAGCAGGGCGATCCGGAACGTGTTGCAGATCAGTCCGATCAGAGGAGCGGCCAGCAGCAGCAGGCTGCGGCTCCTGATCGAACGGATCGGGAAGGCCAGCATGAAGATCACCGCCACACAAAGGATCTGGGCCATCATGTCCAGCCCGTTGCAGGGACCGAGCACTTGGACCCCGCCGCCGGGAAGCATCACGTTCCTGCCATTCACCACCACGTCCAGACCGAGCGCGCCCAGCCAGAGGCTCGAGCCCCAGGCCGTGAACAGACTGATGGGTGCTTCCGGCAGCACGCGCATCAGAAGCGCGAATGCAGGCAGTGCCATCAGACAGAGCAGGGGATCGCGAAAGCGGCCCAGCTGGCCGGGCCTGTCCCCCATCAGCGCCAGAGCCAGCCCTCCGAGCGGCGCAAGGGCGAAGAGCAGGCCGTCCCAGTGAAGGATCAGGGCGGATCGGGCGAGGACCCACAGAAGCAGCAGGCTGCCGACGCACAGCCCGGCTGCCGAGGGTTGCGGTCTGAGAGTCTCGAACTGATCCTCCATGCAGATCACCGCACCGCCCCAGACCAGCAGGGCGAAGACGGTGGTGTGTTCCGTCTGGCTGCTCTGGAACACCGCGATGTTCTGGATCGCGACGGCTGCGGCGAGGGCCAGCCAGAGGTTCCGGGGAGTGGCAGGGGGAATCGAGGGAAAGGCGTCCTTCCAGGACTGGGGAATCCTCCGGAGGGCCCCATGCCAGAGGCGCTGGACGAGCTGCTTCATCGGATCAGGGCATCCACCAGGGGCGGGGCCGGATGACCATCGCCCGGATCGTATTCGGGGACGAGCCGTCGCAGCAGCTCGGTGGTCTGCTCCTCGTCCCAGTTGGCAAGGGCTTCGTGCAGCTGGCTGATCAGGGGGGCCAGCTGGTGGGATTCACGGCGGGGCTCGGTGGCACGACGGATCAGCGGGTGGAGGGTGGGCTGGTCCTGGGGACTGATCAGAAGCTCTTCGTAGAGCTTCTCCCCGGGGCGCAGACCGGTGTAATGGATGGCGATGTCACCATCGGTGTGGTTCTCGTCACGGACCCTGAGCCCCGAGAGCTCGATCATCTGTCTGGCCAGGTCGGCGATGCGCACCGGCTCGCCCATGTCCAGCAGGAAGAGATCCCCTCCCGTGGCCATCCCATTCGCCTGCAGCACCAGCTGCACGGCCTCGGGGATGGTCATGAAATAGCGGGTGATGGCCGGGTGGGTGACGGTGACGGGCCCTCCCTGAGAGATCTGCTGGTGGAAGAGAGGGATCACCGATCCGGAGGAGCCCAGCACGTTGCCGAACCGCACCATCGAGAGGATCGGACCGCCCGGTCTCACGTCGGCGGCAGCGTCCTGAACCAGCAGTTCGCAGATCCTCTTGCTGGCTCCCATCACGTTGGTGGGTCGCACAGCCTTGTCGGTGGAGATCAGGGTGAGCCGTTCCACTCCCGTCGCCAGGGTGGCGGCGATGACCGCTTCGGTGGCCCGGATGTTGTTGGCGATCCCGGCGCAGAGGTTGGCTTCCACCAGCGGCACATGCTTGTAGGCGGCGGCATGGAAGATGGTCTGCACCCCATGGCGGCGACAGAGATCGGTGAGGCGACGGGTGTCGCAGGCATCCCCAAGCACCGCCACCAGCTGGCTGCCGGCCCCATGGGAACGGAGTTCGCGCTCGATCGCGTACAGGGCGAATTCGTTGCGCTCCATCAGCAGCAGACGGGTGGCGCCGAGGCTGACGATCTGACGACAGAGTTCGCTGCCGATCGAGCCGCCGGCGCCCGTGACCAGGACCGCCTTGCCTTCCACGCCGGCCTTGAGCAACACCGGGTCAGGATTGGAGGGTTCACGGCCGAGGAGATCCTCGATGGCCACCGGCTGGAGGTCGGACACGATTCTCTGACCACTGGCCATCTGGGCGAGCGAAGGGATGGAAAGGACCTGGAGGCCGCTGCGGGTGAGCTGATCGACGAGCAGGCGTTTGCGCTGGCGGGGAATGGTCGGCATGGCCAGCAGCACCCTGGTCACCCGGTGCCGCTCGATCAGCCTCTCCAGTCGCAAAGGGGTGTGGATGGGGATGTTGAGGAGCGTGCGGCCCTGGACGTTTTCGTCGTCGTCGAGGAAGCCGACGATCCGGAAACGGGGATCCTTGCGGAGGGCCAGCAGCAGACTCATCCCGGAGGAGCCTGCTCCATAGATCAAGGTGCCATCACCATCCCCGCCGTCACCCCGGCTGTGCTGGCGCTGGTCCAGGTGATGGATGAGGACGTCGCGAAGGATGATCCGGCTGGCGATGGCACCACCTGTGAACAGCAGCCAGTACAGGATCCAGAAGGAGCGGGGAGGTTGAGGCCCTCCCATCAGCGTGCTCGTCAGCAGGAGGACCAGCACCATCACACCGGAGCGGGGCACCAGTCCGTAAAGGGAGTGACTGCCTGCGTAGCGGGTCAGACCCCGGTACCAGCCAGAGACCAGCAGCACGGGGAGGCCGGTGATCACGGCCAGGGGAAGGAGGCGGATCGTCGAGGGCAGAAAGCCCTGGAGGGTGGCGGTGTCCGGAAGCCGAAGGTAAAAGGCCCCGAGGTAAGCGGCAACGATCAGCAACCCATCGAAGACCACCAGAAGAAACCTGCGGGCAAGCAGTCGCTTCTGCACATGGCGGACGAACGAGAGTTGAACAATCAATCGTTCACTTCGGGGGGAGTGGCTCACTCAGTGGAATGATCAATGAGAATACGGGGAAGGAAGCGAAAAATGGCGTGAGATGCCGGAGTGGATGGACGTCTGCTGCTGGCGACGACGGTGCGCGTTTGTTCTGGCTCGTGGAGTGTACCGGCGACCCTCAGGGTGCGCAGAATCCGGAAGGTGCCCGGATTCCTCCTCGGAGTTGGGTTCAACCACAGGCATGGATTCCCAGTCGGATTTCGAATCAGATTCCAACTCAAGCCTGCGATGAAGCTATCTGCAAGCCTCGATGTGCTGAACAGCACTTTCGGGTCGATGGTACTGCCAGATCAGGGTGTGAAGGGAGCCGCACGATGCCGATCCAGCCAGAGGCCCAGCGCCAGTTCCACCAGCACCAGCCCTAGCACAAGGGGCAGGCCATGGCTGAGCAGGGCCCACCCCAGCAGGGCGGTTGCTCCCATGTACAGCAGGGCCACCCGGCTGTGGCGCCAGCCTGCCTGATGGAGCCGCTGGTAGAGGTGCAGGCGGTGGGCCTGGAAAACGGGCTGACCTGCGGCCCATCGTCGCAGGACGCAGAGGCAGGCGTCCCCCAGCAGGGGAAACCCGACGAGCAGCAGGCCCAGGGCCCGCTCCGGAGTGGTCTGCTGCAGCACCGAGCCGGCGATCACCCCGCCGAGGAAGGTGCTGCCCACATCGCCCATGAACACCCTGGCCGGACTCCAGTTCCAGGCCAGGAAGCTCAGCAGGGACCCGATGAGGGGCAGCAGGGCTCCTCCGCCTGCCGGGGGCAGCGCCAGGGCGGCGACCCCCAGCAGCACCGTGGCGCAGCCGGCGACGAGTCCATCGAGCCCATCGCTGAAGTTGATGAAGTTGATCACCGCCGTGACGGCGATGACCGCCACCGGCAGAAGCCACCAGGCCAGTGCCAGAGGGGTGATCGCCACCAGCGCCAGCGCCGTGACGATCTGGATGCCGTAGCGGCCGGCGGGGGGCAGATCCAGGCGGTCGTCGAGCAGACCCACCAGGGCCAGCGGCAGGCAGAGCAGGGGAATCCAGGACGGCCAGCCGCTCCCCGCCAGGGGGGCGAGCAGGCTGCCGACGATCACGAACGCCAGGCCCCCCCCGCGGGGCGTCGGCGTCTGGTGCGAACTGCGGGCGTTCGGCAGATCCACCATCCGCCGCCGCAGCCAGGGAAGCAGGAGGTGCAGCAGCAGCGCACCGGCGCCAGCCCCCAGCAGCAGCATGGGCAGGCCGGTGAATGCGGTCATGGCACCAGGGGAAGTACGGGGAAGGCTTCGGGAGCTTCCCCCAGGATCCGGTGCACCGGGGTGAAGCCGGCCAGGTCGGCACCGATCCGCAGCACCGCCTCGAAGCCCTTCGGAGACACCAGGATCAGCGGCGTGGAGAGCGCCAGGAACAGACGCGGCGGAAGGGGCAGCAGCCGGCAGCGACGGGCTGGATCCCCCGGGGCCGTCGCCGCCTGCAGGCGCTCGAGCATGTGGGCGTAGGAGAGGGTGTCATCGCCGCCGAGGGGAAGGTGCACCGGCTCGGCAGGGTCAGCCGGACCCGAGGCCAGGCGGTCGGCGAGATGCAGGGCCGCGGCGGCCAGCTGACGGCAGTGGATCGGCTGTCTCAGCCCCCCCTGCCCAGGCAGGGGCAGCAGGGGCAGTCGCCGCAGCAGGGTCTGCAGTTCGCTCAGGTTGCGGTCGCCCAGAGAACCCGCCTGTCCGTAGATCAGCGTGGGGGCCAGGATCCGCAGAGGCAGCCGCTGGGCCCTGCAGGTGCTGGTCAGCAGGTCTTCGGCCTGACGCAGACGCCGCACCAGGTCCCGGTCGAAGCGATTGGCGGCGAACCGCTTGGTGATGACGGAGGAGGAGGAGCAGGCCACCACCCCCCGCAGCGCCGAGACGCCGGCCGGATCCTGGTGTGTCCAGCGCTCCAGCCAGGGGGCGAAGGACCAGATCGGCGCGAAGCTCAGCAGCACCCCTGCCGGCCGCTGGGGGGGAGGGTGAAGGTCGTCGAGGTCGCAGGGCAGGAACGCCGGCGACGCGCCGGCGTCGGGTGCCGGAGGCGGCGGGCGGCGCCCCGCCACCGTCAGGGTCCGACCCCCCGCCAGAGCGATCAGGGCCTGGCCGCTCGGGGTGGTCGCTCCGAAGAGGGTGACGGAAGCGGCGGAAGGGCTGGTCAAGGCAGGAACAGAGGCAGGCATGTCGGCGGCAGTCACGTCAGCGACAGTCATTGCCGTCGAGCCGACCGTCCCAGCCGGTGAGCCGCCACAGGGTGGAGCGCACCTGGTCGCGCCAGAGCCGCAGCGGGGATTCCGGCCGCAGATCGTCGGTGTCGGAGACGTACCCGTCGACCTGCCAGCCCGTGCCCGCATAGACGATCCGGGCGATCGCCAGGGTCCGGGCCATGTGGGTCTCCGCCGTCACGATCGTGAGGTGACCCGCCCTGGGCCAGGATTCCAGCCGCCGTGCCAGTGCGGTGATCTGGCCGAGGGTGTCGCAGCCGGGGAGAAGCCGCAGCAACCTGGAGGTGTCTTCGGGCCAGAGGCCCCTGTCCTCGAGATTCCTGCGGGTGATGGCCTGGTACTCGCCGTTGCCCTGGAAGACCAGGATCGCCCCGGGCCGTTGCCGCCACAGCATCAGGGCCGAGTGGCTTCTCCAGGGGTCGTCGATCAGTGCCGTGATCACCCAGGGACTGCCGCTCGTCCCTGGCTGGGTGGAGCCGGGCGCCACCGCCGCGGGGTCGCGTCCCGACCTCGGGGAATCCAGCAGCGGAGCGAAGAACCAGGCCACCCCGGCGATCCCGGCGAGGCCCAGCAGGACGGCGCGGCAGCGGGCATCGTTCCACGGGCGTCGGGGGACTGGCCCGAGTCGGACGGGAAGACGCCGCCGGACCCTGACCCTCCCGCGTTCGGGGGTGTGATCGGGTCTGGGATCGTGCCTTGGATCGGGGGGCTGCTGCGCCTGCTGGGCCGGCCGACGAGCGTGCGGTTGATCGGATGCTCGCGGGTGCTCCCGCTCGGACCTCTCCGTGCCCTCTCCCTGTCCCAGCCTGTCCTGGCGCGGCAAGGGCTCGGGAGCGGAGGGGCCGGATCACTTTATCGGCGGTTCCGGGCGCGTCTCATGGACCCTGGAAGGGCCTCGAGGCGGCTCCAGAGACGCCGGACGTAGCGGAGCCCGAAAGGAAGCCACCAGAGCAGGCCGAAGGCGCGGCGGTAGGCGAGTCGCACTTCCTGCAGCCGCCGCCGGGTCTGCTGACCGCTGGCTCCGGCGGAGCTCATGTGGACCAGCTCCAGGGCCAGGGTCCTCACCCGCAGGCCCCCCGTGGCCCCCAGCCGCAGAAAGTAGTCGAGGTCGCCGGAGAGCCGGAAGGGCTCGGCGTAGTGATCGAGGCGTCCGCGGGCCCCAGGACCGATCAGGGTGGCCTGATGGGGTGGGGTGGAGCCCAGGAACAGACCGAGGCGATAGAGCCGGCCGCCGGAGAAGGCCGTGCGTCGTCCGGGCTGCGCCGTCCCATCCGCTGCCGCATCCACGTAGCGGCCCGTGCAGACCACCAGGTCCGGCGGGCGTGCGCCGGGGTCGGGGGGCCGGGTCGCCGCGATCGCGTCCTCCAGCACCGTGGCTCCTGCCGCCCAGTCGTCACTCCCCCAGAACAGCAGCCAGTGATCCGGGGGGGCGGTGCGGAAGCCCTGGTTCATGGCCCCGAAGATGCCGGGGAGGGAGGGATCCTGGGGCTGCCAGGCGAAGCGGCGGTCACGGTGACAGAGGGCGTCCAGCCAGGCCCGGTGCTCGCTGCCGCTGGGGCCGTCGATGAACAGCACCCGCCAGTGGGGCCAGCTCTGGCGCTGCAGGGAGGTGACCAGCCGCGGCAGCAGGTGGTGGGAATCGAGGGTGGGAACGATCAGGGTCAGCCCCTCTCCAGGCCAGGGAGGCGGGGCTCCGACGCCGGCGGCCGTGAAACTCCTCACCCCTGCCGGCGGATCACCACGTCGCCCAGCACCAGCAGGTCCATGCGGGTGCGCAGGAAGCAGTCGAGGGCCTGGGCCGGCGAGCAGACGATCGGCTCGTTCTCGTTGAAGGAGGTGTTGAGCACCATGGGGACCCCGGTGCGGTCGGCGAAGGCCCGAATCAGCCGGTAGTAGCGGCCGTTGTCGGCGGCGTTCACGGTCTGGAGCCGCCCGCTGCCGTCCACATGGGTGACGGCGGGAATGCGGTCGCGCTTCTCCTCGCGGATCGGATAGACCTGCATCATGAAGGGCACCTCGCCCTCCAGGCAGAACCATTCGCCGACCGCCTCCTGAAGCACCGACGGGGCGAAGGGGCGGAAGGATTCCCTGCGCTTGATCTTCAGGTTCAGGATGTCCTTCATGTCGCCGCGGCGGGGATCGCCGAGGATCGAGCGGTGGCCCAGGGCCCTCGGTCCCCATTCCATGCGGCCGTCGAACCAGCCGACCACCAGCCCCTCGGCGATCGCCGCCGCCACCTGCCCGCAGAGCTCCCCTTCCTCCGGCCTGGCGATGCTGCAGCGGGCCTGCTCCAGGGCGGAGCGGGTGGCCTCGCTGGCGAGCAGCTCCTCGATCTCCCCGGGCACCGGCTGGCTGCCCAGGTAGGCATGGCGCATCGGGGCGGAGCGGGGGCGGCCCAGCCCGTGCCACACGTCGAGGGCGGCTCCGAGGGCTCCGCCGGCGTCACCGGCCGCCGCCTGCACGTAGACCTTGCGGAAGGGGGTGGCCAGGGTGACCTTGCCGTTGGCCACCGAGTTGGCGCCGCAGCCCCCGGCGATGCAGAGTCGCTCGCTGGGATGGCGCTTGTGCAGGGCCCGCAGCAGGTGGAAGAAGGCGTCCTCGTACATCGCCTGGGCGGAACGGGCGATGTCCATGTGCCGCTGCTCGAGGGGTTCGTCGGCCCGGCGGGCGGGGCCGAGCAGGGCCTCCAGTTCCGGGCTCCAGTGGCTGCCCACCACCGGAGCACCGTGGCTCCACTGATGCGGCAGGCGCTGGGTGGCATGCAGGAAGAAGCGCAGGTCGAGCCGGTAGGTGCCATCGGGCAGAAGGCGCACGATTCGGCGCATCGCCTCCATCCGGGTGGGCTGGCCGTAGGGGGCCAGGCCCATCACCTTGTATTCGTCGCCGTAGTTGGGAAAGCCCAGGTACTGGGTGATGGCGGTGTAGAAGGCACCGAGGGAATGGGGAAACCAGATCTGGCCGTCCAGGCTCAGCCGGTTGTCCTGCCCATGGCCCCAGGCCCCGCTGGCGAAGTCGCCGAAGCCATCCACCGAGATGACCGCCGCCTCTTCGTAGGGCGAGGCGAAGAAGGCCGAGGCCAGGTGGGCCCGGTGGTGTTCCACGAAGTGCAGCCGGGCCCGGATCCGGGCTCCGGGGAAGGTCCTGGCCAGCTGCTGACCCAGGTCGGCGCGCTCCCGCTTGTTGCGCCAGCGGTCGATCAGGAAGCGGGGATCGGGGCGGTGCGCGAGCGTGTAGACCGCCTTGCGCCAGCGGTGGGCCCCCGGCAGGGAATTGATGGCAATGTGGTCGAGATCGGACGGGCCCACGCCGGCATCGGTGAGGCACCAGGCGATGGCCTGCGACGGAAAGCCCGCCCAGTGCTTGATGCGGCGGAAACGCTCCTCCTCCGCGGCGGCCACGATGACGCCATCGCGGATCAGAGCCGCGGCGGCATCGGCATGGAAGGCGTTGATGCCCAGGATGAGCGTCATGAAGCTGGGGAACCGGATGACGGGTGTGGGGAGGGGCCGCTGCGGACTTCGACGGTCGGACCGCCCATTCCAGGGGTCAGCGGATCATGGTGCCGGTGGGCACGTCACGCCATGAACGACCTCGGCCTCCGTGTCGGCGACGGCGATGGTCCTCGCCAAGCGGCAGGCCTCGAACGTTCCGCTACGGAAGAATCGGCCGGAAGGCCAGGACGATGAAAGGCACGCTCGCGCAGGGATCCTAGGGGAAGTTCCCAGGCCCATCCGCCGCGACGAAGCGTTGCTGGGGGGGCGGGGCCTCGGGCGGGCCATCACCGGTCGGCGGCCCCGCAAAGGGTCAGGCCGAGGTGGATCTCCAGCCAGTGCTGCAGCACCATCAGGCTCCAGCGCCGGTACCAGGGATCCAGGTCGATCCCCGGCGGGGTCGGCGGCAGCCGCAGGGGGAGGGGGGAGCCGGGGTCGTCCAGCCACAGCTGGAATGGGAAGCGGAACCCCTGCTTGGGGCGGGCCAGGAACCAGTCGGGCAGTTCCGGCACGCTCCTGGCCAGAAGCTGCTTGCCCTCCGCCAGGCGCAGGGCGGAGGGAATGGGGGCCAGCCGACGCTGCAGCTGGGCGTCCACCAGGGGGAGGCGCAGTTCCAGGCCGGCTGCCATGGCCATCACGTCACTGTCCGGCAGCAACTGGTTGCGGAGATACCGGGTTCCCTCCAGCCAGGCCACCCGATCGAGGGCCTCCACCTTTCCTGGTCCGCCGTCGGTGGCCGGCGGCTCCTCGGCCCCTGCCCCCGTTTCGCCCGCTGCCAGGCCCCAGTGCGCCAGCAGGCGGTCGCTCTCGGCGCGGGAGAAGAGGCCCCGGAAGCAGCCGTAGGCCCGGCCCAGGCTGGCCGGTGCCTCCAGCAGGCCCGCCAGCCGCTGCTGCCTTGCGCGCCGACCCTGCGGCAAGCGGCGCAGCAGACGCGCCGCCAGCGGCCCTGCCGGACCGAGGCGACCGCGCCAGCGGGCCAGCTTCGGCACCATCCGGAAACTCGGGTAGCCGCCGAAGAGTTCGTCGCCTCCGAGGCCGGAGAGGGCCACCTTCAGTCCCTGCTCCCGGGCCAGCCGGGACACGCACCAGGTGTTGTACCCGTCGATGGACGGCTGGTCCTGGCTGGCCAGGAAGGCGGGCAGCCACTCCCGGGCCTGATCCGCCGTCAGGTTCAGCGGGGTGTGGTGGGCGCCGAAGTGGCGGGCGATCCGTGCCGCCGGTCCGGATTCGTCGAAGCCATCGGCCCCGGCCGCGTCGAAGCCGATGGTGAAGGTGTGCAGTCCCCGGGGAGCCAGGGCCAGTAGCGAGGCGGAATCGAGGCCGGCACTCAGGAACAGCCCCACCGGTACGTCGCTCACCATGTGGGCCGCCACCGAATCCTCGAGGGCCGCCCGGGTCCGGGCCGTCGCCTCGGTGGCCGTCATGCCGTCCTCGACGCTCCCCTCGAGGCTCTCCGGCAAGGGTCCCCAGGCGCTGATCTCGAGCCGGCCCGGGCTCCAGATGGCAGCGTGGCCGCTGGGCAGGCGCTGCACCCCGGCCACGAGGGTGCGCGGTTCCGGCACCGATCCGGTGGCCAGGTACCGCTCCAGAGCCTGCCGGTCGAGGGCGGCCGGGGCGCTGTCGGCGGCGAGCAGGGCGCGCAGTTCCGAGGCGAAGGCCAGAGCCCCCCCCGGGCCGTAGCGCAGGTACAGCGGCTTGATGCCATGGGGGTCACGGGCCAGCAGGGCGCGGCGTTCCCGGGTGTCGAAGAGGCAGAAGGCGAACATGCCCCGCAATGCCCCCAGACCGCCCTCTCCCCGCCGGATCAGCCAGGCCAGCAGCACCTCGGTGTCGCCGCTGCCCCGGAAGCGATGCCCCTCCGCTTCCAGCTGCCGGCGCAGGTCGGCGTGGTTGTAGATCTCGCCGTTGAACACCAGCTGCCAGCGGCCGCAGGCGGAGGCCATCGGCTGGTGGCCGAGGGGCGAGAGATCCAGGATGGCCAGCCGTCGATGCACCAGGCAGGCGTCCGCGTCCTGCCAGACACCGGCATCATCGGGCCCCCGGTGTGCCAGTCGGGGGCCCACCCGTTCGGCGAAGGCGCCCGGTGGCCGGCCCAGCTGGCCCGCGAAGCCGCACATCGCGCCTAGCCCCCCCCGGCACTGGTCAGCCGCCTGGCCCCGGGGGCGAGCAGCTCCAGGTGGGCCTGGAAGGTGCGCCGGGCCGCCGCCGGGCTGGCCTGTTCCCGCACCCAGGCGAGGGCTCCGGCGGAGAGTGCCTCGCGCCGGCCGCGATCGGAGCAGATCGCCGTGATCGCTTCCGCCATGGCCTCCGGTGCGCTGGCCACCAGCTGCCCGGTGCGCCCCTCGATCACGTAATCCTCAGGGCCGCCGCAGCGTGTGCTGACCACCGGCACGCCGCAGGCCATCGCCTCCAAGGCCGCGATGCAGAGACCTTCCTGATGGGAGGGGATCACGAACAGATCCAGGGGCTGCAGCACCTCCGCCAGCGGTGCGGGCTCCAGGCAGGGGTGGCAGCACACCCGGTCAAGCAGGCCCATGGCCGCCAGACGATCGTGGAGCAGATCGACGTTCTGCTCGCCCGCCAGGACGAGCTGCACCGGACGACCGGCTGCGGCGATCAGGGCCACGGCCTCGAGCAGGAGGGTGATGTGCTTGCGCGGGTCGCCGTAGCGTCCCGCGAAGCCGATGCGCCAGGGCACGAGCCGTGCCGGCGCTGGACGGAAGATCTCGGGATTCACCGGCATCCGCATCACCCCGTCCATGGGGCGGCCGGCGATCGCCTCCAGGGCCGCGGCCGTGTAAGTGCTCAACGCCAGGATCCGTCCCCGGGGGGCCCGCAGCACCTGGCGCTCCAGCCGCCGCAACACCGGGGCGTTGAGGCCCCGATCGAGCAGGCGCCGGGGGCGCGAGAAGCGCCTGACCCGGTCGGCCCGGTCCGCCTGCCAGGGGGTGGCCACCCAGGCCAGGAAAGGTATCCCCAGCCGGGCGAAGGGGGTGGCGCAGAGCGGATTGCCGGTGACCGAGAGGTGCAGGTCACAGCCGGCCACAAGCTCCCGCCAGGTCCGCCGCGGCAGGTAGTGCGTGAACTCCAGTTCCGGCAGCCAGGCCCCGAGGCCATGGCCTTCATGGTCGCCGTAGACGCGGCGGGCCATCCTGCCCGGCCTCCTGCCGCTGGGGATGGCATGCAGAGGGACGGACAGGCGGGGATGGGCGCTCCAGGGGGCGTACCAGGCGAAGACCGGCTCGATGTCGAGTGCCTCGAGCATCCCGGTGATGCAGCGGGTCATGGCGGGAACGCCCCCGTCCACCGGCTCGATCGTGCTGATCAGGGCCCGGCACCGTTTCATGGCGTCAGCCAGCCGAACAGGTCCCGGTTGTCGCGCACCCAGCGGATCAGGTGGCGGACGCCGTCGGTGACATGCACCTCGGGAGCCCAGCCCAGCTGGTCGGCGGCCTTGCGGATGTCGCAGATGAACACCGGCTGGTCGCCGGGGCGGGACTGGCCGCTGCGCGGGGAGATGGTGATGGCCAGTTCCTCCTCGAGGAAGCGGAGCAGGTCCCTGAGGCAGAGCGTGTTGACGGGACCGCCACCGATGTTGAAGGCCTGTCCGCTGATCGTTTCACGGTGATGCCAGGCGGCTTCGT
Source organism: Cyanobium sp. CACIAM 14 (assembly GCA_000708525.1). Taxonomy (GTDB): domain Bacteria; phylum Cyanobacteriota; class Cyanobacteriia; order PCC-6307; family Cyanobiaceae; genus Cyanobium. The sequence goes on from JMRP01000003.1 coordinate 131,813, forward strand.
AGGCCCGGGCCAGGTCCCGCACATCCAGCACATCCCTGGTCTGCCAGCCGTCCCCGTAGAGGGTGATCGGCCGGCCCAGGAGAGCGGCGATGCTGAACCACGCCACCCAGCCCTGGTCCTCGATCCCGAATTGCCGGGTGCCGTAGATGCACGACTGGCGGAAGGCGCAGGTCTGCAGGTCGTAGATGCGGGCGTAGTCGATCGTGTACTGATCGGCGACCCCCTTCGAGCAGCCATAGGGGGAATGGAAGTCGAGGGGCTGGCTCTCCGGCACGCCGTCACTCAGATCCCGGAAGCGGTAGCCATGGGGCGTCAGTTCCACGGGCACCGTTTCCATGCCGCCGTAGACCTTGTTGGTGGAGGCATAGAGAACGAAGCTCCCGGGGGAATGGAGACGCACCGCCTCCATCACGTTGAAGGTGCCGAGGGCGTTGATCTCGAAGTCCTCCCGGGGGTTGGTGTAGGAGGTGGTCACCGCCACCTGGGCCGCCAGATGGAGCAGCATCGACGGACGGATGGCCGCCACCACCTCCGCCAGCGCCTCGGCCTGGCGGATGTCCACGCGATGGAAGGCGATGCCGGGATGGCGGGCCAGCAACCACTGGAGATTGTCTTCCGTGCCCCGCCTGGAGAGGTTGTCGAGGATGGCCACCTCCCAGCCCAGGGAGGCGAAGTGCTGGGCGGCGTTGACGCCGATGAAACCGGCGCCGCCGGTGATCAGGATCGAAGGCATCGAGGGGGAGCGAGGCGGGACATGCGTCGGAGACAGGGACGCTGGGCGGCTGACGGTGGGGTCCGGGGGAGGTCGCCGGTTCGGGATGGCCGTCGGTGATCCGTGGCCCCGGCCGGCAGGGGCGGACCTTCCGGGGCGGACGCTAGTCGAACATCAGGAGCCGGAACACCCATGTCCGGATCCTGGAGAAGAAGGCCCCGCCGTAAGGCTGCCGGCTGGCCGATCGTGGGGGATGACCATGTCCCGGCCCTCCAGCAGCATCAGGTTGAGCAGCAGTTCGGCATACATTCGTTGCTGGGCATAGGCCCAGCCGCGCCAGCCGTCCAGCAGGCCTCCCTTCCAGAGCAGGCAGAACACCAGGGCGGCGAACGGGGCCAGGGGGGTGTGCTTTCGGAGCCGGTCCGCCACCGACAGCTTGCGGGAGGGCGTGGAGCGCAGTTTGGCCGCCTCGATCGCCTGGTAGTTCCGTTGGGAGGACAGCCACCGCTGCAGGGGCTTGCGATCGTCGTGGAAGATCGGCTGGCGCAGGCGTTTCACCGGTCCGGACAGGACGATCCGGTGCCCATGGCCGTCATTGCGGTACCGCCCGCTGCCGAGGCGGTAGAGACTCACCCTCGGAGGCATCAGACCGCTGCGCAGGGGCTGGCCGCCGATGCAGTAACGGAAGGGGATGGCGAAGCCCGCCACCGCCGCGTTGGCGGGATCCTCGATCGCCGTCCGGATCTCGGTGGCCAGAGGGGCCGGGATGCGGTAGTCGGCATCCAGGCTGAGCACCCAGGGGGTGTGGATCTGGCTCAGGCCGAAGTTGCACTGGTCGGCGAAGCTGTCGAACGGCCGGTGCAGAACCCGCACGGTGGGATGGCCGGCGAGGATGGCCAGGGTGGCGTCCCTGCTGCCGCTGTCGATCACCAGGATCTCCTCCACCCACTGCAGATGGTCGAGGGTGCGGCCGATGTTGGCCTCCTCGTCGTGGGTCAGGATCAGGGCCGTCAGCCTGCTCATGCCAGGGGGCTGGAACCCTGATGGGAGAGGGCAAGGCGCTGCTGCTGGAACAGTTGCCACTGGGCCCATTGCTGCTGCTGCTGGGCTAGGAGGGTGGGAATGGCCAGGAACGAGCCCACGCACAGACTCATCAGGATCAGCACGAAGGGATCGCCGTAGAGCTGGGCCGCCGAATAGAAGGCGGGCACATTGGCGAGGGCGAAGGAGAGCAGTCCCATCAGCAGGGCCGAGGTGGACTGGGGCATCTGCCGGAGCAGGCGGAAGTTGCGCAGCAGCACCAGCCCGACCAGCAGCAGGATCACCCCGAGGATGATCACGCCCGGTACCCCGAGTTCCAGGATCAGCCGTCCTCCTCCCCCCTCCGACACATAGCCGACGCTCTGGATGGATTCCCGGGCGGCGTTGTTGACGAGACCGCCGGTGTTGGCCCCGGCGCCCACCCCCATGCCGATCCCGTCGGAGACCTGGATCGCCCGCAGGGTGGCACCGATCCCCTGCGTGTCGACGCGCTCGACCAGATCCTCCTTGGCCGTCAGGGAGCGGGTGAGGAATTCACCGAAGTGCGGGCCGAGGCTTCCGGCCACGACGAACGCATAGAGGGGATAGGCGAGTCCGGCCACGCCGAGCACGCTCGTGATCACCCTCTCCTTGGAGGCGGGGCTGGCCCTTCGGCTGAACAACAGCAGGTAAATGGCCACGAAGGCCAGGATCATCACCTGGGCCTTGCGGCGGCCGGTGAGGATCGTCAGGAAGGCGAAACTCACGGCCAGCAGCAGCAGTCCCACCTGGTTACCAGGTTTCTGGCTGGCAAGGCCCATCGAGGCGGCGATGCAGGCGGCGGCCGAGAGCTGCCAGGAGGCGATTTCGCTGGTGCGCCAGAAGCCTGAGGCCCCCTGGGCCGAAAAGCCGTAGCGGAAGGTGATCAGCAGACCCTGACCCACCTCCTTGAGGCTGGGGTGATCGACGCCCTGGAAGCTCAGGAACACCGAGAAACCCATCACCGCCGAGCCGATCAGGTAGAGCGTGAGGAGTCGTCGCAGCAGGGGCAGGTTGCACCCCACCTGGAAACCCACCCACATCCCGAAGGCAGGGGCCAGATAGAAGGCCGCTCCGATCAGGGTGAGACGGATGTCGGAGAAGCGGGCGAAGCTGTTGAGGCTCTGAAGAGCGATCATCCCGAAGTAGATCGAGACCCAGCCATCGAGGCTCGGCACTGTCCAGAACATGGCCCTCAGATGGAAGCGGCCGGTTCGCTCCAGGAGCACCGCGCCGCAGAGGGCGAAGCCGATCAGCACCAGACCGACCATGTAGCCCGGCTGGTCCGGCGTGATCTTGCGCAGGGGGTCCTGCACGAAGCCGATGAGCAGGGTCACCATCAGCCCGGTGCGCCAGTCCCCATCCAGGAGGAACGCGGCCAGCACCCCGAAGAGCACGATCAGCAGCAGGATGGTCATCGGCCGGCGGGGGTGGTCAGCACCTGGCGGTAGGCATCACGAAGCTGATGAGCGATCGTGCTCCAGGAAAATTCCGTCCTGGCCAGGTTAAGGGCGGCGGCCCGCATCGGCAGGGATGGTCTGACCAGCGCGCTGGCCAGGGTCCTGGCAAGGGTTTCCGGGTCGCTGGAGCTGATGAGTCCCGCGCCGGCGCGGGCCACATGGGCGGCAACGGCCACCTCCGGGGAGAGGATCACCGGCGTGCCGGCGGCGAGTGCCTCCACCGCCGCGATGCCGAAATTCTCCGCCGCCGACGGGAGCACGTACCAGTCGGCCGCGGCCAGCGCCTGCCATTTCGCTGCGCCTTCCACGAAGCCCAGCCAGCGGCAGCGCCCGCCGATGCCGAGAGCGCCGGCGCGCTCCCGCAGCGAGACGAGGTAGTGGGGCTCCCCATCCCCGGCGATCAGCAGCTCCCATGGCGCCTCCGGCTGCTGACGCTGCAGCAGGGCGAGGGCATCGATCAGGTTCTCGAGTCGCTTCTTGGGGTGGAGCCGTGACAGGAACAGGAAACGCACCGGCCTGGGAGCCTCCCCCTCGGCCGCCGGGTGGTCGGGCTGCCGCACCCCCAGGGGCAGCACGAGGCTGGGGCGGCTCAGCGAAAGGCTGGCCGCTTCGTCCCGTTCGGCGAGGCTGGTGAAGTGCAGGGCGGCCGCACCCTCGAGGTTCCGCCGTTCGATCAGGCGCAGCATCCAGCGCTTGCGGCCCGGGCTCTGGGCCAGGCTCCAGGGGCTGAGCTGACCGATGCTCCGCAGGATGTAGGGCACCCCTGCCCAGCGGGCCTGGGCCATCGCACTGGTGGAGGGATAGGAGAAGAGGGCGTGGACGTGGAGCAACTGGTAGCGCCGCAGGTGACGGGCCAGCCAGAGGCTCAGGCCGGGGCTGATGGCGAACTCCCGCAGGGCGCTGAGCGGAGGACTCCAGCGGGGGAAGGGCAGCACCGGCACGCCCTGATGCCGCTGCCAGCGGCCCGTGATCAGATCGGGGTGCAGGCCGGGGCCATGGTCATTGGTGGTGAGGATGGAGGCGTCCACCCCCTGGAGTCGCAGGGCGCCCACCATGTCGATCACGGCGCGGCTCGGACCTCCCCGCAGGGGGCTGATGGAGGGGATGACATGCAGGACGCGCATCAGGACGGACCCCTTGACCAGCCGGGACCGCCATGGCCTCGAGGAGCATCTCGGCCGTTTCCACCGCACGCCGGAGACCGGTTCCCCTCCGGCTCTGACCCACCGGCCGATCCGAGGGGGTTGGGGTGTGCTCTGCCATGTCCCCCTCCTCCCGGTCTGTCCTGGCCGGTGCTCATCGTCCGGTCCGTTCGATGTCCAGGCGCAGGCCGGAGCGCTCCCACCGGGGCGGCTCCATGGGGCTCCGACGCCATAGACGTGCCCACCACCAGAGGACGTGCGCGCCTGAACCGGTCCATCGGCAGGCTGGCCCAGCGACCGAAGCCGCAAGCCCTTGGTGGTCTCACGGCGATCCCTCCGGCCGGAAACAGGCACGGCCGAGGGCGAGCGAATCCTTGAGCAGGGTGCGGATCCCGTTGCCGCAGGGGAAGTAGTCGCTGCTCAGCATGCGGCCATGCAGCGCCAAGGCCCTCGGCAGGGAGCGTCGGCGGGCGAGGGCGCGGTAGAAGTCGATTCTGCGTTGCTGGTAGGCCAGCAGCCTCTCGATGAAGCGGATCTTCAGCGCCAGGTCCGCAGCATCGCCGTTCCCTGGCCTCTCCTGGTGCCGCCGGAACCGCCGGCAGGCAGCCGCCACGTTGCGCCGCTGGGCCTCAAGGGCGGAGAGCAGGGCTGCCGACTGCGGCCCCACTGTCAGGCGATGGACCGTCGATCCTGTGGCCATGGGCCGGCTGGCCTGGGTGTGCTGCTGGGGATGCTGGCGGTAGAGGGTGAGAGGGGTGAAATCCAGGATCGCGTGACCGTCCATCTCACAGGCCCAACGGCACCAGTCCTCGATCATGAACTCCCCGGCGATCTGGGCCACCTCATCGCGGCAGCGGGAACGGAAGGCCATCTGATGGGCCAGCACGCTGGGGCGGAGCAGGTGGCGGGGCCGGCCACGGGTGCTGAGCGTGCGCGGCCCCCATCGGGCCGGGTCGCGCCGCCACCAGCTGGCGCCCATGGGTCGCAGGTTCTCATCGACGATCAGCGAATTGGCCGCCACCAGCGAGACACGCGGATCCTGGAAGTGCTCCAGGTACCGTCTGCAGCGATCCACGGTCCAGACATCGTCCTGGTCGGCCAGGAAGATGATGTCTCCGCTGCAGTGGGCGATCGCGTTGACGTAGTTGCCCGTCGGTCCGTGCCGCGCCTGGTTCGCCACCACCCCCAGCCGGATGGGGGTGCCGGCCAGAGCGGCCCTGGCCGCCTCGAGCGTGTCGTCGCCAGAGCCGTCGTCGGAGAGCACCACCTCATCCACCGGCACCGACTGACAGGCGATGGAGGCCAGCAGGGCGGCGATGTGGCGGCCGCCGTTGTAGGTGGGAATGGCCACCGACAATCGCGGCCGGAAGGCCTGTGCGGCGGCGGCGGATGGGTGGATCGTCATGGCCGCTGCCGGGGTCCGGGCGCCGGCGTGTGCCGCTGCGGACGCCTGGGGAGAGAAGGATACGAAGGGAGCAGGGCGTGGCACATCTCAGGGTCGGCTCAGCAGGGCCGGGCCCTTCCACTGCAGCCGGAGGGCCCAGAGGAGGCCGCGACCTTCGGCAAGGAGGGTGAGGGGAATCCACCAGGGGTGGCGGAGATGGTGGCGGCTTCGCACCGACATCAGCCAGTCCCCCAGGCATCCGGCCAGGGCCGCCTGCAGGGGCTGGGTCCGCAGGCGGAAGTAGTAGCGGCCCACGGCATGGTCGGGCTTCACCGTGGTGAGGTGTCTGCCGTAGCTGCGGGTGCCGCCCCGTTCGGCCCGCAGATGATGGATCAGGGCTTCGGGCACGTAGAGGATCGGGAAGCCGGCCCGGCGCCAGCGGTGGGCGAATTCGGCCTCGAACCGGTAGGCCACCTTCACGAAGTTCTGGTCGAAGCCCCCGAGGGCAAGGGCCCGGCGCCGGGGAATGGCCACATTGCCGCCCATGAATTCCTCCACGGACCGGGGCCGCAGACTGTTGAACAGGAAGGGACCGTCCTCCGGATCGCTGCGTCCTCCATGCCAGGGTTGGAGCACGCGGCCCGCCAGCATGGCGTCCGGGTCCGCCTGGCCCGCCCGTTCATGGGCGGCGAGCAGATCCGGGCCGGGGAGGATGTCGTCGTCGAGGAAGAGCACCCGATCGCCCCGGGCCTCCTGGAGGGCGTGGTTCATTGCGCCGGTGATCGAGGGGGTGGGCAGCCGCAGCCAGCGGATCCGGCCCTCGGATTGCCATGCCGCCAGCTGGGCTTCGGTGGCCGCGTCGTGCCGGGGGGTCTGGTCGACCACCAGCAGCTCGAAGGGGGGTGGATCCAGGGCCAGCAGGGCGGCGACGCTGTCGACCAGCACCTGATCGCGTCCATAGGTGGGGATGGCGAGGCTGAGGGTCATGGCAGGGTCGCCAGTTTCAGGCGGGCCTTGACATGCCAGGGATTGAGCGCAAGGGCCCGGCGCAGGTAGAGCCGGGCCACCTCGGGACGCTCTCCCGCCAGGCAGGCGCCGATGAAGTAGGCCCCGTCGGCCTGCCGGCGGGGGCGGGCGCTGGGGCCGGTGCTGCGGCACCGTTGGCTCAGGGCCTCGGCCTGCTCCAGCCAGGGCGTTTCCTCCCGGCCGTCCCGGCGGGCCTGGGTGGCCGCCACGATCAGGGAATGGAAGGCCTCCTGCTCCGGGCGGCGGGATCCGCTGATGGATCCGGGGGAGAGCGTCGCCTCGTAGAGCACCTCGGGCACCACGCGATGGGGGCCGTGCTCGACCATCCGGCTCCAGAGATCGATGTCCTGAGCGAAGTAGAACATCGCGCGGTAGCCGCCGGCCCGGTCGTAGGCACTGCGGCGCATCATCACCGAACCGTGGCAGGCGGGCCCGGTGAGACCATCGGCCAGGTCCCGGGGGTCCGGCGCGCTCACCCGCACGGTGGCCCCCTCCGGCACCACCATGCGGGCGTGGGTGGAGCACAGGCTCGCCTCCGGGTGATCCTCGAGGCAGCGGAGCTGACGCTGCAGCCGGCCGGGCAGCGAGAGGTCACCCGCGTCCTGGCGGGCGATGAACCGGCCGCGGGCGACCTGGCAGCCTTCGATCAGGGCGCGCGTCAGCCCCCGCCCTTCCCGCTGCAGGATCCGCAGGCGGGGATCGGCGGCGGCCTGGGCCTCCAGGATCGCGCCCGTCGCGTCCGTGGAGCCATCGTTCACCACGACGATCTCCAGCTCCACCCCCTCCTGGCTGCGGAGCGAGGCGAGGGTGGCCTCCAGGGTGGCGGCGGCGTCGCGCACCCCCATCACGACCGACACCACAGGAGCCGTGCTGGCTTCGTTGTCCACGGGCTCGTGCATCATCTCAGGCCATGTTCCCCCCGTTCCGGGCGTCCGGCCGCAGGCGTGTCCGGACTCCCATGCTCAGGCGCGCGGCCCGGCCCCAGCCCAGGCAGGCGGCCAGCAGGCCGTAAAGCACAAACTCCAGCCGCCGCCGCGGCCCCTGGTGCCCGATCCGCCGTGCCAGCCGGAAGAGCTCCCGGGAGGACGCCTCCGCCCCGGCCGCGCCGCACTGGCGGCTGAGCAGGAAGGCGGAGCGGGCGAAGCGGGCCATCTCCGGACCGCGGCGGTCGACGCCGGCCGCCAGGGCGCTGCGCAGCAGGGACTCCTGGGCGCGGGCCCGGTCCGCCAGCTTGCGGGGGTCCAGGTGGCCCCGCGCACTGAGGTGATCCCCGGCCATGTGGATCCGCCGCACGGACACCTCGCCCGCCACCCACGCCAGGGGCGCCCCGGTCGCGCCGGCCCTGCCGTCGTACTCCCAGTCCTCCTCGTTGATCCAGGGTTGCCAGGGGCCGATGCGGTCCAGCAGGGCGCGGCGGTAGAGCGGGCAGCTGGTGGTCCACCAGCGCTCGAGCAGCAGTCTGGGGAAAAGGCGCTCGATGGGAATGCCGGTGGCACGCATCGGCCCCCGGCGCTTGACGGGGCGCTGGGAGTGATCCTCCTCCAGACTCGGCCCGTAGGCGATCTGGGCATCGGGACAGCGGCGCAGGGCCCCCACCTGGGCGCTGAACTTGCCGGGCAGGAGCAGGTCGTCGCTGTCGAGGAACTGGACGAACTCCCCTCGGCAGAGGTCAAGTCCCGCCTGGCGGGCCGCGCCGGGGCCGCCATTGCTCTGGTGGAGCACCCGGATGGTCTGCGGATGGGCGGCGGCCAGCGCGTCGGCCACCGCGGCGGTGTCGTCGCTGGAGCCGTCGTCCACGATGACGATCTCGATGGGCCGGTGGTCCTGCTCCAGCACGCTGGCCACCGCTTCCCGCAGCAGTCCGGAGCGGTTGTGCACCGGGAGGATGGTGCTCACCAGTCCAGCCACGGGCGCGGGCCGCAGGTCGGCGATGCGCTCCAGGGCGGGACGACGCATCACCGCGCGGGCCCGCTCCAGATTGGGATTGTCCTGGCGGTGCTTGAGGGGCTGGCCCCGGTGCCAGAGGTGCACGATCGGTTCGTAGCCCCAGATCCAGGTGGGCCGGGTGAGGCAGCGGTCCCAGAACTCGTTGTCCTCGCCTCCCCAGCCCACGAAGCCTTCGTCCATGCCGCCGATGGCGGCGTAGGCCGCCGCGGTGATGGCCATGGAGCCCCCCGCTTCGAGGTTCTGCACGATCGCCTCCGCCGGCCGCGCTCCGTAGTCCTCCGATCCGGCCAGCACCCGGGCGCTGTGCTCCTCGTCGAGGTAGAAGATGAAGCGCTTGGGATTGACCACCGCGTACCCCCGGGCGATCCGGTTCAGCAGCCGCCGGGCGTAACCGGCCGGCACCAGCATGTCGTTGTCGTGCAGCAGCAGCACGGGGGCCCGGGCTTCGCGGGCTCCGACATTGAAGGTATGGGATCGGTTGTAGGGGGCCGCCGGATCGGGGAGGGGACCATGGACATGACGCACCCAGGCCGGCAAGCGGTCGGCGATGCGGGGCGCGCTGTCCTGCTCGATCACCAGGCACTCCAGGCGTACGCGCTCCTGGGCGGCCAGGGATTCCAGGGTGGCCAGCAGCAGAGGGAGGCGCTCGCTGCCCCGGTGACCGATCAGCACGCTCAGCTCCGGGGGGCCGTCGTCCCAGGAGGGGGCGCTCCGGCGCCGGATCGGTGCCGCGGCCAGGCAGCGGCGGAGCAGCCGCACCCCCAGCTCCGGCTGGAGTCCGGGGGCATGCAGGCGCGACGTGTAGCGCCACAGGCAGGCCTGGCCCCAGCCATCGGGGGCGGCCTCCAGCCTCTCGTCGCGGTTGGCGAGGCGCAGATGGGCCGGCACGGGGCGGCGCAGCAGCCACTCGTAGCGGGGGCGGTCCTTCAGCCACACCCCCAGCCGTTCCCTGAGGGAGGCCGCTGCTGGTTCAGCCATGGGCGTCGAGGCGGGTGGCGGCGGCCAGCAGATCCCCTTCCCCCGCCGCGCCGCTGTTGCTGTCGCTGTGGGGCCATTCACTTCCGGCACTGCCGTGACGGAAGCGCAGCCCCAGCAGGCGGCGCAGGTCCTCGCCGCGACCGCTGCCCAGCCAGCGGTCGAGCCGGCCGGCGGGAGGCGGGGCGTGCGCCTGCGGGGCCTCCGGCAGGGGAGCGAGCGCCAGGGTGTCCCGGAGCGCCCGCTGCCAGGCGGCCAGGGAGGCTTCCCGGCTGTAGCGACCTTCCACCAGGGCATGGCCCGCCCGGGAGAGCCGCTCCAGCAGGGCAGGCTGGCGCAGGCGGGCCAGTTCGGCGGCGGCGGCGGCCACATCCCCGCAGGGGAACAGCAGGGCCGTGACGTCATGCCGCAGGGCCCCCTCCAGGCCGGAGCCCACGTAGCGGCTGCTGACCACCGCCATGCTGCTGGCCATCGCCTGCCAGGCCACGATCGGGCCCGTCTCCCAGGAGGAGGTGATCACCAGGGCATGGTGATGGCCGTAGATCCGCTCCGCCAGCCCCCTCTGGTCGACGTGGCCCAGCATCCGCACGCTGCCGCGCTCCAGCCAGGGCGCCAGAGCCCGCTCCAGTGCCGGCCGCTCCTCGCCGTCGCCGGCGATACTGAGCTGCACCTCCAGGCCTCGGGCCTGGAGGGCCGCCAGCAGGGGTGGCAGATCGTGCACGCGCTTCTGGGCCTGCTCCAGGCGTCCCACCCAGGCCAGCCGCAGGACCCCGGCCGGCGATCCGGCCGGCGCCTGCCAGGGGGGGACGGGAACGCCGTAGGGGGCATAAAGGACCCGGCGGGGATCCATTCCTCCCCGGTCACTCGCCAGCCGGCAGGCCAGCCGGTTGGTGGCGATCACCGCATCGATCGCTGCCCCATGGCGCCGCAGGTCGGCGAAGTAGTCCGCCTGCAGCGCATGGAGCGTCATCACCACCCGTCCGCTGAATCCTCCCCGGCGGCGGGCCCTGAGGGCCGCCGGGTAGAGATCGACCAGATTGACCCCGAGCACCAGATCGGGGTTCAGCCCGGTCAGCAGGCTGGCGATGGCCCGGATCCGGCCTTCGCTGCTGCCGCTGGGGTTGCGGATCGGCTGGGCCGACAGCGCCGGATAGGCCCTGGCATAGGCGGCATGGCGGTGATGGTCGCCGTCGGGCACCACCACCGTCACCTCCAGTCCCGAGGCCCGCAGGCCCGGCACCAGATCCGCCAGCCAGTCCTGCACGCCGCCGAGCAGGTAGGCGGAGGGGGCGAGCACCAGCACCCTCATGGCGTCCTGTCCAGGTGGACGATCCCCGGCCCGGAAGGCTGCAGCGGCGGCACCGGCAGGTGGGGCAGCGGACCGACGGGCCGCACATGGGCGCGAAGCTGGCGGATGTAGATGCCCTCGGGCTCCGGGCAGCGCTCCCACTTGCGGAAGAAGCTGGCCTGGTTGGCGGAGGTGTACTTGCCCCAGACCCGCTCCGAGCGGTCATCGAAGGAGGTGGTGGCGGGCTGGTCGTTCGCATGGTGCAGGTAGGGGCAGGGCACGCCCTCGATCGCGACCCCGGCGAGGGAAGCCCGTGCGGTGTAGTCCATGTCCTCGAAGCCGATGCCGCTGAAGCTCTGGTCGAAGGCGCCGACCTTCTCCCAGCAGCTCCGGCCGATGGCGAAGTGGGACCAGGTGTTGTTGAGCAGGCACAGGTCCACCTGGTCCCAGGGCATGGCCTCCGCCCAGCGGCGCAGCCAGGGGTCGATGCGCAGGTCGTCGTTGAGCACCAGGGTGGTGGAGGTGGGGCTGGCCTGCAGCAGTTCGTTCCAGAGCTGGCAGAGCCCCACCACCCGCTCGTGCAGGAGGAAGCGGCGATGGGCGGGCTCGCCGCTGGCCAGTTCGCGGCACAGTCGCTCCAGGTAACGGTCCTGACTGGCTCCGTCCCCGTGGCCGTTCACGGCCACCAGGATCGGCACCTCCGGGAACGTGCGCACCAGTGACCGGTACAGAGGGCGGAAGTAACTCTCGTAGCGGGCTTCGAAGGTGGTGATCGCGATCGTGAAGCGATCCCCCAGGGGACGTCGAGGAGGAAGCAGGGCTGCGGGCACGCGGCGCCTGACGCCGTGCAGCACGGCCCGGGCGGCGAGGTAGAGGCGCAGGTTGAGACTGGATCGGTTCATGGCTTCTCGGACGGGCCCGCCTCAGGGGCGCTCCAGGGTGGCGATCGCTTCCACCAGGGCGCGGTAGCGCTCCCGTGGGCGGATGTAGTCCTGGAAGCAGCGGGCACAGGCCTCGCGCCGGGCCTCCAGATCGGCCCCCAGATGGCGGGCCGCCTCCAGGAAACCGGCGCCGTCGTCGACCATCAGGCCGCAGCCGAAGTCCTCCACGAACTGGAAACTGGGTTGGCGGCTGCAGATCACGGGCACCCCCATGGCCAGATACATGCAGAGCCGGTTGGAGCTGATGCCCATCGCCTGGAACTGGGGGGCCGGGTTGGTGTACACGGCCAGCCCGATGTCGTAGCCCACCGCCGAGCGCCAGGCCTCCTGCCAGGACAGCCGCTCCGTCTCGATGTGCAGCCGGCCCCCCAGGCTCAGGCGCCGAAGCAGATACAGCGCCAGCGGATCGACGCCCAGTGGCTGGATGACCGCGCACAGGGAGGGATCCTCGTGCAGGGCATCGAGCAGCCAGTCGGCGCCGGCGGTGAGGTTGAAGCCCCCGGAGATGGCCAGAGTGAGGGCCTCGTCCGGGATCCCCCAGTGCCGGCGCAGCTGCCGCCGCAGCTCCGGGTCCCGCGGCGGCGGCTCGCGGAAGCAGCCCGGGTAGACGAGCACGGGCTGGGCCGGTGGCAGGCCGGCGTACTCCCGCACCAGCGGCACCCGGTGGGTGTCGTTGACGATGGTGAAGCGCGCCCGGCGGTAGGCCTCGAGACAGAGCGTCTTCCAGCGCTCCGACCTGGGGCCCCGATAGCTGCCGGCCCGGATCTCGTCCCCGAGCACGAAGGAGGGCCGGCGGTGCAGCCGGGCCAGCACACCCACCAGGGCGATCGGATCCTCGGTGGTGCCGGAGAAGCAGGCGTAGCGACGCCAGCGGGGGCGCCAGGCCTGGCTCAGCAGCCAGCGCATGGAGTAGGCCACGGGATGGGTGGTGACCCGCTCGCCGTAGGGGCCCGTGCTGCCGCACGGGCCTGGGGCGAACACATGGACGTCGTGGCCGGTCTCCAGAAGCGCCGAGATGATTGCCTCGTTCGGTGGCGAGTGGAGCAGTTCCGGCACCAGCAGGAAATGGGCGGCGATCGGCCGTGGTGGTGAGGGACCGGTCATGGCGGAGGAGACGGCTAGAGCGCCCTGGGGGTGCGGGTGGTGCTGAGGTCGGTGGGGAGCTCCAGCCGGCCGGCCCGGTAGTCCTCCAGCAGCCGGTGGGTGTAGGAGCGGATGAACTCCACCGGGAAGTCCTTGCGCGCCGGATTCGGGGCGGTTTCGGTCTTCTCCCGGGCGGCGATCCGGTCGTACCAGTTGTGGTAGTGGGTGATGGTGCCGTCGAGCCCGTAGAAGTTGCCAAGTCCGTAGCGGAGGTAGGACAGTTCGTCGCTCCACACCGCCGGAGGCGAGCTGGGGGTGAACAGGGGGTCGCTCGCCCGGTTGGAGACGTAGACCTCCATCGGCACCCAGTCGAGACGTCGGCGCCGCAGTTCGTCGGGCAGGTGGTGGGTGATGTGGGGACCGTGGAAGTCGACCTCGAGGCGGGGCCGGGGCCAGCGGCCCCTGCGGCGCCAGTGGAGGCGCCGGCAGCGGCGGAAGCGCTCGGTGTGCATCAGCAGGAAGGAACTTTCCGGCTTGCCCGCCCCGAAGGGTCGGGTGAGGGGTCCGCAACCGATGTCCTGGGGGGACACCAGCGCCACCCCGTCGGTGAGGCGCGAGCGGCAGAGGGGGAACCAGTGGGCCGCCAGAAGGATCACATCGGCGTGGATCAGCAGGGTGTAGGGGGAGCGGGACAGGCTCAGCAGGCCGTTGAGGGCGTCGGGCTGGCTGCAGCGGCACACCACCACCTCGGCCCCCCGCTCCCTGGCGATGGCCTCGGAGCGGTCGCTGGATCCGTTGTCCAGCACGCAGATGTGGGTGTCGATCCCGGCGGTGGTGGCCTGAAGGGCCTCGAGGCAGTGGGGCAGGAACAGCTCGCTGTTCCAGCTGGTGATGCCCACGAAGAGTTCGGGTCGTGTCATGGCGCCGGCAGCAGGCGGAGCCGCCGCAGCAGACGCACCGGCAGCTGATCCTCCAGGGCAACGAGCCGCTCCCCGAGGGCGGACTTCTCGGCCAGCAGTCGCCGTACCAGCCGGTCCAGCTGTTCGCAGGCGCCGTAACGGGCGTAGATGGTGGCCAGTTCGGCGGGAAAGCGCTCCACCTGACGCCGGGTCTTCACGGTGGCGTAGTACCGCATGGCCCCCAGTTTCTCCTGGGTGACGATGCCGGTGCACCGCCGCGAGAAGCGCCACCACAGGTCATAGTCCATGAGCAGGCTGAGGTTCTCGTCGACCCCTCCGGCCTCCTGCCAGAGGGACGCGCTCCAGAAACAGCTCTGCTGCAGGAGAAAGCAGTCGTTCTCGATCGCCAGGAGGGTCTCGGCCGACCCCTCCCGGGCGGGCACATGGCGCAGGAAGCGCTGGTCGGCGCTGATGATGTCTCCGCTGCCGATCACCCAGCGGCCGGAGGGATGGGCCGCAAAGCAGTCCAGCACCGTCTGGAAGGCTCCCGGAAGGTAGAGGTCGTCCGAGTTGAGCCAGGCCAGGATCGACCCGTGGGCCCGCCGGAACCCCTTGTTGATCGCCTCCGACTGGCCCCCGTCGGCTTCGCTGATCAGCACGTCGATCCAGGGCCGGTAGCGCTCCAGCACCGTCAGGGTGTCATCGGTGCTGCCGCCGTCGGCCACGATGATCTGCACGTTGTCGTAGCCCTGCCAGAGGATCGAGAGCAGGGCGTCCTCGATGTACGCCCCCTGGTTGAGGGTGGGGATGACGATCGAGAACAGGGGCCGGTCCGGATCGGCGCTGAATCTCCCCGGCGGGCATCGCTCCGGTGCTTCGGGCCAGCCGTAAAGGTGGCCAGCGCGGGGCAGGGCCGGCTCAAGCATGGCGTGGCCCGGCCGCGACGGCCCGTTGCATGCACGCCAGCAGCCTGGGTGCCGCATCATCGATGCGGGAGTCCCGCAGAACCCTGGCCCGGCTGCGATCCCCCATGCGCCGGCGCCGGTCCGGCTCCGTGCTGAGCTGGTGCAAGGCGTCTGCGAAGGCCCCCAGATCGAGGTAGTCCACTGCCGTCCCGCCTCCTTCGTCCACGAAGTCCTCGATGCCGCCGCTGCCGCGAAAGCACACGGTGGGCACCCCCGCGGCGGCGGCTTCGAGGGCCACCAGGGGATAGGGATCCTCCCGGGAGAGCAGGCCATGCACCGCGTAGCGCCGGATGACGGCACCCGCGTCAGGCCGCGGAGGCAGCAGCAGGACCCGGTGCTCGAGTCGCAGCAGCTGCAGGTCGCGCCGGGCCAGGATCACCGCTTCCTGGTCCGGCGCGGCCCCGAGCCACACCGCGAGGAAGGGAGCGCCGGCGAAGACCCGCTCGCATTCCCGCACGAGCAGAGGCAGAAGATCGAACCCCTTGCGCGGGATCGCCTGGCCGGCGAAGCCGAACACGAAGGTTTCTGCGGTGAGGGCTGCCTCCAGGCGCACCATGAGTGGGTCCTCCGGGGGGGATTCCACCGTGGTGCCCGCCTCCCGCGCGGGGACCTCCCCCGAGGGAGACAGGGGCAGGAACCCGGGAATCACCGTGCAGCGCCCGGGTGGAAGCCCGTGATGGACCTGCAGGGAGTGGCGCACCCCTTCGGCGCAGGCCACCACCTCGGTGGAGAGGGCGAGCTGGCGCGCCACATCCTCCGGGGTGCTCATGGTGGCGAGGGTGGTCTGGAGTTCGTGGACGTGGCTCAGGCACGCCGGTCTGTCGGCCGTCGCGCTCAGGCCGCCCAGATGGCGGCCCAGCACCAGGGTGTTGAGGTAGAGGAGGTCCGGCCGATGACGCCTCACCGCCGCCTCCAGCAGATCGGCGGGGCTGGCCGCCGCTCCCCGGCCCAGCCGGGCCAGGAGGCGCTGGGCGAGGGGCTGGAAGAGGGGGCGGCTCCAGGCCACCGTGGGCGCCAGGGCTTCGAAATCGGCGCGGAGCGGGCCATCGCTGAGCAGCACCACGGCGGGATCGATCCCGCTGTCATGCTCCATCAGCCAGCGCAGCAGCCACAGCAGCAGCAGGGGAGCACCGCTGCGGGTGGCCATGTGGGAGACGAACAGCACCCTCATGGGGTGAGCACCTGCTTCCAGAAGATCATCGTCAGCAGGAAGGCCAGGGTCCGGGTCCTGTCGGTGCCGGCAGCATGGGCTTCGAGAATCCGCTCGAGCAGGGCGGGGTCGACCAGATCCCCGATCCGGCCACCGTTCTCCCGGAGAAAGGCGTGCATGCGAGGGTCGCGGTACCAGTCGGCACTCAGGTCGTAGCTCACGTACCGGGCCCTTCGCATGGGGGGCGTCCAGTAGAGCGGCGGCGCCTTGGTGAGCATGCGACGCCGGTCGAAACCGTTCTCCTCGGGAAAGGCCAGCAGTTCGGGGCAGTTGCGGGCGATCGCATGGCGGTGCCAGTTGGAGCCCAGCTTCCAGCTGTCGGGGAGATTCCAGATCGCCTCGATCCAGCGGCGGTCATGGAAGGGGGAGCGCCAGGCGCTGGAGGCCCGGTACATGCGGATGCCGTTGGCATAGAAGTTGGGCACCCGTTGCTCGAAGTAGTAGCGGGTCAGTCCATCCAGAAAAGTTCCATGGCACAGGTCGGCCAGACGCCCGGCCCGGTGGTCCCGCCCTTCCGGCGTCAACTCGCCGGCCAATTCGGGCGCCAGATGGGGGAGCTCCTCCGGGGTGAAGGTGGGGTGGCGGGCCAGCTTCATCCTCCAGAAACGTCCCAGGGCGAGTTCGGGGGCGAGGGAGGCCAGCCGGCCCAGCCAGCCCCGGTCGAAGTAGTAGGAGCGGGCGAATTCTCCGAGGGTGCCGACGAAGAAGGTGGCCTCGGCAGGGATGGCCGCTTTCAGGGGATAGAGATAGGTGTGCCAGTGCCAGGCGGTCTTGGTGCCGTTGGTGATGCGGGAGATGGTGGGGGCATGGCGGAAGAATTCCTCCAGCTCCAGGCTGATCAGCTGATGGGGGAGATCGAAGCGCTGGGCCATGCGCCGGGCCACCTGCACGTCGGTAGCCTGCTCGCGTCCCATGGTGATGAGATGGGGCCGCAGGCCCAGGTGCAGCATCGAAGCGAGGATCACCCGTGAATCGAATCCCCCTGACAGGGAGAGGTAGGGGGTGTCCCCCGCCAGCCGCTGCACGGCCGCATTGAGCGCCTCCACGGCCTCGTCGGGATCGGCAGGGGCAGGGGGAATCCGATCGATCGCCCGCTCGCTGCTGAGGGTGAGCTTGCCGTCGGTGAAGTGGAGGATGCTCCCGGGTGGCACCCGATGAATCTCCGGGTGAAGGGTCTGGTTGTCGGTCAGGTTCTCGAGCTGGCAGAGATCCCCGAGGGCCGGCCAGTTCCAGCGCCAGTCCAGGCCGCTGTGCCTCAGGATCTCAGCCACCTGGTCGCCATGGAAGAGGCGGCCGTGGCGCTCGGCATAGAAATAGTGGCTGGCACCGACGGGGGAGGTGATCACCGTGACGTCCCCGCCTCCGCTCTCGATCACCAGGGTGTATTCCCCTTCCAACGTGGCGAGAGAACGGCTTCCCTCCCGCAGGAAGCGACCCAGCAGTTCAGGCTCGCTGCCGTCGCAGTAGCCGATGCGGGTGAGCCGGTGATCGCCGAGCTGGATGGTCATGGGATCTCTCTAGGGCCTGAGTCTCGACAGGACGGCCTTGCCGGCGCTCTTGGCCCGGAAGCGAAGCCTCCTGAGCCCCTCGCCCAGGGAGGTGTCGGGTGCTTCCTCCAGGGGGAGACCCGCCCAGGGGGTCTGCTCACGGATCTCCAGGTAGCGATGGCGCCAGGGGTGGGTGCAGCGATGGTGCCAGGGCTTGGCGACACCCGATCCGGCGAAATGGATCACGGCGGGACGGGCCCGGGCGGCCTCGGCCTGATGGCCCAGAGGGGTGGCGGGGTCCGTGTAGTCCGGATGCATCCAGAGATGGGGCAGGGCGTTCCAGCGCCAGTCGAGGGGCTGCCAGCGTGCTTCGAGCAGGGAATTCAGCACATCCTGATCCCAGTGCTTGATGCGTTCAGGATGGGTGCGGGCGAATTCGAGACCGCTGCGCAGGATGTTGTTCTCCCGCCACAAAGCGAGATTGATCAGCATCGCACCGGCATTGAACACCAGCGAGCCTTCGGCTAGCCCAAGCCTGCGGCGATCGAAGTCCTGGTTGTGTTCCTCCACCGCACCGATGCTGTTCTCCCCCAGGGGAGATTCCCACATCTCGTTGAGGGAATCGACGACGATCAGATCGGAATCGAGATAGATGACCTTCTCCACGGCATGGGGGAGGGCGGCCGGAAGCAGCAATCGGAAATACGTGGCGAGGGTGACATGGCCGAAAACGGGAAATCCCGCCAACATCTCCTCATCGAGCTGAATGAAGGACACCGACGCCAGGAAATCCCCGAGATAAGCCGCCAGGCGAGCCCTTTCAGCAGCATCGATCGCGCCATGCATGATGTACACGCTGATGGTCGAATCGGGATTGGACAGTTGAAGCGACTTCAGCATCACGGCGCAGTGCCGGATGTAGTTGTTGTCGATGGTGCAGGCGATGATCATGCTGGAGGATGTGAAGGTTCTCTGCACCCATCGACAGGCTGGAACACGCTCTGATCGCCGCGATCCTGAGGCTGGCGGGGCCGGCAGGTTCCTGGAAGGAGTTTCATCAGCCTGCCGACATCGCCAGGGGGGTCTGCTGAGGGGGCTTGGACTGCTCGTTCCAGAGTTTGGCGTAGGCCCCGTCGAGGCTGAGCAGCTCGTGGTGCCGGCCCCGCTCGATGATCCTGCCTTCCGAGAGCACACAGATCAGATCGGCGTTCACGATGGTGCTGAGACGGTGGGCGATCACCAGTACGGTGTGCTGGCGCTCGAACTGTTCGATTGCCTGCTGGACCAGGCGCTCACTCTGGCTGTCCAGGGCGCTGGTGGCTTCATCGAGGATCAGCAAGTCAGGATTGCGCAGGATCGCTCTGGCCAGGGAGATTCTCTGGCGCTGACCTCCGCTGAGGCGATAGCCCCGTTCGCCGATCCTGGTGTCATAGCCATCGGGGAGATCCCGGATGAAACCGGCCGCCTGGGCTTTCGAGGCCGCCGCCATGATCTCCTCCATCGTGGCGTCCTGGACTCCGAAGGAGATGTTGCTGGCGATGCTGGCATTGAACAGGAACGTGTCCTGGCTGACGACGCCCAGACGCTGCTGCCAGCTGGGGAGATCGATGGCTCTCAGGTCGACGCCATCGATCAGGATGCGCCCCTCGGTAGGGTCGTACAAGCCCACCAGCAGATCGGCGATCGAACTCTTGCCTGCGCCACTGGATCCCACGAGGGCCACCGTCTGGCCGCGCGCGATTGTCAGGTGAATCCCCGAGAGCGCCTCGGGCAACTCGGGAGAATAGCGAAGCGAGACATCGTCAAGGACAATGGAATCCTTCAGGCCAGTAAAAGGAACGCCTCCCGTGCGTACGAATTCCTTGTCGTCGTCACGGAGAATCTCATTCAGTCTGTTCACCTGGGCTGCGTTGGCCGCATACCCGGCGGCCAGGCCCGTGAGGGTCCCAACGCGCTGGTTCAGTCGCTGAAGGGCAATGATGAAGGTGACGAGGCTGGGCAGAATGCCAGTGCTGCGATCGCGCAGAAGCACCAGACTCAGGGCGGCGATCAGGGCAATCGAGATGATCGGCAGCATGTTCGAAATCGGCTGCACGATGTTGGTGAGCTTGCTCTGCCGGATGGAGAGATACTGACTTTCCCTGAGCAGCCCCAACAGCCGTTGCTTCGATCGTTGCAGCTGTCCGGTGCTGTGCAGCAGGCGCAGACCCTGAATCTGTTCGGTCTGCTGGCTGGAGAGCTCCACACCGATCGCCTGCTGAAGGTGGGCGTTGCTGCGGATGCGCGGCAGCAGCGCCTTCTGCACGATCTGCATGACGCCGGCCATGCCGAAGGCGACGAGCAGCAGCCAGGGTGAGATGGCCACGAGGATGGCCAGATAGATGAGCAGCTGCAGTCCGTTCATCACCATCGCGCTGGTCAGCCCGATTTCCTGTGAGACAGTGCCACCGCCGGAGCCCACGTAGTTCAGCAGATCGCCGATGCGGTAACGACTGGCGCAGGGGAAACTCAACGAGAGCACGCGATCGTTGAGTCTGGCCGTGATCTCTGCCCCCAGGCGGGCTCCCATGACCGCCGTGCTGATGCTGTTCAGGTATCCGGTGGCCGCCATCAGGGCCTGAAGGCCGACGGCCGTGCCCAGCAGCAGGATGAAGATGGTGTTCCGCCCCTCCTGAGTGCTCAGTGTCGTGGTGATCCAGGAATGGAGCAGCGGAAAATGGCGCAGTGTCCCAAGAATTGCAAGATTGCTCCATTCGCTGTGTTCGGGTGTGCTGATGAGGCTCACCGCAAGGAAGATCACACCAAGGGTGGCACCTTCGCTGAGGCTGGCCATCAGGCTTGTGCCGAGGTTCAGGGCCAGGAGCCGCCAGTATTTCTTGATCGAATGGCGGATCAGACGTGCGGCTGGTTTCTGATCGGTGAGGGGAGAGAGGAAACCGCTTGGAAGTCGTCTGGCGATGCGATGGAGAAGGGGCATCGATGGCTGGGCCGTGTGGATGTCGAACGTGGGCGGGATGGTGGTGCTGAACCCATCAGAAGATTGGATCCGAAGCTGGGAACACTGGGAATCGCCGCATCAACGCATGGCCGATCGTTGAAACTCGACTCTAGGTCCTCTCGGCAAATCGGCATCAACCTTGTCTGGGCCTACGATTCCATGCGTCGGATGGCAGGTGGAAGCCGTGGCGCATCCAGCCGATGGCTTTGCCGCACGCCCCGGAGCGGCAGCGGCTGCTGTTACCCGCCCCCATGCCCACTGAGTCCACCAGGTGCCGGTTCCGGCGAGCCCCACGGCCTCTTCCGATTCTTGGGGCCTGCCTTCTGGCCGCGGCACTCCTGCCGGGCAGCACGCCGCTTCGCCCCGATTCCCCGACTCCCGTCGCCGGCGAGACCTCCAGGGGACCGCTGGACCGCCGCCATCTGGCCATCGTCATCAATGCAGCCGATCCCCTCAGCGAGACCATCGGACGTGCCTACCAGGCGGCCCGTCTGATTCCCTCCGCGCAGGTGATCCGGGTGCGGTTCCCCCCTGGAGAGCCCGATCTGAGGCCGGAGATCTTCCGATCGATCAAGCGCACGGTGGACCGGCTCACCCCGGCCCACGTCCAGGTCTATGCCCTGGCCTGGGCGGCTCCCTACCGGGTCGGCTGTCAGTCGATCACCAGTGCCTTCACCTTCGGTCTCAATGCCCGCTTCTGCGCTGAAGGCTGCAGGACGACCGCGCTCAATCCCCTGTTCGCCCGCGGCGACGTGCGCCGTCCCTGGGACCGGCTGCGGCTGCGGCCCAGCATGCTACTGGCGGCCACCAGCCCGGAGATGGCCACGCGCCTGATCGAACGCGGAACGGCCTCGGACGGCACGGCACCACCCGGGACGGCCTACCTGCTCAGCACCAGTGACCCAGCCCGCAACACCCGGGCCGCGGGATACGGCGGTGTCGTGGCGGCTCTGGCCTCACGCTTCCGGGTGCGGCTGCTTCAGTCCAACGCGCTGGTGGGGGCCGATGACGTGATGGCCTACTTCACCGGTCTGGCCTTCCCCCCGGGCATCCGGACGAACCGCTACCGGCCGGGAGCCGTTGCCGATCACCTGACGTCCTTCGGTGGCCGATTGACGGACAGTTCCCAGATGAGTGCGCTGCGATGGCTCGAAGCCGGCGCCACGGGCAGTTACGGCACCGTGGTGGAGCCATGTAACTTCCCGGCCAAGTTCTCCGACCCTGGACTGCTGCTGACCTACTACCTGCGGGGCGACACCCTGATCGAGAGCTACTGGCGCAGCGTGGCGATGCCGGGGCAGGGGGTCTTCGTCGGGGAACCGCTGGCCAGACCCTGGCCGGCCGGCCCGTCCGTCAGGTCTGATGGCGCTTCTGGTGCCAGGCCCAGGCGTGGGCGATGATCGTCTCCAGCTCGGGGTAACGGGGACGCCAGCCCAGTTCCCGGTGGGCGCGATCGGCACCGGCCACCAGCTGGGGCGGATCGCCCTCCCGTCGTCGGGCCACATGGGCGAGCAGGCCCCGACCGGTCACCGCCTTGGCGGTTTCGATCACCTGCCGGACCGAATAGCCCGTGCCGTTGCCGAGGTTGTAGATCAGAGGGGCGGCCAGGGTCTCCTCCCGTTCCCGCAGTCGCAGCAGCCGCTCCAGGCCCAGCACATGGGCATCGGCCAGGTCGGCCACATGGATGTAGTCGCGGATGCAGGTGCCATCCGGGGTCGGGTAATCGTCTCCGAAGATCTGCAGGTAGGGTTCGCGCCCACTCATGGTGTCGAGCACCCTGGGGATCAGGTGGGTTTCCGGGTCGTGATCCTCGCCGAGGTCAGCGTCGGGATCGGCGCCAGCGGCATTGAAATACCGGAAGATCACGCTCGGAAGTCCGTAGGCCGCCGCGAAGTCGCTCAGCAACTGCTCGACCATCCACTTGCTGCGGCCGTAGGGATTGATCGGGGCCTGGGGATGGTCTTCGGTGATCGGCACCTGCTGGGGGATGCCGTAGGTGGCACAGGTGGAGGAGAAGACGACCGGCAGGGGGCGGTCGCTGGCCACCAGGGCCTCCAGCAGGGTGAGGGTGTCCCCGAGGTTGTTGCGGTAGTACTTGGCAGGGTCACTGACCGATTCGCCCACGTAGGCGTAGGCGGCGAAGTGAAGCACCGCCTCGATCGGCTTGCCTTCCAGAGCCGTGCCGCTCAGGGCCGGATGACGGCCCCGCAGCAGGGGCTCGAGCACTTCCCTGTCGCCCACCTGTCCCACCACCAGGGGAACCTTCAGGCCTTTCTCGACGATGTCGGGGTGGCCGTAGACGAGGTTGTCGAGCACCACGGGTTGATGGCCGGCCCTGCTGAGGGCTCGGACGGCGTGGCTGCCGATGTAGCCCGCTCCGCCGGTGACGAGGACTCTCACAGCCTCACCTCGGCGCCGCTGGCCCGGTCGGCCACGTACTCCGCCACTGTGCGGCGGAGTCCTGCCTCCAGCGAAATCGCCGCCCGCCAGCCGAGCGACCCCAGCCGGCTCACGTCCAGCAGCTTGCGTGGCGTGCCGTCCGGCTTGCTGGTGTCCCAGAGAATCCTTCCCCGGAAGCCCACGGCCTCGGCCACCATGGTGGCCAGTTCCTCGATGCTCACGTCCGATCCCGTTCCCACGTTGATGTGCTGCAGTTCCTCGCTGCCGGGCTGCCAGTGCCGCAGGCAGAAGAGGGCGGCCGCGGCCAGGTCGTCGACATGGAGGAATTCCCGGCGAGGGCGCCCGCTTCCCCAGCAGGTCACCTCGGCTGCGCCCGCTTCGCGGGCCTCCTGGAAGCGCCGGATCAGTCCCGGCAGCACGTGACTGTTGGTCGGGTGGTAGTTGTCCCCGGGGCCGTAGAGGTTGGTGGGCATCAGGCTGATGGCGTCGAAGCCGTGTTGTTTCCGCAGGGCACGGCACAGCTGGATGCCGGTGATCTTGGCGATCGCATACCACTCGTTGGTCGGCTCCAGCGGGCCGCTCAGGAGGGCCTCCTCCCGGATGGGCTGCTCGGCGAACTTGGGGTAGATGCAGCTGCTGCCGAGGAAGAGCAGCCGTCTGGCTCCGCTGCGCCAGGCGCTCTCGATCACGTGCTGCTGGATCTTCAGGTTCTCGAGCAGGAAATCGGCGGGGAAGGTGGCGTTGGCTAGAATCCCCCCCACACGGGCGGCGGCCAGCACCACCACGTCGGGGCGCTGGTCGTCGAACCAGGTGGCCACCGCGGGACCGTCGAGGAGGTCAAGCTCCGAGCGGGTGACCGTCAACAGTTGGTGGTGACCTTCGGCCTGCAGACAGCGGACGATGGCTGATCCAGCCATGCCCCGGTGACCCGCGACGAAGATCCGGTCCTCCGGTGAGATCAGCGGTGAGATCGGGGATGAAGGGAGCATGGAGACGGTGGGAGGTTCCCGCTCGGCCGAGCGGGGTGGAGGGGATGCCTGCAGGGCAGGCGCGTCATGGCACAGGATTCAAGGCACGGTCGTCAGGCCGACCTGGGGTGGATTCTCCATGGAGCCGACGACGGCGAAACCCTCCCGGCGCAGTGTCGCCTCCTTGGCGGCCTCCTCCTTGTCGGCGGCCACCATTTCCGCCACCAGCTCCTCGAGGGTGGTGGTGGGGGTCCAGCCCAGCCGCTCCCGGGCCCGCGTCGGGTCACCCAGCAGGGTCTCCACCTCCGCCGGTCGGAAGTAGCGGTGGTCGATCCTCACCACGGTGGCGCCGGTGTCGCGACGGGTGCCCGTCTCCTCTACGCCGGTGCCGTTCCACGCGATGCCTCCCCAGCCGAGCTGCTCGGCGGTGAGTTCGATGAAGCGCCGCACCGATTCTTGCCGGCCGGTGGCGATCACGAAATCTTCGGGTGTCTCCTGCTGCAGCATCCGCCACTGCATTTCCACATAGTCCCGCGCGTGTCCCCAGTCGCGCAGGGAGTCCAGATTTCCCATGAACAGCACCTGATCGAGGCCGGCGTCGATGCGGGCCAGGCCCCGGGTGATCTTCCTGGTCACGAAGGTTTCTCCCCTCCGAGGACTCTCGTGATTGAAGAGGATGCCATTGCAGGCGTACATGCCATAGGCTTCCCTGTAATTGACGGTGATCCAGTAGGCATAGAGTTTGGCGACACCGTAGGGGCTGCGGGGATAGAAAGGAGTCGTCTCCTTCTGGGGAATTTCCTGAACCAGTCCGTAGAGTTCGCTGGTGCTGGCCTGGTAGATTCTTGTTTTCTTGGTCAGTCCCAGGATCCGCACCGCTTCGAGAATGCGCAAGGTGCCGAGGGCATCCGAGTTGGCGGTGTACTCCGGGCTCTCGAAACTCACGGCCACATGGCTCTGGGCACCGAGGTTGTAGATCTCGTCCGGTTGAACCTGCTGGACGATTCTGATCAGGTTGGTGGAGTCGGTCAGGTCCCCGTAATGGAGCACGAGACGCGGATCCCGTTCATGGGGATCCTGATACAGGTGATCGATCCGGTCGGTGTTGAAGCTGCTGGCGCGTCGCTTGATGCCATGCACCACATACCCCTTCTCCAGCAGCAATTCCGCCAGATAGGAACCATCCTGTCCCGTGATGCCGGTGATGAGCGCAGTCTTGGTCATGGGTGTCCGGAGGATTGAGATGGGATAGCTTGTCAGATGCGCCTGGGCCGAAGGAGATCTCCTGCCGAATCTGCAGATGACGAGCGCCGGACGCCTGCTGCTGCCATCGGCCGGGTTCCCTCTGCTGCGGCTCCCCCCGTTCTGCGGTGCATCGTCAGGCCGGTTCAAATCCGTGGGAGCTTAGCCGCGGTGGCGCTTGAAATCGGAATTCCCGATGACCGAAAGGCGGCGAAGCACTGAACGTTTGCGGTGGGGATAGGGGATGCCGCTGCGATGCCGTGCCAGGAACGGGGAGGCATCAGCAGGGCGCGGTGCGGGGTGGTCCCGGTTCCACCGAATACCTTTGAACGGGTGCCGGCAGTGAGGCAACGGACTGTCGATTGCTACAAAACAAGGGTCATCGGCGCAGCGATGACCCTTGCAGGAAAACTGCTGAGGAGCAATGAGGAGAATCAGTCGCGTCGACCACCCCCCTGGAGGGCAATGATCAATCGAAGGATGAAGATGAAGAGATTGATATAGGTGAGGTACATCCCCAGCGCTCCGGCCAGGTACTGGTCGTCGCTGTAGCTGCGGGGCATGGTGTAGAAATCGACGAAGGCCGCCCCCACGAAGAGGACCGTGCCGAAGCCGGCGATCATCAGTTCGAACCCGCCGGCGGCGAACATGCTGGGGGCGAAGAAGCTGCCCACCAGTTGCACCACCATGGCGATGACGAGGCCGATGATGCCCAGACCCACCACCGCGCTCAGCGACTGACCAACGCTGTCGCTCATCCGACGTCCGAAGAAGGAGGCGATCAGGAAGGTGATGCCGGTGGCCAGGGCTGCCGTACCCACCGCACCGACGCCGGCGGCGGCTACGGCATAGCTGACAATGCCACTGAGGGTAAAACCGGTGATCAGGCTGTAGGTGGCCAGCACCGGCAGGGCAGTGGAGTTGTTGGCCTTCATGGCGGCGTTCTGGGCCACGAAGAACAGGATGAAGTTGCCGATCAGCGCCACCCAGAACAGGGGCATGAACAGTGCCGGGGCGCTGACCATCAGTGACATCCCGCCGAGGACGCCTGCCGCGGTGAGCACCATCCCGCCACCCACATAGGGCAGAGCCCGGTTGACCACATTGGGGCCGACGAGGGCGCCGTACTGCGCCTCGCGGATCGCTTCCTGGAAATTGCTGGTGGCCGGCATCGCTCCGGTGGATCGAACTCCATCCATCCTGCCAGCGGTCCCTGGCGAGTGACAGGGAGAGGGGTGCGGATCTCCCCATGCCCGCCGGGTCGTCCGCCTCCGCGGCCCCTTGGCGAAGCCATCCTGGGACGTCGACGGTCAGCGGCCCTGTCGGACCGCGTCGCGGCGCGCGTAGGCCTGAACCAGCCGCTGCACCAGGGGATGCCGGATGACGTCCGCATCGGAGAACTGGCAGATGGCGACACCCTCCACCCCCTGCAGGACCTGGGCGGCCTCCACCAGACCGCTCATCTGCCCTGGAGGCAGATCGATCTGGGTGGTGTCTCCCGTCACCACCATCCGGGCGTTCTCTCCGAGCCTGGTGAGCACCATGCGCATCTGGGCGCAGGTGGCGTTCTGGGCCTCGTCGAGGATCACGAAGGCATCGGCGAGGGTGCGGCCGCGCATGTAGGCCAGCGGCGCCACTTCGATGACCCCTTTCTCGAGCAGCTGGGCCGTCCGCTCGTGGCCCAGCAGGCCATGGAGGGCGTCATAGAGGGGACGCAGGTAGGGGTCCACCTTCTGCTGGAGGTCCCCCGGGAGGAAGCCCAGCCGCTCCCCCGCTTCCACCGCCGGCCGTGTGAGCACCAGCCGCTCCACCCGGCGTTCCTGCAGCATGCGCACCGCCTGGATCGTGGCCAGGAAGGTCTTGCCCGTGCCAGCCGGCCCGATCGCCAGGGTCAGATCGTGGCGTTCGATCGCCTCCACGTAGGTCTTCTGACGGAGGGTGCGGGGCCGCAGGGGCCTGCCGCCGACACTGGTGGCGAGGATCTGACGGCCCATGCGGCCGTGCTCCTCACCCTGGCCGGTGTCCAGGGCAGTCAGGGCCGCCTGGATGTCCACCGGTCCGATCGGTTCCCCCCGTTGCCAGAGGGGCGCCAGCAGCTGGATCAGGGCCTCGAGACGCTCCGTCTGGGAAGGCCGTCCGCTGATCCGGAGGTCGAGACCCCTCAGCACGAGCCTGGTGCCCGTGAGGGCTTCGAGCCGTCGCAGGGTGGATTCCCCTTCGCCGGCTAGGGCCAGGGCGGCGGCCGGATCGGGCAGGGCGAGGGTGGTGGGGAGCTCGCTCAGGCCTGGGCGGCGGCATTCTCGGCAGCCTCCTTGGCGGCAGCGGCCGCCGCCTTGGCCGCTGCCTCGCGGGCCTCGGCCTGCTTCCGCTTGCCGACGGTTTCGGCGGGCCGGGTGGTCTTCTCGATCAGCCCGCCCTTCTCCAGCAGGCTGCGCACCGTGTCGGTGGGCTGGGCTCCCTGGCCGAGCCGCGTACGGATGGCTTCGGTGTCGAGCCGGGTCTCCTTGGTGCGGGGGTTGTAGAAGCCCAGCTCCTCGAGGGGGCGGCCGTCGCGGCGGGAGGTGCTGTTGGTGGCCACCAGACGGAAACTCGCTTCCCGTTTCTTGCCGAACCGCTTCAGCCGCAGCTTGATCATCTGGGAAAGGGTCATCGAAACACAGCCTTCCATCCTACAGGGGGAGGGCAGAAGCAGGCTGAGGCCCCAGGCGGGCCTGGGGCCTGCCGATCAGAGCTGGCCGAATCCCTTGCGCTTCTTGGCCGGCTTGGGGGGCCTGGCTGGCCGCCCCCCGCCCCGAACTCCCGGTCCTCCCATCCCGGGCATCCCGCCCCCCATGCCGGGGAAACCACCGCCCATGCCGGGCATGCCCGGGAATCCGCCCATGCCGGGCATGCCACCCCGGCTCATCTGCTGCATGAAGCCCCGCATCTTCTGGAAATCGGCCAGCACCTTGTCGACTTCGGCAGGGGTGTGGCCGCTGCCGGCGGCGATCCGGCGGCGGCGGGAGGGCTGGGCCGCGAGCAGTTCGGGCTGGCGCCGTTCGGCTTCGGTCATCGAGCCGATCATGGCCTCGATCCGCTTGAGCTGACTCTCGCCCTGACGGAGCATGCCATCGTCGATCTTGTTCATCCCGGGAATCAGCTTCATCAGGCCGCCCAGGGATCCCATGCGCTTGATCAGACGCATCTGCTGGACGAAGTCCGAGAAATCGAAGCTGGCTTCCTGCAGCTTGCGCTGCATCTTCTCCACATCGGCCAGCTCCACCTCCTTCGTGGCTTTCTCCACCAGGGTGAGCACATCTCCCATGCCCAGGATGCGGCTGGCCATCCGCTCGGGATGGAAGGGCTGGAGTGCCTCGACCTTCTCACCGGTACCGATGAACTTGATCGGGGCTCCGCTCACCTTGCGGATCGACAGGGCCGCTCCCCCGCGGGAATCGCCGTCCAATTTGGTGAGCACGGCCCCGGTGATCCCCACCTGCTCATGGAACGCCCGGGTGAGATCGGCCGCCTCCTGGCCGATCATCGAATCCACCACCAGCAGCACCTCGTCCGGGGCCGTGGCCTGGCGGATCCGCACCATCTCCTCCATCATCCCGGCATCGATCTGGAGCCGGCCGGCGGTGTCCACCAGCACGGTGTCGAAGCCCTCCTGGCGCCCCCTGGTCACCCCGGCGGCGGCGATCGCCTCGGGGGCGGTCCCGCTGCCGAGGCTGAACACCTCCACGCCGATCTGGCGGCCCAGGGTCTGCAGCTGTTCGATGGCGGCCGGCCGGTAGACGTCGGCCGCCACCAGCAGGGGGCGGCGTCCCTGTTCCTTGAGGTGGAGTCCCAGCTTCGCAGTGGCCGTGGTCTTGCCGGCCCCCTGCAGACCGGCCATCAGGATCACGGTGGGGCCCTCCGCCGCGCGGGCGAGGGGAGCGTTGGCCCCCCCCATCGTCTCGACGAGCTGGTCGTGCACCAGCTGGATGAATTTCTGGTCCGGGGTCACGCCCCGCACCACTTCGGCGCCCACGGCCTTGCGGCGCACCTCCTCCACGAACTCCTTGACCACGGGAAGGCTGACGTCCGCCTCCAGCAGCGCCCGCCTCACGTCCTTGAGCGCGCCGTCGATGTTGGTTTCGGAGATGGCCGCCTGTCCGCGCAGCCCCTTGACCGCGTCTTCGAAGCGCTGGGAGAGTTCGTCGAACATCAGTTCAGGGATCGGGTGGCCGCCAGGCGCCAGGTGTCGCCGTCGCGTCCGAATACATAACCATTGCGCAGCTCCCTCGGCGCGGTGCGATCCACCACCCGGCCGGAGCCGTCGAGCCTGCGGTCGCTGTAGCGGAGCCGGACCACCGCCACGATCCGGTTGGGGCTCCGCTCGCTGAGGCGAAGATCGTCGACGCTCACGTCCAGGCGCTGGGTCTGACCCCGGGCGGCATCGCTGCGGCGCTCCCGCGCCAGCAGGTTCCTCGGCCCATCCATGGCGATCCGATCGAGATCCGACGGCATCGGGGCGCCGGCCAGCACACCGCCCTTCACCGCCAGCCAGTTCTCCAGCAGCCGGCGGATCTGGGATTCGTCGGGCCTGGCGACCGTGAGCGGAACGACGGTCATGCCATCGGCCGCCCCGGTGGCTGCGGCGCCTGGAGCCGGGGCGGCGGGCGGCGGCAGCGGTGCCGGGCGGGGGCCGACGGGGCTGCAGAGGGTGGTCTCCGGGCCGGGGCCGGCGCGGGCTGTCGCTGCCGCCAGAGCCAGGCTCCGGCCAGCACCAGAAGGAGGGCGATGCCCCCTGCGATCAGCCACTGCCGGGAGGGCAATGCCAGGCCCGGCAGCAGGTCGTCTTCGGGATCCCCGTCGCCTGCCTCCTCCCCAGCCGCATCCGCCGGCGGGTACGACAGCGGTGGCGGCGTGAAGTCGCTGGCCCCGATCGGGCTCGGGACATCTGACAACGTCGGGGCCCCCGCCGACGGGACATCAGCGAAGGGCGGGATGGAGCGGGGGCCGTGGGGATCCATCGGCCCGGCGGAGGAGCGGTAGGAGCGGCCCCGGCGCTGATCCTCCCGTTCCACGTAGCTCACCACATCCCGGTCACTGAAGTAGGCCACCAGGTCCGGCTCCGCCTCCAGGTCCCGGTAGCCCGGCAGCACGTCGCGCATCAGCCAGTCGCTGCAGTAGGCACAGAGCTGACCGAGCGGATCAGGACTCTTGCCGGCCGCCCACTCCCTCAGCTCCTGGCTGGCGCCCCGCTCGAAGCTGGCCCGCGCCAGGTCCGCCTCCCCCAGGAGCAGATGGAGATTGGCGAGCAGGGGATCGGTGCCCTCGCGCCCGCTTCGCAGCAGACGATCCCGGGCCTCGGCGATGCGCTCGGGCTTGCGCTGGGCGAACCCGGCGGCGGTCAGGGCGATGGTGGCGAGGAAGTCGGCGGCATCGGAACCGCTGTCTGCCCAGCGGCTGAAGAGGTCCACCTGCTCCTGGACGGTGAGGAAGGTCCGGATCTGGTGGAAGAAGGACTGGAACTCCTCCCTTGGGAAGTGGGGGTCGCCATCCCCCTCCAGTCCTCCGCGCCGTTGCACCAGCTGCTCCAGCAGCGCCACTCCCTCCCGCCGTTCGCTGCCGGCGGCCAGATCGCGGCTGAGCAGATCGAGCACCCGGTAGGGGGTCAGACGTTCCAGCTGGGCGTGCATCGTCTCCCTGAGTTCCGGACGCTTGCCGAGCCGCTGTAGCAGTTGCAGACCCTGCTGGAGAGTGCGGGCCGCCGCTTCGAACCGGCGCTGTTCCTCCAGTTCCCTTGCGGCGGCGAGACAGGACTGGCCCGCCAGCAGGGCCAGATCGGCTTCGCGGCCACTGCCCAGCGTGGGAGCCTGGGGCTGCTGCAGACAGCGGCTGGCCAGTTCGAAGGCCTCCTGAGGCTGGCCAGCCTCCAGCAGCAGCAGAAGTCCTCCCACCTGCCTGGCGCTGGTGATCTCCAGGGCCGGCAGCAGGGTGCCGTCGCTGCCGGCCAGACTGGTGAGCTCGGCCTCGTAGGCGGTGCGCCGATCGGCATCGCTGAGCACGTCGCCACTGGCCCGCAGCAGTTCGGCCCTGGCCTGCAGGGTTTCGGCTGTGTAACCCCCAGGGGGCACCCGGTCGAGCCGAAGCTGCAGCGTGCGCAGCACCCCCTGGGCATCGGTGGACGGAGAGACCCCCAGCAGCCGGAAATGGTCGATCGGAAGGTCCAATCCGAGGGTGTCACTGGGGCGTGACTGTAGTCAGAGGCAGTGGTGATGACTGTCCTCAGGGGACGGACCCCGTACAGTCGGGGCCAAGAATCGCAACGCCTTCCTGCCATGACCCAGGAACTGACCGCGGCGCCGGCTGCCGTCTCCGCCGCCGAGGCTGGCAGCCACGCGGTGCGTCTCGAGGGTCTGTACCCGGCCGAACCGGCGGGAATCAGTCGCGAGGAGGGTCTGATGCTCTACCGCGACATGACCCTGGGGCGACGCTTCGAGGACAAGTGCGCCGAGATGTACTACCGCGGCAAGATGTTCGGGTTCGTGCATCTCTACAACGGTCAGGAAGCCGTGTCCACCGGAGTGATTCGGGCGATGCGCCTCCAGTACGACTGGTTCTGCAGCACGTACCGCGACCACGTTCACGCCCTGAGCTGCGGCGTGCCGGCCAGGGAGGTGATGAGTGAACTCTTCGGGAAATCCACCGGCTGCAGCAAGGGTCGCGGCGGCTCCATGCATCTCTTCTCCAGGGAACATCATCTGCTCGGGGGCTATGCCTTCATCGGTGAGGGCATCCCTGTGGCTCTGGGGGCGGCCTTCACCAGTCGCTATAAGCGCGATGCCCTCGGCCAGGCGGACAGCGACGCCGTCACGGCGGCCTTCTTCGGAGATGGCACCTGCAACAACGGTCAGTTCTACGAATGCCTGAACATGGCGGCCCTCTGGAAGCTGCCGATCCTGTTCGTGGTGGAGAACAACCGCTGGGCCATCGGCATGGACCACAACCGGGCCACCAGTGACCCGGAGATCTGGCGCAAGGCGGCTGCCTTCGGCATGGTCGGTGAGGAAGTCGACGGGATGGATGTCCTCGCCGTGCGTGCTGCGGCCCAGCGCGCCATCGAGCGGGCCCGCGATGGTGAAGGCCCAACGCTCCTAGAGTGTCTTACCTATCGCTTCCGCGGTCATTCCCTGGCCGATCCCGATGAACTGCGGGAAGCGGCCGAGAAGGAATTCTGGGCGAAGCGCGATCCAATCAAGCAACTGGCGGCACGCCTGATCGCGATGAATCTGGCCACCGCCAAGGAGCTCAAGGAGATCGATAAGGAAGTGGATGCCGAGGTGGCCGACTGCGTGGAATTCGCCCTGGCGGCCCCTGAGCCCGATGGCAGCGAGCTCACCCGCTTCGTCTGGGCGGAGGACTGACCCAGAGGCTTGTCGATTCCCCACCGGAAAGCAAGGGTCTGTGCGTTCTCAGGGCCATTGCGATTGAGGCCATCCTGTTGCTGTTAGTGTAAAAAGAATGATGCTTAGGTAGCCAGCCTGATGGCCCAACTGAGTGCACCACGGAGTGCCCAGCGTGTGCTTGTCACATTCACTGACCAGCGCATGAAAGTGGCGCGTCGCAGGCTGTGTCAGCAGGCCAAGGCGATGGAGGTCTACACGCAGATCGTCGGCGCTTCTCCAAGGGATCTGAACCCCTCCTTTCGCCAGCGCTTCAAGGAGTATCTCACTCCAGAGCATCGCGGCTTCGGTTACTTCTGCTGGAAGCCGCAGATTGTCCTTCAGACCCTGGAGCGTCTCGAGGAGGGCGACCTGGTGCACTGGATCGATTCGGGATGCCATCTAAATCCTGCCGGCAGGCAGCGACTGGAGGATTTCTTCGCCATGGCGGAGGAGGCTCCTTCCGGGATTCAGGGATTCGCCTGCCTTCCCCCCAATGGATCATTGGTCTATCGCGATCGGCAGTTCCCTGATCAGGGCGAATCCAAGTGGACCAAGGGTGATCTGCTGGATCGTCTTTCCGTTCGTGACCAGCCAGAGATCACAGCCACCCAGCAACTGGGTGCCACCACCTTCTTCGTACGCAAATGTCCTGCCTCCATGGACTTCATGCGGCATTGGATCAAGGTGTTCTCCGATGATTTTGCGATGATCGACGACCGGCCATCCCGAGCACCCAATCTCGAGGGCTTTATCGAGCATCGGCATGATCAGTCGATCTACTCGATCCTTGGCAAGCTGCTACCAATCTCGACGATCTCCGTGTTCGAGTTCTGGTTCCCGCGAGCCGATGACTGCTGGATGCCTGACTGGGAGATGGTGAAGGATTCACCCATCCAGATCCGTCGCGATCGCGGGTTGAAGGGTGAGAGCAGGCTCAAGATCGCCTCCCTGAAGGCCAGGGGAAGGGTCAAGCGGCTCCTCTCGGGATGGTGGCCGGGGAATTGAGGAATTGATGATCGGAACTCAGGCGAGAGGGACGTAACGGTTCGATAGGTTGCGAAGTTTGCGAAGAGCCTTGAGTTCGATCTGGCGTACGCGTTCACGGGAGACCTCCAGCTGTCGACCGATCTCCGCCAGGGTGCAGCGCTCCATCCCATCCAGACCGAAGCGCATGGCCAGCACCTCCCGTTCCTGGGGGGAGAGATGACTCAGCAACTGGCCGAGCTGCTCCTGATGCATCCCCCGCTCCACCTGGTCGAGGGGCTCCTCGGTGGACGCATCGGCGATCAGATCGCCCAGGAAGCTGCGGCCCTCCTCCGCGTGAATGGGGGCATCCAGGCTCGAGATGGTGAGCGCCTGGCGCAACAGGGAGTCCAGCTCATCGACGGGGATGGACAAGGCCTGGGAAATTTCCTGGCGGCTGGGCATGGCACCAAGCTTGTGAGCGAGCTCCAGGCTCACCTTGCGGATCGTGGTGAGCCGTTCGCTCAGGTGGACAGGTAGCCGGATGGCCCTGGACTGACAGGCGATGGCGCGGGTCATGCTCTGGCGGATCCACCAGAAGGCGTAAGTTGAGAACTTGTAACCTCGGGTGGGATCGAATTTCTCGACGGCACGCTCCAGGCCGAGGGATCCTTCCTGGATCAGGTCGAGCAGTTCCAGACCCTTCCCCTGGTATTTCTTCGCCACGCTGACCACCAGCCGGAGGTTGGCGCGCATCATCCGCTCCTTGGAACGCCGACCGACCTTGATGATCTTCTTCTCGTGGATGGAGTAATCGTCTCTTGGTTCTTCCACCAGCTGCATCATTGCCTGGACCTGATTGCCGAGCTCGATTTCCTCGGCAGGGGTCAGAAGAGGTTCTCTTCCGATCGAGCTCAGGTACCAGGTGATCGAATCGCTCCCTCTGCGGCTGGAGCCCTCCCTTGTCGCAACGGCGGAGACTGTCATTGGAGGTCCATGGGGCGCTCAAGTGTGCGCCGGAGAATGAGTTCGTGGATTATCCACCGATTGGCAGGGGTGGAAAGTGTCTGCAACAACTTTATGGGATTTACTTGGAAAAGCACACACGATTCTTTCTTTGGAAAAGACTTCTCTTGCATTAGGAAATGGCTAAATCTGCGCTTGATGTAGCGGAATGGTGCTGGTTGTGCGGATGTAAAACTGAGCTGGTCGGCCCACCATCCCACCCTTGCAGCGGTGTCCTGGGGCCGTCTCCGATCCCTCAGCCAGTCGCTCCCAGGGCCAGGGCCTCGGCCACGGCCAGCGGGGTGGCCCCGCCTGCCCCCCGTCGATCCCCGCACCGCTGGCCGGCGAGGGCGTGCTCCAGAGCGGCCGCGGCCAGCCAGGCACCGTCGCCGGCCCGGCCCGAGGCGTCCTGAAGGACCACGGCCGCCTGAGCCATCGCCCCCCGGCCCGCTGCGTAGCCGGCCAGCACGTCCCCCAGCCCTGCTCTGGCCGCTTCCGGGCCCGCGCTGAGCACCTGCCAGCGACGCCCGTCGGGGGAGGCCACCACGCTGCGGGCACCCTTCAGCAGGACACTCGCCCCGCTGCGCCTGGCGGCCGCCAGCGCCGCTTCCGGCGCGGGCAGTACCGCCAGATCGGGGAAGAGCCTCCGGAATTCCTCGCGGTGGGGGGTGATCCAGGTGGGCCCCCGCCGGTCCTGGAGCCAGTCGCTGCCCATCGCCGCCAGCCTGTTGAGGCCATCGGCATCCAGCACCAGCAGCCCCGGGAACCCGAGCAGATCGCTCCAGCGCTGTCGTTCCGCCGCTTCCGTCGTTGGCGGCAGCGGTTCCCCGGCGTCGCCGAGATGCCCAAGGCCGGGTCCGAGCAGCACCGCATCCAGCCGATCGAGCCATCCCCCGGACAGATCGGCCAGGGCCAGACCGCCGGACGGCGTGGGCCCCAGGCTGGGCTCCAGAACTACATGGGGATGGACCTGCCAGAGGTCGTCGGCGATCTCCCTGCTCACCGCGGCCCTCAGGCTGCCGCATCCGGAGGCTGTCGCACCGGCCAGGGCCAGGTGTGCCGCACCCCGGTAACGGTCGCTGCCGGCCAGCACCAGCAGACGTCCGCGTCCATACTTGCCCGCGGCCGGATCCAGGTCCGGCCATGGCGCCGTGGCCTGGTCGGCCGCCGTCAGGCCCAGGAGCGGATCGGCGGGAGGGTGCCGGACCAGGGAGGGTGCCAGACCCAGGCAGACCCGCTCCAGACGTCCGACCCAGCGCAGGGCCGCATCCTGCACCAGTCCGCGTTTGATCAGGCCGATGGTGTACGTGATCGCGGCGGTGGCGGCCACCGCACCGAGCCGTTCGCCGTCATCGGAGCCCAGACCCGTCGGGACGTCGATGGCCACCAGGGCTCCGGCCCGTTGACGCTGCCGTTCCAGCAGCAGCGCCTCGATCGCCTCGCCGGGGGGACGCTGCTGGCCCAGGCCGAACAGGGCATCGACCCAGAGGGCTCTGTCGGCGGGGTCCGGGACCTCATCCAGCAGGGGGATGCCCAGCCAGCGGGCATGGCGCAGATGGCGCTCGGTGAGCGGGCGGAGGCGCTCGAAGGGACACCAGATCCGCACCGGATGGCCCGCCAGATGCCATTCCCTGGCCACCACCAGGCCGTCGCCCCCGTTGTGGCCCGGCCCCACCAGCACCACCAGCCCCTCAGCGGCCGCCGACTGCCGCTGCGCCAGGAGCCGCTGGCTCACGGCCAGACCGGCCTTTTCCATCAGAGCCTCCACCGGCAGCCCGCTGGCGAACAGGTGCTGCTCGATGGCGGCCATGGTGGCTGCCTCCACCAGGAGGTGTTCGGGATCCAGCGGCGGCCAGGAGCTCAAGGCGGGCCGGAGCAGTGCTCTCCCATGATGGAGCTCTCCCTTCGCTCGACCCACCCGGATCCTTGTCCGCAGCCGCCGCACGCACCCCAGCTCCAGCCATCCCCCACGCCGCCGCCGCCACGGTCGCTGCGGTGCTCGAGCGGTTGCGGCAATGGCCGGGGGAGCGGGGCGTGGCGGTGGGTCTTTCGGGTGGCGTTGACAGTTCGCTCACGGCGGCCCTGCTGGTGTCTGCCGGTTGGCAGGTGGAAGGGCTCACCCTCTGGCTGATGAGCGGCAGGGGTTCCTGCTGCGCCGAAGGGCTGGTGGATGCGGCCGGCATCTGCGAGCAACTGGGGGTCCCCCACCATGTGGTGGATGCCAGAGCCCGTTTTCAGGAACAGATCGTCGATTTCCTTGTGCAGGGCTATGGGGAGGGTGTTACGCCCCTGCCCTGTTCCCGCTGCAACCGGGAGGTGAAGTTCGGCCCGATGCTCGCCTGGGCCGAAGCCGAACGGAGCATCGGTCGGGTCGCCACCGGCCATTACGCCCGGGTGCGCCCCGCCGGCACCGCGGAGCCCATGCCGCTCCCCTGTGATGGGACAGGGCGCCATCACCTGCTGCGCGGGCTTGATCTCCTCAAGGATCAGAGCTATTTCCTCTACGACCTGCCGCAGGATGTCCTGGGCCGGCTGGTCTTTCCGTTGGGGGAACTCACCAAGGAGGCCACCCGTGCCGAGGCCGCCCGTCTGGGTCTGCGCACCGCCGCGAAGCCCGAGAGTCAGGATCTGTGCCTCGCGGAGCACCACGGCTCGATGCGGCAGTTCCTCGACGCCCACCTGCCCCCCCGCCAGGGGGAGATCGTTCTGAGCGACGGTACGGTGCTCGGTCGCCATGACGGCCTCGAGCACTTCACCATCGGCCAGCGCAAGGGATTGGGAGTGGCCTGGCGGGAGCCCCTGCATGTGGTGCGCCTGGATGGGGCCATGAACAGGGTGGTGGTGGCACCCCGGCGAGAGGCCACGCGCCATTCCTGTGAGGTGGGCGCCATCAACTGGGTGTCGATGGCGCCGCCCGGTGCGCCGATCGCCGTGGAGGTCCAGGTGCGCTACCGGAGTACACCGGAGCGGGCTCTGCTGACGCCTCTGGCGGAGACGGCGGCCGACCGGGCGGCCGGTCGGCCCCATCGGGCTCGGGTGGATTTTGCCGAACCCCAGTTTTCGGTGGCGCCGGGTCAGGCGGCGGTGTTCTATGCCGGCGATGTCCTGCTCGGAGGTGGCCTGATTCAGGCCGAATGCTGACGCTCTTCGCTGCGGACTTCGCTGCGGAAACGGTTCATTGCCGATTCGATCACCACATGCATGTCCATGTATTTGTATTCGGAGAGTCGACCTCCGAAGATCACGTTCGGCATGGCGCGGCCGCGTTCCTGGTATTGGCGGTAGAGCGACTGATTGTGGAGGTCGTTGATCGGGTAGTAGGGGATGGCCTCGGGTGTGCAGGGCCTGGGGTATTCCCTGGTGATCACGGTGACTTCTGACGCAGAGGCTTCGAAGTGCTTGTGTTCGATGATGCGGGTGAATGCTTCTCTGCTGTCACAGTAGTTGATCACGGCGTTGCCCTGGAAATTGTCGGTTTCGACGACTTCGTTTTCGAAGTCGAGAGAGCGATAGTCCAGATGGCCCAGGTCGTAGTCGAAATACTGGTCGATGCAGCCGGTGTACACGACCTTTCGGGCCAGTCTGCTGAGCTCGGAACGGGCGTCCAGAAAATCGATGTTGAGCCGCACCTCGATGCCCTGCAGCATCGTTTCGAACAGTGCGGTGTAGCCACCGATGGGGATGCCCTGGTAGCGATCGGAAAAATAGTTGTTGTTGTAAGTGAAGCGCAGCGGCAGGCGCTTGATGATGAAGGCTGGCAAGTCCCTGGGGTCCTTGCCCCATTGCTTGCGGGTGTAGTCCTTGATCAAGGTTTCATAGATGTCCTTCCCCACCAGGGAAAGCGCCTGCTCCTCCAGATTGCTGGGCTCGCCAAGGAAGCGCTGAGATTCGATTTTGGATCGGGCTTCGGATGGCGTGCGGGTTTGCCAGAGTTCATAGAAGGTGTTCATGTTGAAGGGCAGGGAATAGAGCCTGTCCCCTGTGTGCCTTGGGCGAATTGATGTAATTATTGAAGTCTGCAAACCTGTGAACGAAATCCCAGACGGCCTTGTTGCTGGTGTGAAAGATATGGGCCCCGTAGCGATGGACGTTGATGCCCTCCAGTCGCTCCGTGTAGCAGTTCCCGCCGATGTGGGACCTGCGATCGATGACCAGGCAGCGCAGGCCAGCGTCAGTGGCCAGCCGGGCGAAGGTGGCGCCGAATAACCCGCAGCCGACGATCAGGTAGTCGTAGGCAGGAGCGTGAACTGGGCTGGTTCCGTTGGGACTGCTCACGGATCAAGCCCCTGCCAGGCCTGTAGTGACGGCTCAGGACACGGGACTGACGGGGGGCTGGCTGGCACGGGATGGGGCGTCGGGAGGATCCTTGGAATGATCGCCGCTGTTCAGCGGAATTCCTTCAGATCCACGGGCAGGAGGGCTTCGATCTGCTGCTGGATTTCCGTTGGCTCCTGAATGCCGTAGGTGGCGAAGATGTTGATCCCTGTGCTCGTGCATTGTCTGCAGAGATCACTGCCATAGCGTTTGGCCTGCATAGCCTGGAACGGGGTGTCAAGGTAGTTGGCAATCGTGGGTGCCGATGGGGACTGAACGCAGCAGACGGAGAAATTGCCCTCATGGTCGAGACACACCTGGGACTCCCTCATGAAGCAATTCTGGGAGCGGTGATCGCCAATGGCCTGTCGCACCAGTTGCGGGCTGTAGTAGATGTATTCAAGCTCCGGCGGGACGTTCTCAAGGCCATCGAACATCTTGTCGATGGGCATGTAGTAGGCATGGTAGGGGGTGAATTTCATGCCGAGTTTTTCGCAGAAGTGCTTGAAGAGACCCACTTCATGCAGATTCTGCTTGTGCACGAGATAGCGGACGTCGATGTTCTTGAAGTAGTCCCAGTCGCCGAGTGTCTCGGAGATGCGGATCAGGTTGGCCAGAACAGGTTCGATGCGCCCACCCTTGTGATTGATCTGGTAGGTGCGTTGGGTGAAGCCGGAAACCGTGATCGTGAAATTCCAGAGATGCAGGGGCTTCAGCAGTGACCAGTCGTAGTCATGGTTGAGATTCGAGGAAATGCCGCAGGGAACGCCATGACTTTCGGCGCAGGCGATCAGTTCATGCAGCTTCGAGTGCAGTGTGGGTTCCGTCCAGTTGTAAAGGCCGAAGCGACAGTTGCCTTGGGTGTCAGCCTTGGCCTTGAGGCAGATCTTTTCGAACAGTTCGATCGGCATCTCCGTCAGCTTCTGGCCGATGCTGTTGCTGTATTCCGGCATGCCCACGGGGCAGGCAGTGCAGCGAAGATTGCATCCACTCACCACATCCACCCAGAACTCGATCACCTTGGTGCCAGGTGTTTCCGGGGAATAGTCGGGCCAGAGGAACTTCCTGACCGCCGATTGCACGGTGGGGGGGACGGCGCGTTTCAGGACCGTTGGCAAGGCCATCTTGCGTTGTCCAGATGTCATCAGTAGCGGCATGCTAGCCGGTGTCTGCAGATCAGATTGCAAACAGGCTTGATTCCCTGAATCCATCACGGGAGGTGCCGGCAACGGCCAGGTCTGGGCCTCCCGCTTCGTCGTCCCTTATCCCGTTCGCTCGAGCGCGCGCCGCAGCTGCCGTCGGGCTCCCTGCAAGGTGCGCTGACGTCGCCGCAGCCAGCAGCTGACGGGTGGGGGGGCAAGCCATCGGGCGGCGCGCTGCAGTCGGCGATCCCAGACGATCCGCCGGTGCTGGGCCAGCATTTCCCGCCGGCAGGCGGCCAGCTGGAGCGTCGAAGGAGCGACCCGGTGAGGCAGCTCCAGCTGGCGGGCCAGTGCCGAGGTGGCTTCCTTCCAGAAGCGGGTGGCTGCTTCGCGGATCTCCAGGCACTCCCGGATCGAGGCGATGCTCAGCAGGGTTTCTGGGCCGAACCGCTCCACCTCCAGCACACCCGGCAGTCCGAGAGGATTGGTGCCCTTCTCGCTGATCACCAGGCACCCATGCAAAGGGGCCTGCCACATCCGGCCGGAGAGGGTGGTGCCGCGCTGGTAGGGATACATCAGGCCGAAACAGCTCCAGGAGCGGGCCAGCAGCCGGTTCGCCTCCAGGTAGCTCAGCCCTTGGGTGCGCAGGTCGAGCCGGTCCCAGTGGCGGCCATGGACCTCCACCAGTTCCCTGCGGGCCAGCTCGGCGAGATCCCGCTGAAAGGGATCGTCGCCGATGGGCTTGAAGTTGGCGATGTGCACGGGCCGTCCGAGCCGCTTCCGGAACGGGGAGAGCTGCCAGAACTCGGGAATCACCGGCAGATACCCCTTGATCCAGTGGATCCCCTCCGGCAAGGATGGCGGGCGGAACAGGGACACCAGCTGAATCCGGCGCGCCCGGGGAAAACACCGCCGCCAGTCCACCTGCAGCTCCTTGACGTAGTCGTAGATATGAACGTCCCCTTCGTGCTCCTGATGGCTCGGGCCTGGATCTCCCCGCAGGATCACCAGCAGGTCGATCGCCCCGGCGCTGGTCTGGCCGTCGGCCTGAGCGTCCCGGCTGACCGAATAACCGGCGGCCTGATAGAAGAGCGTCACATTCCAGATCACATCGAGATCCTGGAAATCGATCGAGAGGATGTGACAGCGGGCGGGAGAAGCCACGCGGCCTACCAGTAGGGGTCCATGGCCAGCCCCACCGTCAGGCTGCCTTCCGGACTTCGCGGCACCGTCGCCACGCAGGCCCGCACCAGCCGTCCGTTGACCTCGATCTCGCAGGCCCCGCAGCTGCCTCCCAGGCAGCCCGTCGGAATGGTCACGGCGGCCTGGCGGGCGGCCTCGAGCCAGTCTTGCCCAGGGGTGGCCGAACTGACCCTCCCGTCCGGCCAGACGATGCGGATGGCGGGGCGGGAAGGTCCGATGGGCCGGTGCTGGAGGCTGGCCGGAATCTAAGGCTGGCGGCCGGGACCGGCGCGGGGCTGGATGGATCCGGGGTGGAACCGGATGGGGTCGTCAGGGTGCCTCTTCACTCAGCAGCGGGTCAAGGTCGATGTGGGTTTCGAAGGCATCGGCCAGGCGATCGAGCAGCGCGTCCCGCTGACGGCCGTGGTGGGGGATCCGTTCCTCGAGGGGCGGCAGGTTCCGGCGCTGGCGCAGCTGGTTCAGCCAGCGCCTTCGCCAGGGACCGTTCTCGAAGATCCCGTGCAGGTAGGTGCCGGCCACGAGTCCCCCCCGAGGTCCCGATGGCTCCCACCAGCCCAGTCCGTCATCGCTGCACAGGGGAGTGCAGCTTGCGCCCTCCAGTCGTTCGCTGCGGCCGTGGTGCAGTTCGAATCCTTCCACCACGGCAGGCTCGTCCGGGCCGGCGGGCCAGAGGGCCGTGCTGCGGCGTTGTCGCAGCGCCTTGGCGCCCCGGAACACGGTGCGCAGGGGCAGCAGCCCCAGGCCCTCGCTCCGCCCGTTCCCCCGCCCCCCTCCAGGCCTTCGGGGTCGAGCAGCTCCTGGCCCAGCATCTGCAGGCCCCCGCAGAGGGCGAACACCTGGCCGCCCCCGGCCACGTAGGCCCCCAGAGCCGCCGCCATGCCGCTGGTCCGAAGGACCGCCAGGTCCTTCAGGGTCTGCTTGCTCCCCGGCAGGATCACGGCATCGGGGCAGTGCAGCGGTTCCCCGGGGCGCCGCCACTGCAGCTGCACGCTGATCTCCGCCTCCAGGGGGTCCAGGTCGGAGAAGTTGCTCAGAGAGGGCAGGCGAAGCACCGCGATGGTCAGGTCGGTGTGGCCCTTGCGCCTCCCCCTCTCCAGCAGGTCAAGGGAGTCCTCAGGGGGGAACAGCTCGTCGAGCCAGGGCATCACCCCGAGGACGGGGACCCCGGTGTGCCGCTCCAGCCAGCCACGCCCCTCGTCGAACAGGGATCGGCGGCCGCGGAAGCGGTTGATCAGCAGCCCGCGGATCAGGGGGCGTTCCACGGGCCGCAGCAGGGCCAGGGTTCCCACGATCTGAGCGAAGACCCCGCCCCGCTCGATGTCCGCCACCAGCAGGCAGCGGGCTCGCAGGTACTGTGCCAGGCGCAGATTGGTGAGGTCCCGGGGCTGCAGGTTGACCTCCACCGGGCTGCCGGCTCCCTCCAGCACCAGGCGACCCCCAGGGTGATCCCGCCGCAGCTCCTCCAGCCCCCTGCGGATGGCGGACCAGCCGGGACGGAACCAGTCCCGGTAGTAATGCTCAGCTCTGGCGGTGCCGACCGAGCGCCCCAGGTGGATCACCTCGCTGGTGCTGTCCCCCCTGGGTTTGAGCAGCACAGGATTCATCGCCGCCCGGGGGGCCAGCTTCGCGGCCCAGGCCTGCAGCGCCTGGGAATAGGCCATTTCGCCCCCCTCCTGGTCGACCCAGGCGTTGAGGCTCATGTTCTGGCCCTTGAAGGGCAGGGGTTGCTCGCCCCGGCGCCGCAGCACCCGGCAGAGGGCCGCCGTCATCAGCGATTTGCCGGCGCCGCTGCTGGTGCCCAGCACCATCAGCGGTGGCGGGGGCGCCGGTCGGAGTGGGCTCAACAGCGGGGCCTGCGGCGTCGCAACCCCTCCAGGATCCTCTGCCGTCGGCCGGCCCTGGGTATCTCGGCGGGCCAGGCGTGCAGCACCTGCCGCCCCATCGGCGTCAGCCGCACCCGTTCGGTCAGGCCCTGGCCGTCCACCTCGCGCCGCAACACCCCCAGCCGGATCAGCCAGAGAAAATGGTCCTCGGCCCGCTCGGCCGTGAGCGGCTGGAAGCTCAGCCGGGGCCAGTCGTCCCGGCTGACCAGTTCCTTGCTGCTGAGGGGCTGGCGCCCCACGGTCTCGTAGAAGCCGCGCCGGAAGGGCAGGCAGGGCAGCGAGCGGGTCGCCCGTGCCAGGGAACGCGGATCGGTGCCAGCCATCGCCATCGTGCGATTCTCGCCAATGGCGGGCCAGGCTGGTGAGATCTCCGCCATCCCCCAGTGCTGACCCTGGCGTCCGCCTCACCAGCCCGCCGGAGGCTGCTCGAGCAGGCCGGTCTTGTCC
Organism: Cyanobium sp. CACIAM 14; assembly: GCA_000708525.1. Classification (GTDB taxonomy): domain Bacteria; phylum Cyanobacteriota; class Cyanobacteriia; order PCC-6307; family Cyanobiaceae; genus Cyanobium. The sequence goes on from JMRP01000003.1 coordinate 175,371, forward strand.
ATCGGGTGCGGGTGAGCGGGGTGGATGAAGCCTCGGTGGTCGATGCCGATCCCCAGCGGCTCGTGCAGCGTCTGGCGCAGGCGAAGGCGACCGTGGTGGCCCAGGCTCTGGCGGCCGAGGGCATCAGCTTCGCTGCCGGGGTGCTGGGCTGTGATTCGGTGCTGGTGCTCGGGGATGAGGTGTGCGGCAAACCCCGGGATGCGGTGGAGGCCGCGGCCCGCTGGCGACGCATGGCCGGCGGCTGGGGCGATCTGCACACGGGCCACTGCCTGGTGACGGGCACCGTGGCGGGGGGAGGCCTGGAGGCCCGGCAGGCGGTCGTCACGACACGGGTGTGCTTCGCCCCGCTGACGGAGGCGGAGATCCAGGCCTACGTGGCCACCGGCGAGCCCCTTGCCTGCGCCGGTGCCTTTGCCCTCGAAGGCCGCGGGGGACTTCTGGTGGAACGGATCGAGGGTTGCTTCAGCAACGTGATCGGTCTCAGCCTGCCGCTGCTGCGCCGCTGGCTCTCGGCTGGCTCTCCAGTACAGGGCTAGTCTGAAACCGAGACTGCCTGGTTGGGCGGGTCCATCACCATCCGCAGCGATCCGGCAGCTGGTTGCTCCATCGCCGGATCGTCATGACCACCCACTCCCCAGGCCACCCACCGGTCGGGTCCTTCCCCGTCGAGGCCGGCAGCGTGATCGACCGGCTGGCGCACTGGTGTGCTCACGACTGTCTTCAGCAGGAGGATTCCGTGCGGGAGGCACTGGCCATCTGCGAAGAGGCGCTCCATGCCCTGCCGGACGGCCTGGGCCCCGGCGAGCAGGCGCCTTTCCGAGTCGGGGCCGTGGCGACCCTGGTCTGTGCCGTCCAGTCCCAGATCGACCGCGCCACCCGGAGCGACCCCTGAGCGAGGGCGTCGCTCAGGGAGGCGATGGTCTCCGGGTTCTGTGGCAGCAAACAGAAAGCCCCCGCCCTGGGGCGGAGGCTGGGGGGCACGACCGAGGCCGCGGATGCAGGTGGGATCAGTCGAGATCCGGCATGGCCAGGGTGGGCTCGGCCTGACGGTCGATTCCCTTCTCGAAACCGGCCGCTGCGGCGCGGGCCCGGCCGGCGTGCCAGAGATGACCCACCAGGAAGAAGAAGGCCAGCACGAACTGGGTGGAGGCCAACCACTGGCGGATGTTGACGAAGTTCACCGAGTTGGGCTCGGTGATGATGCCGCCCACGGAGTTGAGGGAGGCATTGGGTGCATGGGTCATGTACTCAGCGGCCCGACGCACCTGCCAGGGCTGAATGTCGTTCTGGAGCTTGTCGAGGCTCAGACCGTTGGGACCGCGCAGCGGCTCGAGCCAGGGGCCACGGAAGTCCCAGAACCGCATGGTTTCACCACCGAAGATGATCTCGCCGGTGGGGGAACGCATCAGGTACTTGCCGAGGCCGGTGGGGCCCATGGCCGAACCGATGTTGGCGCCCATGCGCTGGTCTCGCACCAGGAAGGTGAAGCTCTGGGCCTGGGAGGCTTCGGCGTTGGTGGGGCCGTAGAACTCCGAAGGATAGGCGGTGTTGTTGAACCAGATGAAGGATGAGGCGATGAAGCTCATGAAGCTCAGGGCGCCCAGGCTGTAGCTCAGATAGGCCTCTCCGTTCCAGATGAATGCACGGCGCACCCAGCCGAAGGGTTTGGTGATCACATGCCAGATGCCCCCGAAGATGCAGATCAGGCCGATCCAGATATGGCCACCGATGATGTCCTCCATCGAGTTGACCCCGATGATCCAGCCCTCGCCGCCGAAGGGGGCGCGGGTGAGATAGCCGAAGATCACGGCTGGGCTGAGGGTGGGATTGGTGATCAGGCGCACATCGCCGCCACCGGGAGCCCAGGTGTCGTAGACGCCGCCGAAGAACATGGCCTTGAACACCAGCAGCAGCGCACCGACACCGAGAAGGATGAGGTGGTAGCCGATGATGTTGGTCATCTGGTTCTTGTCACGCCAGTCCTGGGAGAAGAAGGCGGAATAGTTCTCCAGGATCTCCGGCCCGCGCAGGGCGTGATACAGACCGCCGATGCCCAGAACGGCGGAGCTGATCAGGTGCAGAACCCCGACCACGAAGAAGGGGTAGAGATCGGTGACCTCACCACCGGGACCGACGCCGTAGCCCAGGGTGGCGACGTGGGGGAACAGGATCAGGCCCTGTTCGTACATGGGCTTGTCGAAGGTGAAGTGGCTCACCTCGAACAGCATCATGGCGCCGGCCCAGAAGACCATCAGGCCCGCGTGAGCCACATGGGCACCCAGCAGACGGCCGGAGAGGTTGATCAGCCTGGCATTGCCAGCCCACCAGGCATAGCCGGTGGAGTCGAGGTCCTTGCCCCCGACCGAAATGAGACCGGAATTAAAGGGCGTTTCCACGGGGCAGAACCTCTTCAGGGAAGACGAAGTTTTCGTGCGGCTGGTCTGCCGGTGCCATCCAGGCACGCAGACCTTCATTGAGCAGGATGTTCTTGGTGTAGAAC
>JMRP01000004.1 GCA_000708525.1 Cyanobium sp. CACIAM 14
TAGCAGTTTGGACTGACAAAGTTTTTCCTGTCAGCATCCCTGCATTGTACTGCAGCCGGCAATCCAATGTCGGAAGGCTGCCTTACGGGCCTAAAGTTGTTGCTTAGGCTGGTAGCCTACAGACGTCCACGGTCGTCCTTTGTTCTTTCGCTTCCATAGGGAGCTTCAGGCTGTAAGTGACGGTCTCTGTCGGCCATTCGTAGGCTCCGGCTTGGTTAACGATGTGCTTGTCGCTGCGCCCCGGCTCCAATCCATTCCAGCTGGCGTTGATGTCGCTATTGGCTTCGGTCCATCGATTGAGCTCCTTGAGGATGGCGGCGTAAGGGACCTGTCCTCTCGCTGAGATCGATGACCCTGAAGTTGTCAGTGTACATTCTTGGGAGCCGAAAGTTGGTCAATGCCGGTCGAATGCTGCCGGTCAGTTCACCCCCACCCATCAGGCCCCCGGCAACGACCATGAGCCGGCTTTCCGAAAGCCCCCCATGATGCTTTTCTCGATGTTGAGGCTTCAGTGCTTGAAAGCCGAGATGCAGGGTGAGTTCTTGACACCGTCGCGACATGTCAATGACATAACTGGCAGTGTCTAGTTGGTCTCTCGAAGACACAGGCAGCTGATCTGGACGCACCTCCAAGGTGTCAACTCACAGCAGGTTCGCCGCCAGCTCAGCGAGTTCCGAGCGTTCTCCTCGCGTCAGGGTGATGTGGCCGGAGAGCAGCTGACCCTTGAAGCGTTCCACCAGCCAGGTGAGGCCGTTGCTCTCCGCGTCCACGTAGGGATTGTCGATCTGGTAGGGATCTCCGGTGAGCACGATCTTGGTGCCCACGCCGACACGGGTGACGATTGTCTTCACCTCATGGGGAGTGAGGTTCTGGGCCTCGTCGACCACCATGAACTGGCGGGGAATCGAGCGGCCACGGATGTAGCTGATCGCCTCCACTTCCAGCAGACCCATCCCCTTGAGGTCGCTCCAGTTGCTGCGGGGTGGGCGATGACCGCCCCGCACAGGCGGGTTTTCCTCGCCCCCGAGCAGGAAGTCCAGGTTGTCGATGATGGGTTGCATCCAGGGCGCCATCTTCTCTTCGATGTCGCCCGGCAGGAAGCCCATCTCCTTGCCCAGGGAGATCACCGGACGGGTCACCAGCAGGCGGTCGTAGAGATGCTCATCGGCCACCTGATGCAGCCCCGCCGCCAAGGCGAGCAGGGTCTTGCCGGTGCCCGCCTTGCCCACCAGGGTCACCAGCGACACCGCCGGGTCGAGCAGCAGATCCAGGGCGAAGCTCTGCTCGCGGTTACGGGGCTGGATCCGCCCCATCCTCGCCTTCGGTGACTTCTGCAGCGGCTGCAGGGTGCCGGTGCGGCCGTTGAAGCGGGTCAGCAGGGTATGGGCGGGCTGGGCCAGATCCACCAGGGTCACGCCCTCGTTCGCCTGCAGGGGCGCCACGGCCGTCGGCTGTTCGGGGATGGCGTCCACCGGCAGGCCGTCGCCGCTCTTGACCTGATCCATCTGCTCGGCGCTCACCCAGCGTTCGCAGAAGCCCGGGTAGAGGTCGCTGATGTCCACCTTGTCGGTGGTGTAGTCCTGGGCGATCAGGCCCACGGCATCGGCCTTGATGCGCAGGTTGGTGTCCTTGGTGACCAGCACCACGGGGGGCTCGCTGCCCATCACCTCCTGCAGTCGCTGCTCCAGCGCCACCGCCAGGATGTTGTTGTCGCCGTTGCCCGCCTTCAGCTCAGGTGGTAGCTGACGCAGGGTCTCGCTGCGGCAGAACACCACCTTCAGGCTCCCGCCGCTCTCGGGGTCGATCGGCACGCCTTCGGCCAGGTTCCCCTTCTCCCGCAGTTCATCGAGCAGGCGTGAGACCTGGCGGGCGTTGCGGCCCTTCTCGGACGGGTCGCGCTTGAAGCGGTCGATCTCCTCCACCACCTCGATGGGGATCACCACCTGGTTGTCCTGAAACCGGGTCAGCGCCTGGGGGTCATGCAGCAACACATTGGTGTCCAGGACGTAGGTCTTGCGCATGCCAGTGGCCTTGCCGGTTCCGTTGGGCCGAAGTTAGGTCCGCGGCTGCATCTACGCTCCGGCCGGACATTCCCCCTGCCGACGGCTTGCCTTTCCTCCTCTCCCTGCTGCTGGTCCTGCTGCTCCTGTTCGGGCTGGGGCTGCTCGTGCTGGAACTGCGCCATCGACTGCGGCCGGCCTCCCCCCTGGAGCTGCTGCCGGGAGCCTTTCAGGTGCGGCGCCGTGCCCGGGGGCTGGAGATCACCGGGGGGATCCGCATCCGCAACTCCCATCCCCGCATGGAGGTGATGGTGCCGGAGATCACGGTGGTGCCCACCCTGCTGGGACGCAGCGACGTCAGCCAGGTGGGCCACCAGCTGCGCCTCATTCCCCAGCACCCCGACGAGGAGGCCCGCCCCGACGGCTACTGGGCCGCCTACATCGTCAAGGGCCGCAAGACCACCGCAGCCCAGATCCGGCTCGAGTTGAGCGGGCCGGCGGGGATGGATCTCGAGTCCGTGCTGGACACCCTCTGGATGGATATCCACTGGGTGAACTACGGGCCGTTCGGGCGCCTGCAGCGGCGCCAGGGAATCCTGCTGCCGCTGCAGCGGCCCGAGCCCGGCGACGCCGGGGCACCCGGCTGGCGCGAGGGGGAGGGCTGCCGGGTGCTGCCGCTGCGCACCCATCTGCTGGGGGTGCTCGACGATCCCCTGGAGGTGCTCAGGCACTACACACAGGGAGTGCTGCAGCCGGGCGACGTGCTCACCATCGGCGAGACCCCCTTGGCGGTGATGCAGGGCCGCTACCACCATCCTTCGACCGTGGAGCCCTCCTGTCTCGCCAGGCTGCTCTGTCGCGCCTTCCATCCCACCAGCAGCCTGGCCACTGCCTGCGGCCTGCAGACCCTGATCGACGTGTCCGGGCCGGCGCGGGTGCTCTGTGCCTGGCTGGCCGGCACCGGCATGAAACTGCTCGGCAGCAAGGGCTGGTTCTACCGCCTGGCCGGCGAACAGGCCCGGCTGATCGACGACATCACCGGCACCACGCCCCCCTACGACCAGACCATCGTCCTCGGCCCTGACCGCCCGGAGGCCTGGTGCGAGCGGATGGCATCCGAGCTCGGCGTGGCCGTGGCCGTGGTGGACGTCAACGATCTGGGCAGGGTCAAGGTGCTGGCGGCCAGCGCCGGCACCGACGAGGCCCTGCTGATGCGGGCCCTCAGACCCAACCCGGCCGGCAATGCCGACGAGCGAACGCCGCTGGTCCTGGTGAGGCCCGCGTAGAATCATTCAGGTAACCGCACTGCTGCGGCCGTCCTCAATCCTCTCTCCCTTCGCTCCCGCCCCTTTCTGCCGTGCCAGTGCCTGCCGTGCCAGCGCCTGCCAAGGGCAGAAGCTTCCAGAGCTGGACGGTGGAGCCTCTGCAGGGCTGGCATCTCCCCCTCCTCGACGATCCCGCCTTCCTGCCGCTGCAGTCCCTGCTCCAGCGCTCCCTGCTGCTGGCCCTGCCCGACAGGCTGCTGACCTCGCTGACCAGCCACCGTTCACTGGCGGGCCAGATCCTGGTGGCCCTGGAGCGTCAGGGGCTCACCCGTCAGCAGGTGCTTGGCCTCATCGTCAGCCGGCGTCTCAACCGCCGTGGCACCTGCTGGCAGGTGCAGCACCTGCGGCTGGCGCTGGCCATCGGTGAGGACGCCTCCTCCTTCAGCCGGGCCGCCCTGGCGGCGGACCTTCTGCGTCAGGCCATCGGCCGGGTGAAAGGCGCCGCCAGCTGGATCGCCACCGCCTCCAGTCTCGACACCCCCCGGCTGGCCACCCTCCGGGAGCAGGGGTTCCAGCCCCAGCGCACCGACCGGCTGTGGCGCTGGCAGCCGCCGGCGGACCGCCCGGCCCCAGTCCCACCGGCCGACCTGCAGCTGCGACCGCTCAATCGCCGCACGGCCCCCCTGCTCTGGCACCTGGAGCAGGCCACCTGTCCGGCCCAGCTGCGCCAGCTGCTGGACCGGCGCATCGAGGATCTGCTCGAGCAAAGCGATGGCCGGGGCTGGATGCTGGTGGACGGGGTCCGCAACGAGGCCGTGGCAGGCGTGCGCCGGCTGCATGACCATCCCGGCGGCGGCGAGGCGGTCGAGTTGAGCCTCCACCCTGCCTGGGGGCATCTGCTGGGGAGCCCCGCCGAGTCGCTTCTCCACCGCATCGCCCGGGGAGGCAGCGGCCTCTGGCTGCGCTGCGAGGTGAGTGACGAGGCCCGCCAGGACTGGCTGCAGTCCCTGGGCGCCGAGGCCCAGGGAGAGGCGGTGCTGATGGCCCGCAGCGTCTGGCGGCGCCAGGAAGGGCAACCGGCGCTGCGGGCGGCTCGGCGCATCGAGGCGGTGCTGGAGCAATTGCAGCCGCGACGCCGCCCCCTGCCCACCCCCAGCGGTCCCCTCGGCGCCCTGCCTGCCCCCCGCTCTCCCGCTCTGCCTCTGGCGCCACGCTGAATGGTGTCCCCCCGGCCCCGCTCGGTGCTCGCCCTCGATGTGGGGAGGCGTCGCATCGGCCTGGCCGGCTGCGATCCCCTGGGTTTCACGGTCTCGCCGCTGCCGGCCCTGTCGCGGGGCACGTTCGGATCCGACCTGGAACGGATCCAGGCCCTGGCACGCCAGCGCCGAGTGCAGGCCCTGGTGGTGGGTCTCCCCCTCGATGCTGCCCAGCGTCCCACCGCCCAGGCGGTCCATTGCCGCCGGTACGGCCTCCGGCTGGCCAGGGCCCTCGGAGACGGCGGCCTGGGCCTGCCCCTGGCCTGGGTGGACGAGCACGCCAGCAGCTGGGAGGCGGGCGAGCGCTTTGCTCTGCATGGTGATCGCAGCGGCCGGTTGGACAGCGCGGTGGCGGCGCTGCTGCTGGAGCAGTGGCTGCGGGAGGGTCCCGAACCCGTTCCGCCCGGGGCCTCCGCGACCGATCCGGTCGACCCGGCGACCATCGCCGTGGGCGCTGCGGCCCCTGCTGATCCATTCTGAGAAGATCCGCGCTGTCCCGATGCCCTCCGACTCCCCCGCCATGACGGGCTCCGGTGACGTGCCCACCGTGATGGTGAAGGACCGCAGCGGCAGGCAGTTGCTCTGTTTCCTGGAGCAGCTCATTCCTCTCGATGGGCACGACTACGCCCTGCTGACTCCGGTCGACACCCCGGTGTGTCTGTTCCGCCTGAAGGAGGACGGGGATCCCGAACTGATCGAGACCCTCGCGGCCACCGAGCCGGTGCTGTCGGTGGCCGATGTGGTGCTGCAGGAGCACGACCTCACCCTGGTGCGCTCGGCCGTCACCCTCACCGTGAGCGGAGAGCTGGAAGAGCCCGATCCGGATGAACTCGAAGACGAGGAGGGCGACGACGACAGCGAGACCTACGAACTCCTTGTGAGTTTCATGGCCGGTGACGAGGAGTACGGTCTGTACATCCCCCTGGATCCATTCTTCGTGGTGGCGCGGATGGAGGGGGCCGACGCGGTGATGGTGGAAGGTGAGGAGTTCGAGCGGGTCCAGCCCCGCATCGAGGCCGAACTCGACGAGCGGGAGAGCGACTGATGCTGCGGGATCTGCTCACTCCCGACTGGCTACCGGGGACGACCCTGGCCCACCTGCCGCTGCAGGATCTGCTCGACCGTGACATCCGCGCCCTGGTCCTCGACGTCGACCGGACCCTGCTGCCCCGCCGGCAGGCTACCTTGCCTCCCCAGGCCGAGCTGTGGATGCGCCACGCCCGCGAGCGCCTGCCCCTGCACCTGCTGAGCAACAACCCTTCCCGCCGCCGCATCGGCTCGGTCGCCGCTGCGCTGGGTCTGCCCTACACCACGTCCGCTGGCAAACCGCGGCGATCGGCCCTGCGGCGGGTGCTGCAGGAACTGGATCTGCCCCCTTCCCGGGTGGCCCTGGTGGGCGACAGGCTGTTCACCGACGTGCTGGTGGGCAACCGTATGGGCCTGTTCACCGTGCTGGTGAAGCCGATCGACCCCGACGGCGAGCCCTGCCGTCAGGACCGGCTGCAGAACCTGGAGCTGCGCATGGCCCGCTGGGTGGGGTCGGTGCCCGGCTGATGGCGGCCACCGGAACAGGCACCCGTCCCGGCCTGCGGCGAGTGATCAAGGTGGGCACCAGCCTGCTGCGTGGCTCTGCGGAGCGCCCCACCGCCGCGGTGATCGCCGATCTGGCGGCCAGCTTCGGCCGGCAGCAGCGCCGGGGCGACCAGCTGGCCCTGGTGACCAGCGGTGCCGTCGGTCTGGGCTGCGAGGCCCTGCACCTCACAAGGCGTCCCACGGAGGTGGTGGCGCTGCAGGCTGCTGCCGCCGTGGGCCAGGGGCGCCTGATGGCCCTGTATCAGGATGCCTTCGCCGTGCGGGGGCTGCAGGTGGCCCAGGTGCTGCTCACCCGCGGCGATCTGGCCTCCCGCCGCCGCTACCAGAATGCCTGCCGCACCCTGGAGCAGCTGCTGGCCTGGGGGGTGCTGCCGGTGGTGAACGAGAACGACACCCTGGCCACCGACGAACTGCGCTTCGGCGACAACGACACCCTCTCGGCCCTGGTGGCGGTGGCCATCGGCGCCGATGAACTGGTCCTGCTCACCGACGTGGACCGGCTGTATTCGGGCAATCCCCGCACCGATGCCCAGGCCCAGCCGATCGAGGAGGTGCGGGATCTGGCCGAGCTGGAGCGCCTCAGCCATGTGGCCGGCGGCGGCGGTCGCTGGGGCACCGGCGGCATGACCACCAAGCTGGCGGCGGCCCGCATCGCCACCTCCAGCGGCATCCGGGTGCGTCTGGCCGATGGCCGGGATCCGGCGGTGCTGGACTTGCTGTTTGCCGGGGAGAGGGTGGGCACGGTGTTCCAGCCCAGTGCCACCCCCCTGCCCGACCGCAAGCGCTGGCTCGCCCACGCCCTGCTGGTGAAGGGCAGCGTACGGGTGGATGCGGGGGCCGAGCGGGCCCTGCTGCAGCAGGGCGCCTCGCTGCTGGCGGTGGGGATCCGGGAGGTGGAGGGTGAGTTCGGACGGCGGGAGGCGGTTCGGGTGATCGCCAGCGACGGCAGGGAGCTGGGCCGCGGTCTGAGCACCCTGAGCAGCGGGGAGTTGCGGCGGATCATGGGGCTCAGCAGCGAGGCTGTCCGCCGCGAGCTGGGGGACGTGGGGGATGCGGTGGTCCACCGGGATGAGCTCGTGCTCACCTGCCCGCCGGCCTGAGGTTCTTGTGCCTCCGCCGGCTGCCAGGCAGGACCAGTCCCTCCGCCGCGCGCCCATCGGCGCTAAGGGCTAGCCGGAATGGCCCCCCACCAGCGCTCCACCACCCCGGGGGTGCCATACCAGCGGGGTCCGAAGGCGCCCCCATGGGCCACCCCCTCCAGCACCACCGATGCGGAACCCGCCAGCAGGGCCGAGGCCACCGGCACCAGGCCGTCGCCCCGGTCGTCGGCGTGGCCGGTGCTGTTGCGGTAGGCCGTCGGTGCCAGGCGCCTGGCCATGGGGCTGGCGCTCTCCAGCTCCAGATCCCCGGCCACCGACACGTAGGCCACCCGCTCGGCGAACGGAACGCCCGGCAGCCGCCGTTGCACCATCCGGCGCAGCACCGTGGCCTTCAGGGCCGTGTGGGGGCTGCCCAGCATCACCAGCGTGTCGGCCAGGGCCTTGCCGTCATAGCGGTGCCCCTGGAACGGAGCGTCATCCAGGTACAGCCGCAGCATGATCCCGCCGGAACTGTGGCCGATCAGCGTCACCCTGCCGGTGGGGGACCTCCGGGCCAGCTCCGCCGCGGTCGCGGCCACCCGGTCCAGGATCCGGGCCCAGGCGAAGGGGAACACCGTCAGCAGCCATTCCAGCCTGCCCACCTCCACCAGCCGGACGGGTTCGCCGCTCAGCTCCTCCAGCAGAGACACCATCGGCGCGTAGGCCTCCGCGCCGATCAGGAAGCCGCCGAGAATCACGATGGGTTGGCGCGGCAGGGGCATCGGCCCTAAAGGCGCTGGGAACGCTCCCACCATGGCCGGTGGGGCCTACGATCCGGGCCGTCCGCCCCCTGGGGAATGCGCTTCAGCAGCCTGCTCAGCCGGATCTCCGCGGTGGAGGAGGACAGCCCCCGTCATCTCGCCGCCGATCCGGAGATCAACGGTGGCGAGGCCCTCGATCGCGCCGGCACCGGCCAGCTCGCCTTCCTCGAGGCCGGCAATACCCTGGCGGCCTCGCTCTCCGCCTCCGGCGCCGCCGCCCTGCTGCTGCCCCTCGATCCGGACCTGCAGGCGCTGGCGACCGAGCGGGGCCTCGCCTGGGTGGCCCTGAAGAACCCCCGCCTCGGTTTCGCCGAGGCCCTCGCCATCCTTCACCCCCCCACCCCGAAACCCCCGGGGATCCACCCCAGCGCCGTGGTCGATCCAGGTGCCAGCGTGGCGGCGGAGGCGCATGTCGGCGCCCATGCCGTGATCGGTGCCGGCTGTGTGGTGCCGCGGGGCTGCACGCTCCATCCCGGCGTGGTGCTCTACGACAACGTGCACCTGGGTGAAGGCTGTGAGATCCATGCCAACGCCGTGCTCCACCCCGGCAGCCGGCTCGGGGCTGGCTGCGTGGTGCAGTCGAACGCCGTGATCGGTGCCGAGGGCTTCGGCTTCGTGCCCACCGCCGGCGGCTGGGTGAAGATGCCGCAGACCGGTCGGGTGGTGCTGGAGGAGGGGGTGGAGGTGGGCTGCGGCTCCACCATCGACCGCCCCAGCGTGGGCGAGACCCGCATCGGCGCCGGCACCAAGATCGACAACCTGGTGCACGTGGGCCATGGCGTGGTCACCGGCCGGGGCTGTGCCCTGGCAGCCCAGGTGGGTATCGCCGGTGGCGCCGTGCTCGGTGACGGCGTGATCCTGGCGGGGCAGGTGGGGGTGGCCAACCGGGCGGTGATCGGCGACCGGGCGATCGCCTCCTCCAAGTCCGGCATCCACGGCGAGATCGCCGCCGGGGAGGTGGTGAGTGGCTACCCCGCCATCCCCAACCGGCTCTGGCTGCGCTGTTCCGCCGCCTTCAACAGGCTGCCGGAGATGGCCCGCACCCTCCGGCAGCTGCAGAAGTAGCCTCGCCCACTGCCCGGCCCGAACGCCGATGACCAGCTACAGGATCGCCCTGCTCGCGGGAGACGGCATCGGTCCGGAGATCACAGCCGTGGCTCGCACCCTGCTGGAGGCGGTGAGCGCACGCCATGGCTTCAGCCTCGTGTTCGACGAGCAGCCCGTCGGCGGGGCCGCCATCGACGCCACCGGTGTTCCCCTGCCCGAGAGCACCCTGGCGGCCTGCCGGGCCGCCGATGCGGTGCTGCTGGCCGCCATCGGCGCGCCCCGCTTCGATGCCCTGCCCCGGGAGCAGCGGCCCGAGAGCGGACTGCTGGCGCTGAGGAGCGGCCTGGGTCTGTTCGCCAACCTGCGGCCGGTGAAGATCATCCCGGCGCTGGCGGCCGCAAGCAGCCTCAGGCCCGAGGTGATCGAGGGGGTGGATCTGCTGGTGGTGCGCGAGCTCATCGGCGGCATCTACTTCGGCACCCCCAAGGGGCGCGTCGAGATCGACGGGCATGTGCGCGCCTTCAACACCATGGTGTACAGCGATCACGAGGTGGACCGGATCGCCCGGGTGGGCTTCCGGCTGGCCTCCAGCCGCCGCGGTCGCCTCTGCTCGGTGGACAAGGCCAATGTGCTCGATGTCAGCCAGCTCTGGCGCGACCGGGTGGAGGCGATCCACGCCGAGTTCCCGGCGGTGGAGCTCAGCCACATGTACGTCGACAATGCCGCCATGCAGCTGGTGCGCGACCCGCGCCAGTTCGACGTGCTGCTGACCAGCAACCTGTTCGGCGACATCCTCTCCGACGAGGCCGCCATGCTCACCGGCTCGATCGGCATGCTCCCCTCGGCGTCTCTCGGCTCCGATGGACCCGGCCTGTTCGAGCCGGTGCACGGTTCGGCCCCGGACATCGCCGGCCAGGACCTGGCCAACCCGATCGCGATGGTGCTCTCCGCCGCCATGCTGCTGCGGGTGGGCCTGCACCAGGACGCCGCCGCCGCCCACCTGGAGGCCGCCGTCGACCGGGTGCTGGCGGCCGGCTACCGCACCGGCGACCTGCTGATGGGCGAGGGCTGCACCAGGGTGGGCTGCAAGGCCATGGGCGAACGTCTGCTGGAAGCCCTGCCGGCCTGAGGCCGCGTCCCAGGCAGCCGGTCGGGCCGGCCGGGTCAGCCCCGGACCGGCGACCTGCCAAACTCACACACTCCCAATACCCCCCCTGCGTCGATGTCGAAGCGTCACCCGGTCGTGGCTGTCACCGGTTCCTCCGGAGCGGGGACCAGCACCGTCAAGCGGGCCTTCGAACACATCTTCTCCCGTGAAGGCATCCTTCCGGCGGTGGTGGAAGGCGACAGCTACCACCGCTACGAGCGCGGCCCGATGAAGGAGGCCATGGCCAATGCCCTGGCCCGAGGCGAGAACTTCTCCCACTTCGGCCCCGAGGCCAACCTCTTCGACAAGCTCGAGGAGCTGTTCCGTACCTACGGAGAGACCGGCGGTGGTCAGAAGCGCTACTACCTCCATTCCCCCGAGGAGGCCGCCGAGCACAACGCCCGCCTGGGCACGGCTCTGGAGCCGGGGCAGTTCACCCCCTGGGAGCCCATCCAGTCCGGCACCGACCTCCTCTTCTATGAAGGCCTTCACGGGGGCGTGGTGGGCGACGGCTACGACGTGGCCCGCTACGCCGACCTGCTGGTGGGGGTGGTGCCGATCGCCAACCTGGAGTGGATCCAGAAGATCGCCCGAGACAACGCCGAGCGTGGCTACTCGGCCGAAGCGATCGTGGACACGATCCTCCGCCGCATGCCCGACTACATCAACCACATCTGCCCCCAGTTCAGCCGCACCGACATCAACTTCCAGCGGGTGCCCACCGTGGACACCTCCAACCCCTTCTCGCTCCGCAACATCCCCACCCCGGATGAGAGCTTCGTCATCATCCACTTCCGCAAAGGTGCTCGTGAGAAGTGGGGAATCGATTTCCGCTACCTGCTCGACATGATCCACGATTCCTTCATGTCCAGCCCCACCAGCATCGTGGTGAACGGCGGCAAGATGGGCTTCGCGATGGAACTGATCCTGACGCCGATCATCCACAGGCTGATCGAGGAGAAGAAGACCCTCGGCTGACCTCCGGGCGGCAGATCGATCGTTCGTTCTTCCTTTCGGCCCTAGGATCCGTGGAACGGAAACGGTGAATCCCATCACCGCCCAGCCCCCCACGGTCCCTGGTCGCTTCCAGAGCCCCAGCCTCAATCCGGCCGGTTCCGGAGATCCCTCCTTTCGGATCCGCCCGGTCGACACCCCGGGGTCATCCTCCTCCGGCGCACTGCAGGCCGGCAGCCTGCGTCTCGATCGGATCAACAGCGCCGAACTGCTGCGCCGCTCGCGCCGGATCTACTTCCGCTTCCTGGAATCGTGTCCGACAGCTCCGGAACCGATGGGTGTCGTGCTGCTGGGTGAAGGCCCCGCCGGCCGGGTGGTGTTCGAGTTGCCCGTGCTGCTCCCGGCCGAGCAGTTCGTGCCGATCGATCTGCTGCGTCCCCGGCCGGCCCGGAGCCGCGGCGGTCGGGGAATTCCGGCTCGGCCGCCGTCATGAGCACCGACACGATCCTGGCCCTGACCGTTCCGATGTCGCTGCTGGCTCCGCTGGTGGCCGCGGCCGGTGCCTGCATCGGCAGCTTTCTCAATGTCGTGGTCTGGCGCCTGCCGCGCGAGGAGTCGCTGATCTTCCCCGGCAGCCACTGCCCCCGCTGCGGTGCCTCCCTGGCGTGGTTCGAGAACCTGCCGGTGATCGGCTGGCTGCTGCTGCGGGGCCGCTGCCGCCACTGCCATGCCCCCATCGCCGCGCGCTACCCCCTGGTGGAGCTGCTCTGCGCCGGGCTCTGGGTGGCCATGCTCTTCGCCCGGCCGGCCGGCATGGGCACCGATCCGAGTCCCTGGCTGCTGCTGGCCGCGGGCTGGCTGCTGGCCAGCTGGCTCCTGCCCCTGGCTCTGATCGACCTGGACAGTCTCTGGCTGCCGGAGCCGCTCTGCCGCTGGGGATTGCTGCTGGGGCTGGCGATCACCGCCACTCTGGGCTTCCCCCAGGGGGGCGTCGTGGGGCGTGAGCTTCTGTTGTCCCATCTGCTCGCCGTGGCCGCCGGCCTGCTGGGCTTCGAGGCTCTCAGTGCCCTGGCGGAAAAGGCGATGGGTCGTCCTGCCCTTGGGCTCGGCGACGCCAAGCTGGCGGCCCTGATGGGGGCCTGGCTGGGGCCTGTGGGTCTCGGGCTGGCCGTCAGTCTGGCCGTGCTCGGCGGAGCCGTGCTGGGTGGCCTCGGCCGTCTCACCGGACGGCTGGGCCGTCAGCAGCCCTTTCCCTTCGGCCCGTTCCTCGCCGCCGGCGCCCTGGCGGTCTGGATCGGTGGCCACGGCCCCTGGCTGAGGCTCTGGGGCCTGGGTCTTTAATGGCTGCGGGTCTCCGTTCACCGCTGTCTCCCACGCCCCATGTCCCTCTTCGACTGGTTTGCCGCCCGCCGCAAGAACGCTCCGGCAGTGCGTGCCAGCCAGGGGCCGGAGGCGGACGAGGGTGACGGCCTCTGGAGCAAGTGCGCCGAATGCGGCCTGGTGGTGTACCGCAAGGATCTGCTGGCCAACGCCAGCGTCTGCAAGGGCTGCGGCCACCATCACCGCATCGACAGCAGCGAGCGCATCCGCCTGATCGCCGACGAGGGCAGCTTCGAGGCGATCGATGTCGACCTCGCCCCCACCGATCCCCTCGCCTTCAAGGACCGCCGCAGCTACTCCGACCGGCTGCGGGACAGCCAGAGGGCCACGGGCCTCCGGGATGCGGTGGTCACCGGTCTCTGCCGCCTGGAGGGCATGCCCCTGGCCCTGGGGGTGATGGACTTCCGCTTCATGGGGGGCTCCATGGGGTCGGTGGTGGGCGAGAAGCTCACCCGGCTGGTGGAACTGGCCACCGCCCGCCGCTATCCGCTGCTGATCGTCTGCGCCTCCGGTGGCGCGCGCATGCAGGAAGGCATGCTCAGCCTGATGCAGATGGCCAAGGTGTCCGGTGCCCTGCAGCGCCACCGCAGCGCCGAGCTGCTCTACCTGCCCCTGCTCACCCACCCCACCACCGGCGGTGTCACCGCCAGCTTCGCCATGCTGGGCGATCTGATCCTGGCCGAACCGAAGGCCCTGATCGGCTTCGCCGGCCGCCGCGTGATCGAGCAGACCCTGGGCGAGAAGCTTCCCGAGGGCTTCCAGACCGCCGAGTACCTGCAGGATCACGGCTTCGTGGACACGATCGTGCCCCGGCCCCAGCTGCGCGCCACCCTGACCACGCTGCTGCGGCTTCACGGAAGCCTGCGCCCGGCGGCCTCCATGGCACCGTGAGCGCCGTGACCACACGGAACACCGTGAACGCCGGGAAGACCCCGGGCTCGGGAATCCGGGCGCTGGCGGGCCTGCTGGCATCCCTGCTGGTGCTCGGACTCTGGCTCAGCGGCGCCACCGCCGCCTGGGCGGGGCCGGTCGAGTGGCGCGAAGTGGAGGCGAGCCCCGATGGACGCCAGTGGTGGGACGCGGGCAGCCTCCGCTTCGACCGCGAGGGTCGCCTCTCGGTGCTCAGCCGTTTCCAGCCCGCCGCCTCCGCCGATGCTCCTGGAGACCAACGTCCCCCCCTCGGCCAGCTCTACGTGATGCAGCTCGACTGCGACGAGGCTCTCTACCGCGACACGGCCGTCAACGGCCTGCCCCGCTGGGGGGCTCCCTGGCAGGCGGCCGCCGGCGACGACCTCACCAGCCGCGTGCTGCAGGCGGCCTGTGAGGCCGCCCTTTCCCGGAGGACCGCCGATGCCACGGGCTGAAGCCCCCCTGCGGGTCGCCCTCGCCGGTCTCGGTTTCGGTGAGAAGGTGATCCTGCCGGCCCTGCGGGACTCGACGGCCACCGAACCGGTGGCCCTCTGGCATCCCCGCCGGGAGCGGCTGGAGCAGGCCGCTGCGCGGGCCGCCCTTCCCGGCTACAGCGATTTCGACGCCCTGCTGGCCGACCCCGCCGTGGAGGCGGTGGTGATCGCGACTCCCCCGGAGCCCCGCTTCGCCCTGGCCAGGGCGGCTCTGGAGGCCGGCAAGCACCTGCTGCTGGAGAAACCGGTGGCACTGAACGCCGGACAGGTGGAGGAACTGCAGCGCCTTGCCATCGAACGGGCTCTGGTGGTGGCCGTGGATTTCGAGTACCGCGCCGTGCCCCACGTCCAGCAGTTGGCGGCGTTGCTGGAGCAGGGGGTGCTGGGGGATCCATGGCTCGTGAAGTTCGACTGGCTGATGAGCAGCCGCGCCGACCCCCGCCGTCCCTGGAGCTGGTACTCCCAGGCGGCTGCCGGCGGCGGCGTGCTCGGTGCCCTGGGCACCCACGCCTTCGACACCCTCCACTGGCTGATCGGACCGACCCGTGCTCTGACGGCCCGGCTGAGCACCGCCATCGTCGAGCGGCCCATTCCAGGCTCCACCGCCCTGGGGCCCGTGGATGCGGAGGACACGGCCCTGATCCAGCTGGATCTGCAGGACCGCCGGGGGCGCCCGGTTCCCGCCCAGCTGACCCTCTCCTCGGTGACCCGTGGGGGCAGGGGCTTCTGGATCGAGCTCTACGGCAGCGACGCCACGCTGGTGCTGGGCTCAAGCAACCAGGCGGACTACGTGCACGGCATGCAGCTGTGGATGGCCCGGCCGGGCGAGACCCTGCGGCCCCTGCCGGCCGATCCGGCCCTGGCCTACGGCCGCACCTGGGAGGACGGCCGCATCGCTCCTGTGCGGCGTCTGCTGGGCTGGTGGTCGGAGGCCGTGCGGGAGCGACGTCCGATGGTGCCCGGTCTGGCTGAGGCCGTCAGCAGCCAGCGCTGCTGCGACTGGGCCCGCTCCGGAGCGGGATCCCTGGAGGGCATCCCCTAGACTCCCGCCAAGACACGGCGGTACGACCCCGCCAGCCGTCCTCCGGTCACGGTTCTCCGCAACCGTTCGCCGCAACCGCATCCACCCAAAACCGCGAGATTTCCCATGGCGCTCGTACCGCTCCGGCTGCTGCTCGATCATGCCGCTGAAAACGGCTACGGCATCCCTGCCTTCAACGTCAACAATCTGGAGCAGGTGCAGTCCATCATGGAGGCCGCCCAGGAGACCGACAGCCCGGTGATCCTGCAGGCCTCCCGCGGCGCCCGTCAGTATGCCGGCGAGAACTTCCTGCGCCATCTGATCATCGCCGCGGTCGAGACCTATCCGGACATCCCCATCGTGATGCACCAGGATCACGGCAACAGCCCCGCCACCTGCTTCGGTGCCATCACCAACGGCTTCACCTCCGTGATGATGGACGGTTCTCTGGAGGCCGATGCCAAGACCCCGGCCAGCTACGAGTACAACGTGCGCGTCACCAAGGAAGTGGTCGATGTGGCCCACGCCGTGGGGGTGAGCGTGGAGGGAGAGCTGGGCTGCCTGGGTTCCCTGGAGACCGGCAAGGGGGAAGCAGAGGACGGTCACGGCTTCGAGGGTGCTCTCGACCATTCCCAGCTCCTCACCGACCCGGCCGAGGCGGCCGACTTCGTGGCCAAGACCAACGTCGATGCCCTGGCCATCGCCATCGGCACCAGCCACGGCGCCTACAAGTTCACCCGCAAGCCCACCGGTGAGGTGCTGGCGATCTCCCGCATCGCCGAGATCCACAAGGCCATTCCCAACACCCACCTGGTCATGCACGGTTCCAGCTCCGTGCCCCAGGAATGGCTGGACATGATCAACCAGTACGGCGGTGCCATCCCCGAGACCTACGGCGTTCCCGTCGAGGAGATCCAGGAAGGCATCCGCAACGGCGTGCGCAAGGTGAACATCGACACCGACAACCGTCTGGCCTTCACCGCCGCCGTTCGCGAGGCGGCCGCCAAGGATCCCGCCAACTTCGATCCCCGCCACTTCAACAAGCCCGCCCGGGCCTACATGAAGAAGGTGTGCCTGGAGCGTTACCAGCAGTTCTGGTGCGCCGGCAACGCCAGCAAGATCAAGCAGCGTGACATCAACTACTACGCCGTCAAGTACGCCAAGGGCGAACTGGACGCCAAGACCGCCGTGGCGGCCTGATCGGAGCTCCCCTCCACCCAGCCTCCATTTCCAAGGGTCCCTGAGGGGGCCCTTTTTCGTTGGCCCTCTTTGTTCGCCCTGTTCCTGTTGGACGCGGTCGGTCTCGTTCCGGCCGTCAGGGCAGGGGCAACGGGGTGGCCACCGGGAGCGGCAGGGGTGGTATGGCCGGGGTGGCCTTGAGCGGCCCGCCCTTGCTCCCCTTGTCGGCGGGGATGTCCTCCACCACACGCTGCAGTGCCCGACGCAGATCCCTTTCCATCACGAAACGCTTGCCATCGGTCACCACCACGCGCACCAGGGTGGGAAGGTCGTTGGCTTTCGACTGCAGATAGATCGGCTCGACGTAGAGCAGGCCTTCCCCTACGGGAAGCACCAGCAGATTTCCCCGGAACAGGCGCGATCCCAGCCGGTTCCAGAGACCGAACTGGAAGCTGATCACGGGGTCCTGGTCGATCAGGGCGGTGATCTGCTGGGGACCGAGGAGCAGGCGCTGCTGGGGGAAGCGCACCAGCAGCAGTTCCCCGTAGTGGGGCGGGTCGTTGCGGGCGGCGAGCCAGCCCACCAGATTGGACCGTCGCAGAGGGGTGAAGGGCAGCAGCAGCACGAACTCGGAGCGCTGCTGGCCGGGAAGCTGCAGGGTGACGTGGTACGGGACCACCGGAACGCGGGAGGCGCCGTAGGTCTCCAGGGGCACTGCCCAGACGTCGTCGCCGTTGTAGAAGGTGCGCACGTCGGTGACGTGGTAGCGGAGCAACCGCTCCGACTGGATGTCGAATTGCCCCTTGGGCACCCGGATGTGGCTCTGCAGCACCCTGGGCATCGAGGCCAGGGGCTGGAACAGTTCGGGAAAGGCGCGGATCCAGGTGCGCAGCACCGGATCGCCGGCATCGTTCACGTAGAGCCAGAGGCGGCCGTCGTGGGCGTCCACCACCACCTTGACAGGATTGCGGAAGTAGCGCAGGCCGCTGGGATTGGGGTCGCTGTAGGGATACGACCGGCTGGTGGTGTAGCCATCCAGCAGCCAGTACTGGTACTGATCATTCCGGTAGCCACGGCCGCCGCTCACGCGGGCGGTGACGAGATACGGCTGGCTCTCGAAGCGGAGGAACGGAGCCAGGGCGGAGAGCCGCTGATTCACCTGACGGCGCAACAGCAGCAGCGAGGCGTCGGTGAAGGAGCCGGTGAACAGGATGCGGGGCTCGCTCAGATAGAGGGCGGCCGCCAGCCGATGCCAGGGCCGGGCCAGGGGGATGCCGCGGGTGCCGTTGTAGTGGGTGTACACGTTCAGTTCCCCTTCCGGATAGGAGAACTCCTGCACCTTGGTGGGGGCGATGGCATAGGGAGCCGGCCCTGAGGCGAAGTAGAGGCTCGGACTGCCCACCGGCAGCGTCCGGCGGGCCTCCGCATCGCTGATGCCCAGCTGGGGGATGCCCTGGATCCGGCCGCTGCGCCCCAGGTCCTTCACGAAGTACAGCGGCAGACCGTCGGTGCCGAAGGCATTCACCGGCGAGATGGTGAAGCCGTGGCCGTTGGTGAACACCAGATGGCGGTTGAGCCAGGTGCGGGATCCGGGGGGCAGGGCGCCGCTGTCCAGTTCCCGGGCCGCGATCAGGACCTGCTGGGAGCCGTCCCGCGTTCCCGTTCCCTGGAGGGGATAGCGGTCCACCGACGCCGATGGGAAGGTGTAGTAGAGCCTCAGCTGCTGCAGCTGGCGGTTGGCGGCCAGCAGGGGTTGGCTGTCCCAGAGGCGGATGTTGTCCAGGGTGCCGGGGGCCTTGGCCAGATCCTCGGCCGTGACGCGCTGGCGGGGACTCAGCGTGAGGGTGCGGACCCGCTCCAGACCGAAAGCCCGGCGGGTGGCCTTGATGCTTCTGGCCAGGTAGGGGCTCTCCAGGGCCAGCTCCCTGGGCTGGACCCAGAACCGCTGCACCAGCGGCGCCAGCAGCCACTCGCCGACGGGGATCAGCAGTGCCGTGCCGGCCAGGGGCAGCAGAGCCCCACGACGCAGCCAGTGACGCGGCAGCGGCAGAACCAGACCGAGGGCGGTGAGTAGCAGCAGGAAGGCCAGCAGCAGGCGCAGGGGCAACCGAACATGCAGGTCCACGAAGCCGGCGCCGGCGGCGACTCCGCTGCCCTGAACCATCAGATCGAAGGGTGCGAGGGCGTTGCTGAACGCCATCACCAGGGCCAGCAGCGCCAGCTGCGGCTGGAGTACCCGCTGCTGGGCCCTGTTGAGCCCATCGAAACGGAGGTCGGAGAGGCTGCGGGGCTTGCCCATGGTGAGCAGCAGGCAGGCCGTCAGTCCCACCAACCCCTGGGCGAAGAGCACACTCAGGAGCAGCCGCAGGGCCGGCAGCCGCAGCACCGTGAAGGAGAGATCGATGCCGGTGAGCGGATCCCCTTCGCCGAAGGGAGTGGCGAGCAGCGCCGGCAGCCAGAGACTCCAGCTCCGTGCGATCGCCGTGGCCGATCCGGCCAGCGCGGCGGCCAGGGTGACCCGCAGGGTGGTGAGGGGCCACAGCAGCAGGGGGAGTACCAGGCCCGTCGCCAGGGCCGCCAGCAACGCCTGCGGGAGGTCCGGCAGCACGGTGAAGCCGGTGATCACGTCCCCGCCGAAGGGGTTCGCGATCAGTCCCCGGGCCTGGACCATCAGGTAGCTGAGACCTCCTGCCAGGAGCAGCACCAGACTGATCAGCACTGCCACCAGAGGGGCGTTGCTCAGCCGCAGCACCGGTTCCCTGGGCCAGGTTCCCGGGGCCTGGGGCTGCTCCTCCCGCAGACGCCAGCAGCGCTGCAGCTGGCCCAGCTGCAGCGCCGAGCCCAGGCCGAACACGAGCACGAACGCGGCGATCTGAAGCATCCAGCGCCGCAGCAGGGTCCACTGGAAATCGAACTGGGCGAACCAGAGCCATTCGATCGACAGCCGGGCCGCCGCCCAGAGCGTCAGCAGCAGCCCGGCGCCGATGGCGAGGCCGATGGCCAGGCGTGGCCCCCGACGGGTCGGCAGAGCGGAGGGGGTGGGCACGCCTTGAGCGTAGGCAGAACCCCGCCGGCGACAAGGGGGCTGCCCTGGGGCCGCAGCAGGGCCGACAGCAGGCGACTCGAATAGCCGAGCTGGGAGGTCGGGATTGAGGACGGGCGTCGGCCATCGCTGTTAGCGTTTCTGACCAGCGACCGGGATCTCCTTGACTGCCACCCTTTCCCGCTCCACCTTCACTGGCCTGCGCTGCAAGGAATGTGGTCATCCCTACGAGGCCGGAGCCCGTCACGTCTGTGAAGACGTCTGCTTCGGTCCGCTTGAGGTCGTCTATGACTACGACACCATCCGCAGCCGGGTCAGCCGCGCCACGATCGAAGCCGGCCCTGCCTCGATCTGGCGCTACCGCGAATTTCTTCCCATCGAAGGGGAACCGATCGACGTTGGCACCGGGTTCACGCCCCTGCTCAGGGCCGATCGCCTGGCCCGCCGTCTCGGCCTCTCCTCGCTCTACATCAAGAACGACGGGGTCAACATGCCCACCCTCTCCTTCAAGGACCGGGTGGTGTCGGTGGCTCTCACCCGGGCCCGTGAGCTGGGCTTCTCCACGGTCAGCTGCGCCTCCACCGGCAACCTGGCCAACTCCACTGCCGCCATCGCCGCCCACGCCGGCCTGGAGTGCTGCGTGTTCATCCCCAGCGATCTGGAGCTGGGCAAGGTGCTCGGCACCCTCATCTACAACCCCACCCTGATGGCGGTGAAGGGCAATTACGACCAGGTGAACCGCCTCTGCTCCGAGGTGGCGAACACCTACGGCTGGGGTTTCGTCAACATCAACCTGCGGCCCTACTACTCCGAAGGCTCCAAGACCCTTGGCTATGAGGTGATCGAGCAGCTGGGCTGGCAACTCCCCGATCACATCGTCGCCCCCTTGGCCTCCGGTTCCCTGTTCACCAAGATCCGCAAGGGCTTCGACGAATTCATCAAGGTGGGACTGGTCGACGAGAAGCCGGTGCGCTTCAGCGGTGCTCAGGCCGAGGGTTGCTCCCCCATCGCCCAGGCCTTCGCCGCCGGTCGCGACTTCATCACCCCGGTCAAGCCCCACACGATCGCCAAGTCGATCGCCATCGGCAATCCCGCCGACGGCCCCTATGCCATCGACATCGCCAACCGTACCGGCGGCAGCATCGCCTCCGTCACCGATGAGGAAATCGTCGACGGCATCAAGCTGCTGGCCGAACTGGAGGGGGTGTTCACCGAAACCGCCGGAGGCACCACCATCGCGGTGCTGAAGAAGCTGGTGGAACAGGGCAGGATCGATCCCTCCGAAACCACCGTCGCCTACATCACCGGCAACGGCCTCAAGACCACCGAGGCCGTGGCCTCCTGCATCGGTGAGCCCCTGGTGATCGAGGCCCAGCTCGACAGCTTCAACAGCGCCTGGGAGCGGGCCCAGGCGGCCCACCGGAGCCCTGCCGCGTCACGCTGAACGCTCTTTTCCTCCCTGCTCTCTCCCGTCCGTTGCCATGGCGATCCAGGTCCTGATTCCCACTCCCCTGCAGAAATTCACCAACGACGAGGCCAGCGTCAGCCTCGAGGCCACCAGCATCGACGGCCTGCTGCAGGCTCTCGAAGTCCGCTTCCCCGGCATCCAGTCCCGCCTCTGCGATGAGAACGGCAAGCTGCGCCGCTTCCTCAACCTCTACGTGAACAGCGAGGACATCCGTTTTCTCGACAACCAGGCCACCGCGCTCAGCGACGGCGACGAGGTGAGCATCGTGCCCGCTGTGGCGGGAGGCTGAGTCCCGGACTCCGGCGCAGTCCGTTGCCACGCACACGCTGCCGCCATCCCGAATTCCATAGTCTTTCGTACCCATACGCCACCCCACCATGGAACCGATCCAGGCCCCTCGCCCCCCGGTTCCCGCCGGCGTCGACACCCCACCGTCTCCTGGCGGGGGTGGCCCTCCCCACGACTGGCGGGCGGCCACTCAGCTCTTCGACTATCGGCAGGCTGCCAATCCGATCCGTCCCGGCCTCACCGAGCCGATCCCGGAAGGCCGCTGGGGACCCGACCTGCACGCCACCGGGCCGACGGCGATCCTGCCCCTCGACCTCAGTGCCCGCCTGGGCTGTCCGTCGCCGGCGACCAGCCCAGCCCTCTCCGCCAACTTCGTGCGGATCCTCGCAGGCGAATCCATTGGCGTGGCCACCAACGCCACCAGCTCACTGTTCTACGTGTTTCGGGGAGCAGGCCGCTGCCTCTGCCCCGCGAGCCGTCAGCGTGACCCTCTTCAACTGAAGTGGAGCCAGGGGGATCTGTTCGTGCTGCCGGCCGGCCTCGCCCCGCGGCTCGAAGCTTCCGCGGAAAGCGTTCTCTACTGGGTCCATGACGGGCCCCTGCTCACCTTCCTTGGGGTGCAGGCCGAAACCGCCCGTTTCGCACCCAGCCATTACCCCGCCGCCTGGTTGGACGAGGAGCTGGCGGCGCTGGCGGCCGATCCCAGCAGCGCACGCAGCAACCGCCTCAGCCTGTTGCTGGCCAACCGGGAGCTGCCGGCGAGTCGCACCGTGACCCACACCCTCTGGGCCATGTACGGCCTGGTTCCGGCCGGTGCCGTTCAGCCGCCCCACCGCCACCAGTCGGTGGCCCTCGACCTGGTGATCGACTGCCAGCCGGGGTGCGCCACCCTTTCCGGTCCCGATCTGAACCCCGATGGCACCATCCGCAATCCCGTGCGGATGGAGTGGGAGCCTGGCGCGGCCTTCGTGACGCCGCCGGGCCACTGGCATTCCCACGTCAACGAGAGCGGTCACCCTGCCCGCCTCCTGCCGATTCAGGATGCCGGTCTACACACCTACCTGCGCAGCCTCGACATCCGCTTTGCCACCGGTCTGAGCGGAGCGGGCTGAGCCGCTCTTCGCCTCGTAGGCCTCCACGAGGGTGCGGAAACTGTCGCCGTCGATCGTTTCCACCTCGATCAGGCGGTTGACCAAATCGTCGATCAGCTCACGGCGGGGGGACAGCAGGGCCACCGCCGTGTCCAGCGCCTCGCGGGCCAGCGCCCGCACCTGTTCGTCGATGCGGTTGCCGGTCCGGATCGAGGTGTGGGGGGTGGAGCGGATCCAGTCCCGGCCGAGGAACACCTCTTCCCCCTCCTCCTCAAGGGCGAGGGGCCCGAGGCTCGAGAAGCCGTAGCGGAGCACCATGTCCCGGCAGATGCGGCGCACCAGCTGCAGGTCGCTGCTGGCCCCCTGGGTCACCTCGCTGGGACCGAACACCACGATCTCGGCGGCCCGCCCGCCGAGTGCCACCACCAGCCGCGCCCGCAGGTAGGCCTTGCTGATCAGACCGGAGTCGAGGATGTCCTCGTCGGGCATGGTGCGAGCGAATCCGCCCACGCCGCCGGCCCTGGGCAGGAGGGTCACCTTGTCGAGCCTGTCGGCATGGGGCACCAGGGTGGTCAGCAGGGCGTGGCCGATCTCGTGGTAGGCGATCAGCCGTTTCTTGGCGCTGTCCTGGAGCGGCGCTGCGGCCAGCCCCATCGTGATGCGTTCGAGGGCGTCGCCGATGGCCTGGTTGTCGACCTGACTCTTCTGGCGGCGGGCGGTGAGGATGGCGGCCTCGTTGAGCAGGTTGGCCAGATCGGCGCCTGAGAAGCCAGGGGTGCGCCGCGCCCAGTCGGCCAGGGACACTTCTTCCGCCAGGGGCCTGGTGCGGGCATGGACCGAGAGGATCTCCTCACGACCGGCCCGGTCCGGCAGGTCGACGCTGATGCGGCGGTCGAAGCGGCCGGGCCGCAGCAGGGCCGTGTCGAGCACGTCCAGCCGGTTGGTGGCCGCCAGGAGGATCACCCCCGAGTTGTCCTCGAACCCATCCATCTCCGTGAGCAGCTGGTTCAGGGTCTGTTCCCGCTCGTCGTTGCCGCCGCCGATGCCGGCTCCCCGCTGCCGGCCCACGGCATCGATCTCGTCGATGAAGATGATGCAGGGAGCCTTGGCCTTGGCCTTCCGGAACAGATCCCGCACCCGGCTGGCCCCCACGCCCACGAACATTTCCACGAATTCCGTGGCGGCCATGGAGAAGAAGGGCACGCCGGCTTCGCCGGCGATGGCCCTGGCCAGGAGGGTCTTGCCGGTGCCGGGGGGGCCCACCAGGAGCACTCCCTTGGGAATCTTGGCGCCGATGGAGGTGAAGCATTCCGGGGTCTTCAGGAAGGTCACCACCTCCTGGAGTTCCTCCTTGGCCTCGGCAATGCCCGCCACGTCCTCGAAACGCACCGTGATCGCCCCCTCCTCCTGCAGGCGGGGCTGGCTGCGGCCGAATCCCAGCGCCTTGTTGGCCACCTGGGCCGAGCGCCGCAGCAGCAGGGCGAGGCCTGCGATCAGAAGGATCACCAGCAGCGTGTTGCTCACCAGGCCGGCCATGGCGTCGTCGCGCCGCTCGTCGCGCACCGAGAGGGGCACCCGCGCCTGCTCCGCCGTCCTCAGCAGCTGCTGGTTGTCACTGAAGACCGGCACCTCCCGGGTGCTGCCGTCCCGGAAGGTGGCGGTGACGATCCTCTGGGCCGGGGCCAGCTCCAGGCTCTTGATCCTGCCGGACGCAATGTCCTGCAGCAGCTGGCTGTAGGAGGGGGTGCCGCTCTGGCCACCGAGGCTGAAGGGCGAGCGCACCTCGGGTGGTGCTCCAGGGGGGGGCGCCTTGCTGGCCGAGGTGCTGGCGTGGTTGGCGCTGGGAGTGGTGGGCCGGGGCTGTGCGGTGCTGGTGGACGGCTCCGGAGGAGAACTGCTGCTCACAGGCATCCCATGCAGGAATCGACTGTAGCGATTTGACGAAAGTCGAGTCGGCGGCGGAAGATCTTCCTTTGGCAGTGAGATGGCTGGATGGCCGTACCGAAGAAGAAGACCTCCAAAGGCAAGCGCAACCAGCGTCATGCTCACTGGAAGGCGAAGGCCGGTGACGCGGCCCGCAGGGCCATGTCGCTCGGCAAGGCTGTGCTGAGTGGCCGGGCGCAGGGCTTCGTCTATCCGATCTCCGAGGACGCCGAGAGCGGCGAGGAGAGCTGAGACTGCAGGCAGGGCTCGGACGCCGAGGGCTCGCGACACCAGGGAGCCGGCGCTGCCTCTCCCCGGTGAGGGCCCTGCGGAGGGAAGCCCCCCATGGTTTCCCGTGCTGTCTGATGCCCCCGGCGGCTCAGCTTCCCAGCTTGAATGCTTCCAGCACCACCGCATAGGTGGCCCCGATCCGCAGGTTGTCGAGCACCACCCATCCCAGAGAGGGGTCGCTTCCCACCATTCGGGTGCGCAGCCGCACCATCACCTCCACCAGCAGGGCGAACGCCAGCACCACCCCCGGCCGGCCGCCCGGAGCACTGGAGAGCAGCAGACTGGTGAGGTTCTGGCCGCCGAGGTAGCCCAGCAGCAGGGCCAGGGCCGCCACGCTTCCGGAGCGCCAGCTCCGTCGAACCTGAGCGACAAGGGCGCTGCCCAGCCTGTTGAGCAGCCCCTGGAGCCGGGTCTGCTGCTGCATGGGTGGGCGGGTCATGGGGGCTCAAGCAGCTGCTGCAGCCAGGAGAGCGTCACCTGGCCGCCGGGACAAGGTGGGCCTCGGCGCACGACGATCCCGCCGGCCGTCTCCTCCAGATTCTCGATGAGCGCCCGGGCGGCGGCGAAGGCGTCGGTTGGTGTGCGGCGGGAGGCTTCGCTCAGGCAGACCAGACAGGGAAGGCCGGCGCCGCTGGCCGCAGCCAGACCCGCAGGCGAATCCTCCACCACCAGCACGGTCCGGCGGTCGGCTCCCAGGCGATCCAGCGCCAGGCGGTAGGCCTCGGGATCGGGTTTCTTGCGGCTCACGTCCTCCCCGCAGATCCAGAAGGCGAAGGCCTCGGGCACCGGCGGTGGGACGGTCTTCAGCAGCGCCTCCACGGCGCCCCTGCCGCTGGTGGTGACCAGGGCCTGACGCAGACCGGCCGCCGCCGCCGCGGCCACCAGCCGGCCCACCCCCGGACGCAGGACCAGGCCGCCCTGCCTCACCAGCTCCGCGTAGAGGGCCTGCTTGCGCTCCTGCAGGGCTTCCACACGCTCCCGTTCGGGCTCCCGGCCTTCCACCTGTCGGAGGAAGCTGGCGATCCGTTCCCGACCCCCGCTCACGGCCAGCAGTTGGCCGTAGGTGTCGCGATCCCATCGCCAGGGCAGGCCGGCCGCCTCGAAGCTGCGGTTGAAGGCCACACGATGGCCTTCGAATTCCGTTTCGGCCAGGGTGCCGTCCACATCCCAGAGCAGGGCCGACAGGGCCTGGACCATCGCTCTTCGCACGCAGCCCGGCGCAGACTAGAGGGTGCGCGCCGGAACCCCGGCCCCCACAATGCGGAGGCCCCGCCTGCCGCCCGTGCTCTCCGCCGCCGATGAGAGACGCTGGTTGCTGCCCTCGCCGCTGGACCATCGCCATGCCACGGCTGTGGCGGAGGCCGGGGCCGATCTGCCCGAGGAACTGCTGGCGATCCTCTGCCGACGCGGTCTGCAGACGCCCGACGCGGTACGCGCTCTGCTCGATCCCGAGCCGGCCCCGGATGCGATGGGCCATTTCCCCGACCTGGCGGCGGCGGTGGAGCGGCTCGCGCAGGCCTGCCAGGGGGCGGAGGCGGTGGCCATCTGCGGGGATTACGACGCCGACGGCATGACCAGCACCGCCCTCCTGGTGGGTGTGCTGCAGCGGCTCGGGGCCAGACCCCGGGCCGCCATCCCGAGCCGCCTGGAGGAGGGCTACGGACTCAACGTCGCCATGGTGGAGGGACTGGCCGCCGAGGGGGTGCGGCTGCTGATCACCGTGGACAACGGCGTGGCGGCCAGCGAGGCCCTCGAGCGCGCCCACGCCCTGGCCGTGGAGGTGATCCTCACCGACCACCACACCCTCCCCCCCCAGCTGCCGCCGCACCTGGCCCTGCTGCATCCGGCGGTCACCCCCGGCGACTCTCCCTACCGGGGGCTGGCCGGCGTGGGTCTGGCCCATGTGCTGGCGACGGCTCTCTGCCGGCGGCTGCGACATCGCCATGGGCTGGAGATTGCCCTCAATCTGTTCTGCATCGGCACCATCGCCGACATGGCTCCACTGGCCGGCGTGAACCGCCGCTGGCTGCTCGATGGACTCCCCCTGCTCGGCCGGACCCCGCTTCCCGGCCTTCAGGCCCTGCAGCAGCTGGCGGGAGTGGAGAAGCACTGGGTGGATGCCGAGGCGGTCGGGTTCCAGCTGGCTCCGAGGATCAACGCGGTGGGCCGGCTGGGAGATCCCCAGCTGGTGGTGGATCTGCTCACCACCGAGGATCCGGAGCGGGCCCACGAGCTGGCCCGCGCCTGCGAGGCCCTCAACCGGCAGCGGCGGGACCTCTGCAGCTCCATCGAGGCGGAGGCCCTGGCCCTGCTGGAGGCGGACGGTCCGCAGCGGCCCGCCTTCCTGTTGCTGGCCCAGGGCCACTGGCATCCCGGCGTGATCGGCATCGTTGCCGCTCGGCTGGTGGAGCGCTTCGGCCGCCCCGTCGCCCTGCTGGCCGGCGAGGGAGGCGGCCGGCTGCGGGCCTCGGTGCGTGCACCGAAGGGATTTGCCGTCGACGAGGCCCTGATGGCCTGCGCCGAACTGCTGGAGCGGCACGGGGGCCATCCGGCAGCGGGTGGCTTCACCGTGCGCGCTGAGAACGTCGGCGCCCTGCACGATCGCCTCGAGGGCCTCGCCCGGCACTGGCTGGAGGCGGTGGGTGACGGGCGCGCGGTGGAACCGGAAGCCCTGCTGCGGCTGGAGCGTATCGACCGGGACTTCTGGCGTCAGTTGCAACGCCTGGCGCCCTTCGGCAGCGGCCATCCCACCCCGCTCTTCTGGAGCAGTCGCTGCCAGCTGCTGGAGCAGAAGTGGCTGCGGGGCGGCCATCTGCAGCTCCAGCTCGGCCAGGGGGAGGCGCGGCTTCGGGCGATCGCCTGGCGCTGGCAGGGGCCCGGCCAGTGGGACGGGCCGGTGGACGTGGCCTACCGGCTCAGGCGCGACGAATGGCAGGGGGTGGAGCGGTTCCAGCTGGACGTGGAAGCCATCCGCTGCAGCGGCACCGAGGAGGTGGTTCTGCAGCGGCGAGATCGCACCTACTGGTGCCGTCGCCAGGGGGACACCCTGGTGATCCGCAACGCCGCGGGCGAGGAGCTGCGATCCCCTGTCCGCGCCGTCGCCGCGGAACGCGGCGTCCTGGAGGATGGGCACCATCCCTATGTTCAGGGTCTGCTGCGGGACGCGGCCATGGCCCTGGGGATGGTGAGCGGATGAGGCATCCCAGGGGGGCACTGAGCTCTCTGGTTCAGCTGGTGGCCCTGGGGGGGCTGGTGGGGGCGGCCTGCTGGCCTCTCAACCGCATCGACGACATTCAGGATCGACTGCTCTCCGTCCTGCCGGCCTTCCGCAGCGGCCCCTGGAGTGCCGCGGCTCTGCTGCTGGTCCTCGCACCGATGGCCGTGCTGCCACTGCTGCTCTGGCTGCAACAGGGAACGCTCCGCCGCGGTGCCGGATCGGGCATCCCCCAGGTGATGCTGTGCCTGGACGACCCCCACCGGGCCTCCCGCCTGCTCACTGCCCGTCCCACCCTGGAGCGGGTGGGGCTCTGGAGTCTGGCCAGCCTGGCCCTTCTCCCCCTGGGCCGGGAAGGGCCGGTGGTGGCGGTCGGCGCCGCGGTCGGTCAGGCCGTGCTGCGGCGCTGGCCCAGCCTGCTGCGCCGCGCCAGCCGCCGCCATCTGCTGGCCGGAGCCGCGGGAGCCGGCCTGGCCGGTGGCTTCAACACCCCCTTGATGGGGATGCTGTTCATGGTGGAGGAACTCACCGGCAGCTTTCACATGCGGCTCGTCTGGCCGGCGCTGCTGATGGCCAGTGGAGCCTCCCTGGTGAGCCGGCTGGGGGGACAACCGATGTTCGCTCTGGGGCTCAACGCCAGTCCGGTGGGGGAGGCCGAGCAGCTGCTCTGGGCGATCCCCATCGGCCTGGGAGGCGGGCTGCTCGGGGGTGGCTTCGCCAGGCTGCTGGTGCTGTCCACGGGCCGGATGGCGCCTCTGGCACGCCGCCATCCCCTGGCCATCGGACTCGTCCTGGGGGTTGGGCTCACGGCGCTGGCCCTGATCACCGGCGGAGCCAGTGGCGGGGATGGCGAGACTCTGATGCGCCGGATCCTCGATCAGGAGGGCGATACGCCGATCGACTGGACCTGGCTGGTGCTGCTGGGTTCGAGGCTGGTGGCACCGCTGCTGCCCCTTTCCGCCGGGGTCCCCGGGGGGTTGATCGACCCGGCCTTCACACTCGGGGGTGTCTTTGGTGCGGGGGTGCTGAGTTCGGTCTCCGGAGATCCCCACCTGGGGCTGGCCCTGGGCATGGCAGCCGGTCTGGCGGGCGCCACCCAGCTGCCGGTGATGACCATCGCCTTCTCCGTGCGCATGGCCGGCGATCAGCAGCTCCTGGCCGGTCTGGTGGCTACCGCGGTGATCGCCGCCTACACGGGCCGTCTGGTGCAACGACGGCCCGTTTACCACGCCCTGGCCGACCTCATGGCGCAGGCCGGCTCAGAGGGCGCCCCGGCGGTAGAAGAGGATGAAGATCACGGCCGGGCCGGCCAGGGTGATCAGGGCCAGGGCGCCGAAATTGGAGATGAGATGGAAGTCGATACCCATGATGCGGCAGCTGGCGAACGGGAGGATCGGCTGGGAGTGTAAGCCGGTCCTCGCGCCAGGCGGATCCCCGGCCCGGCACCCGTGATCGGTTGTGATGACGGGGCCTCGCCATGGCCGGGGAGGGCCGCGACGGCTGGGGATGTGAGTGAATGGAGGACGCCATCCTGCGAGCTCCGCCCTCTTGCCCCGTCCAGAGCACTGGCAGTGCATCAGCGGCTGCGGCTCGTGCTGTCGGCTCGATCCCTCCCTGCGCGGCGATGCGATCGACGCCCTCGATGCCGACCAGCGGCAGCGCTATCTCGCCATGGTGGGAACTGACGGCTGGTGCATCCATTTCGACACCGGCTCCCGCCGCTGCCGCATCTACGACGAACGCCCCGACTTCTGCCGGGTGGAGCAGCTGGTCGCTCTGTTCGGACGCCCCGGCGACGACCTCGAGGCCCTGGCCATCGCCTCCTGCAAGCAGCAGATCAGGGCCGAGCAGGGGGGGCGCGACAAGGTGATGCACCGATTTCTGCGCACGATCCGCCCCCAGCCATGAGCAGCTCCCCAGAAGCCCCGGAGCCGTCGGCCTGGCTGACGGTCTTCCTCACCACCGCCACCACGGTCTTTCTCGCCGAGCTGGGCGACAAGACCCAGCTGGCGGCCCTCCTGCTCTCGGCCCAGTCCGGTCAGCCGCTCACGGTGTTCCTCGGGGCCTCCCTCGCCCTGATCTGCTCCAGCCTGGTGGGTGTGCTGCTGGGCCGGTGGCTCTCCACCATGATGCCGCCCCACCAACTGGAGCGGGCGGCTGGTCTGCTGATGGTGGCCCTGGGGCTGTGGCTGGGACGTCAGGCGGTGCTTCACATCGCCCCCCAGCATCTGCTGCCCTCCTGAAACCCCTCCATCCCCGCGCGGCAGCGCCGGAGTGCCCCCCCCTCTCGCCCTGCGATCCCTCCCGCCCCGCAAGCGCCATGCAGCTCGCCCTTCTCGCCTCCACCTTCGCCACCGTCTTCCTGGCGGAACTCGGTGACAAGACCCAGCTGGCCATCGTCAGCATCAGCGGCACCTCCAGCCGGCCCGGGGCCGTCTTCGCCGGCAGCGCCTGCGCCCTGGTCCTGGCCAGCCTGGTGGGGGCCGGGGCCGGGGGATCGCTCTCCTCCGTGATTCCCACCGATGCTCTCCAGCTGGCGGCGGCCGCCGGCTTCCTCATTCTCGGCACCCGTCTGATCGTGCTCTCCCGGCAGGGGGAGAACAGCCCCGCCACGGTGGCCCAGGCCGTCAGCCCCGATGCCGCCGGGGAGGCCGCCGACACCCCCGCTCCCTAGAGTCCCCGGACCGGCCATCAGCCTGGGGGCCGCCGTCTCCCCGGGCCGGTTCGGACCACACCGCCACCGCGCTGCCACGCCGGCGCCACCCTCTGCGCATTCCCATCTGATGAAGTTCACGGTCGCCGATCTGCTCGATCACCTCTCGCCGACCGACCCGGTGGCCGTCGCCAAACTCGAGAAGTCCCTCGGGCTCACCACCAAGACCTGCAAGCAGCAGCTGCGGATCGGACTGGAGGCCCTGCGCCGGCTGGGTCTGGTGGAGGAGGACGGCGAGGGTCTCCGCGCGCTGGAGTCGCCCGAACTGATCCCCGCCCGCCTCCGCTGCTCCAGCAAGGGCTTCTGCTTCGCTCTCCGGGAGGACGGCGGCGAGGACATCTACATCCGCGACCACCAGCTCAACCACGCCTGGAACGGCGACAGGGTCCTGGTGCGGATCACCCGGGAAGGGGGCCGTCGTCGCTCGCCGGAAGGGGGGGTGCAGTGCATCCTCGAACGCCAGACCCCCAGCCTGCTGGCCCAGGTGGAGCGGCAGGAGGGCCAGCTCGTCGCGGTACCCCTCGATGACCGGCTGCTGACCACCGTGGTCCTGCCGGAATCGGATGCCACCTATCTGGAGCAGGCGGACGACTCGGTGGTGGAGGTGAAGATCGACCGCTTCCCCGTCGCCCAGTTCGGCCCGACCGGGCATGTGGCCCGCAGCCTGCCCGTGCACGGCGGGGAGGAGGCCGACACCGACCTGCTGCTGGCGAAGCACCGTCTGCACGAACGTCCCGCCTGTCCCCGGGCCACTCTCAAGCAGCCTCTCGCCAAGGGGCGCGCCGATCTCACCGCCCTGCCGACCCTTCTGCTGGAGGTCTGGGAGAGCGGGGATGCGCCCGTTCTCCCCGCCGTCTCCCTCGAGCTCCGGGAGGGAGGCTGGCGGCTGTGGGTGCATGCTCCGGCCGTGGCGGAGCGCATCGGCATGGGCACCAGCCTGGACACCTGGCTGCGGGAGCAGGGGGAAGCCATCTGTCTTGGGCGCCGGTGGCTGTCTCTGCTCCCGCCGGCCCTTACCAAGGCCTGCGGCTTCCGGCCCGGTGAGACCCGGGAAGCCCTTTCCGTCTGCCTGGATCTGGATGCGGCGGGACAGCTGGAGCACTTCCGGTTCAGCCTCAGCCTGGTCAGTCCCGATGCCCGCGTGGGCCGTGACGCCATGGCCGCCCTGGCCGAGCGCAAGCCCAAGGCCCGCACCGTTCCCGCCGCCCTGAAGCCCCTCAAGGATCACCTGCCCCTGCTGGAGCAGCTGGTCAATCTGAGTGGCCTGCTGCGTCAGCGGCGACTGGCGTCGGGGTCCATCGATCTCGATCTGCCGGTCCCCCCGATGGACGCTCTCGGCGACCTGCGGATCCCCGCGCCGGATGCCGCCCATCAAGGCTGGCTGGTGGAACTGCCCGCCGACGCTCCGGTGGCGATCCTGCGGGAATGCGTTCTGGTGGCCGAGCGGGCCCTGGGCCGCCACCTGCTGGCCCTGGAGCTGCCCGGTCTCTTCGCCCTCAATCCGGCCCCCGAAGCCACCGACATCAACGATGTCGCCAAGGGAGCTCTGGCGCTCGAGATTCCGATGGAACTCAGCGCCGACGGCAACGCTAGCGCCGCCGAACTGGCAGCCGTCTTCGCCGCCACCGATCGGGGGCGCCCCCTCCAGCAGCAGCTGCGGGAAGCACTGAAGCCTGTCCAGCTCTCCGCGAGCGCCGGCCCCAATGCGGTGGCCGGGGAGGAGATCGCCTTCGCTCCCTGGTGCTGTCCCGCTCTCCACTATGCGGACCTCTGGAACCAGCAGCTGCTGGTGAGCCTGCTCGTCGATGGCAAGGACAGGCCGAGCGTGCGTCACAAGATCAGTGCCGATCTGGCCAGCGATGCCTGCCACGGCAGCACCGACTGGCCCCTGCTCACCCCCAGCCAGCTGGGCCCTTACCAGCAGGCACTGGGACATGGTCTGGCCCAGCGTCTCAACGGCCGCAGTCGCTTCCTCCAGGAATTCCAGGCCGATGCCCTGGCAATGGCCCAGGCCCGTCACACCGAGTCCCTGGTGGGCCGGATCCTCCCCGGAGTGATCAGCGGGGTGCAGAGCTACGGCTTCTTCGTGGAGGTGCCCCCTTCCCAAGTGGAGGGTCTGGTGCACGTCAGCTCCCTGAAGGACGACTGGTACGAGTACCGCTCGCGGCAGAACCGGCTGGTGGGGCGCAAGTTCCGCCGCACCTACATGGTGGGAGACGCTGTGGAGGTGGAGATCCAGAAGGTGGATGCGCTGCGTCATCAGATCGATCTGGCGGTGATCCAGCCGGAGACCTTCGAACGGGCCGGTGAGGAGATTCCCGGCAGCGACGATGGCGAGGAGGCCCCGGCCCTGACGGCGGCCGAGCCCTGAGCGACGGGATGCCGCCAGCGTCGCTTCCCGTGGTCCTGGCGGTGTCCGGTGCCTCCGCCCAGCCCCTGGCCGAGAGGGCCCTGCAGCTGCTGCTGGAGGCGGATCTGCCCGTGGAGATGGTCACCAGCCGCGGGGCCATCGGGGTGTGGCAGGCGGAGATGGGTCTGCGGGTGCCCTCCGAACCGGAAGCCCAGGCCAGCTTCTGGCGCCGGCGCACCGGCTGCGCCGCCGGCCGTCTGAACTGTCACCGCTGGAACGATCAGGCCGCCGCGATCGCCAGCGGCAGCTATCCCACCCGTGGGATGGTCATCCTGCCGGCCAGCATGGGCACCGTGGGTCGGATCGCCTCCGGTGTGGCCCTGGACCTGATCGAACGGGCCGCCGATGTCCATCTCAAGGAGGGCAGGCCCCTGGTGATCGCGCCGCGGGAGCTGCCCTGGAACCTGGTGCATCTGCGCAATCTCACCCGCCTGGCCGAGGCGGGGGCGCGCATCGCTCCGCCGGTGCCTGCCTGGTACCACCAGCCCACCACGATCGCCGAGATGGTGGACTTCCTGGTGATCCGTGTCTTCGACAGCCTCGGGCTCCAACTGGGCTCCCTGAACCGTTGGCAGGGGCCGACGGCGTGCTCCCCAGCCGCCGGACCCGCCACACCCTGACCCACCCACCGTGCTGCAACGCCTGCTGCTGCTGCCCCTGCTGTCGCCGCTGCTGCTGACGCTGCTGGTGGCCGCCCTCAATCCCCGTCCGTCGGTCGTGCTGCGGTTGCTCACCTGGCAGACCCCGTCCCTTCCCATCGGTCTCTGGATGGCCATGGCCGCGGGCGGTGGGGCAGCTCTCTCGGGGGGTGCCACGGCCCTGGCTCTGGGCCAGGGAATGCGGCAACCGCTGCGCCGCACAGTCCGCCGCCGTGAGGTGTGGGACATCGGCGGCTCCGCGGAGGAATGGTCTTCGCCCCGGGGTGGCGGTCCCGAGCCGGAATCCCGTGAAGCCCCTTCCAGCCATCGCGCAGGCCCGGGGGCCGCGGCCGCTCCCGCCGCCGCCGGCCCCACCCGGGCCGCCGGCGATCCGGCCCCCACCGTGTCGGTTCCCTACCGGGTGCTGCACCGTCCCGATGCCGCCGCTGGCGCGCCCTTCCGACCCGCTGCGCCGTCCCGGCCGTCCCCGGCGGCCCCGGCCATGGCGAACGACGCGGGCGACTGGGGCGAGGCCGAGAGCGAGGAGTGGTGAGGGTCGTTTCCGCGGACACCTGCCTCCTGCCGGCGCTGACTAAAGTTGCCCCACCCACGCGCTCCAGGGCCCGCACCGGTGACAGAGACCCCCAGCAACGCTCCCGTCCAGGCCGCCGGCGGCCCTGGGGCGACTCCCGACCCGGCCGCCAAATCTGCCGCCCCCAAGCCGAAGTCCCCCGCGCCGGAGGAGAAGCCCTTCGCCGCCTTCGTGCCCGAACTGCTGCTTCCTGCTCTCGCCCGGGAGATCGAGGCCTACGGAGGTCCCGCTCCAGAGCTGGTCTTCGAGGAGGGCCCCATGCCCGTCGTCGGCTCCCACTGCTGGATGGTGCTGGGCACCCTTCCCGGCGAGCGGCGGTTCTGGCTCTGCTTCACCCAGCCGGACATCGGATCGGCCAAGACCATCGCCCTCACCGAGGGGAAGGGAACACCCAGCCTGCTGGAGCCCTTCCTGAGCGATGAGAAGAAGATGACCCTGCCCCTGCTGGTCTCCCGCGTGGTGCAGCGCCTCAACGGTCAGAAGTGGCTGGGGCCCAACTGAAGCCGACCTCTTCGGGTCCCTGGTCCCGATCCCTTCGCTCGCTTCACATCCGGGTCGTCGGGCGGGTCCGGTGCCTACGATGCCCTCCGAGCTCCTTGAACCTGCCGCGCGATGGTGCCTCCCGCCACCCAGACCCCCCCTGCCCCACGGGTGGGCACCCCGGATGCCCCGGCCATCAAGGATCCGGTCAAGGACACGATCCTCACTCCGCGCTTCTACACCACGGACTTCGACGCCATGGCGGCGATGGATCTCCGGCCCAACGAGGCGGAACTGGAAGCCATCTGCGAGGAGTTCCGCAAGGACTACAACCGCCATCACTTCGTGCGTGATGACCAGTTCGAAGGGGCGGCCGACAAGCTGGATCCCGAAACCCGCAGGGTGTTCGTGGAGTTCCTCGAGCAGAGCTGCACCTCCGAGTTCTCGGGTTTCCTCCTGTACAAGGAACTGAGCCGTCGCATCAAGGAGCGCAATCCCCTGCTGGCGGAATGCTTCGCCCACATGGCCCGTGACGAGGCCCGCCACGCCGGCTTCCTCAACAAGGCCATGGCCGATTTCGGTCTGCAGCTGGATCTGGGCTTTCTGACGGCCAACAAGGCCTACACTTACTTCAAGCCCAAGTTCATCTTCTACGCCACTTATCTTTCCGAAAAGATCGGTTACTGGCGCTACATCACCATCTTCCGCCATCTTGAGAAGAACCCCGACAGCAGGATCTTCCCTATCTTCAACTTCTTCGAGAACTGGTGCCAGGACGAGAATCGCCACGGTGATTTCTTCGATGCCCTGATGAAGGCCCAGCCCGACACGGTGCGGGGCTTCACGGCCCGACTCTGGTGCCGCTTCTTCCTGCTGGCTGTGTTCGCCACCATGTACGTCCGCGATGTGGCCCGCAAGGAGTTCTATGAGGCGCTCGGCCTCGACGCCCGCGAGTACGACCGGCAGGTGATCGCCCGAACCAACGAAACCTCCGCCCGGGTGTTTCCGGTGGTCCTCAACGTCGATCATCCCGAGTTCTATGCCCGGCTGGAGAAGCTCGTCGAGAACAACGCCGCCCTGGATCTGGTGGAGCGCTCCGGTGCTCCGGCGCCGCTGCGTACCCTGCGCAAGTTGCCCCACTGGCTGGGCAATGGGATTCAGATGGCCCGTCTGTTCCTGATCGCTCCGATCCGCAGCGAGCAGTTCCAGCCCGCCGTGCGCTGAGCGGACCCGCCAGAATCCTTCCAGTTCCTCCCTCCGGCGCTTGGTCGTCTCCCCTCCCGCCGTCAGCGGCACCGCGGTTTTCCCCCAGGGATCCTCCCGGCGGACCGATTCCCCCGCCGGTCTCCAGGATCCGGCCTGGCGTTCCGTTCTTGAGCACCTGCTGGCTGCCGGTCGCTCGGCGGGAGCCGATCTGGTGGAAGTCTTCCTCGAACGTTCCGACCATCTGGGCCTGCTCGCGGAGCAGGACGCGATCACCAGCGTCAGTCCCTCCTTCGGGGCCGGTGCCGGTCTGCGCGTCTTTCTTGGCGAGCGTGACGGGTTTGTCTCCACCAACGATCTGAGTCCCTCCGGCCTGCGCTCCGCCCTTGAGCAGGCCCTCGGCATGCTCGGACTGTTGCTGCCCGTGCGGACCGCCGCTTCCTTCGAAGGTCTGCCCGAGCTTCGGGATTTCGCCACCTCCAAGAACGGCTGGCTTCAGGAGTGCCCCACCCTGGCGGAAGCTACCTCCCGTCTCCTGGAAGGCACCGACAGGCTGCTGAGCCACGGCCGTCACCTTCAGGTGCGCCGGGGCAGCTACGCCCGCGACTGGCAGGAGGTGCTGGTGGCGGCCTCGGACGGCACCTTCGCCCGCGACATCCGCCTGCACCAGTCGGTGGGCCTCAACGTGCTGGCGGCCGACGGTGACCACCGGGCGAGCCTGGGCCGTCGCTACGGCACCTCCGACCGACCTGACGATCTGCGTCACTGGGACCCGGAGGTCGCCGCCGTCGATCTCTGCGGCAGCGCCGCCACCATGCTCCACGCGGATTACGTGGAGGCGGGCCAGTTCCCCGTGGTGCTCGCCAACCGCTTCGGTGGGGTGATCTTCCATGAGGCCTGTGGTCACCTCCTGGAGACCACCCAGCTGGAGCGGGGCACCACCCCCTTCGCTGACATGGTCGGCCAGCCCATCGCCCACGAGGCCCTCACCGCCATCGACGAGGGGCTCTCCGATGGAGCCTTCGGGTCCCTTTCCATGGACGACGAGGGCATGGAACCCCAGCGCACGGTGTTGATCGAGAACGGCGTTCTCCGGCGCTTCCTGAGCGACCGGGCGGGAGAGCGCCGCACCGGTCATCCCCGCACCGGCAGCGGCCGGCGCCAGAGCCACTCCTTCGCCGCCGCCAGTCGCATGCGCAACACCTACATCGCCGCCGGTCCCCACACCCCGGAGGAGCTGATCGCCTCCGTCGACAGGGGCCTCTACTGCAAATCGATGGGCGGCGGCAGCGTCGGACCGACGGGGCAGTTCAACTTCGCCGTCGAGGAGGGTTACCTGATCGAGAACGGCGCCCTCACCCGGCCGGTGAAAGGAGCCACCCTGATCGGCGATGCCAAGGAGGTGATGCCCAGGATCTCGATGTGCGCCAATGACCTGGAGCTGGCCGCCGGCTTCTGCGGTTCGGTCAGCGGCAGCATCTTCGTCACTGTGGGTCAGCCCCACATCAAGGTGGACATGATCACGGTCGGAGGCCGCTGAGAATGGACACCAGCACCACCCTTCCCTGCGACGGCGCCACCGGTCTCGATGCCGAGGTCCTGCGGCAGCGGCTGGAGACACTGGCTTCCAGCGAGGGTATTCGCCGCTGGGATCTGGGGGCCTCCTGCAGCACCGACACCTCCGTTCAGGTGGACCGGGGCGAACCGAAGCAGATGAAGGGGGCCCAGCGCAGCGCCGTCACCCTTCGGGTCTGGAATGAGGACGGTCTGGTGGGCATCACCAGCACGTCCGATCTCTCCGACGCCGGCCTGGCCAGGGCCCTGACGGGAGCCCGGGACGCCAGCGCCTTCGGCAATGTGGACGAGATCCCCGAGTTCTCCCCGCTGGCGACGGCCCCGCTGCCGGTTCTGGACCAGCCCCTGCGCCCAACGCTGAACATCCTCACCCTGCTCGAGACCCTGAAGGAGGCCGAGCGGGATCTGCTCGGCCGCCATGCCGCCATCGGCACGGTTCCCTACAACGGGCTGGCCCAGCGCAGCAGCGAGCGTCTCTACATCAACAGCGACGGCGCCTGCCGCCAGCAGCGGCTCACCACCGCCTCGATCTATCTCTATGCGCGGGCCGAGGAGGCGGGCCGCAAGCCCCGCAGCAGCGGTGCCGTGCGCCTTGCCTACGGCGCCGCCGATCTCGACGTCAGCGGCTGTGTGGACGAGGCCGCCGAGCGCACCATCGCTCACCTCGACTATGCCCCCATCCGCACCGGCCGCTACACCTGCGTGTTCAGTCCCGAGGCCTTCCTCGATCTGATCGGCGCCTTCAGCAGCCTGTTCAACGCCCGTGCCGTGCTCGACGGGGTCAGCCTCAGCCGGCGGGAGTCCCTGGGGGAACCGCTGGCCGTCCCCTTCCTGTCCATCCACGACAACGGTCTCCACCCGGCCAACATCGGTGCCGCCGCCTTCGACGGGGAAGGGACTCCCACACGGCGGCTGACCCTGCTGGAGGGAGGGGTGCTTCGCAACTTCCTTCACTCGGAAGCCACGGCCAGGGCCTTCGGCGTCGCTCCCACCGGGCATGCAGGGATGGGCGCCAAGGTCTCGGTGGGTCCCGACTGGTTCGAGATCGGGCCTACCCCGGGCAGCGGGGGCGGTGCCAGCGGGCTGGACCGTTTCGCCCCCGGTTCCGCTGGCGAGGGCCAGGGGCTTGTGGTGATCGATTCCCTTTCGGCACTGCACGCTGGCGTCAAGGCGAGCCAGGGGGCCTTCTCACTGCCGTTCGACGGCTGGCTGGTGCAGGACGGCACGGTCCGCTCCATCGAGGCGGCCACGGTGGCCGGTGACATCCGCAGCCTGCTCAAGGCCATCATCGGTTTCGAGGGACCGGCGAAGGTCACTCCCGACGGGGTCTGCCCCCATGTCTGGGTGGAGGGGCTCTCGATCACCGGAGACGCTTGAGGATCCTCTTCTGGGGAACCCCCGCCTACGCGGTGGCCAGCCTCGACGCGCTGCTGGAGGCCGGCCACGAGATCGTCGGTGTGGTCAGCCAGCCGGATCGTCGCCGCGGCCGGGGCAAGGAACAGATGCCCTCCCCTGTGAAGCTCAGGGCCCTGGAGGTGGGCCTGCCGGTGTTCACTCCGGAGCGGATCCGCCGGGATCAGGCCTGCCAGCAGGCGTTGGCTGCCCTGGGGGCTGACCTCTCGGCTGTGGTGGCCTTTGGCCAGATCCTGCCTCCGGCGGTGCTGGGCCAGCCTCCTCTGGGCTGCTGGAACGGCCACGGCTCGCTGCTTCCCCGTTGGCGGGGTGCGGCCCCGATCCAGTGGGCATTGCTGGAGGGGGACACGGAAACCGGTGTGGGTGTCATGGCGATGGAGGAGGGGCTCGACACCGGGCCGGTGCTGCTCGAGCGCAGCATCCCCATCCCCCTGCTGCACAACGCCCGCCAGCTGTCCGAACGGCTGGCCCATCTCACCGGCGAACTGCTGGTGGAGGCCATGCCCCTGATCGCCGCGGTGGGCCCCGGCGAGGAGGCGGAGCGCCTCACCAGGCTTGGCGTGAGGCCCCAGGACGAGGCCGGTGCCACCTATGCCCGCCTGCTCACCAAGGAGGACAGTCTGGTGCGCTGGGAGGACTCGGCCCTGGCCATCCATCGCCGGGTGATGGGCCTCTACCCGAACGCCTCCTGCCCCTGGCGGGGGGAGCGGCTGAAGCTGCTGGCTACAGAACCGTTGGTGCCCCGCCTGGCCGACCAGCTGAGTCCGGCGGGTGCGGCCCTGGCCGCCCGTTGGGGGGGGCGAGGGGAGGGAGAGCGGATGCAGGCCGCTCCCGGCACGGTTCTGGAACTGGTGGATGGGGAGGGACTGGTGGTGGCCAGCAGCGGCTGTCCGGTGCTGCTGCGTCAGGCCCAGCTGCCGGGGCGCCGTCCGAGCGAGGGGCAGGCCCTGATCCAGCAGCTGGGCTTGGCGCGGGGCGACCGGATCGGTGCAATTACTACCTGAAAGACGTCCAAGGCAAGCTTGCTTTACGTCTTGTGTTGTTGTGCCTGTCTCAGGTCTGGACCATTCCTCCGGGGATTAGACCAAACCCAGTGGTCACGGGGACGGTGCCATGGGAAGCGATCTCTCCTTCGTCAACAGCACGGAGTCCGGATGTCAGATCTTCCGGGACACGTCGGGCTGCTATGTGGTGAGCCATGCCCTCAATCCCGGCCAGCG
This sequence comes from Cyanobium sp. CACIAM 14, assembly GCA_000708525.1. Classification (GTDB taxonomy): domain Bacteria; phylum Cyanobacteriota; class Cyanobacteriia; order PCC-6307; family Cyanobiaceae; genus Cyanobium. Next base: position 39,708 of record JMRP01000004.1, read on the forward strand.
GGCGATCACGGCAACTCTGGCCGGCGCCTACGCCGCCTGTCAGGGCTGGGAGCGCCGCATCCAGCCCTGTCCAGCAGATTCCGGCGGCTGAGATCCGCCCCTGCGGACAGCGTCAGCCGGCAGCGCCGCTGCCGGAGGCGAGACCTTCGGGCTGGCGGCGGTGGAGTTCGTGCAGGCCCTCGAGTTGGTTGTGGACCGCCACCAGCTGGTCACGGATGTGACCGCTGTTCTCGATGCGCTCCAGGGCCAGGAGCATGCCCTCGACCTGGGCCTTGCAGTCGATCAGCACGCGGCACTCGGTGGATCCGGGTTCGTAGGGCATGTCGGGAGGAGGCTGATCCTCAGTTCACCGTAGGGCGGCTGAAGAGGCTGTCACAACCACTGCCGTTGCCGGCCATGTCTGCCGATGCCGGCACAGGTGCGGCTCCTGCTCAGCGGCCTCCTCCTCGGCGTCGGTTCCCGTCCTGTCTCTGGAGCTGTCTCTGGCCCTGGCCGTGGCCTTGACCCTGACGGGGAGTCTGGCGGCGCCGTCCCCGACCGCCGCTGAGATCGAGGGGCGGGGCGGAGAGCACGGTGGGCTCGAACCCCGGTACCTCCTGGCGGGGCAGAGCCGAGCCGATCAGCCGTTCGATCGCCCGCAGCAGTTCATGCTCCTCTGCCGCCACCAGCGAGATGGCGTGGCCGTTCTGTCCGGCCCGTCCGGTGCGGCCGATGCGATGGACGTAGTCCTCGGCCACGTTGGGAAGATCCAGATTGACCACGTGGGGCAGCTGGTGGATGTCGATGCCGCGGGCAGCGATGTCGGTGGCCACCAGCACCCGCACATCGCCCCCCTTGAATTCCGCCAGGGCCCGGGTGCGGGCTCCCTGGCTCTTGTTGCCGTGGATGGCGGCGGCGGACAGCCCCTCCTTGTGGAGCCGTTCGGCCAGCCGGTTGGCGCCGTGCTTGGTGCGGGAGAACACCAGCACTTGTCGCCAGTCGTTGCTGCGGATCAGGTGGCTGAGCAGATCCCCCTTGCGATCCATGTCGCAGGGGTGGATCACCTGATCCACCAGGGGAGCGGCCCGGTTTTCCGGCGTGGCCTGCAGCTGGATGGGCTGGTGCAGCAGGCCGGTGGCCAGGCTGCGGATCTCGGCGGAGAACGTGGCGGAGAAGAGCAGGTTCTGGCGCTTCGGCGGCAGCAGGGAGAGGATCCGGCGGATGTCGCGGATGAAGCCCATGTCAAGCATGCGGTCGGCCTCGTCGAGCACAAGGATCTCGACTCGATCGAGCCGCAGGGCGTTCTGCTGATGCAGGTCCATCAGCCGCCCGGGGGTGGCCACGAGCACGTCGGCACCGCGGCGCAGGCGCTGCATCTGCGGATTGACGCTGACGCCGCCGAAGACGACGTCGGAGCGCAGATCCAGGTAACGGCCATAGGCCGTCACGCTCTCGGCCACCTGGGCTGCCAGCTCCCGGGTGGGCGTGAGCACAAGGGAGCGCACCACGCCGGCCCGGGCGTGGGGGCCGTGACGCAGGCGCTCCAGCAGCGGCAGGGTGAATCCCGCGGTCTTGCCGGTGCCGGTCTGGGCGGCCGCCATCACATCGTGGCCCTCCAGCACGGCCGGGATGCACTGCCGCTGGATCGGCGAGGGCGTGCTGTAGCCCTTGGCGGCCACGGCCTTGAGGATCGGCTCCGACAGCCCCAGAACGGCGAAATCGGCGGCCAGCCCCGCCACCGGAGGGTTCAGACCCGTCCTGATGCGGCTGGGCGTCAGGGGCAGGGAGGCCGCCCCGTTCGGTCCTTCCGCGTTGGTGGGGGCGTTGCTGCGAGCCCTGGTGCTGGCGCTGCTGCTGGCGTTGCTGGGGGAGGAGCCGTTGCCCGGGCGGCGGCGTGGGCTTGGGGCGGCCTGGGGCCTGGGGGAGGGGGGGGTGATCGGGCGCAAGGACATGACTGGCCACAGCCTAGGCCTGGCCGGTGGTCGTCCCGGCCTCAGCGGGGGCTGCGATGACTGCAGCGATCGCAGGGTCCCTCGGGCAGCACGGCGCAGCGCAGCAGGGGGCTGAGGGCGTTGAATCGGCACATGGGATCGCCGATCACCCAGCGGCCTTCCCACCAGCGCGCATCGTCGGGTTGCCGCTGGGCCCTCACCTGGAGGGCCACCGTCACCAGCTCGTAGCGCCCCTGGCGCAGCTGATAGCGATGGCGACGCTGCAGAACCAGGTAACTGCGCTCCCCCAGGCTCAGCCAGCGGCCCGGATGGGGGACGTCGCAGGGCTCATCGACCTGGAGCATCGTGATCAGCCGGTCCGAGTCGACCTGGCGCAGCTCGATGCGCATCGCTCGCAGATCCTCAGGCCTCGCCACCATCGCCCTGTTCGGGCAGGACGGGGGCTTCGCCGCGGATGGAGAAGCCCCAGGCGAACAGGCTGGCCACCAGCAGCAACAGCAACCACTCGGGCAGTTCCAGGGCCGGCAGCACGAGACGCAGCAGCAGGCGGAGCCCCACCAGCCCCACGGCCAGATAGCCGGCAGTTTCGAGATGGGGGAAGATCTCCAGCCAGCGCAGGAACAGTTCGGCGGTCAGCCGGAGGGCGATGATCCCGATCACGCCCCCCGCCATCACCAGGGGCAACCGGTCGGTGACGGCCACCGCCGCGGCCACGCTGTCCATGGAGAAGGCCAGGTCGGTGAGAGCCAGGGTGGCCACGATCGAGGCCAGGGAGGCGCCGTGGTGGGGATGGCCGTGGGAAGGGTGGCCAGGAAGGGGATGGACCGTGGGGATCGCTCCCTGGGCTGAAACCGCCGCGACGCTTGCCTCCGGGATTTCGTCCTCGGCCTCTTCGTCCTGACCGAGCAGATGGCGGCCGCAGAGCCAGAGCAGGTAGGCCGAGGCCAGCAGCTGCAGGGGCCAGAACTCGAGGACCCAGCGGGCCAGGGCGATCAGGCCCATCCGGAAGACCAGGGCCAGCAGCAGGCCGAGGTTGAGGGCCTGGCGCTGGCGGGCCTGATCGTGCAAGCGCCGTGAGATGGCCGCCAGGGCGATGGCGTTGTCGGCCGAGAGAACCGCCTCGAGGCCCACCAGCAGAGGCACCAGGAGCACGATCTCGCTCCACTGGTCCGCCTGCTGGATCAGGGGGCTCAGGCTCTCGACCGATACCGCTTCCATCGCTGGGCTCGCTCGGCTGATGAACCAGGGAGGAAGGCACTCTAGGGAGACCCTCCGCCCCGCCTGCGCCTCCCCATGCAATTCCGGGTCCGATTGCTGCACTGCGACGGCGGTCTGCGGGTGGTGCTGGTCACAGCGCACGAAGGGGAGCGCTACCTGGGCAGCGCCTTGGGGGAAGCGGCCAGCGCCGAAGAGGCGGAGGACCGCGCCAGGGCCCGTCTGATGGCCGGGCTCGGGACGCTCGGGCCCCCCTCCTCGTCCGAGCCGGTGACCCAGACCCACCTGCCGGAGCCGGTGACCAGGGCCCGCCCACCGGCTCCGGTTGCTCCGCCGCCCCCGCTGGCTCCGGTCCCGCGCCCGGCCGGGACGGCGCCAGCAGCAAGGCCCGAGCCGATGCCCGAGCCGATGCCCGGGCCCAAGCAGGATCCGATCCCGGAGCCATCCAACGAGCCGATGCCAGAGCCCCAGGAGGATCCCCAGGACTGGAGCACCGAGCTGACCAGGCTCGATCTCGCGCTCCGCCGGCTCGGCTGGGACCGGGAACGGGAGGCCAGCTACCTGCAGCGATGTTTCGGCCATCCCAGCCGGGATCGGATCACCGTGTACGCCGACCTCATGGGGTACCTCCGGATGATCGAGTCCTTCGAGCCCGGTTGCGACCCCGCCACGGCAGCGGTTCCCCTGCGCCGAGGGGATCTGCTCCAGCAGAATGCGGTACTTCTGCAGCAACTGGGCTGGGACAGCAGCCGAGGCCGCCGTTTCCTGGAGCAGCACCTCGGGGTCAGCAGCCGTCAGCAACTCAGCGATTCCGACCTGCTGCGGTTCAACATGCTTCTGGAAGAGCAGACCCTCCAGGGAGACACCTCGATGCTGGATTTCAAGCAGCAGGTGGGGTGAGGCCGATCGCCTGGATTCAGGAGGGTTCCTGACGCTCCGGGTCTTCCCCCTCCACGCTGAGCTGGTGGAAGTAGGCCATGTCGGCAGGGAGAGCACGGGTGTGGCTCAGTGGAGCCGACGCCGCTTCGGCCCTGATGACAACCCTCTCCCGCAGCCCTTTTGTCCTGGCCTCCATCGCCTCCTCGCGTCGCTGCTGGAACTGACGCCGCCTTTCTTCCAGGTCTTCCAGGCGTTCGCGGCGCCACTCCGCCCGCTTTGCCGCGGCCAGGTCCCATCGCATCTGGGCTTCACGCAACAGTGGCAGATCGGATCCCCGGCGCTGGCTGCCGGCGGCGAAGGCCACGCCGTACACCAACGCCAGCAGCAGCACACGGATGGAGCGCTGCGCGATCGCCCAGAGATTCGGGTTCCAGGGTGATTGAATGACGTTTCTGGAGTTCCTCACGGACACTTCGAGGCGTGCGGTGAGCACCTTCTTCAGCTCGCCCAGCGACCCCCCTCCGGTGTCCGTGAGCCTGAGACCAGGGCCCTGGAGTCTGGCGATTCTCTCCTGCAGGTCCTCGATGGAGGTGGCGCGGTCGATGGCCTGTCGGAACTCATACGCACGCTCGAGGGCCACCTTCAGGGCACTGCTCTGACTGCGGACCACCAACTCGACGCCCTGATAGGCCGAGACGGCCTGCAGTGGAAGCAGCAGCAGGAAGCCCACGGCCGCTCCAACCGCCCAGCGCGCGAAGGCATCACGGCGGTTCTGGAGGCGGGCATCGTTCGGCTCCAGAGAGGCGACCAGATGGACCACTCCCAGTCCCAGCAGGGGGAGGGGGCGCTGTCGAGCAGGGCGCTGATCAGGGTGACCAGCCAGGCCGGCTGCAGCACGGCCATCGGCAGAATCGCGTTCAGCACCGTTACCCCATAGGTGACGAAAAGCGCCAGGGCGATCAGGGAGAGGAAGTCGGCCGTATTGACACGTCTCAGGCCGTGGTGCGGGTCCAGCATGTTCATCGCTCAGGGCCTGTCCCTGGTGAATGCAGAGACCAATTCCTTTCCATTCTGGAGTGTCGGAACGTCAACTCTTTGTGCGTTGTGGCAGTTCAAGGATCATGCCCCTGGCTGCCAGGCCGGCCCCTCCCTCGCGGACGCGAACGATTGCGACGGAGAACATCCCATCACCGCAGCGTGCCGCTGCTCGATTCCTTTTCGAAGGCCGGCTGGAATGCTTGGCCAGACTGGATGAATGCCAGCCGAGCTTCACTCTTTTTCGGGTACTTTTTCATGGTTGCTTTTGGTTGAGCGTTGAGCGCTTTGCCGCACTCCAGCCTCCATAGCCTCTTGCCCCCTGCCAGCTCGTCAGGCGCCGATTCGTGAGCGTTCCATGGTTTCCGTGACCGGCTGCGTCAGTGACGGCAGGACTCGCTGCAGGGCAGGTCTGGGTGCCTAGGAGCCGGGGACATGCTGCTGCGATGTCGGTATGGGAGATGGCCGCCTCGGCACCCCGGAACACTCGCTGATCTGTGCCGAAGCTGTAAGGAATCTCTAAGGCCTCTCCATCGGTCCGTCTCTGGGTGGTACAGGCTTCGCTCTTTAGCCTTTTGTGAACACTGTTGCCATTGATGCAATTGCGGCTTCCGCCACTTCACCTGCGCTCACGCCCGAGTCGGCATGCGGCCGTGGCCTGGGCCTGCGGTGCTGGGATGGCCGCCGCCCTTGCCGCCAGTCAGCCGGCCCATGCCGCGTCGGATCCCCTGATGGGGCTCGATCTTGGGTGTGCCGAAGGGTATGCCCTGGTGAACCTTCGGCCGAACGCCGGTGGTCCCAGGACGAGCACCAGCCTCAGCGGCCTCACCATCAACGGCGGCAGCACCCAGTCCGTCCCTGTCTCCTGCACACCGTCGCCCACGCCTTCCGGAACTCCGCCCCTGAGCGGCGATGGACACGTCCTCCTGGGCGGCAGGGTGAGTTACACGGGAACGGCGGCCGGCACACCGACCGCCATGATCTTCGCCAACGGCTCCAGCTCCGTGACTTCAGCCAACATTCCCGTCACAGTGGGGAATGGCTGGACCGATCAGGCCCGCGCTGATGCCCTCGCCGTCAGCAGCTACATCGGCAGCTTCGGCAACAGCGGTGCCTGTACAGGAATCACCGGGACAGCCTGCAACTACGCCACGATCTCCTTGGCCAGCGGCAGCACCCGCACGCTGACCGGTATCGGTGGGCTCAATTTCTATGACGTCAGCAGTTTCGGGAGCAATGTCCAGCTCAACTTCGTCGGCAATCCCAACGATTTCTTCGTCTTCAACGTTCCCACCAGCTCGATCGTCACCAACCGCGGCTGGACCATCAGTGGCCTTGCTCCCTCCCAGATCCTCTTCAACCTCATTGGGCAGGGCCAGGGTGTGAGCCTCGAGGCGGGAGCCAACGCCCTCGGCACCTTCCTGGTCAGCAGCAACACCAACGCCGGTTGCACCGCCTCCAGCGGCGGGAACACGTGCAACGGCGGGACCGTCACCATGGCGAGCAACACGAGCCTTTACGGCTCGCTGATCGTCATCAACAACGACTCCCCTGTGAGCTTCGGATCCGGCAGCGTGATCCACGGCACCCCCTTCAACCCCACCCGGCTCAGACAGGTGCCTGTCCCTGGCCCGCTACCCGTGTTGGGCGCGGCCACCGCCTTCGGCTGGAGCCGCAGGCTCCGCCGCCGCCTGAAACGGGCCCATCCTGCTCTCCAGTCCTGAGCTCCCACCCCCTGCCGCGCCCCATGGCAGCCTGGGTGGCCAGATCCCGCCGGGAGGACCCTGGATGACCATCAGAATCGGCATCAACGGCTTCGGACGCATCGGACGCCTGGTCTTCCGCATCGCCTGCGGCCGTGAGGACATCGAGGTGGTGGGCATCAATGACCTGATCGATGTCGATTACATCGCCTACATGCTCCGTTACGACTCCACCCATGGCCGTTTCCGCGGTCAGGTGGAGGTGCGTGATGGGGCCCTGGTGGTGAATGGGCGCAGCATCCGCATCACCGCCGAGCGCGACCCCGCCAACCTGCGCTGGGGCGACGTCGGTGCCGAGGTGGTGCTGGAGTCCACAGGCCTGTTCCTCACCGACGAGCGGGCCCGGGCCCACATCACGGCGGGGGCGGGCAAGGTGGTGATGTCGGCACCCTCCAAGGACGACACCCCCATGTTCGTGATGGGCGTGAACCACGCCACCTACGCCGGCCAGGACATTGTCTCCAACGCCTCCTGCACCACGAACTGCCTGGCGCCGATGGCCAAGGTGCTGCATGACGCTTTCGGCATCCGCGATGGGCTGATGACCACCGTCCATGCCACCACCGCCACCCAGAAGACCGTGGACGGTCCCTCGGTCAAGGACTGGCGCGGCGGCCGTGGCGCCGGCCAGAACATCATCCCGTCCTCCACCGGTGCTGCACGTGCGGTGGGCAAGGTGATACCGGCCCTGAGCGGCAAACTGACCGGCATGGCCTTCCGGGTGCCCACCCCCAATGTGTCGGTGGTGGACCTGACGGTGAACCTGGAGAGGGCCACCAGCTACGACGCGATCAAGCAGGCCATGCGCGAGGCGGCCGCAGGGCCGCTGGCCGGCATCCTCGGCTACACCGAGGACGACGTGGTGTCCACCGACTTCCTGGGCGAGACCTGCACGTCGGTCTTTGATGCCTCCGCCGGCATCGCCCTCACCGACACGTTCGTGAAGGTGGTGTCCTGGTACGACAACGAGTGGGGCTACTCCAGCAAGTGCCTCGATCTCATCCGCCACATCTCCTCCTGACGCCCCGGCTGACCGCCGACCTTCAGCCTGGCGTGTGCAGCCGGCAATGGGCTCGCACCAGGGTGGCCCCCATCGGCAGCCGCTCCTGGTTGGCGTAGGCCTCCCGCTCCAGCGATTTCTCCGTACCGGAAGCGCCCGCGTAGAGCGGATCCTCGAGGTGGGGGAGCAGCTCCGGTGACACCTGCTGGCTCAGGCCGAGCAGCCTGGGCACCGCCCGCAGCCCTCCGGCCGCGCAGCTCTGGGCCACGTGGATGGCCTCGTGGTTGAGCACCCTGGCGAAGTCCACCGTGCCCTTCTTCACCACCGCCGGCTTGATGCGCAGGGTGCGTGCCGCATGGTCCCATTCCCCGGCTGCCCCGGTCTTCCTGGGCTCCACCAACTGCACCTGCACGCCGGCCTGCTCCAGCGTGCCGAGCAGGTGGCTGATGGCCCGGCGCTCCTTGCCATGATCGGGAGGGTTGCGGATCAGGGCCTGCAGCTGGGGCACCGTGAGCTCGGGCTCCCCGGCCCGACGCTGGTACAGAAAACGGATCCCGCCCCCCGGCAGGGGCTCGGCGGTGGGAATCCACTGGCGGTCGGCCTCCTGGAGGCTATCGAGCAGTCCCCCCTCGAGCAGGGCCATCGGCCGCAGGCGGGGATCGGGGGAAGGTTCGAAGTGATCCAGGATCCTGCTGGTGACCTCGGGTGGCTGCAACGGCACGGATCCCAGCCGATCCAGCAGATTGGGAAAGGCGGCCAGGCCCAGCACCACGGCCGTGACCCCGGCGGCGAGGCCCCAGGGGGCCTGATGGCGCGGTGCAGGATCCAGAAGCCCCCCGCAGCGTCCGCAGCGGGGAAGCCCCGTGAAGGGTTGCTGCTGCCGCAGGGGCAGACCGCGGCAGGTGGGGCAGCGGAAGCGGGCCATCGGTGGCGGTACCTGGCACCAGCATGACCGCTGCGTCGGTCCGCGGGGTGGCTCGGGGCAGGCGGTCAGTCGCGGATCGCCTGCGGATCCGCAGCCGGTTCCGGCGGTTGCGAGGATCGCCAGCCGTTCGTCCACGAACCGCGATGCCCTTCCACGCCCTCGTGCGCCAGCTGCAGGCCGCGCCCCTCACCGCCGAGGTGAGGGCGCGCTGCGAGCGGCCCGAGCGCCTGCGCCTGAGCGGTGCCGGCCGGGCGGCGAGGGCCCTGGTGGCGAGCGCCCTGGCCGGCTCCAGAGAGGCCCCTCTGCTGGTCATCGTGCCCACCCTCGAGGAGGCGGGGCGCTGGGCTTCGCTGCTGGAGCTGATGGGCTGGCCGCTCTGCCAGCTCTACCCCACCAGCGAGGGCTCCCCCTACGAGCCCTTCGACCCCACCACCGAGATCACCTGGGGACAGCTCCAGGTGCTGGCGGAGCTGGTGGAAGGGGGAGGCGATGGCGGCCTGGCTGCCGGTGGCCGTTTCGCCGTGGTGGCCACCGAGCGCGCCCTCCAGCCCCACCTGCCTCCGCCGGCGGTGCTGGCGCAGCGCTGTCTCACCCTGCGCAAGGGCGACCGGCTCGATCTGGAGCAACTGGCCCTCACCCTGGCCGGGCTCGGATACGAACGGGTCCCGACGATCGAGCAGGAGGGGACCTGGAGCCGCCGGGGTGACATCCTCGATCTGTTTCCGGTGAGTGCCGAGCTGCCGGTCCGTCTCGAACTGTTCGGCGAGGAGCTGGAGAAGCTGCGGGAGTTCGATCCCGTCAGCCAGCGCTCCCTCGATGTGGTGGACAAGGTGCGGCTCACGCCCACCAGCCATGCCCCTCTGATCGCCGAGGCGCTGCGGCAGCGGATGCCGGAGGGCCTGGAGCGGCTGCTGGAGCCTGCCTCCCTCGACCTGCTGCTGGAGGGAGGCACGCCCGAGGGCATGCGCCGGCTGATGGGGCTGGCCTGGGGAACGCCGGCGTCCCTGCTCGACTATCTCCCTGCCGGGACGATGGTGGCGATCGACGAGCGACGCCAGTGTCTGGCCCATGGTCAGCAGTGGTACGACCACGCCGTTGAGCACCACCGCGAGGTGGTGGAGGCCGGTGCTGGCGGAAGCACCAGTCCCCTGCCCCTGCCGGGCGTGCTGCATCGGCCGGTGGCGGCAGCCCTGACGGAAGCGGAGGCCTTCACGGGCTTCGATCTGGCGGAACTGCACGAGAGCGACAACCATCCCAACGTCCTGGATCTGGCCAGCCGGTCGGTGCCGGCCCATCCCAACCAGTTCGGCCGCCTGGCCGAGCAGATCAAGGGATACCAGCGCGACAAGGCCAGGGTCTGGATCGTCTCCGCCCAGCCCTCGCGGGCGGTGGCCCTGCTGGAGGAGCACGACTGCCCGGCCCGCTTCGTTCCCAATGCCCGCGATTTTCCTGCCATCGAGCGGCTGGTGGAGCAGTCCACCCCGGTGGCGCTCAAGCTGCGCGGCACGGCCGAGCTGGAGGGGCTGCAACTCCCCGCCTGGAAGCTGGTGCTGCTCACCGACCGGGAGATCTTCGGCCAGCACACCCTTGCGGCCAGCGGCTACGTGCGCCGCCGCCGCCGGGCGGCCAGCCGCACGGTGGATCCCAACAGGATGGTCCCAGGCGACTTCGTGGTGCATCGCAACCATGGCATCGGCCGCTTCCTGAAGCTGGAGAAGCTGGCCATCGGCGGTGAGGTCCGCGACTACCTGGTGGTGCAGTACGCCGACGGGCTGCTGCGGGTGGCGGCGGACCAGCTGGGCAGCCTCGGTCGCTACAGGGCCAGCGGCGACAAACCGCCGGAACTCAACCGCATGGGCGGATCGGCCTGGATCAAGGCCAAGGAGCGGGCCCGCAAGGCGGTGGCCCGGGTGGCGATGGATCTGGTCAGGCTCTACGCCGAGCGTCACAAGGCGCCTGGCTTCGCCTTTCCCCCCGACGGTCCCTGGCAGAACGAACTGGAGGACTCCTTCCCCTACGACCCCACCCCCGACCAGCTCAAGGCGATCGCGGAGGTGAAACGCGACATGGAGAAGCCCCAGCCGATGGACCGTCTGGTCTGCGGGGATGTGGGCTTCGGCAAGACCGAGGTGGCGATCCGGGCCATCTTCAAGGCGGTCACCGCCGGCAGGCAGGTGGCGATGCTGGCTCCCACCACCGTGCTGGCCCAGCAGCACTGGCGCACCCTGAGCGAGCGCTTCGCCCCCTATCCCCTCAAGGTGGCCCTGCTCAACCGCTTCCGCACCACCGGCGAGCGCCGGACCATCCAGGACGGACTGGCCGATGGCAGCGTGGACGTGGTGGTGGGCACCCACCAGTTGCTGGGCAGGGGCACCAGCTTCCGCCAGCTGGGCCTGCTGGTGGTGGACGAGGAACAGCGCTTCGGTGTCCAGCAGAAGGAGAAGATCAAGGGGCTGCGCAGGGACGTGGACGTGTTGACCCTCTCGGCCACCCCCATCCCCCGCACGCTCTACATGAGCCTCTCGGGGGTTCGGGAGATGAGCCTGATCACCACCCCGCCGCCGCTGCGGCGGCCGATCAAGACCCACCTCGCCAGGCTCGACGAGGAAGCGGTGCGCAGCGCCATTCGCCAGGAGCTCGATCGGGGCGGCCAGGTGTTCTACGTGGTGCCCCGTGTGGAAGGCATCGAGGAGGTGGCGGGCCAGCTGCGGGCGATGCTGCCTGGGCTCAGGCTGCTGGTGGCCCATGGCCAGATGCCGGAGGGGGAACTGGAGAGCGCCATGGTGGCCTTCAACGCCGGTGAGGCCGACGTGATGCTCTGCACCACCATCATCGAATCGGGCCTGGACATCCCCCGGGTGAACACGATCCTGGTGGAGGATGCCCACCGTTTCGGTCTCGCCCAGCTGTACCAGCTGCGGGGCCGGGTGGGCCGCAGCGGCATCCAGGCCCACGCCTGGCTCTTCTATCCCGGCGATGCCACCCTCAGCGACGCGGCCCGCCAGCGGCTGCGGGCGATCCAGGAGTTCGCCCAGCTCGGCTCCGGCTACCAGCTGGCCATGCGCGACATGGAGATCCGCGGTGTCGGCAACCTGCTGGGGGTGGAGCAGAGCGGCCAGATGGAGGCCATCGGGTTCGATCTCTATATGGAGATGCTGCAGGAGTGCCTGGCCGAGATCCAGGGGCAGGACATTCCGGCGGTGGACGAGACCCAGATCGATCTGCCCGTGACGGCCTTCATCCCCGCCGACTGGATCACCGAGACCGAGGAGAAGATGGCCGCCTACCGGGCCGCCGCGGACTGTGGGGACAAGGCGGCTCTGATGGAGCTGGCCACCGGCTGGACCGAGCGCTACGGCCCCATTCCGGCCCCGGTGCAGAGCCTGTTGCAGCTGATGGAACTCAAGCTGCTGGCGCGTCGCTGCGGCTTCTCCCGCATCCGGCCGGAGAAGCCGAACATCGCGATGGAGACACCCATGGAGGAACCGGCGTTCCGGCGTCTGCGCCAGGGGCTGCCCCAGCACCTGCATGGCCGTCTGGTGTACCAGGGCGGTGCCGGCAGCACCGCGAAGGTGCTGGCGAGGGGGCTGGGCGCCCTGCCGATGGACAGGCAGATGGAGCAGCTGATGGAGTGGCTCTCCGCCATGGCCGCCCAGTTGCCCGAGGCCGATGGGCGCACGGCCGCGGAACGGCAGGCCGAGCGACTGGCCCGTGACGCAGCCGTGCTCAGCGTCTGATCATGTCTGCGCTGGCGTTCCGGGACTGGCCCCAGGCCTGCCAGGAGGTGGCTTGCTAGGACATTGATGCTCCCGGGGGACCCATGGTCCCGTTGCGCCGATGGTCGATCTCGCCACCTACCGGCCCAAGGGCGACAAGCGCAACAGCGCCTTCTTCGAGGAATTCCTGCCCCGCGTCTATGAGCGGCGGGCCAGGGCAGGCCTGGAGCAGGTGGTGGGGCCCATGGCGGCGGTGGTGATCCAGGTGGATCACGGCAATGGCCTGCCCTACTTGGCAGAACTCACCCTCACCACCCCCTACCGCTATCAGGAGTGCTGGCTGAATGCCACCCACCGGATCTATCTCCTCAGGGGAGGCGAGGACTTTCCCCGGCTGATCGTGCTGGAGCCCCTGTCCGACGACTTCGAGGATGAGGTCACACGCTGGAACGCGATGTATCCCCTCTCCATCGACAAGCCCAATGCCCGCTACATCGGTGAGATCTTCCGGGTGACATCCTGCCGGGATCTGCGCTCGATTCTCGAGCCACAGAACATCCGCTTCGCTTATCCGGGCGAAACCGTCAATCCCTTCTACGCTTCAGCGCAGCTCAGTTTCACCTTCCTCTCCGACTACACCTACAACCGGGTCGGATACGTGGAACAGCCCCTGGACAGCCTGGAGACCCTTGATCCAGGCGATCGTGTGATACTGGACGAGCAGGCTCTCCTGCCTCTCACCAAAGCGGCCCGGCGCTATCGGGAGCACGGGCTGGAGGGCAAGATTCTGGGCATCGATCATCTCGCCACAAGGGTGCTGGCGGGTGAGCGGGAGGATGCGATTCTCGAGTATCTGACGATGGTCCCCTATTACTACTGGGGTTCCTACGACATCGTCGAGATGAACTCCTCCACGAACGTGACCCGCCACCCCACACTGTCTGACGACAAGCTCTCGCCCGCCAGGGTGTTCACAGCCAACAACACTCCTTCCTATCTGAATTCCCTCGTGAACCTTCCCATGCCCACGGAGGAGTTCGTACGCAATTTCGGTCGGCGCATGCATCACATCGCCTACGAGGTGGCTGATGGTGAGACCGATGGCCAGAAGAACGTGGACTTCGTGGTGCACACCCTTCAGCAGCTCGGCATCCCGTTCCTAGCCGACATTGTGGGCGAATGCAACGATGAGCCGAACCTGCGCCAGATCTTCTCCAGAAGCTCTGCCTACTCCCTGCTGATCACCGAGTATGTGGAGCGCTGCATGGGCTACGACGGCTTCTTCACGCGCGAAAATGTGGCTGCGCTCACGGAGGCCGCCGGCCATGAGGAGCGCTACGAGCATGGCCACGTCTTCGACTGAGCGCGATCGTGTCGTTGAGCGTCCCAAGCGTGGGAGCCGTCCTGCCCCGAACCATGAGAGCATTGGTTAACGTGGTGAGACCTTTCGTAACAGAACCCCCATGGGTGAGCTGATCCAGGCCACGGGCGCCCCACAGACTTCCCTGCTGCTCCCTGCCCTGCTCAGCGTTCTGGGTGTCGGTCTCTTCGCGCTGCTCCAGGCGGAGGCGGGCAACAACGATGACGACGACTCCCCCGGTGGCGGCCTGATGCAGCCTGTGGCCTGAGGCAAGCGGGGCCTGACCTGCCCGGACCCCTCAGCCTGGCTCAGCCCCGGCTGGGCCCATTCTCTGGCGGCAGGCTCGCCGCGCTGGCCTGTTTCGCCTTCCACGCCGCCGGCACCAGCACCAGGAAGAGAAGCCACCAGGCTCCGATCGCCAGTGCAACGCCCGCCGTCAGCCAGCGGAGGTGCAGCAGCTGCCAACTGGCCCCCACCACGATCAGCCCCGAGAGCAAGATGCTCCAGGGCTGACACCACCAGGGCTTCAGGTGCCAGAGCGAACGGATCGCGTCGGGCGGCTGGTGTTCTCCTGTTCCCTCAGGGCTTGGCAAGGGCGGAGGGAAGATTGGCGCTTCCGGGCTGGAAGGCCCTCTGAAGGATCGCCCCGGCCTGAATCTGCTTGCGCAGGGTGGATTCGGCCACCCTGTACTGGCTGTCCCGGTTGGTGCCGATGTCCTCCAGCTTGAGCCGCTGGGCCTCCTGCTCGGTCATCTTCGCCGGGACGTCCGGGTCGATGCCGTGCTTGTGGATGTCCCGGTTGCGCGGCGTCAGGTACTTGGCGATGGTCACGGTCATCCCCGAGCCATCGGAGAGCCCGCGCACGGACTGCACCAGTCCCTTGCCGAAGGTCTTCTGCCCGACCAGCACGGCGCGGTTGTTGTCCTGCAGGGCGCCGGAGAGAATTTCGCTGGCACTCGCCGAACCCTCGTTGACCAGCACCACCAGGGGCTTGGTGGTGAGCGCCTGGCCGGTGGCCCGCTTCACGTCCTGGATGCCGTCGCGGGTCTTGGTGGAGACGATGATCCCCTCATTGATCCACTGGCGGGCGATCTCGACGCTCGCCACCAGCAGACCGCCGGGGTTGCTGCGCAGATCCAGCACGTAGCCGCTGACCCCCTTGGCCTCCAGGTCCCTCACCGCGGCACGCATGTCCTTGGCGGCGGTGGCACTGAACTGCTTGAGGCGGATGTACCCGATCCTGGTGCCGTCAGAGGTGGTGTTCACCTGGTGGCTGACGGCGTGGATCTCGATCAGTTCCCTGGTGAGAGGGGTGTGGATGTTCTGCCCCTTGCGGCGCAGCACCAGGTTGACCGTGGTGCCGGCCTTGCCCCTGATCAGCTTCACCGCATCCTCGGTGCTCATGCCCTTGGTGCTCTTGCCGTCGATCGAGACGATCACGTCCTTGGGTTGCACGCCGGCACGGGACGCCGGCGAACCTTCGATCGGTGCGATGACGACCAGTTCCTTGGTCTCCTTGTCAACGCTCAGTTGGATGCCCACCCCGGAGAGCTCCCCGGAGGTGTCGATCTGCATCTCCTTGAATTCCCGCGGATCCAGGAAGCGGGTGTAGGGATCATCAAGGGTGCCGAGCATGCCGCGGATGCCCTCGTAGGCATCCTTGGGGGTGGCGTAGCTCTTGGCCAGCACGCTGCGGCGCAGCTCACGCCAGTGATCCGGCGTGTACTTGCCGGTGGTGTCCAGGTAATCGCGGAAGACGATCTGCCAGGCCTGGTCCATCACCTCCTTGGGGCTGTCGCTGATCGACACGCTCCCTGTGGGGGACAGCACCATTTCCCGGGCCATCACCGCCGTGGCGGCACAGGCACCGAGCCCAACAAGCACAACCACGGTGGCGCGGCCTCTTCCCATGCAGGGGAACCTCGAGGAGTCAGGAACGTCGTTCCAACGTAGCGCCGATGGGAGGGGGTTTTCCCTCAGGGGTCGACCCACCGACCATCTTCCCGGATCAGGGCGATCAGGGCCTCCACCCCCTCGGACTCCGGCACACGCCTGATTTCATCACGCCCCCTGTACAGGGAGATGGTGCCGGGGGTCTTGCCCACGTAGCCGTAGTCGGCGTCGGCCATCTCGCCAGGGCCGTTGACGATGCAGCCCATGACGGCGATGTCCAGGCCGGTGAGGTGGGCGGTGGCGGAGCGCACCTTGTGGAGCACCTCTTCGAGGTTGAAGAGGGTGCGGCCGCAGCTCGGGCAGGCCACGTACTCCACCATCGTCTTGCGCAGGCCGAGGGCCTGCAGGATCGAGTAACAGACAGGGATCTCCTTCTCAGGCGCCTCGGTGAGCGAGACGCGGATCGTGTCCCCCAGCCCCTCGGCCAGCAGGGTGGCGATGCCCGCGGTGCTCTTGATCCGGCCGTAGTCGCCGTCCCCCGCTTCGGTCACCCCCAGGTGGAGGGGGTAGCGGAAACCCTCGGCGTCCATGCGGTCGGCGATCATCCGGTAGGCGGCGAGCATCACCGGCGCCCGCGAGGCCTTCATCGACACCACGATGTCGTGGTAATCGAGGTCGTCGCAGAGGCGGATGAACTCCAGGGCCGACTCGGTCATGCCAAGCGGTGTGTCGCCGTAGGTGAAGAGCATGCGCTCGGCCAGCGAGCCGTGGTTCACGCCGAGCCGCAGGGGCTTGCCCTGGGCCTTGAGGGCCTTCACCAGGGGTTCGAGGTTCTCGCGGATGCGGGAGCCGATGGCAGCGAACTCCTCAGGCGTGTATTCGGTGCGCCGGGGATCGGGCTTCTCGAACACGAACAGCCCCGGGTTGATGCGGATCTTGTCGACATGGTCGAGCACCTCCAGGGCGATGCGCACGCCGTTGTGGTGCACGTCGGCCACCAGGGGCACGGGGCGATAGGTAGCCCCCAGGCGACGACGGATCTCTCCCACCGCCTTGGCATGGGCCAGGCTGGGCACCGTGAGGCGCACGATCTCGCAGCCGGCCTCGTGCAGGCGTCGGATGCCGGCGGTGGCGCCTTCGACATCGAGGGTGTCCTCGTTGATCATCGACTGCACCACCACCGGGTGCTCGCTGCCCACCATCACGTCTCCGACGCGCACGCTCCGGGTGGGCCGCCGGCGGATCACCGTGTCGTAGCGGGGGTTGGCTGCCCAGTCCGGAGCGGGGGTCTGGCCGGCGCCGGAGACCGGGGGGGCACTGGGGGCCTGGGCGGCGCTCATCGCTGCGGAGACGCTGACGTGGCCAAACCATGGCACACCCGACGTCCAGGTCGACGACCCCGCGGCCGCTTCAGCCGGGGGGGGCTGCCGCTCCCGAGGTCATGGCCTCCAGCCTGCGCCGCACCTCCTGCAGGTCCTGCCAGGTGAGCCAGCGGGGACTCCCCTTCTGGCGGGAGGGATTGCGGAGCAGATAGGAGGGGTGGAACACCGGCATCACCCAGCGGCCCTGCCAGGGGTGCCACTGCCCCCGCAACCGGGTGATCCCCCCTCGGATGCCGAGCACCCCCTCGAGGGCCGTGGCCCCTGCGAGAATGACCACGGGCGGATCCACCGCTTCGATCTGGATGGCCAGCCAGGGTTCGCAGGCTCGCATCTCCTCGGGAGTGGGCTTGCGGTTGTCGGGGGGCCGGCACTTCACCACATTGCAGATGTAGACGTCCTGATTGCTGTCAAGGGACACGCTCGCCAGCATCTGGTCGAGCAGCTGGCCGGCCCTGCCCACGAAAGGCAGTCCGGTGGCGTCCTCCTGGGCGCCGGGTCCTTCGCCGATCACCATCAGCCGGGCGTGCGGATTCCCCCGGCTGATCACCACCTGCTGCCGGCCGGCGGCCAGTCCGCAGCGGCGGCAGGCGTCGCAACGCTCCCGCAGATTCGCCAGATCCGCGGCGGGCTCCGGAACGGCGAACAGGGAGCCCTGCTGGGAATCGACGACCATCGGCCCATCCTCGACCATTCCCCCGGCAGCCTTGCCGGCGCCCCCCCCCGCAGCGGAGGGCGCCGCAGTGATGCATCAACCGGTGCCGATGGCGCCCCGCTGCAACGCAGCGGCAGGGGCATGGGGCAAGATGACCCGATTGCCCCAAGGCGCCCCTCCGCTGGTGCCCGCTCCGCCCATGCCGGCCCTGATGACGCTCTCCGCCCGGGCGCAGGCGCTGCAGCCATCCCTCACCCTCGCCATCAGCGCCAAGGCCCGGGAGCTGCGCAGCCAGGGCAGGGACATCTGCAGTCTCAGCGCCGGCGAACCCGACTTCGACACTCCTGCCTTCATCCGCGAGGCAGCCACACAGGCTCTGGAGGCCGGGCATACCCGTTACGGTCCGGTGGCCGGTGAGCCGGACCTGCGCGAGGCCATCGCCACCAAGCTGAGCGACGAGAACGGCGTTCCCACCCGGGGCGATCAGGTGCTGGTGACCAACGGCGGCAAACAGGCCCTGTACAACCTCTTCCAGGTCCTGCTGGATCCTGGCGATGAGGTGCTGCTGCCCGCTCCCTACTGGCTGAGCTATCCGGAGATGGCCCATCTGGCGGGCGCCAGCGTGCGTTGTCTGCCCACCGACGCCAGCACCGGGTTCCGGTTCGGTCCGGAGCAGCTGGAGGCGGCCATCACCTCCGCCAGCCGCCTGCTCGTGCTCAACAGCCCTTCCAATCCCACCGGAATGGTGCTCGGCCGCTCCGAACTCGAGGCCATCGCGGAGGTGCTGCGCCGCCATCCCGCCGTTTCGGTGGTGTGCGACGAGATCTACGAGATGCTGCTCTCGCCGGGGCATGCCCACCACAGCCTGGCGGCGGTGGCACCGGACCTGGCGGAGAGGATCTTCATCGTTAACGGCTTCGCCAAGGGGTGGGCCATGACCGGCTGGCGCGTCGGCTGGCTGGCCGGGGCCCGCCACGTCGTGGCCGCCGCCAGTGCCCTGCAGAGTCAGAGCACCAGCAACGTCTGCAGTTTCGCCCAGTTCGGGGCCCTGGCGGCCGTCAGCGGTTCCCGTGACTGTGTGCGGGAGATGGCGGCCGAGTTCAGCGTTCGCCGCTCCCGGCTCAGCGACGG
The DNA here is from genome assembly GCA_000708525.1 of Cyanobium sp. CACIAM 14. GTDB lineage: Bacteria > Cyanobacteriota > Cyanobacteriia > PCC-6307 > Cyanobiaceae > Cyanobium. The sequence continues at coordinate 58,590 of JMRP01000004.1, forward strand.
ACTGATGGCCATCGAGGGTCTCGAGCTGCTGCCTCCCCAGGGCGCCTTTTACGCCTTCCCGGACGTGAGTGCCTGGGGACTGGACTCGATGACCCTCTGCCGTCGGCTCCTGGAGGAGGTGGGCCTCGCGGTGGTGCCCGGGGCCGCCTTCGGCGACGACCGTTGCATCCGCCTTTCCTGCGCAGCCTCCCCGGCCACGATCGACGACGGACTCGACCGACTGCGGCGCTTCGGCGAGGGCCTCTGAATCCCCCTGCCGGTGCGGGAAGATCCCTCCAGCCCGGTCGTGCCGATGCAGGTTCCCAAGAAGCTGGTGGTGCTCGGTGACAGCGGGGTCTACGGCTGGGGGGATCCGGATCAGGGGGGCTGGTGCGAGCGCCTGCGCCGCCACTGGATGGGCCTGCCCCAGGGACCTGTCCTGTACGGCCTCGGCGTGCGGGGCGACGGCCTGGAGCGACTGGCGGCACGCATCGAGGCGGAGGTCACCTGCCGCGGCGAGCTGAGACGCCAGCGGCCCCAGGGGATCATGCTCTCCATCGGCCTCAACGACACGGCCCGGGTGGGACGTCCCGACGGCCGTCACCAGCTGGCGCCGGAAGCGTTCCTGTTCGGCCTGCAGCAGTTGCTGCCTCGCCTGCGGGCCATCGCACCGGTGCTGGTGCTGGGCTTGACACCGGTGGATGAGGCGGCGATGCCCTTCGCAGGGATGCTCTGGTACGACCTGGCCACCATCCGTCGCTTCGAGGCCCTGCTGGAGGAGGCCTGCATGGAGGCCGATCTCCCCTTTCTGCCTCTGCTCGATGATCTGCTGGCCGATCCTGCCTGGTTGCAGTGGATCTGCGCCGATGGCCTGCACCTCAACGGCGACGGCCATGGGCAGATCTACGCGCGGGTGCGCCAGTGGCCGGCCCTGCTGCAGTGGGCCCAACTGGAACTCCACACCGGCGTCTCCCTTGCCATCTGAGCGGATCGAGCGGATCACCCGATGGAGTGAACGGTTTTCCTTCGATGCGGTGATCCTGCATCGGCCTGCGGAGTGGAGCCTGGAAGGACGGACCCCACCGGAATCGCTGCCGTGGATCGACCCCCTCCCCTCCCCCTCCGCCTCCCCCGCCGCTGGTGACAGCCCGGCGGCCCTCCCTGCCGGAACGCTGCCGGGACTGTGACGCCGGCCCTGGAGCGATGATCGATCGGCCGGCCCGCAATCGGAGACGGCTGCAGGCGTACGCGGAGGCTCCTGACCCGGAGAGCCGGCTGCACTGGCGCAACCTGCTGGTCGCCGACAATCTCTCGCTCGTCTATGCCATCGCCGGGCGCCAGAGCAGGGACGCCGCCCTGGGTTTCGAAGACCTGGCCCAGGTGGGCAGCCTGGGCCTGATCAAGGCTGTGGAGGCTTTCGACCCCAGTCGCAAGGTCAGGTTCAGCAGCTTCGCGGTGCCCTACATCCAGGGGGCGATGCGGCAGGAACGGCGGGACCGTCAGGCGCTGGTGCGCATTCCCCGGCCCCTCTGGGAGCTGCACCAGCAGATGCACGGGGTGCAGGAGGAGCGTCGTCGCCAGGGCCTCGGGCCCCTGCGGGGAGCTGCCCTGGCCGAACGCCTGGGTTGTGATCTCCGGCGGCTCGACGAGGTTCTGGCCCTGGACGGCACCCGCAGCGTGCGCAGTCTCGATGCCCCTCTGGCGGGCGGTGACACCGGCGGGGAGGCCCCCGCCACCCTGCTGGATCTGCTGGCCGCTCCCGAGGACCAGGCTGACGAGCCAGTGGCGGACGCCGATGCCCAGGTCGCCGAGCGCCAATGGTTGCGGCAGCAGCTGGAAGCCCTGGATCCCCAGCTGAGGGAACTGCTGGTAGGCCGGATCCAGGTGGGCTGCACCTGGGTGGAGCTAGGCCGCAAGCTGGGCATGCCGCCACGCCAGGCCCAGCGTCGCTGTGATGCCGCGCTCGATCGCCTGCGTCGCGCCGCCCTCGCCTGGCGTGAGGCCCGCGAGCGCGCCGGTGGGGTCGCCTGAGCCTCCCCTGTCCCACGGCGGCTCAGATCATCGGGGTCCGAAGCCAGGGAACCACCCCCCCCTGCAGCAATCCCAGGGTCAGCAGGGCGGCCAGCAGGGTCTGCAGTCCGTTGACGAGCTCGTTGCTGAGCCATGGCCAGCGACGCTGCAGGGTGGCGCCCACCACGCTCTCCGCCAGCGTCGCCAGCAGCCCCACGCCGCTCACCAGGGCCGCCAGGGGCCAGCCGCGGATCAGGCCCAGGGCCAGCATCACCAGGCTCATCAGGGCGCTGCCCAGCAGGCTGGCGGCCGTGCCCTCCAGGCTGATGGCTCCCTCTGTGCCGGGCGGTACCGGCCGCAGACTGATGATCAGCACCGTGTGGCGGCCCCAGCGCTTGCCGATCTCGCTGCCGAAGGTGTCACCCAGCTTGGCGGCGAAGCTGGCGGCGAAGGCCGCCAGCAGCAGCGGCACGGCCCCGGCGGCCGCCCGGGTGGCCAGCAGGGCCAGCAGGGTTCCCACCAGGGCGGAACCCCAGACGTTCTCCGGCCCGCGGCGTCCTCCACGGCTCTCGGCCAGTCCCCGGTCGTGCTTGTGGCGGAAGCCCAATTTCGTCACCAGGCTGCCCAGGGCCAGGTAGGCGACCACCGCCAGCCAGCCCCGCCAACCCAGGCTTCCCCACAGCAGGGTGCCGAGGATTCCCGCATGCACCCACCCCTGGGGTGTGAGCAGCGGCACCCTCTGGGCCAGAGCGATCAGCAGTCCGTTGATCCCCAGGGCGGCCAGCCAGTGGTGCAGGTCCTGAGGGGGCAGCGACACCATGGCGGCGAGCCGATGTGTTGCACAGGTCTAAGCGGAGCACTGCGCGGCGGCACCTCCGGCGGATAATCCCTCCATCCGGCGGTGCTCTGCGATGGTCTTCAGACGACCCAAGTTCTTCCTCGATCTGGGTGGCGGCGAAGTCAACCAGCCGCCGGCCGTGGTGGCTCCCCCCAAAACCGAGGCCAAGCCCGCCCCGGCGCCGGCTCCGCCCCCCACCGCCGGCGCAGGCGCTGCGCCGGTCCCGAAGGAAGTGGCCCCGTCCGGGAGCTCGCTGACCACGGCCGAGGCCATTGCCGCCGAGCTGGCCGCCGCCGAAGCCCTGAGGCCGACACCCTCCGATGCCACCTTCGCCCCGGAGTGTCTCACCCCGGGGGGTGCCACCCCCATGCGGCGTCGCACCGCCGGAGCGAATCTTGCCCTGTTCAAGGAGATGGCCGCCGGCATGATGCGCAGCTGAGCCGTCGCCAGTCGGCCAGCAGCGCAAGCCCAGCAACCGCGGCAGTGGAGGTGCGCAGGATCGCGTCCCCCAGGCTCACTGGTTGCCATCCGACCGATTCGGCCGCCTCTTCCTCGGCAGGGGTCCATCCCCCTTCCGGTCCGATCGCCAGATGGATACCGCGGTCCAGGGGGGCCTCGTCGGGGCCATGGCGGAGGTCCCTCACCACGTCGCTGGCCGGCCGGAGGCCATCCCGGCGGGTGGTGGCCAGCAGGGCGATCCCCTCCACCGGCCGCGCCAGCCAGTCCTGTGCCGGCTGAGGGGCCATCAGCTCGGGGCGCCAGAGCCGCTCGCACTGCTCCGTGGCTTCCCGCACGATTCCCTGCCAGCGCTCGATGTCCCACCGCTGGGTGGGGACACAACGCGCCGCGTGCAGGGGCTGGAGCCGGTCGGCGCCCAGTTCGGTGGCCATCCGCCAGACCAGATCCGCCTCCCGCTTCGGAATGGCCATGGCCAGCTCCAGGGGGGGCCAGGGAGCCTCCTGGCGGACCTGAGGTGTGGCGTGACCCTGCTCGAGTCTTAGTTGACGCCCCGGCTCCAGCACCGCTGTCCAGAGCCGTCCGCCGCCGTCGATCACCGCCAGTCGGTCCCCGGGCCGGAAGCGCAGCACCCTTTCCAGGTAGTGCGCTTCCCCCGCCTCCAGCGCCACCCGGCCATCGCTGCGGCCCGTCCGCTGGAGGCCTTCGATCCGCTCCGGGGGGATCAGCAGCCGCCGCAGTTCGCGGCTCACGGAGCCGGGGAGAACGGGCTGTCGGGTTCCTCCTCGATCGGCCAGTCCTCGTTGAGGCCGCCGATCACCAGTTCGCCGATCTCGACCACGTCGTTGTCGAGCTGGCGGAGGGCATTGATCAGCACATCGAGAGCCAGGGCGTCGCTGGTGCCGAGGTCGACCCAGCAGCGTGCCCAGTCACCCTGATACTCCATCTGTCCCATGCTGTGCATCAGGGCGGGCAGGCAGCGTTCGGCGGCTTCGGTGTCGTAGCCGAGCCAGCTCAGGTCGACGCCGCCGTCTTGGGCCTGCAGGTTCTCGGCATTGAAGGCTCCCAGCTTGCCGAGGAAGAACCAGCTGTCGAAGGCCGTCTCCACATAGCTCCGCTCGGCGCTGCCGGGTGGGTCGTTGAAGCGCAGCCAGATCCAGCAGTTGAACGGATCCACCTCGCGAAATCGGATGTCCATGGAGAGGGGAACCCAGCAGGCCTGCTCCTCCATCCAACACGCCCGGGCGTCGTCAGGCCCGTACGGCGTCAGGTCGTGGCTCCATGCTGGGTCCATGCTCGACGTCATCGGTCTCCGCTACCACCCGGCCACAGCCGCTGAACCGGTTCTCCGCGATGTCTCGCTGCAGCTGCCGGTCGGGGAGCCCGCCCTCGTGGCAGGGCGCAGCGGCAGCGGCAAGACCACCCTGCTGGAGGTGCTCTGTGGCCTGGCCGACGCCGATGCGGGCCGCATCCTCTGGAACGGGCAGCAGCTCGGCACTCGGCAGCGGCGCTGGCTGTGCGGCCTGGTGTTCCAGTTCCCGGAACGCCATTTCCTCGGCCTGACCGTGGGCCAGGAGCTGAAGCTCGGCCAGCGGCGGCTGAGCGCCGAGAAGGCCGAAGCGGTGCTGGAGCAGGTGGGTCTCGGGGCCGTCTCGCTCCAGCAGGCCCCGGAGCGGCTCAGCGGCGGGCAGCAGCGGCGGCTCGCCCTGGCGGTCCAGCTGGTGCGGGATGCCCGGGTGCTGTTGCTGGATGAGCCGACCGCCGGTCTCGACTGGACCGTGCGGGAGGAGGTGCTTCAGCTGCTGGGGCAGCTGGCCAGGGAGCGGGCCCTGCTGGTGGTCACCCACGAACCGGAGCTGTTCCGGGGGGTGATCGAGAGGGGTTGGAGACTGGAGCAGGGAGTGCTGCGACCGATGCAGACCCTCAGCCGGGTCTCTTCGCCCTGAGCCAGGGTCCCGGTCGCCGCAGGCCCCCTCCAGCGGCGGCCCCGTTCGGCCAGGGGCTGATCCTTACGATGCACCAAGGACGGTGGAGGGGCGGCGATGGCGGATCGGATGTTGAGGGCCACAGGCGCCGGAGGTGGCATCCGCATGGTCGCGGTCACCACCACCGTGGCCTGCCGCTACGCCCGGCGCCGCCATCAGCTCTCGTTCCTCACCACGGCGCTGCTGGGGCGGGCGATGACGGCCGGCCTGCTGCTGGCCAGTTCGATGAAGGTGGCCCACGGGCGCGTCAATCTGCGCATCCAGTCCGATGGTCCCCTGCGGGGCCTGATGGTGGACGCCGGTCGCGACGGCACGGTGCGCGGCTATGTGGGTCGACCGGAGCTGGAGCTCGATCTGGTTCCCGATGCGGCGGGCGGCCATCGCTTCGACTTCCGAAAGGCCACGGGTACCGGCTATCTGCACGTGGTCCGGGATCGGGGGAGGGGGAACCCTTCAGCAGCACGGTGGAGCTGGTCAGCGGCGGGATCGGCGAGGACGTGGCCTCCTATCTGCTCCATTCCGAGCAGACGCCGTCCGCCCTGTTCGTGGGCGAGACGATGGACACCTCCGGCGTGCGCTGCGCCGGAGGGGTGCTGGTGCAGGTGCTGCCCAGGGCCGCCCGCGAGCCGGCCCTGGTGGCATTGCTGGAGGAGCGCTGCCGGGAGATCACCGGGTTCAGCGAGCGCCTCGCCGCCAATGCCGACCGGCTCCATGCCCTGTTCGAGGACATCTTCCCGGATCTGGATCCCCAGCCCCTGGGTGATGCTGCCGTCGAGCAGCCCGTCCAGTTCCACTGCCCCTGCACCCGTCACCGCAGCGTCAGTGCCCTGAAGCTGCTGGGCCGTGACGAACTGAGCGCCATGCTCGATGAGGACGGCCAGGCTGAGCTCACCTGCCACTTCTGCCACGAGGTCTACCGGGTGGAGGCCCCCGAACTGCAGGAGCTGATCGACGAACTGGCCCCCGCCTGAGGTGCCGCCGGGCCCTGGGGGAGGGGGGTCAGTCGATGAGCAAGGCGCCGAGCAGCAGCAGCAGGATGGCGGGGATGCTCTGGATCTGCTGTTCCGAGATCCGCAGCGGCTCAGGCAGGGAAGCGGAGAGGCCGGAGAACAGCAGGCCGCCCAGCACCAGGCCCACGCAGAGCAGCGCGAAGCTCCAGCCCACGGCGGCCAGGAAACGACCGTTACGCCGCTGCAGATTGAGCAAGGTTACGCCGGCGGCCAGAGCCGTCAGCAGTTCGGGTGCAGCGCCGGGCACGAGCAGCAGGAGCCCCAGCAGGAGGATATCGGCCACCAGGGGAAGCCACAGCTCCCTGCCACCCGCCAGCTGCAGACGCGGGAGGGAGAAGCCGGGCCTGGGAATCCGGGAGGGGGGCAGCTGGGGGAGGCTCGGCAGAGCCGAGAGCGCCGGGCGGCTGGGCGGCGGCGTGGCCTGCTCCCGCTGGGAGGCGGTGCGGGCGGCACTGCTGACCCGACCCTGCTGGCGCTCCTTGAGGCGATCCATCAGAACGGCGTCGTAGGCCGCCTCGATGCGTGACCTGGCCATGGGATCCTCCCCTGCCTCCTCCAGACGGGCCAGCTTGGCGGCCTGGACGCTGTCGAAGGAAGCGTCAGGGGATACGCCGAGCCGTTGGTACGGATCGGAAGCGTCAGCGGCCGGATGGGGCTGGTCGGATCCTTGATTCATACCAATGAGCGTATCGAGCCAAAGCTAGAAAAGAGGTTCACTGCGTTGATATCCGGCCTCCTGTTGCAGTCGCCGGCGACAGGCCTCGGCCTCCTCGATCGCCAGGGACCGGCGGCGCTTCAGCAGGGGCATCTGGGGTGGCAGATGGCTGCCCTCCCGCATCTCGACCACCCCTTGCGAGGGCTGGAAACTCACGTAATCACAACCTCCGTCGCTGCGGGGACGCACGAGCCAGACAGGGGTTGGCGTCACGGATCGAGGCATCGCGGTGACCATCCGTTACGGCGTGACGAATTGTTGCTGTCATTCTGCCGGCTGCCCTCGGCCCGCGCGAGCATCCGGGCCAGCTGCCGCTGCGGTCCCGGAGCACGTGCGACCCACCGAGGCTTCCGGCCCGCTGCTCACAGCGCGATCGGCTCCACACCGCTCACCACCGGCGCCACCCCCTGGAGTTCCAGCTCCGGGTGGTCCTCCTGCAGCTGGTGCAGGTTCCAGTCGTTGCGGAACAGCAGCACCGGCCGATCCCAGGCATCCCGCACCGTCTTGCAGTTGAAGAGCCGGCCGACGCGCTCCAGGGCTGGCCAGCCGCCGCTCACCCAGCGGGCAACGCTGAACTCGAGCGGTTCAAGTCGGCTGGTGACCCCGTATTCGTTCTCCAGCCGGTACTGGACCACTTCCAGCTGCAGCTGACCGACGGCCGCCAGGATCGGATCGCGTTTGCTCGGGTCCGTGTCGTACAGCACCTGCACCGCCCCCTCCTCGCGCAGTTCATTGACGCCTTTGCGGAAATTCTTGAACGCCGATGGGTTCGGATTGCGCAGCCAGGCGAAGATCTCCGGGCTGAAGCACGGAATCCCCTCGTACTCGACCCTCGTTCCGGTGTAGAGGGTGTCGCCGATGGCGAACATCCCGGGGTTGTTCAGGCCGATCACATCCCCCGGATAGGCATCCTCCACCACCTCACGGTCCTGGCCGAACAGCTTCTGCGGCCTGGACAGCCGGATCGTCCGGCCGCTGCGCGCATGGCGCACGCTCATGTCCTTGGCGAAGCGGCCGCTGCAGACGCGCACGAAGGCCACCCGGTCCCGATGGCGGGGATCCATGTTGGCCTGCAGTTTGAAGACGAATCCGCTGAACTCCGGCCGCAGCGGATCCACCGGGCCCTCGCGGCTCTCCCGCGCCATCGGCCGTTGCGCCAGCTCCAGGAAGGCATCCAGGAAGGGACGGACGCCAAAGTTCGTCATCGCCGAGCCGAAGAAGACCGGGCTCAGTTCGCCGGCGTGCACACGGTCCAGGTCGAGCTCAGCGCCGGCACCGTCGAGGAGTTCCAGTTCCTCGAGGGCCTGCTCCAGCAGATCGCTCTCCACCACGGTCCGGCACTGGGGATCGCCGGGCGCCAGGCGGCGTTCCAGGCTCTGGCGACCCCGCTCGGCCCGCTCGAACAGCAGCAGATCCTTCGTGCGCCGGTCGATCACGCCACGGAAGCGGTCACCGCTGCCGATCGGCCAGTTGACGGGCCAGCAGGCCAGGCCCAGCTCCTGCTCGATCTCGTCGGTGAGCTCCAGCGGATCCCGCCCGGGACGGTCCATCTTGTTGATGAAGGTGAAGATGGGGATCCGCCGCATCCGGCACACTTCGAACAGCTTGCGGGTCTGGGGTTCGAGGCCCTTGGCCGCATCCACCAGCATCACGGCGTTGTCCGCTGCTGCCAGGGTCCGGTAGGTGTCCTCCGAGAAGTCCTGGTGGCCGGGAGTGTCGAGCAGGTTGACGGTGCTGCCCGCGTAGTCGAACTGGAGCACCGTGGAGGTGATCGAGATCCCCCGTTGCTTCTCCAGTTCCATCCAGTCGGAGGTGACCTTGCGCTGCTCGCCCTTGGCCTTCACCGCACCGGCCTGCTGGATGGCGCCGCCGTAGAGGAGAAGTTTCTCGGTGAGGGTGGTCTTGCCCGCGTCGGGGTGGGAGATGATGGCGAAGTTCCGCCGACGGCAGACCGCGGCCGCCAGGGCTGCGGCCTCCGGGTCGCTGGCGGGGAGGTTGGTGGCGGGGGGCGAGGAGGGACTGGAGCTCATGCTGACAGCCTGCCAGGCTGGCCAGCCGAGGGAAAGGCCTGGAAGCCCGCACAGAGTCCGGAGAGTCGTTGACGTCCGGCGCAGAACCTGATTGCATGACCTCGCTTCCCAGGATCCACCGGCGGCCGGAGAACAGCCCATCAGATGCCGCAGCCTCTGCCGCAGCCCCGGATCATCGCCACCCACAGCTATCGAGGTGGAACGGGCAAATCGAACGTGACCGCCAACATCGCGGCTGAATTTGCTCGTTTCGGTCTGCGTGTCGGCATCGTTGACACCGATCTGCCCTCCCCTGGTATCCACATTCTGTTCGGGCATGATCAGCCTCTGAAGACCGTCAATGGGGTGCTTCAGAAGAGCTATCCCCTGTCCGAAGCGATCCTTGATGTCACTCCAGAGGCATTGAAGCCTCAGGGACGTGTTCTGTTGCTTCCCGGCAGTCCCAAGCCGGGGGACATCGCCCAGATCGTCAGGGAGTCCTATTCAATGGAGGCCATGGTGGACGTGTACAGGGACTTCATCAAGCAGGGCGCGCTCGATCTTCTGCTCATCGATACTCACCCGGGTCTCAATGAACCCACGCTCTATTCCATGACGGTGTCGGACCTGCTCGTGATGGTGCTGCGGCCGGACCGCCAGGACTACCAGGGCACGGCCGTGGCCGTCGATGTCGCCCGGAAGCTCGGTGTTCCCGCCATCAGTCTGCTGGTGAACAAGGCCCTGACCACGTCTGACTGGCAGCAGTTACAGAGCACCATCGAAGGAACCTATGGCGAGAAGTGTCTCGGTATCCTGCCGCAGTCCGATGACATCATCCGCTACGGCGGATCGGGGCTGTTCTGTCTTCAGGAACCCGGCCATCCTCTCGCCAGGGGCATCCAGAAGGTCGCCGCCGCGATTCTGGATGCTCTGGGGATCGAGCCTGAGATGAACGAACAGGCCGCACCGGCATGAGCCTCCCCGTTCCCCTCGCTCTCCTGCTGCATCGCTTCCATTCCTTCGCGGAGCTCTCCCTCCCGGTCGCTTCGGGCAGCCCAACCGGCAACCCCGCTGAAGTCGTGGAGCAGCTTCCCGCCATCACGTCCCTGAGCCTGATCCTGCTGTATGTCCTGCTGCTGGTTTTCGGTTACTGCGCACCGTTGATCAACGAGTACATCAATCAACGCAAGCAGAACTCCAAGCCCAAGCATCTGTCCTGGCCCTTCGCGGTTCGCTCCTTCGCCGGTGGCATGGCAGCTTCCTATGTCTTCATTCTCCTGATTCCGGAGATGGAGCTTTTCAACAGTGAGATCAACGTCCCGTTCTTCAACGCCTACTCCCTGGCCCTGCTGGGTCTGCTGATCTTCAAAGGGCTGCAGCATTATTGCCGTCATCTGGCCCAGGAACGTACTAGAAGCATGGAAGAGTGGGCATTCGTCCACTCCCGATCCCATGAGAAGCATCTCGGCTTCAGGATTTCCGGTTATGTCTTCATTGCCTACTGTTCGCTTATCCTGCTGACACTTCCTTACCAGGTCAGTCACCTTGCCACAGGCATGGGAGTCTTTCTTTACCTCGTCACCTTTTCACTTCATCTCTGTTTTGAGCTGCTCAGTCTGAACGAAGAAGATGTCAAGCATTACAGCCGTTATGTACCCACCCCGCTGGCCATCGCCCTGACGGCGGCTCTCGGACTTGCGTTGAGCGGCATTCTGCCGCCTGCCTATCTCCTGGCATGCATTTCCCTGCTCGCCGGCATCATCATCTACAACGTCTTCCTGGTCGAGTTGCCTAACCCCGATCGATCCTCCTATGTGTGGTTTCTGATGGGAGCCGTGGTTTTCGTTATGATGAATAGCCTGACCCTGAGGGCTAGTCCCCATTAGGGGCGGATCGTTCCCGCTCTCTTCGAACGCATCGGTCAGACGGGCGATCAGATTCCTTCCCTGCTGCGGGCACGGATCGACTGAGCCTTGCCCAGAAGATCCAGAAAGCCTTCGGCCATGGAGATCTCCTCGACTTCCGAGCGGGCACGGGCATGGTCGATTTCAATGCTCAGTGTCTGGATTTTCTGCTGCAGTTCATCCTCGCGTTGCCTCACTCTTTCAAACATCTGCGTGAATGATGCCCGCGCCGCCTTGATGGTGGTGTCGCCCCGATCGGCCGTTTCGTTGATGTAGCGCTGAACGTCTCCATAGTTGCCGGAGGCCATCAGCTGGGTGAGGTTGCTGAATTCATCGATGTAGGCGAGCATGCTGCGTGATCTCTTGATCAGGGCGCTGAACAGTGAATCTCGCAACTTCAGATTCCGGTCCAGCAGCTTGATTGCAATCTCATTGGAGAAGCTGAGCAATCTGGCTTCATCGCTGTCGGCGGCACAGGAAGCAGAGCGTGTCTTCTCTCCGAAAAGAGTCATTTCGCCGATGATGCTACCTGCATCGAGGATGGCCATGGTAATCTCCTGTCCGCTCGCATTCTCGATGAAGACCCTGATGCGACCGGTCTCCAGCAGATAGAGCGAATCGGTGGGATCACCCTCACGAAACAACAGTTCGCTCTTCCTGATTACCACTATTCCCTTGCTTTCGCTGGAGTTGGAGCGAAACAGATCCGCCAGTTCCGACGACAGGGAGCCGGCAGAATCTGGGCTGGCCTCCTGGCGGAGATGTTGCGGATCCTGCGACTGGCAGGCTGGGATCTGCTCGTGAGGCTCTCTGGTCATGGGGCCGGCGGCGCCGGATCGGCATCTTTCATGCTGGGCCCGAGGCAGGGATGCATGCTGTTCCTTCCTTCCAGCGGCGCCACGGAATGGGGCCAACATTACTGTGCTTCATGAGCGGGAAGTGGCACGGCAGTGACGCTCCAGCAGGATCCCGCCGATCGCAAGATCGTCCTGATTGGCGAACGCCTCCTCTTCCAGGACGCGCGTCCGTGACGGCAGGCGCCTGTAGAGCGGCAGCATCAGCAGAGCGGCCGTCTCGCGGTTGAGCCGCCGCTGCAGTCCAAGCGGCACCGGCACCCGGCCCACGCCTCCGCCGAGGCAACTCTGGGCGACATGGATCGCTTCGTGGTTGAGGACTCTTGCGAAATCGAGACTGCCCCCGCTGACGACCTGCGGACGGATCCGGATGGCGCTCTGGTGCGGAACCCACTCGCCGGCTGCTCCGGCCAGCCGAGGTGGGCTCAATTCGACCGTCACGCCGATCCGCTTCAGTCTCTCCAGCAGCTCGGCGATCACCCGTTGCTCCCTTTCGAAGCGGGGAGGGTTTCGCAGCAGGGCATGGATCTGGGGAAGCGTCAGAGGGGGATCTCCCGGGCGGCGCCGGTAGACGTAGCGTGTGCGACCGTCGGCCAGCCGCTCCAGCCTCGGCAGCTAGCTTCGATCCCCTTCCTCCAGCCGCGCGAACAGCAGTGCCTCCATGCCTGGCCGTGGGTTCCCGGCAGGAGGCGGGGCGCCGTAGACCCACGCGGGCGGCACCAGCACGCCGGCCCCGGCGGGGCCCGCGTACCCCGCCGTCAGCACCATCGCCAGGCCCAGAAGCATGACTGGCGCCACTGGCCGTGACGCTCGTTCCCGTAGCCACTGGACCAAGGGGGCTGCACTGCTCATCTGTCCATGGTCGCCGCGGTTCCTGGTCTGCAGCCAGCTTCAGTCCAGGCGACCCCGGATCTCCAGGTAACGGTCGTCCCGCTCCCGCACCTCGAGCCCTTCCAGACCGGCGTCGCTGATCTGCTTCCTCACCTCGTCAAGCGTGAAGGAGGCCCGCAGGGAATGGGCGTAATCCCGACGCAGCACGGCGGGTGCCCCGGCGGCATGGCGCTGCACCAGGTCCTCCAGGGCCGTGTGGTTGGCCGGCCGACGCAGATCCCTTACGTAGAGCCAGGCTCCCGGTGCGGCCAGCTGACGCACGCTCCCCCAGAACACCGCGGGTTCGTGGAGATGGTGCAGCAGGCTGTTGCTGACCACCGCATCGAAGGTGTCCTGCAGCTGCTGGCCGGGGAGCACGAGCTGGCGGAAGCGGAGCTGACGGTGGCCGGCCGGATCGGCGCGCCGGCGTCGCTCGGCGATGGCCAGCATCGCCGGGGCTCCATCGATGCCCAGCACGGAGGCCCCGGGCCACCGGCGGGCCAGCAGGAAGCTGATGTTGCCTGGGCCGCAGCCCAGATCCACGAAGCTGAGCCCATGCCCCGGCCCTTCCCCGCGGGCGCCCAGCAGATCCTCGATCGCCGCGAGCACGGCCCGGTCGCTGACGGAGAAATCGGCGGCTGCGTAGGCCTCCGCCTGCAGCACGTCATCCATCAGCTCCGGTTCGCAGATCCGCTCCATGTCCCCAGCATCCCCGGCCGCGGGGCCGGGGCCACAGGCCACCGGTGCTCCGGCCGCCGGAGCACCGTGGCTAGCGGCCTGGTCACGTTGCAGACCCTACGGGTGGCGTTATGGTTCCCACCACGCCTCGGCCGTCCCTTCCGTGACCCTGTCCGCCGCCCGCCCCGCCTCGTCCGCCACGGCAGCCCATTGCGCGGCTGGCGACGACCCCACCTCCGCGCCTGCTGGCGATTTCCCGAGCTCCGCTCCGGCGGCGAACCCGGTCTTCTATCGGACCTACAGCCGCAAGACCCCGGGCGGCGGCAGGGAGAGCTGGCATCAGGTGGCGGAGCGCAACCTGGAAGGTCTGCGGGTTCTGGGCTCCCTCGAGCAGGAGGAGGTGGAACTGCTCCGGCGGATGCAGCGGCACCAGCTGGCCCTTCCCTCCGGCCGCTGGCTCTGGATCGGCGGCACCGAGTGGATCGAGAAGCCCGAGAACTTCTCCGGGGCCTATAACTGCACCTCCACCAACCTGGTGGACTGGGAAGCCTTCGCCCTGATGATGGACCTGGCGATGATGGGCTGCGGCACCGGCGCCATCATCGAGCCGCATCTGATCGCCCGGCTTCCGGTGGTCCGCAACACCCTTGTCATCGACGGGGTCAGCGACATCGGTGTGACGCCGATCGGCTCGCGCCAGCAGCTCACCACCCATGCGATCGATGGCCACCGGGTCAGCATCCGGGTGGGTGACACCCGCCACGGCTGGGTGGAGAGCTATCGCCTCCTGCTTCAGCTGTGCAGCGACGAGCGTTTCGACGGTCCGATCCACATCGCGGTGGATCTCTCCGATGTGCGGCCCGTGGGGGAAACCCTCAAGGGCTTCGGCGGCATGGCCAATCCGGTGAAACTCAAGGATCTCTACGGCCGTGTGGCCCAGATCCTCAACAAGGCCAGGGGACGCCAGCTCACCTCCGTGGAGTGCTGTCTGCTCATCGACGAGGCGGCCGTCACGATCGTTGCCGGCAACATCCGCCGCAGTGCCGGCATGCGGCAGTTCGCCGCCGACGACGCGGCCGCCGCCGCCGCCAAGGAGAACCTCTGGCAGCAGGATGCGGATGGCAACTGGCGCATCGATCCTGAGCGGGATGCCCTGCGCATGGCCAACCACACCCGGGTGTTCCACCACCGCCCCAGCCTGGAGGTGGTGCAGGAGGCGGTCACCAAGCAGTTCCATTCCGGAGAGGGAGCCATCCAGTTCGCGCCCGAGGCGATCGCGCGCTCCAACGCCGATCTGCTGCCGACGCCGGAACTGCGCACGGAGTTCATCGGCATCTACTGCGACCAGGGGAAGGAGGAGGCAGGCCGCTGGCTCCGGGTGCACCATCCCGAGCTCTCCGATGCCGAACTCGAGCACCGCCTGGGCCGCTATGGCCTCAATCCCTGCGGCGAGATTCTTGGCGCCGATTTTCACTGCAACCTGGCGGAGATCCATCTCAACCGGATCGATCCGCATGACCATCAGGCCCAGGCCGATGCCTTCCGCGCGGGAGCTCTGGCCGTGGCCTGTCTGCTGAACCACCGCTTCGAGGTGGAGCGCTACCGGCAAAGCCGGGCCTGGGATCCTATTGTCGGGGTGAGCTTCACCGGCCTGTTCGATTTCTTCGTCCACGCCTTCGGCACGCCCTGGCTGCAGTGGTGGGAGGCCGGCCGTCCTGACAGCGAGGAAGGCCGGGCCTTCCGGGCCCAGGAGGCCTCCTATCTGGCCCGCTGGAAGCAGTGCGTCCACGAGGCGGTCTGGGAGTACTGCGACCGCCACGGCCTCCGCCGCCCCAACCGCTGCACCACCGTGCAGCCGGCAGGCACCAAGAGCCTGCTCACCGGTGCCAGCCCCGGCTGGCACCCGCCCAAGGCCCAGCGATTCATCCGTCGCATCACATTCCGCAAGAACGATCCGGTGGCACTGGCCTGCATGGACTACGGCTACGCCATCGTCCCATCCCAATCCGACAAGGACGAGCAAGGACGCCTGCTGGACGATCCATTCGACCCCCGCTGCACCGAATGGCTGGTGGAGATTCCCACGGAAGTGAGCTGGGCCAACATCCCAGGTGCCGACCGGGTGGAGATCAACAATTTCTCCGCCCTGGCCCAGTTTGATTTCTATATGCAGGTGCAGCGTCATTACACTGCTCACAACACCTCGGCCACGGTGGAATTCCGCGAGCATGAGATCGAGCAGCTGGCGCATGCCATCCACCGGGCGATCGAGAATGGTGATGGTTACATTTCCGCGGCTCTGCTCGCCAGATTCGACGCCAATGCCACGTTCCCGAGGCTTCCGTTCGAGCCCATCGATGAGGCCACCTACCGCCGGCTCGTCTCCGAGGTGGAACAGCGCCGCGTCTGTGGTGATTTCTTCGAAGCGCTCCTGACGTACGACCTTGGGGAACTGATCGAAGCTGGTCCGGCCGGCTGTGACTCCGACAAGTGCCTCCTTCCCCAGAGCAGTCCGAAGACCTGAGCCACTGTCGCAGCGGTCCCCCCCACTCTGCGGGAGGGCCGCTGGAAGGGGTTCGTTTTCGTGGAGAGCCGCTCCAGTGACAGCCCCTTGACCGGGGCTTAGTCCACTGCGATGGCGAGATCTATGACCTCCCGATGACCGGCAGGATTGTCAGGATCGATCAGCACGAGGCGATCCCTTCCATTGCTTTTGGCGATCAGCAAGGCCTTGTCCGCCCTCCGGAAGGTCGCATCGTAGGTTTCATTCGTCATGTGCTGGGTCAGGCCGATGCTGGCCGTGAGGCCCAGTTCCATACCGTTGATCGGAACGCGCATGGTGCGGATGTTGGCGAGCATCCGTCTGGCCACGATCTCGGCGGTAGAGAGATCCGCGTCGATCAGCAGGGCCAGGAATTCCTCACCTCCCCAACGGGCACAGATGTCGTAGTGCCTCAGGCTATGGTTGAGCACCTTGGCGAAATCCACCAGCATCTGATCACCCGTGTGGTGGCCATGTTCATCGTTGATCAACTTGAAATGGTCGACATCAAGGATGATCAATGAATAGGTCGTGCCATGCCTTGAAGCCCTGTTGTCTTCCTGATGACAGCGTTCGGCCATGAAGCGACGATTTGCCACACCAGTGAGTGCATCATGGGTTGAGGCTTCGAAAAGACTGTGGTTGAGAGCCTTCAGAGAGGCTTGATAAAGGTCGGAAATGCGCACCACACGATCAAGGAGCCGCAACTGCCTTTCGTAGCGCTCGCTGAGGGTCCGGGTTTTTTCCAGAACCTGGTTCTGATACATATCGGAGATGTCGGAGATGCGCTCGAGACGACCGATCTGCTCTTCGATGCGGGTCCATAGTCTTTCCAGCAGTTCTCGGGCGGGATCATCGAGATGCTGCTCATCCGCGAGGTAGGCCATCACCTCCTGCTCCAGTTGATCATCTGGATTGGGCGCGGAGGATGGAGGCATCGTCTCAGGCGTTGATAGAGAGAATCAGAAAAGGAAACGTGTAGTCTTCTTTGAACTCGGCTCCTAATTCAGCTGAACGTGGATTTCTGTCGTCGTACATCCACTGAACCAGAACTTCCTTGCCATCCGCATGGGCCGTCTGGAGCATGTCGAAAATATCGATCATGAAGCGGATACTGCTTGTATTCAGATAATTCAGGTGTAGTTCCAAGGTCAGAGATTGTTCAACGTTGGACAGATAGGAGTCGATCCATTGAATCAACTGATCATAAAGCTCGAAAGAATTCTCTGGATAGGACTCGCCGCTCATCACAACCACCCCTGCATCCCAGTCCGCACGGATCGACGGGCTGGACTGCGAGCCGGGGATGGACAGATTGAGTCCTTCGCTGGTGCTCATGGGATCAGATGATGGCCCGGAGGCTGAAGAAGGCACGGCCTGTGTCGACTGGCTCAAGGGAGGCTTCCATGGGTTGACTGGAACGGCGGGCGATCTCGATCAGTCCAAGGCCGGCTCCGGATCCCTGAAGCTCGGACCGGGGCCGACGCAACTGTTCCTTGTACAGGGCCTTCAGCTGGGCTTTGTCGCAGTCGGCGAGTGTGCGGATGCGTTCAACCAGGGCCTTTCCATGCTCCATCTCCACGAGGTTACAGGCACACACGGCATAGTGGCCAGGATCGGCAGCGGCTATCACGACGGTGGCTGACGACTCAGTATCATTGAAACCCTTGGTAGAGGCGTAGTTTTTGATATTCTGGCTCATTTCAATGTACACGCTGAACACATCCATCACTTCCAGGTCGGGAGCGTGATTGGATTCGATGTGTTCCTTGATCGCGGAGCCGATCTCTCCGATCAGATTCGTGGAGATTGGTCCGTTGAAGCAGATCAGGATCTTGTGGTCACTGAAGAAATCCCTCAATGACATCAGACTTGTGCTGGTGATCGTCATCGAAGCAGCCTGATAAGGCTCAGGGCATGGTTCTCGACCCGAAGGATCGGGCGTCTGTTCTGTCTGGCGGTGGGCAGGTGCATGCAGGGCTTCCTCAGCCGAACCGGAAGGAAAGGATCGTGATGTCATCCCTCTGGGGGTGACTGCCTCGGAACTCTGCGAGGGCCTCGGCCAGGGCCTGCCGCTGTGCAGCGAGTGGTTCCCTGGCCAGGCGGATGAGCCACTGCGTGAACTGCTCGGTCCCAAGGGAGAAGCCGTTCTCACCGCCGGACTGGTCCAGCAGTCCGTCAGTGGTCAGGTAGTAGGTGCAGTCCGAGCGCAGCTCCAGGTCGTGGTCGGTGTAGGCGCCGATCCGGCGATCGCAGATGGCACGGTTGTCTCCTCGGATCATCTGCATGCTCTCACCGTCGCTCCAGTAGAGACTGATCTTCGCTCCGGCGAATCTTAGCGTTCGGGCCTGAAAGTCAAGGTGCACCAGTCCAATATCCATGCTGGTGGCGATCGACCTGCTGGGCCGTGCCCCGTGCAGCAGGCTGCGCATGGCGCTGTCGGTGCAACTCAGAATGGCAGCCGGAGAGGAGATCCCCACCTCGAGGATCGAGCGATCGATCCCTGCCCGTGCCAGCATCGTCATCATGGCGCCGGAAACCCCGTGGCCGGCACAGTCGGCGACCCCCGCCACACAGCTGGAACCTTCCTGGTGGAAGATGTAGTAGTCACCTCCGACGGTGTCGCGGGGGAGCCAGAGAATGAAATGGTTTTCCCCGAATGTTTCCTGGAGCTGGCGATCCGGAAGGATCGAACGTTGTACCAAGCCGGCATAGTCAATCGAGGCGGCGATCTGGTGATTGGCATGCCGTAACTTCTGATTTGCTAGGTCCCCAGCGATGATCGCCTGACGCATTTTCGTGAGCACCATGTTGAAGGCCTTCGCCAGTTTCGAGATCTCATCATCGCTGCGTACGGTGAGCAGGCTGCTCATGTCATCACTTTCGATGAAGCTGGCTTCCTTCACCAGTCGTCCGATCGGCACGATGATGCGCCTGGAGATGATCTGGTAGGAAATCACGGCCAGAATCACCAGCAACAGTGTAAGAATCAATGTGACGTAGGCTTCTGCAGATCGCGTTCCCGGAGCCCTCAGCACTTGGATGGAGGAGAACAGGAGGTAGCTCAGCACCACGCCATTGATGCCGGCAATGAGAGCGAAGATATTCTGGATCGATATCGCTGATCGCTTCGTCCGCGGCTGATCTTCGCCAGCAGGGATGCTGGATTCCCCATCACCGGCTCGGCCCTCTGAGCCGAGGACTCGTCCCTCCGTCTGGGCCCGAGGATAGGGGATCGTCATGGACGTGGTGGACTTCATAACTGCGGAAGTCGGTAGAATTTCAGCCAAGTGCCGAAAGCTGCTGCGGCCATTCTGAAGGTGGGATGACTTCCGAATCGTGCCGATTCGGTGAAGGAACGACGTGACTTGATGGAGAAGCACCCGCAGGAGAACTGATGCTCTCCGGCGGAGAAGAGGCGCACAGCCACGAACCGGTCACAATGGGTCGTCCGGATCTGCCGTTTCATGACCGCCCGCCAGCGCATCGCCCTCGCACTGCTGGCGATGCTGCCATTGCTGGTGGCGGCCGATCGGCTGCACTGGGGGGCTGGTGCCGTGTTCGTCACGGCCATTCTCTCGATCATCCCGCTGGCGATCTGGCTCAGCACCGCCACCGAGGAGCTCTCCATACGCCTCGGTCCCTCCATCGGTGCGCTGCTCAACGCCCTGTTCGGCAACGCCACCGAACTGATCATCGCCCTGGCCGCCCTGCGGGCCGGTCTGGTCAGCATCGTCAAGGCCAGCATCACCGGGACGGTCATGGCCAATCTGCTCCTGGCCCTCGGCCTGTCGATGCTGGCGGGTGGGATCGGGCGCAGCGAGCAGCGCTTCCAGCCGGTGGTGGCCCGGGTGAACGGTTCGGCCATGACGCTCGCCCTGCTGGCCATCCTGATCCCCAGTCTGCGGGGCATGGTCACCGGCGGGTCGGGAGGGCTCCAGCCTGGCGCCGCCCAGTCCTTCTCCACGTTCGTCGCCTGGGTGCTGCTGATCGTCTACGGCCTCACCCTGCTCTTCTCCCTGGGCACCCACCGCACGCTCTACGAGGTTGCCGAGGTGGATCTGCTCGAGGGAAAGGAGGCCGATGCCGGTGGGGAGGCGGGCCCAGGCCATCGTCCCCCCCTGCTTCCCTGGATCGCCGTGCTGCTGGGCTCCACCGTCGCTCTGGCCTACGCCTCGGAGCTCTTCGTCGGCGTGGTGGAGCAGGTCACCGAGGGCGCCGGGCTCACGGCCATGTTCACCGGCGTGGTGCTGCTGCCCCTGCTGGGCGGCGCGGCGGAGTACCTCACGTCCGTGAGCATGGCGCGCAAGGACAAGATGGACCTGGCCGTGTCGGTGGCGCTGGGCTCCACCCTGCTGGTGGGTCTGCTGGTGGTGCCGGTGCTGCTCCTGGTCTCCCCGCTGCTGGGTCACCCGCTCGATCTGTCCTTCAACGTCTATGAGGTGGTGGCGGTGGCCACCGCGGTGCTGGTCAGCAATCTGGTGAGCCTCGACGGTCGCTCCGACTGGCTCGAGGGCGTACTGCTGCTGGCGGCCTACGCCATCCTTGCTGCCGGTTTCTACTTCGAGGACATCCCGATCCCATGAGCGCGATCCCGGACGATCGGCCGGTCCCGACGCCGGCGCTCCCTGCCCCCACCCTCCGCTGGGGGGGCTTCTGGGTCCGTCTGCGCCACGGCGCGGGCCTGCAGTTGCTGCTGGCCCTGCTGCTGCTGCTGGGGAGCCTGATCCTGGGGCTGGCCTGGTTGGCGCTGCCGGCGGCCCTGGCGACCGCGGCCCTGGCCCTGCGTCAACTGGTGCCTCCTCTGTGGCTGGCGATGGAGCGCCATCTGGAGGGCCCTGTCACGGTGCGTCTGCTGGCGGGGCTGGCCCTCGTCCTGGCGCTGCTGGCGGTGCCGCTGGCACTGGGTTGGTTCGATCCGATCCTGGCCGTGTACCGCAACGGCCAGTGGGAGGCCATCGGCGCCATCGGTGAAGGGGTGATCGGTGCGGTGGGCCAGATCCTGGTGGCCCTGGTCGCCCTGATGATCGCCTGGCGTCAGGTGATGGTGGATCAGCGGCTCACCACCCAGCAGAACCGCATCACCCAGGCCCAGACCATCGACAACTTCATCCATGGCATTTCCGAGCTGATCAGCGACGAGGAAGGACTGCTGGAGGACTGGCCGCTGGAGCGGATGCTGGCGGAGGGGCGCCTGGCGGCCGTTCTGGGCAGCATTGATGCCGACGGCAAGGCCAGGATCCTGCGTTTCCTCTCCCACGCCAGGCTCCTGACCCCCCTGCGCCGGGACCAGCGCCTGGGCCGCGCCATCCTCGATGGGGAGGGCAGCTACGAGGAGGACCGCCAGCGGGGGGTGCCGGTGATCCGGCTCCAGACCATGCTCCGCGGTGCCAATCTGGCTGGCACCGATCTGCGCGGCGTCGATTTCAACGGCGCCGACCTCTCCGGCGCCGATCTCTCCGGAGCCGATCTGGCGGAAGCGAACCTCTCCGGCGTCAACCTGGCCGGGGCGAACCTCCAGGGAGCCTGCCTGGAGGCCACCCGGCTGTTCTACGGCGACGCTCTCGTGGCCACCCCCGCCGGCCCCAGGAGCCGCCGGATCCGGCCAGCGGCATCGGTACCGGTGCCCAGGTGGAGAACGTGAACCTTGCGGGCGTGCGCCAGCTCGATCCCGCCAACCGCACCTACCTCGCCGCCTGGAGCGGTCCCCGCTCCCGCCAGACCCTGCCTGGAGGGTGCAAGGGACTGCCCAACCGGCTGGAAAGGACGGGCTCGGCGTGGGAGCATGGCTGAGCCTGCGCCCTCCGGGCCGGGTCGTCCAGCCTGGAGGGGTGGTCGAGTGGTTGATGGCTCCGGTCTTGAAAACCGGCGAATCGAAAGATTCCGTGGGTTCGAATCCCACCCCTCCGCTGACGGCCTGATGCCCCTGAAGGGCATCAGCCACTGAATCCGTCCGTGATCACTTCATCCTGAGATGGAGCGGATGGGAGAACTGCATAGGACTCCCCTGATCCATGCTTGGCCCGGTCCATCACCTCGTCCGCGGCGACCACCAGGCTCTCGGCGTCGGCACCATGGTCAGGCCAGGGGCGATGCGGAGGCAGATTGAAGCATGCCCATCCTCGGGCAGGCACGCATAGGGCTGGGCCACCGCCGCATGCAGCTTGCGGGCAATCTCCAGCAGAGCCCCGAAATCCGGCGCCAGCGGAATCAGCCGCACGTATCCAACTCCACTCTGCCGTCAGAGCACGTCGCTTCCCCGCAGCACCCCCTGCATGTCACCGGTGACCATCTGGAGCGATTGGTCAGCCACCGTATGGCCGTGATGGTCATCGACCGGTTTGAAGGCGTCGAGACCGAGAACCATCAGCGCCACCTTCTCGCCATAGCGTCTGGCCAGAGCCAGATGATGGTCGAGTTGCTCCATCAGCAATGCACAGTTGGAAAAACCCTCCAGGTACTCGTGCAGGGCCTGATGGAGAACCTGTTCCTGCTCCGTGTGGCGTTCTGGGATGTCCTGAATCATGCACGCGCAGTTGGTGACGATCTTCTGGCTGTCGGTGACAGCGATGATCGTGATTTCAACGTGCCGGATCTCATTGCTTCGATGGCGATTCCAGATGTCACCTTTCCTGTGGTCCTGGCGCAACAGCTGCTTCCACATCTGCCGGAGGAAATCCGGAGCAGGCAGCCTCGATCTCAGAGTGCTGGCGGGCTTCCCCTGGGTCTCACTCCGGGACAGTCCACTGAATTTCGTGAAGTCATTGCCGCAGGCAGATGATGATTCCCTCGGGGTCCGTGAGCGGGATGGCGATCGGGCTGGTCACGGCTCTATGGGTGTGGACGAGAACGCGGCAGCCGAGGGCCGGTTCCCCGCCTCATGGCCGACCAGCCCACTGCCTCGAGGCGATCGGTGTTCGCGTCGATGCCGCCGCCGATGCCGTCGCCGATGGCCCGCCGGTTACGTGCGTCGTTCGGCTCCGGGTACAGCTCGGCGTTGGTGGAGGGGCCGGCCGCCCCGGGCTGACGACGCACCCCCTCGCTGCCCGCCGTCGCGGCGCCGAACCCCACCCCCAGAACATCCCCCTTCAGGCCAGCGGCAAGCACCACTGAGCGCTGGAAGCGACGAAACTGCTCCCGGGTCACCTCCAACGAGGCATTGAACAGTCCCTACAGCGCCGAGAGGCGGCTCATGTGGCCGGTGAATCGGGATCGCCGCGTTCTGGTGATCTCCAGGGTGATGCTGCGCTCGGTCAGCTGAAGCTTCCGGACCTTGATGGTGCACTGGTTCTCGCACACCACCGTGGTGATCGGGAGGCCAAGGACGAGAATGATCGACGGGATGACCTGGACCATGGGACGACCCAGGGCCGACGATCCCCCGGAATTTCGAGTCGGCATGGGAACCGCCTCCTTCCGGCCATGGGCACCGATCGCGGCAAAGATCGCTTCTGCCTCGCCATTCTCTGACGGACCAAGCTTGTCATCGAAGGCCTCCGGCCGTGCTGCCCCTCCCCTGCGCCCAGCCCTGGAGGTGTTCAGTCGATCCGGGCCTCGATCACTGACACCACGGACTCCGGGACCGGGCCATCGAAGGTCATCTCGATGCTGCCTTCGGCCGCCAGTCGCTTCAGGTGGGCCAGCAGTCGATCATCCGGCCGCCCCTCGCGCGCGGGGAAGAACTCCACCTTGAGCCGGTCGAGTTCCTCCACGGCCCCATAGGTGTCGGTCAGGGCCTGACGGGCCTTGCCAAGATGGGACCAGTGCGGCAACAACAGCAGCAGCCGTCCCCCCGGACGCAGCAGGGGACGTGCCTCCACGATCGAGCGCACCACCAATGCCGAGCCGTCGTCACCGCCATCGGTGGCCACCCGCATGCCCTGGCTGAGGCCCCAGTCCCCGTCGGCCGGGTAGGGCACCGCCGGCGGGTGAACGGTGATCACATCGAAGCTGCCGGCTTCAAAGGCGGCGTAGAGGTCGGAGTGCACCACGCCCAGGACCACGCCATTGCCGGTGGCATTGGCACGTGCCGCCGCCAGGGCGGACTCCGCCAGGTCGGCCACCGTCACGACGCTGCCCTCCACATGGCGCGCCACGGCCAGGCCTACGACACCGCTGCCCGTGCAGGCATCGAGCACCCGCTCGCCGGGCTTCACCCGGGCCACGGCCACCTCCGCCAGCAGCAGGCTGGCGGGTTTGGGGGCATACACCTGGTCGTCGGCGTTGTCGAAGTACAGATCGCGCCAGAGCAGGGGGGGGTGGTGATGGTCATGGGGATGGGGGGAAGGGCGGGGGTGGATTCCAGGTGCCGCGGGTGCCCTCGGGGATGGCCGGGTGGCGCTCCAGGCTCTGCTGGAACGCCTGGATCACCGCCAGAGCCCGCTTGATCACCCAGGTGTGGCGAAGGGTCTCCTCGGGATACTCCTCCTTCGGGTCGGTGGTGAGGTGGAAGAGCTTGGGCAGGGTGAGCCTGCTGGGAGTGCCGAACCAGTCGCGGGTCTCCTCGTAGAAGACCAGCTTCCAGTCGCGCCACTTCACCGCCTCCAGCCGCTCGGCCACGAAGGCCAGCACGCTCTCGCGGTTGGAGTGCTTCTGGCGACCCAGCAGGAACTCGCTCTGATCCACGCCGTCAATGGCACGGTCCGTGGGCAAGGCGGCACCCGTGATCGTCGCCAGCGTCGGCAGGATGTCGATCTGGTGCAGGATCTCGTTGCTCACCGATCCAGCCGGGATCCGCCCCGGCCACCGCACCACGAAGGGCACCCTCAGGGACCCCTCCATGTGGGTGAAGTAGTAGCCGCGCCAGGGACCGGAGCTGCCCTGCCAGGGCCAGGTGGGATCGGGGCCGTTGTCACTGGTGAAGATCACGATCGTGTCGTCGCGCAGAGCCAGTCGATCGAGGGCATCGAGGATCTGGCCCAGGCGGTGGTCCGTCTCCACCACCGCATCGGCGAAGTCTCCCTGGCCCGTTCTGCCCTTGAAATCTGGGTGGGGCAGGCTGGGCAGATGCACCTGCGTGAGGGGCACGTAGGCGAAGAACGGGCGCCCTGCGGCCGCCTGGCGTTCGATGAAATCGACTGTGCGCCGGGTGATCTCGGCATCCAGCAGCGGCCGCTGCCCGAGGTCGTAGGGGGCCACCCTGCGGCTCGCCGCTCCCTTCACTCCCTCCAGGACGTAGGGGGACTCCAACCCCGAGCCCGCGAACTGGGGATCATCGGGCCAGAACACCTCATCGGTGGTGCGGGGGATGCCCCACCACTCGTCGAAGCCATGGTCGTTGGGCAGACGGCCGTCAACGCTGCCCAGGTGCCATTTGCCGAAATGGGCCGTGGCATAGCCCTGCTCCGATAGCAGCCGGGCCAGGGTGATCTCCCAGGGGTTCAGCCCCTCCCCTTCGGGATCGGCGATCGCCGGATTGCCGATCGGCACCGTCAGCGTGCCGGAGCGGTAGGCATAGCGCCCGGTGAGCAGGGCGGAGCGGCTGGGGGAGCACTGGGCCTCCACGTTGAAGTTGGTGGAGCGGAAGCCTTCGTCCGCCAGTTGATCGATGCGCGGGGTGGGGGCGCCCCGCAGCACTCCGCCGCCGTAACAGCCCGGCTCCCCGTAGCCGAGGTTGTCGAGCAGGATCAGAACGATGTTGGGGGGGGATCCGGAGGGCCCGGGCCTCGGCCCGGTCGCATCCGTGGCAGTGGTCATGGGGAGGTGGTCTGTCGTGGGTGCGACGGCGCCGGATCAGCCAGCGGGGCCAGGCTCATTTCCAGATCCAGACCGCGTCCCTGACCTTGATGGACCTGGGGATCAGCCGCAGCTCGCTGAAGGTGTCGGCGACGTCCTGCTGGCGTTCGATGATCTTGTCGGTGAGCGGCAGGGCGTCATGGCGGCGGCGCTCTTCGGCCAACTTGAGCACCTTGACATCCAGACCCAGGCTCGGCGCCAGGAAGGCGGCCGTGGCGGCCGGATTCGCCTCCACGGCGAGGGCCTCCTTCTTGATGCTGGCGAGCACAGCTTTCAGGGCATCGGGGCGGTTCTTGATGAACGGGGCCGAGGCCAGGTAGTAACCACGGTTAGGCGCCAGCCCCTTGGCCGAGGTGAGCAGGCGGGCATTCGGGAGGGCCTCGGCCGCCGCCAGAAAGGGATCCCAGATCGACCAGGCGTCCAGGTCCTTGCGCTCGAAGGCGGCGCGGGCATCCGCGGGCTTGAGGAAGACGATCTCCGCATCAGCGGGTTTCAGCTTGGCGGAGGCAAGTGCCTTGACCAGCAGATAGTGGGAGTTGGATCCCTTCTGCACGGCGATGCGCTTGCCGCGCAGATCAGCCAGCTTTCGGATCCCGGAATCCTTCTGGACCACGATGCCCTCGCTGTCGGGCCCCCAGGGGTCGTAGGCCACGTAGCGGGTGATCGAGCCATTCGCGGCCTGGGCGATCACGGGGGGAGCTTCCCCCACATAGGCGATGTCGATGGCGCCGGCGTTGAGGGCTTCCACCATCGGCAGACCCGCAGGGAACTCCGCCCACTGCAGGGTGGCCCCCTTCGGTTGCAGCTGCTTCTCCAGCGTGCCCTTGGCCTTCAGCGACAGCAGCACGGTGCCCGCCTTCTGGAAGCCGATGCGCACCGGCCCGGCGAGGGTGCCATCCGACGCAGCGTGGGCCCCCGGAAGCGCATTGACGAGGAGCAACAGCGAGGTGCCGCCGGCGACGACAGCGGCAGCGAGGGACAGGAAGCGGCGTCGAGCCAGGAATGGGGAGCTTGGGTTCATGGGTCCCTTCCCCATCGTCGTTATGGCGAAGGGGAGTGAAATGAGCCCTAAAAACTTAAGCCTGGCAGTCCGGCCACCTTTCAGCTCAAATGACATTCAACGGACCATTCCATGTAATTCCAGGAACATCCGAAGGGAACCACAAGGGCATGGATTCCCTGCACCGTCGTCCCGGCACGGAACGGGGAACCATGCGCTTGAGGTTTCCAGAGGCGCCTCGCGGCGGACGGGGCATGCGCGTCCCTTCACCGATCCCCTAGCGGAGGAACTGCTTGTCCACGGCGTCGCTCACCTTGATCGGTCTGGGAATCAACTTGAGCTTGAAGAATTGGTCGGCGAGCTCCTGTTGCTCGGCCACCACCTTGGGCGTGAAAGGAATGAAGGAGAAGTCACGCCGGCGCGTCACCACGTTGAGCACCGAGGCGTCGATCTTCAGCAGGGGGGCGAAGAAGCCGACCACCTGGTCGTCGTTGCGGTTGGCCCAGTTGGAGACCAACTGGGTCTCCTTGCGCAGCGCCCTGATCACCTCTGGATTCTCCCGGGCGAAGGACCGGGTGGCCAGGTAGAAATCGCGGTTGGTGACCAGACCCTCACTGGTGCGCAGCACCCGCACATCAGTCTGGGCGGCGGTGGCGGCGTTGAAGGGGTCCCAGATCACCCAGGCATCGACCGAGCCCTGGTTGAAGGCGGAACGGGCATCCGCCGGGGCCAGGTAGACCGGTTCCACATCAGTGAGGGAGAGGCCCACCGACTGGAGTGCCTTGATCGTGAGGTAATGGGCACTGGTGCTCTTGCCGAAGGCGATCTTCTTGCCCTTGAGATCCGCGAGGGTGCGGATCGGCGAGTTCTTCTTCACCAGAATCGCCGAGCTCCTGGCCTTCGGCTCGCTGGTGCCCACATAGACGAAGGGAACTCCCGCCGCCTGAGCCACCACAGGAGGGGTGTCCCCAGTACGACCGATGTCGATGCTGCCGACATTGAGGGCTTCCAGGATCGGTGGACCTGAGGGGAACTCGGTCCACTTCACCTCGGTGACGCCGAGGGGCTTCAACTTCGCCTCCAGATCGGCGCGGAACTTCACCAGCGTGAGCGGATCGAATTTCTGATGGCCGATGCGCACCACGATCGACTTGGTGCCGGCAGTGGCCGCAGGCGTTGGCGAGAGGCCGATCGGAACACTGCCGATCAGAACCGCTGTGCCGGCCACGAGGCCCAGCCGGAACATGTAGACGCAACGGCTGGGTTCAGGAGCGGAGAACGTCATCTTCTGTATTGAATTTGTGTCGAATGGGATGGTCCGATCCCATGGGAACCTGCGCGAAATCCGGCGGGCCGAGGGTGAACGGCCAGCTGATGTTGGCACCGGATGGGAATTCACCACGTGATGTCGATTACGTGGCCAGCCCCTCTCTTCGCCTAGGAGGGAATGGAGCGCCCGACTTCCACTATCGTTTCCTTCGATCACGACACCCCGGCCCTGGCGCGGGTCTATGCGCGCCGCAGCACCCCCCAGTGGCGCCATGGCCGGCTGCTGCTCGACACCCTGGCCCTGCAGGAGGGGGAGTCCGTGCTCGATCTGGGTGCCGGCACGGGTGAACTGGCCCGCCTCGCCGCCGATCGGGTCGGCCCCTCCGGTGCCGTGCTGGCCCTCGAACCCCTGGCCGATCGGGTGGCCCTGGCCCGCTCCAAACCCCGGAACAACCTGCGCTTCGAAGTGGGTGGGTCGGAGCGCCTCGACGGCCTTCCTGCCCGCAGCTTCGACGTGGTCCTGCTCAACAGCGTCTTCCACTGGATCGCCGATCAGCAGGGGGTGCTCGACGACATGGCACGGCTTCTGAAACCGGGGGGACGGCTGGGCCTGAGCACGGGGATCGCCGACCGCCCCCACCAGCAGGCCATGGTGCTGGCCCCGGTGCTGACCAGGCACGGCACGGGGACCCCGGTCGCACGGCTCTCGCCGCCCCATCCCGCCCATCCGGAGGAGCTGCGTCGTCAACTGCTGGCGGCGGGGTTCGAGCAACCCCGCCTAGACACCCACACCTTCGTCGATCACTTCAGCGATCTGGGCGCCCTGCTGGAGTGGAACGCCAGCTCGTTTTTCGGCAACTTCCCGGGCGGTTTCTCCCCGCACCAGACCCCGGACCTGTGGAGGGAGGCCGAGCGCGCCCTCGATCCCCATCGCACCCGTGAGGGGATCGCACTCGAGCGCTACCTGCTGCTGGTGACGGCCCGCAGGGCGGCATCGGCGCGGCCCGCCGCCGGATCGATTCAGCTGTAGAAGTCCGGCCGAGGGTGCTGGCCGTTGAGGACGTGGTCGCCGATCTCCTGCAGCTTGACGTCGAGGGGATCGTGCAGGCTGAGGGTGCGGGCGTTGCGCCAGTAGCGATCAAGACCAAGGGCGGCGTGGGTGTAGCGGGCCCCCACCCGATCGAACAGCGCCGAACCGACGGCCAGCGCCACCTCGCTGGCCAGCACCTTGGTGACGGCGATCGCGATGGCGCAGTCGCCCCGCTCCACCGGGGTCAGGCCGCGGCCCAGGTTCCAGCAGTGCTCAAGCCTGACCAGGGAACGCTCGTAATGGGCGTCGGCCGCCTGCAAGGGCACCCACAGGCGCGCGAAGCGATCGCGGGCCAGCACGGCCCCCGTCCCATCCCCCAGGCCACCGGATGGGCCATGGCGCTCGTGGAAGCGTTCGCAGGCTTCCTTCAGGGCACCCTCGGCAAGGCCCAGGTAGAGATTGGCCAGATTCAGCTGGGCCAGCAGCGTGCGGATCGTGCTGAAGGGCGTCGCCCCCTGACGCACCGGGAACAGGATCTGGTCACTGCGGACCGCCACCTGCTCGAACTGCACCGTGCCGCTGCTGGTCTGGCGCTGACCGATGTTGTCCCAGTCGTCGATCACCTTCACCCCTGCGCTGGCCGTCGGCAGGATCACGATCACCACTTCCCCCGTGTCCTCGAGGATGGCCGTGGTGGGGATCACATCGGAATCGACGCTGCCGGAGCAGAAGCTCTTGCTGCCCTCCAGACGCCAGCCGTCGCCATCGCGGCGCAGCCGGCTGCGCCGATCCAGGGGGTTGAGGGCATTGCACCAGAACAGATGGCCTGCCGCCGTGGCACGAAGGTGGGTTTCGGCCAGATCCCCCTCGCCGAAGATCACGGGGATGGTGAGGCCCAGGTAGTGGTACGAGAGCAGGTGGGCGACGGAGCTGTCCAGCCGGGCGATGCGGCGCACCAGGGAGGAGAGCCGCGACCAGCTCCATCCACCGCCGCCCCAGGGGACGGGAATGCTGAGGGACAGCAGGCCGCCCTGGCGGATCCGTTGCCGGGCCCCCAGGGGCACCCCGCCCAGTCGGTCGCGGGCGGCGGCATCGTCGGTGAGATGGTCGCAGAGATCGGCCACCGCGGCCTCCAGGGAGACAGCGGCGGCGGCGGCGGTCCCCTCAGCCATGGGCAACCAGCGTCGGGGCTTCATCGTGGCGCAGGCTGTCCAGAAGCTGCTGCTTGAGGTCTGCGAAGCCCCTGGCCTGCCGGCGGTCCTCCAGGGGAAGCTCCACCCGCAGCTCCGCGCTGATCCGTCCGGGGCCGGGATGCATCACCAGGATGCGGTCGGCCAGCACGATCGCCTCCTCCACATCGTGCGTCACCAGAAGGGTGGAGAGCTTCTCGGACTCCCACAGCCGCAGGAAGTGGTTCTGGAGGTCGGCGCGCTTGATCGCATCCAGGGCGCTGAAGGGCTCATCCAGCAGGATCAGCTTCGGGGCGGGCGCCAGCGCACGGGCGATGGCCACCCGCTGGGCCATGCCGCCGGAGAGCTGCTTCGGATAGAAGGAGGCATACTCCTCCAGCCCCACCCGCCGCAGGGCCGAACGGACCGGCTCCCGGCGCTCGGCGGCCCGGCCGCGCAGGGCGAAACCCACGTTGTCCCGCACCCGCAGCCACGGCATCAGCCGCGGTTCCTGGTAGATGAAACCCACGGCGGGATTGGGCCGCAGAACCGGCTCGCCGTTGAGCAGAACCCGGCCGGTGCTGGGGGCGGCGAGGCCCGCCACCAGCCGCAGCAGGGTGGACTTGCCGCAGCCGCTGCTGCCGACGATCGCCACCCGTTCACCGGCGTCGATGCGCAGGTCGATCGCCTTGAGGGCGGTGAAGCCGTTGCGAAACGACTTGGCGACGCCTTCGAGAAGCAACATCTCAGCTCCCCCCCTGGAGGGAATGGCTGTCCTGCCACTGCAGGAACCGGTGGGAGAGCAACCACAGCACCGCGTCGGTGAGCTTCCCGAGCACGGCGAACAGAAGGATGCTGGCCAGGATCAGGGACGCCCGGCCGGTGGTCTGGCCATCGACGAGCAGGAAACCCAGACCCTTGCTGGCCCCCATCACCTCCGCGGCCACCACGAACATCCAGGCCAGTCCGAGCCCGCCCCGCAGGCCCGTGACGTACTCGGGCAGGGCGGCGGGGATGAGGATCCGGTGCACCAGCTCCGGCCGTCGGAACCCCGCCATCCGGCCCACCTCCACCAGCTTGCGGTCCACGTTGAGCAGGGCCTCCGAGAGGCTGAGATAGATGGGGAAGAAGGCCCCCACGGCGATCAGGGCCACCTTGGAGGGCTCGTAG
This sequence comes from Cyanobium sp. CACIAM 14, assembly GCA_000708525.1. Taxonomy (GTDB): domain Bacteria; phylum Cyanobacteriota; class Cyanobacteriia; order PCC-6307; family Cyanobiaceae; genus Cyanobium. The sequence continues at coordinate 89,813 of JMRP01000004.1, forward strand.
ATCCCCAGCCAGAGGATGAACAGAGGCACCCATGCCAGCGATGGGATGTTGCGCAGGGACTGGAGCAGGGGATCGAGAATGTCGCGGGCCGTGCGGGACACACCGGTGAGGCAGCCCAGGGCCGTGGCGGCCACGGACCCCAGCAGGAACCCCTGGGCCACCCTCCAGCTGGTGATGGACACGTGCTCCAGCAGCTCTCCGCTGCTGGCCAGGGTGCCGATCGTCCGCAGCACCTCGGTGGGCGTGGGCAGCAGGTTGGTCGGGAGCACCTGACGGGCCTGGATCAGCTGCCACACCAGCAGGATCAGAAACGGCAGCAGAAAGCCCCGGCCCCGCCGCAGCAGGGAAAAGCCGCGCCCGCGGCGTGGCCGGGGTCGGGCCGCCGGCTCCGCGGGGACAGTTGGTGCGGCGCCGGTGGCGACCGAGGCAACGGGACGCGTCGTCGTCATCGGGAGTCCGGGCGGGGAAGCGGCGGCCGGATCATTGGCCGCTGCGGAGGCGATTGACGAAGCTGGGATCGATCAGCGAGTTGGTCACCACCTGGATATCGGTGTCGGCGGGGACGACCCCGGCCTTCTTGAGCACGTCGGCAGCCGCCAGGATCACGACCTTCTGGGGCGTGCCGATGGTGGAGCTGGAGAGATCGGTGCGCTCGAGCTGACGAGTGGCCACGGCATCGGTGAGCTTCGACTCCTTGATGAGCACCTGCTTGAGGCCGTCGGGGTTCTTGAGCGCCCATTGGCGCGCCTTCTCGTAGGAGCGGAGCACGGTGAGCACCGTGTCGGGATTCTGTCGGGCGAAGTCCTCACGCACGTTCAGCACCCCGTAGGAGTTGAAGGCCGTGTTGCGGTAGAAAAGCTTCGCCTTCGATTCCAGCTCGGCCCTGGCCATGAGGGGATCGAGCCCGGCCCAGGCATCCACGTCCCCCTTCTCCAGGGCCGTCTTGCCATCCGCATGGGACAGCTGCACGATCTCGACGCTGCGGGGATTGATGCCGTTGCTGTAGAGCGAGCGCAACAGGAAAATGTAGGGATCGGTGCCACGGTTGGCGGCCACCCGCCTGCCCTTGAGCTGCTTCACCGACTGAATCTTGGAGTCTTTGGGCACCACGAGCGCCGTCCATTCCGGCTTGGAAAACACATAGATCGCCTTGATCGGGTTGCCGTTGGCCTTGCCGATGAACGCGGCCGCTCCTGCGGTGGAGCCGAAGTCGAGGCTGCGGGCGTTGAGGAACTCCAGGGCCTTGTTGCTTCCCTGGCTGAGCACCCACTCCACCTTGATGTTCTTCCTCTTGAGGTCCTGCTCCAGCAGGCCTTTCTCCTTGAGCACCAGGCTCAGGGGGTTGTAGTAGGCGTAATCGAGCTTGACCGTGGTGGCCGGACTGGACTGGGCCAGGGCCGTGGCCGAGGCCAGCAGGCCGAGGCTGGCCGCCAGGGCGAGGCCGATCAGGGAGGGGCTGGAGGGTCGGAAGGGGAGGAACGTCATGATGGGGCGAGGACGACAAAGGGCGAGGAAACGGGGAAGGACGATCGCCTGCCATGGAGCAGGGAACTCCCCGCGATCCGCTCAGTGGGAGAGCGCGGCCATGCCGGAGTCAGCGGAAGCTTCCCGGGCGTGGCCATCGGGCACGCCGGAAGCCTGAGGCGGGGCCTCGCTGGGCCTGTTCCTGAGCAGGATCGACTCGAGCACCCGGGCGGTGAGATGGGCGAAACCGGGATCGCCGCGACGGCGGGGACGGGGCAGGTCGTTGGCGAAGTCCCTGGCGATGCGACCCTCCTCGAGCACGAGAATGCGGTCCGCCAGGGTCACCGCCTCCTCCACATCGTGGGTGACCAGGATGGTGGTGAATCCCTGCTCCAGCCAGAGGCTCTCGATCAGCGACTGCATCTCGATCCGGGTGAGCGCATCGAGGGCCCCGAGGGGCTCATCCAGCAGCATCAGTCGCGGGCGGGTGATGAGGGCCTTCGCCAGGGCCACCCGCTGTCGCTGCCCCCCGGAGAGCCGGGCGATCCAGTCATGGGCCCGCTCCTGCAGCCCCACATGGCGCAGCACCTCCAGCCCCCGGGGGCGCCAGTCGCCTCGCAGACCCAGGCCCACGTTGTCGAGCACGGTCTTCCAGGGAAGCAGGCGGCCGTCCTGGAACATGATCCTGGCCTGCTGATTCACCCCCCGCAGCGGAGTTCCACCCACCCGGATGTCACCCCCGTTGGAGGTCTCGAGGCCGCTGAGGAGCCGCAGCAGGGTGGATTTGCCGCAGCCGCTGCGGCCCACGATGGCGGTGAAATGGCCGGAGGGAATCGTCAGTTCGATGCCGGAGAGAACCGTCTGGGCGCCGTAGGCCTTGGTGAGGCGGTCGAGGTGCAGATGGCTGCCCGTTTCCGGCGTGGCGTGGGTCATGGCGGTCAGCTCAGGGCGGGCCTGGCGCGGAACTCCTTCGAGAGCCGCTGGAAATTGGGGTGCCAGGGCAACAACCTGAACTCCAGTTTGCGGGCAAGGGCATCGGAGAACTTGCCGAGCAAGGCATAAAGAAGGATGCTGAATACAATGATGTCGGTCTGCATGAACTCACGGGCGTTCATGGCCAGATAACCAATGCCGCTGTTGGCGGCGATCTGTTCACCGACGATCAGAATGATCCAGGCGATACCGAGGGAGAATCGCACCCCGACCAGAATGGAGGGCATCGCTCCAGGCAGCACGATGTCGGTGATGATCTTCCAGTTGCTCAGACCGTAGACCCGGCCCATCTCCAGCAGCCCGGGATCGATCGAGCGGATCCCGTTGAAGGTATTGAGATACACCGGAAAAAAGACGCCGAGGGATACCAGAAACACCCGCGCCTCCTCCCCGATCCCGAACCACAGGATCACCAGGGGAATCATCGCCAGGGGCGGAATGTTGCGCAGCATCTGGAAGGAGGAATCCAGCAGCAGTTCCGCCCGGCGGAGCAGGCCGTTGAGCACACCGAAGAACAGGCCGAGGGACGCGCCGATCAGGAAGCCCCCGCCGGCCCTGGCGGCGCTCACCGACAGGTGGGTCCAGAGTTCGCCGGACCGGGCCAGCTGGAGCCCCGCCAGGGCGATGGCGGTGGGAGCCGGCAGGATCCTCGTGGGAATCCAGCCCAGCATCGAGCTCACCTGCCAGAACGCCAGCAGCAGCGCCGGCACCAGCCAGGGAACCAGAGTCCGCTTGAGGCGCCCTCGGCGGCCGGAGGAGAAACCCCGCACCATCAGCCCTGCCCCTTCGCAGCGGCCGGCACCTTCTCGTTGGCGATGATCTCTCCGAAGGGGGCCAGCACCAGCTGGCCGTCAACGGGGTCCGGCAGCTGGAGCGGCAGCAGCGGGAACAGCAGCTCGGCCACCCGATAGGCCTCCTCGAGGTGCGGATAGCCGGAGAGGATGAAGTGCTGGATGCCCAGGGTGGCGTACTCCTCGAGGCGGCGGGCCACGGTCTCGGGATCCCCCACCAGGGCGGTGCCGGCGCCACCGCGCACCAGCCCCACCCCGCTCCAGAGGTTCGGGCTCACCTCCAGGGCGCTCCGGCTGCCGCCATGGAGCTGGGTCATGCGGCTCTGGCCCACCGAATCCATGCGGCTGTACACCTCCTGGGCGGAGGCGATGGTGGCGTCGTCGACATGGCGGATCAGGTCCTCGGCCGCCTCCCAGGCCTTCTCGTTCGTCTCGCGCACGATGATGTGGAGACGGACGCCGAACTCCAGGCTGCGGCCATGGCGCAGGGCCTTCTCCCGCACTACGGCGATCTTCTCGCGCACCTGATCGGGGGGTTCTCCCCAGGTGAGGTAGGTGTCGGCATGGCGGGCGCCCACCTCCTGGCCGGCAGGCGAGGAACCGCCGAACCACAGGGGCGGGTAGGGAGCCTGGACCCCGCGATGGATGACGTTGCCGTCGCGGATGTCGAAGAACTCCCCCTGGAAGCTGCTGCGCTTCCCCTGGATCACCTCCCGCCAGATCGTGAGGAATTCGTCGGTGAGGCTGTAGCGCTCGTCATGGCCGAGGTGGAAGCCGTCCCCCGCGTTTTCCACCGGGTCACCGCCGGTGACCACATTGATCAGGAGCCGGCCGTTGCTAAGCCGATCGAACGTGGCGGCCATGCGGGCGGCCACCCCCGGGGACATCAGTCCAGGGCGGATCGCCACCAGAAACTTCAGGCGCTCGGTGCTTGCCGCCAGCATCGAGGCGGCCACCCAGGCGTCGTGGCAGGAGCGGCCGGTGGGAAGCAGGACGCCCGGAAAACCCAGCTGATCTGCCGCCTGGGCGATCTGGCGCAGATAGGGAAGGGTGATCTGCCGGCCACCGGTGGCGGTGCCCAGGTAGTGGCCATCGCCGTGGAGGGGAATGAACCAGAACAGCTGCATCGAGGCTGGAGCGGATAGGGGGAACGGTGGAGGAGCCACTCCGCGCGGAAGGTCTCGTCTGCTGGGGATGGAGGTTGGCGACCTGGGGCGACCAGGACAAGTGGATCCATCACCACCTCAGACCCAACGTCTCAACCTTGCTTTCCACGGCGATGAGCTGCGGTAGCGACGACAAGAACGGGGAGTGGCAGGCTGTCTTGACATCAACGGCAAAAATGTCATCGGAATTCCGTGGTACAACCGGCCGCTGTCCCCGCGGCCGGTGCATGCGTGCCTTCGGCAGCGCCGTCGCCGTTGGATCGCGGAATGTCGTCAGTAAGCTTCGGCCCGCTCCGCCTGGCGGCGCAGGCGCTCCAGGCGCTCGAGCAGGGATTCGTTGCTCATCCGGTTGTTGAGCCGCTCCGCCAGCAGGGGGAAGGCCAGGGGGCTGGGCCTCGCGGTGCGCCGCTGCAGCCATTCGCTGCTCCGCAGGCGCCGCAGGGTGCCGATCAGACGTCCCAGGTCGAGCTGCTCCTCGAGAACCTCGCGGCGGGCCTGGGCCAGCAGCAGATTGCCGGGTTCATGGCGCTGGAAGACGTCGAAGAGCAGGGCGGCGCTGATCTGCAGCTGGCCGCCGGTTTTCCCCTGGCCGGGATAGCCGTTCATCACCAGACCGCTCACCTGGGCGATCGAGCGGAAGCGGCGCCGGCAGAGCTCCGAAAAGTTGATGGCCTGCTCCAGATCCTCCAGCAGCCCCTCCGGATCCAGCAGGGCCTCGCCGTGAAGCTCCAGCAGGTCCTCGAAGGGGTAGCCCCTGGGCGCCAGCAGTTCGAAGCCGTAGTCATTCACCGAGACGGTGAAGGTGCCGCGATGGTGGCGGGCCAGCCGCCAGGACCAGAGGAAGCCGAGACCTTCGTGCACGAACCGCCCTTCGAAGGGATAGGCGTACAGGTGGCTCCCCTCCCGGCTGGCGCACAGCTCCACCAGGAACTGGTCCTGCCGCGGCAGGACCGAAAGCATGGCCTGTCGCTCCAGCAGCGGCCTCAGGGACTCCAGTTCGGCGGTGTCGAGCCTGAATCCTGCTTCGCCCCCGAGGGCACGGGCGCAGCGATCCACCTCCCGGCGCAGGTGGGCGCTGAGCAGGTCGGAGAGGGCCATCTGCCCCCCGGCCCAGGCCGGCACGGTGGCGCTGCGGGCCGTGCTGGCCTTCACCAGCGCCGTCATCTCCCGCAGCCGCACGAACTGGAGCTGGCGGCCGGCGAAGAAGAAGACGTCGCCCGGTTTGAGTCGGCCGATGAAGGCCTCCTCCACATGGCCCAGCACGGCGCCCCGAACGAAGCGCACCGTCACGGCCCGGTCGGCGCTGATCGTGCCGATGTTGAGGCGGTGCAGCCGCGCCACCGCCGGCTCCCGCACCACGAACCGTTGCGGGATCGAACCCTCCGGCCGGGGAGGATCCCTCTCCAGCTTCCGGTAGCGCGGGTAGGCCCCCAGGCAGTCGCCGCCCTCCTCTAGGAAGCGCAGGCACCAGTTCCAGCTGCTCCGCTCCAGATGGCGGTAGCTCCAGGCCCGGCGCACCGCCGCGAAGGCCTCCTCCGGCTGGAACCCGGGACCGCAGGCCAGGGTCACCAGGTGCTGCAGCAGCACATCGAGGGGGGCCTCCGGCGGCCGCCGGTGTTCCACCAGCCCCTCGGCCAGTCCCCGCCGCATGGCCGACACCTCCAGCAGCTCCAGGGCGTTGGTGGGCATGAACAGCACCTGGGCTGTGCCGCCCGGCGCGTGGGCCGAACGGCCGGCGCGCTGCAGCAGGCGGGCCAGGTTCTTGGCGCTGCCGATCTGCACCACCCGCTCCACCGGCTGGAAATCCACGCCCAGATCCAGCGAACTGGTGCAGACCACCCAGCGGATGGAGGCCTCCTTCACCCCCGCTTCGATGGCCTCGCGGGCGGCGCGATCGATGGCGCTGTGGTGCAGGGCCAGGGCCCCCTCCATCTCGGGGCAGGCGAAGCGCAGGCACTGGTGCCAGCGCTCGGCCTGGTTGCGGGTGTTGGTGAACAGCAGGGTGGACACCTGCGGCTCCAGGGCCGCCACCAGCTCCTCGTACATGCGGAGTCCCAGATGGCCGGCCCAGGGGAAGCCGTCGATGCGCTCGGGGAGCAGGCTGCGGATCGTCGTGTCCCTCCGGAGGCGGGCCGTGAGGAGGCGCGGTTCGTTCCCCACCCCCACCGCGGCCCGGGCCGCGTCCTCGAGGTTGCCGATGGTGGCGCTGATCGCCCAGGTGCGCATGCCGGGGCGGCGCTCGCGCAGCCAGCTCAGGCAGAGCTCGCACTGGGAGCCCCGCTTGCTGCCCATCAGCTCGTGCCATTCGTCGATCACCACCGCCTCCAGGCCGTTGAAGAGGGTCTCCGCCTGTCGGCCGGCGAGCAGCAGCGACAGGGATTCCGGCGTGGTGATCAGGATCTGCGGCGGGGCCTTGAGCTGCCGGCTGCGTTCGTGACTGCTGGTGTCACCGTTGCGCAGGGCCACCCGCAGGGGCCAGCCCATGGCCTCGATCGGCTCGCGGATCGCCAGCAGCAGGTCGCGGCTGAGGGCCCGCAGGGGGGTCAGCACCAGCAGCCGCAGTCCCGCCTCCGGCCCCCGGCCCCCGTTCTCCGTCAGCATCTCGGCGATCGGCCCCATCACGGCGGCGTAGGTCTTCCCCGAACCGGTGGGGACCTGGATCAGGCCGCTGCCTCCCTCCAGGTAGGCCTGCCAGACCCGCCGCTGGAAAGGCATCGGCCGCCAGCCGCGCTGGCGGAACCAGGCCTCGATCGGCTGGAGCACCGCGGAGGAACGGGCCAAGGCTGTCCAGGATTCAGACGCCCGGCACCGCCACCATTACGGGGGCGTCATTGCCGTTGCGCTGCTTGGCAGGGCAGTGGATCGTCTCCCGGGACTGGAGCCTTTGCTGAACCATTCTCATCTCCTTCGATCAGGCCCACGGTAGGAATCGTCCCGAAGTTTTCGGCGGATGGGGCCTTCGCCTCCAGGGAGTCCTGAATCGCCCCAGGCCGAGGCTCGCCCAGCAAGGCCAGGGCGCTGCTCAGGCTGTCGGCGGAGTCCGGGGTGCGGTCGCGCCGCCAGCGCAGGATGCGGGGGAAGCGCACGGCCAGGCCGCTGCGGTGGCGGCTGGAGCGTTGCAGCCCTTCGAAGGCCAGGGTGAAGACCAGCAGCGGTTCCACCGCCCGGACGGGCCCGAAGCGCTCGGTGGTGTGGCGGCGGATCCAGCGGTCGAGTTCGTTGATCTCGTGCGCGTCGAGGCCGGAATAGGCCTTGGCGAAGGTCACCAGGCCCCCCGCCTCATCCCGGAGGGCGAAGGTGTAGTCGGTGAACAGGTTCGCGCGGCGGCCGCTGCCGGCCTGGGCATAGACCAGCACGGCATCCAGCTCCATCGGCGCCAGCTTGTGCTTCCACCAGTGGCCCCGGCGGCGGCCGGCCAGGTAGGGGGAGGCCAGGTGCTTGAGCATGAGCCCCTCCGCCCCTGCCTCCCTGGCCTGTTCCCTCAGCTTCTCCAGGTCGTCCCAGGTGGGCAGCTCCAGCCGCCGGGACAGCCGCAGCCGGGGGTGCGCGCTGCGCGCCTCCAGGCGTTCCAGCCGCCCGCGACGCTCCGCCAGGGGCCGGGAACGGCAATCTTCGCCGCTCTCCTCCAGCAGGTCGTAGGCCACAAAGGCCGCTGGCGACTCCCGCAGGATCCGGCCGCCGGGGGCCTTGCGGCCCAGGCGGCGCTGCAGAGCCGCGAAGGGGGCAGGCCGCTCGGCCGTCTCGGGCCAGACGATCACCTCGCCATCGAGCACGGTACCGTCGGGAAGGGCGGCCGCCAGGGCCACCAGTTCGGGGAACATCGGGTTGATCAGCTCCTCTCCCCGGCTCCAGAGGAAGCTTTCGCTTCCCCGGCGGATCAGCTGGCCGCGGATCCCGTCCCACTTCCACTCCAGCAGCCAGTCGCCGGGAGCGGTGTCCGCCAGCACAGCCGGCTCGAGGGGTGAGGCCAGGAAGAAGGGGTAGGGACGGCTCAGCGCAGGCTCCGCATCTCCACCTTCCGCCATCAGGGCCCGGAACGCCTCCGCGGAGGGGAAGAATCCCCCCATCAGTCGATGGGCCAGCAGGGACTCCTCCAGGCCGCTCACCCGGGCAAGGGCGCGCAGCACCAGTCCCTGGGCCACCCCCACCCGGAATCCGCCGGTGAGCAGCTTGTTGGCCACCAGGAGTTCCTGAGGCGCCAGCCCATCCCAGAGCTCTCCAACGGCCTCCGCCTGCGAAGCCCCTTCCAGGGCGGCCAGCCGCGGCAGGATCTCCTCCATCCAGACGTGCAGCGGCCTGGCGTCCCCACCACCCTCCCGGTCGCCGATGCTGGCCGGGCCCGAGCGCCAGAGCAGGGCGATGGTCTCGGCGGAATCCCCCACCTGGGCATGACACTCGTCGAACAGCCAGGCGGGCAGACCGGCCTGCTCGAGGCAGATCTCCCGCAGGCGCCGGCCGGTGATCAGACGCCTGCGCTGTTTTCCCAGCAGGGCGTGCAGGGCCCAGGCGGCGTCCGCCGCAGCCGCCGCTTCGAAGTAACGCACCAGCGTTTCCACCCGGGCGGCGGTGCCGACCGTGCCATCCAGCTCCTCGAAGAGGCGGCAGAAGTCCTTCATGCCGGCTCCACGGACAGCCCCGCCTCGGGGTGGTCCCCCTCCGGGCTGCGTTCCGCCTCGAAACCCCCTGCCAGCGGCTCGGCCGCCAGGCCTTCCACCTCCCGCAGGTAGCGGGCCAGCACATCGCTCTGGCCATGGGTCAGGTAGATCTGCCGGGCCCGCGATTCCCTGGCGGTGCACACCAGCCCGTCCCAGTCGGCATGGTCGCTGAGCACGAAGCCCCGCTCGTAGCCCCGCCGCCGGCGGGCACCACGGACGGCCATCCAACCGCTGGCGAAGCCCGTCTGGGGGTGGCGGAAACGCCGCATCCAGGCCGAGCGGTGGGCCGAGGGCGGCGCGATCACCAGACGGCCGGCGAGCGTGTCGGCGCGGGGCAGCTCACTCACGGGCCGGGTGGGCACCATGGCGACACCCGCCTGGCGGTAGGGCTCCATCAGGGCCTGGACTGTCCCGTGCAGCAGCACCTCGTCGGTTTCCCCGAGGGCGTGCAGTTCCGCCAGCACCCGCTGGGCCTTGCCGAAGGCGTAGCAGAACAGGAGCGAGGGCCGCTCGGACGCCCCCTTCCACCAGTGGCGGATCTGCTCCGCCACCGCCGCCCCGGGAGCCCAGCGGTAGATGGGAAGGCCGAAGGTGGCCTCGCTGATCAGCACGTCCGCCTCCACCGGCTCGAAGGGAGTGCAACTGGGATCGGCATCGCGCTTGAAGTCGCCGCTGACCAGCCAGCGCTCGCCGCCGGCCTCCAGCCGGATCTGGGCCGATCCCAGCACGTGCCCGGCGCTGTGGAACGAGACCCTGGCCTCACCGATCCGCCGCTCCTCGCCGTAGCGCACCGGGCGCAGATCGATGCCGGATCCGAGGCGCCGCCGCAGGATCCCCTCGGCACTGCCAACCGCCCAGTAGGTGCCGCAGCCCGCTCTGGCATGGTCGGCGTGGGCATGGGTGATCAGGGCCCGGGGGACCGGCCGCCATGGGTCGATCCAGGCCCCCGCGGCCGGGCAGTGGAGACCTTCAGGGGTCAGGGTGAGCAGGCCATCCGCCGGCAGGTGCGACGTCCGCTTCATCGGCTGGGCCGTCAGGGGGTCATCGTCGGGGCCGGACGGGGAGGCCTCAGGCGCTCATCGCCAGCATCCGCTCGATCGGGATCAGGGCCCGCCGCCGGATCTCCTCGTCGAGTTCGATCTCGGGGGCCATCGTCTGCAGGCATCGCCAGAGCTTCTCGAGGGTGTTGAGCCGCATGTAGGGGCAGGCGTTGCAGCTGCAGCCATCCGCCCCTGGCACCTCGATCAGGGTCTTGCCGGGGGCACGCCGGCGCATCTGGTGGAGGATGCCCGGCTCGGTGAGCACGATGAAGGAGCGGGCCGGGCTGGTCTGGGTCCGCTGCAGCAGCTTGCTGGTGGAGCCGATGAAATCGGCGAGATCGAGGAGATGCTGCTGGCATTCCGGGTGGGCGATCACCTCGGCTTCCGGGTGTTCCTGGCGCAGCCGCAGCAGGGCCTGTTCGCTGAAGGCCTCGTGCACGATGCAGCTGCCGGGCCAGAGCGTCAGCTCCCGCCCGCTCTCCCTGGCGACCCAGCGACCCAGGTTCTGGTCGGGGGCGAAGAGGATCGGCCGGTCCGCCGGCAGCTGCCGGATCAGGTGCACGGCGTTGCTGCTGGTGCAGATCAGGTCGCTCTGGGCCTTCACCGCCGCCGAACAGTTGATGTAGCTCACCACGACGTGGTCGGGATGGCGGCGGCGGAAGTCGGCGAAGGCCTCGGCCGGGCAGGCGTCCGCCAGGCTGCAGCCGGCATTCAGATCCGGCAGCAGCACCGTCTTGCCCGGGTTGAGGATCTTGGCGGTCTCCGCCATGAAGTGGACCCCGCAGAAGACGATCACCTCCGCATCGGTGCTGGCGGCCTTGCGGGAGAGCTCGAGCGAGTCACCGATGAAATCGGCGCAGTCCTGAATGGCGTCGTCCTGGTAGTAGTGGGCCAGGATCACGGCACGGCGGTCGCTCCTGAGGCGATCGATGGCGGACGGCAGGTCCCGGCGGGAAGGGATGGTGCCGCTGGCACCGTCCGGGTCGTATTCCTGGTCAGCGCCGGCACCGGAGGCCTGGGGGACGCGGGCGGGACTCTGCGTGAAGACCAACCGATCTCCCATCTCATCGACGATGATCCGAGTCTAGGAAGTGGTCCCTATTGATTGGCCGAGCTGAACATCGCCATCGCGGGGGATCTCCATGATCAGTGGGACCACAGTGACCACGCCCTGCTGGAACGGATCCGTCCCGGCGCGCTGCTGCTGGTGGGGGATCTCAGCGATGGCAGGAGCCGCATCCCCGAGTTGCTCGGCCGCCTGGAGCTGCCGCTGGCCTGCGTTCTGGGCAACCACGACGCGGGCCGGGACGGCAGTGGCCGAACCCTGCGGCGCCAGCTGGAGCTGCTGGGGGAACGGCACTGCGGCTGGGGACTGAGGGAACTCCGTCCTCCCGGCCTGGCGGTGGTGGGGGCCAGGCCCGGTACGGCGGGGGGCGGTTTCCAGCTTTCCAAGGCGGTCCGTTCCGTGTACGGGCCGGTGGGTCTGCAGGCCTCCGCGGAGCGGATCAGCCGGGCGGCCCTGGCCGCGGACCCCCAGCTGCCGCTGGTGCTGCTGGCCCATTCCGGCCCCAGCGGCCTGGGCAGCCAGCTGGACGATCCCTGCGGAAGGGACTGGAAGGCCCCCGCCTGCGACTGGGGGGACCAGGATCTCAGCCTGGCGATCGACCAGATCCGGCGGCGGCGTCCCCTTCCCCTGGTGGTGTTCGGCCACATGCACCATGCCCTGCGCCACCGCCAGGGGGAGCGACGCAGCTTCCACCGGGACGCCCAGGGCACGGCCTTCCTCAACACCGCCTGCGTCCCCCGCCATGGCGTGGACCGGCTGGGTCGCGCCCTGCGCCACTTCAGCTGGGTCGTCTTCCGCGACGGCCGGCTGCATCACGTCAGCCATCGCTGGTATGGCACCGATGGCGCCCTGCACTATGAGCAGACGCTCTGGACCGCCTCCCTGCCCGCGGCGGGCGTGGGCCTCCCCTGCTGACCATCTCCTCCTGAGCCGCCCGTGCTGATTCACGCCTGCATCAGCAGCCACGGCTTCGGCCACGGGGCCCGCACCGCGGCGGTGCTGACCCATGTGGCGGCCCTGCGGCCCGACTGGCGCCTGGTGCTCTCCACCGGGCTGCCGGAAGGGTTTCTGAAGCTCTGCTTCGGCGCCGTTCCCTTCGAGCATCGCCCCTGCCGCTGGGACGTCGGTGTGATCCAGGCCGATGCGCTGGGGGCCGATGGCCCGGCCACCCTGGCGGCCCTGGCGGCCCTGGAGGAGGAGCTGCCGGAGCGCGTCGCCCGGGAGGCCGCCTGGCTTGAGGCCCAGAACCGGCCGACGCTGCTGCTGGCGGACGTGCCCCCGGCGGCGGCGCTGCTGGCCCGTCGCCTGGGAGTCCCCCTGGCCTGGCTGGCCAGCTTCGGCTGGGACACGATCTACGGCGCCATGGGCGAGGCCTTCCAGCCCTGGGCCGAGCGGCACCGCCGGCTCTATGCCCAGGGGGATCTGCTGCTCCACTGTCCTCTCTCCCTGCCCATGGATTGGGGTCTGCCCGAGGTGCGGCTGGGCCTCACCAGCTCCAGGCCCCGGCTCGACCTGCAGGGGCTGGCCAGGGATCTGGACCTGCCGCGGGATCGCCGGCGGGTGGTTCTGATCAGCTTCGGCGGCCTTGGCATGGCCATCGATCCGGCCCTGCTGGCCCGCTGGCCGGACCATGTGTTCATCGGTCCGGATCCAGCCCTGGTGGGACTCCCCAACGGCCGCCCTCTGCCGGAGGGGGTGCGTCCGCTCGATCTGATGCCCCTGGCGGGACGGCTGATCACCAAGCCCGGCTACAGCAGCTTCTGCGAGGCCTTCAGCCAGGGCGTGGGGATCCACCTGGTGCACCGGGAGGGATTCGCGGAGGCGCCGGTGCTGGAAAAGGATCTGCGCGACCACGGCTGGCACCGTCTGCTCAGCAGGGAGCAGTTTCGCCGGGGGGACTGGGAGCTGGACCTCCCCCTGCGCCCCCCCCGGCGTGGCCCGCTGCCGTCGAATGGCGCCGAAACCGCGGCCCGGGCGATCGTGGCGATGGCGGAGGGACGATCAGCAGTCCCTATGACGGGGACCGTGAGGATTTGATGATCTGTTCATCGATCGCACAAGAGTTCAGTCCCTCGCTGTAACTCACGCCTGAACAGTCATTCTTGATACCAGTGGACAGTTGTTCGACCGTCACTGATGCGGAATCGCTGCGGCTGATTCATCGGCAAATTGGCGCGAAGTTTGAGCGCCTGAAACTCATCTACTCCGCTCCGGGATCAGGTCGTCTTTCTGATGTCAACTCTCTGATCACCTGAGTGTGATTGACATGCTCTAGTCAGGGCTTCCGTTCCCAGTGAACAGGAATGTCCCGTCCAACGCCCTCTGCCATCTCCTGTCTTGCCGATTCTTCAGCGCTCCCATCTGCTCCTCGCCTCGGCCGGTCTGAGCCTCGGTCTGGCCGCGGCCGCCCCCGCCAGGGCCGCCGATCCCTCCAGCAGCTGGACCCTGAACGCATCGCCGGCCGCCACGACGCTGCCCCACCTGGCGACGTTGCCATCCCTTCCCCAGGCACCGCGGGTCTTCGCCATCACGCCCGAGCGGCGAGCCCTGCTCAACACCATCCGCTATGCCGAGGGCACCTGGGCGAACGGCCAGGACCTCGGTTACCGCATCCTCTTCGGCGGCGCCCTCTTCGACTCCCTCGACCGGCATCCCAACAGGGTGATCCGCACGGCCCGCTACACCAGCGCCGCCGCCGGGGCCTATCAGTTCATGCCCTTCACCTGGTCGATGGTCACCCGGGCGCTCGGCATCGCAGACTTTCAGCCCGACTCCCAGGACCAGGGAGCCCTCTTCCTGATCCAGCGCCGTGGCGCCCTGCCGCTGGCCGATCGCGGTGAGCTCACCCCGGAGCTCGCGTCCCGTCTGGCCCCCGAGTGGGCCTCTTTCCCCACCCTGGCCGGGCGCAGTTTCTACGGCCAGCCCGTGAGGCGCTTCGAGGATCTGCGTCGCTTCTATGAGCAGAATCTGGCCCAGCTTCGCAACGAAACCCCTCCCGTCTGGGAGAACGTGGCCATCCAGCCGCTGCCACCGGCCTGCAACGACGCCAGTCTCTCCTGTCAGCTGGAGAAGGTGAGCGACGTCTCCCGTTCCTCCGAGGCGGCCCGGCCGATCAGCAACCCCAGCCGCTGAACTCAGGTGTCTCCCTTGCCCTCCAGCCTGACCCCGCCGAGGGTCTTCTGGGCCACCAGGTAAGCGACAACGCTGGCTCCGGCGAATCCCAGGCCGTTCCTCAACAACGGCAACAGGTCGTTGGTGCGGGTCACGATCGGCCCCATGCCCAGAGCCACGAACAGGATCAGCCAGAGGGGTGAGAGCAGCAGCACCCAGGTCCACTCGATCCGACGCCCCTCCTTGCGCGGGAACGCGGCGAACCCCACCACCAGTCCTCCCAGGATCGAGGTGCACAGGGTGAGGATCCATTGCTCCTGCGGCAGTCCCGGCACCACCTGGCAGCCGCCGATGGCCAGGCACTCCTTCACGGCATGGATCGCCGAGAGGATCGCGCCATCCTCGCCGTGGTCGCGCACGTAGAACTGGTTGCCGTAGCGGGTCTGCAGTTCCACCCAGAAGGTGCGGGGCATCAGAGCGAACAGGGCGTCACCCACGTTGAAATTGAGCAGATTGCCGCCGCGGGGATCGGCCACAAGCAGCAGGCTGCGTTCGTCCAGATCCCAGAAGCCCTTGACCGCCAGGCCCGGCGTGCGTTCGTACTGGGTCAGCACCCGCAGCTTCCAGCCGCTGCTGGCCTCGAAGTCCTCCAGCTCCGCCTCCAGGGCGCCACGCTCCCCATCGGTGAGGGCCTTGGCGAGGTCGATCACCGGGGTGGGGTGATCGGGCAGGAGCTGGGGGTTGTCCGCCGCCCGGGCGGGGGCCCCGGGACCGGGCAGCAGCCAGCCGACCACCACCAGCGCAAGGGCGGCCAGGGCAGCGCCCAGCCGGCTTCGGAACGCGGCCGCCCGCCGGCCTTCCCGGTCATCCCTTCGCGCCACGGTCTCGCCTGTCTCCATCGTTGTCCGCATCGTTCGCCCGTCCATCGGGCAGCATTCTCACCGAGTCGCCCCTCCTGGCGTGAAGCCCACCCCCTCAGGCTCCACCGCGGTCCCCTCCTGGCTGCGGGAGCGGCTGGTCCGTTCGGGCGGGGCGGTTCCCTTCCGGGACTACATGGAGTGGGTGCTCCATGACCCGGAGCACGGCGCCTATGGCTCGGGCCGGCTGGAGATCGGCCCCCGCGGGGACTTCGTCACGTCCCCTTCCCTGGGCGCGGAGTTCGCCCGGCTGCTCGCCCCTCAGCTGGCCCAGTGGCTGGCACGGTGGCCGGAGGATCTTCCCCTGGCCCTGGTGGAGACCGGGCCGGGGGAAGGGGAGCTGGCGCTGCAGCTGGCGGTGGCCCTCGCCGAGGGCTGGCCGGCCCTGGCGGCGCGCACCGAACTGGTGCTGGTGGAGCCGAACGACGGCATGGCCTCCCGGCAACGGCAACGTCTCGGTGCGGCGCCGCTGCCGGTCCGCTGGGCCGATTTCGCTGCGCTGGCCCGGGATCCCCTGCGGGGCGTGGTGCTGGCCCACGAGGTGCTCGACGCCCTCGCGGTGGAGAGGTTCGAGCGGCGGGGCGATCGCTGGTGGCGCCAGGGAGTGGTGCTCCGCGATGACCATCTGGCGCTGGAGGCGCTCGCCCCCCTCCCTGAGGTTCTCGACCACCAGCTGGCGGAGCTCGGCCTGCTTCCCCTCGACGAGCGGCGCCCTGAGGGCTGGTGCAGCGAGCTCCATCCGGGACTCGGACCCTGGCTTGCGGCCTGCTCCGGGGCGTTGGCCGAGGGATTTCTGCTGGTGATCGATTACGCCCATGAGGCGCGCCGCTATTACGCGCCCCAGCGTGCCCGCGGCACCCTGATGGCCTACCGCCGGCAGCAGGCCAGCGACGATCCATTGCGGGAGCCAGGCCACTGGGATCTGACCGCCCATCTCTGCCTGGAGAGCCTGGAGGCGGCGGCCCGCGTCGGAGGCTGGTGCCCTCTGGGCGGATGCCGTCAGGGGGAGGCCCTGCTGGCCCTGGGCCTCGCCCAGCGACTGCATGCCCTGCAGGCTGGGGACCCCGCACGGTTGGCGGAGCTCCTGCATCGGCGGGAGACCCTGCTGCGGCTGGTCGATCCGGCGGGCCTCGGGGATTTCCGCTGGATCGCCTTCTCCCGGGGCCTGAGCGCGCCGGAGACGGAAGCCGAGCCCCTGTTTCTCAGCTCCCCGGAGGCTTGATCCGTCAGGGAGCATGCCCGCATCGACTGGATTGCTACTGAGCCCCTGGCGCCTCTCCGAAGCCCTCGACAGGGTGGGGGCGCGAGGTGTCAGGCGAGGCGCCGGATCAGAACCACTCGGGAACGGCCTCGTCGCTGGTGTTCACGTCGGCTTGCGGGGTGGAGCGCTGGAACTCCATGGTGATGCTGCGCTTCTGCTCCCCGTCGGCGGCGACCGCCTCGATCGGATAGAGCTGCTGGCCGTCGCGGAAGGGCACCTGCACCCGGAAGGTGCCGTCGGCCGAGAGGGGCACCTCCTCGCCGCCGATGCTGAGGCGGGCGGCCGGATCGGTGGCTCCGTAGACGATCAGCTCGGCATCGGCCACCAGCCAGAAGGACCGCTGACGGGGGGCCACCCCACCGATGCCGGAAGCGCTGCGGCCGGAAGCCCAGGGGCCGGCGCCTGACTCCCAGGCGGCGGCACCGCCGTGGAGACCGGCGGCGGAGTCGATCTCATGGAAGGCCTCGGAGCCGCGGCCCAGCCGGCGCCACTGGCTGGTGGCCCTCTGGTAGAGCCGCTCGTGCAGATCGGTGCGGAGGCCCAGGTCGGTGGGAGGCGCAGGCATCCCTGCGGTCTCCTCCGGCAGGGAGAAGGCGGCGAAGGGGTCGGGCGGGATGACGCTCAGGCTGTCCACCGCGGGGACGTGAGCGGTGGCGGAGAACCCCAGGGAAATCCAGCCGCCGCTGCCGCTCTTGCGGAAGCCGAGCTCGACGCGGTAGTCGCGGCCCGAGAGAGGCACCGGCAGGAACCACTCGCTGGCGTGGCTGTCCACCACCACCTCCTGCAGGGTGTGGGGATGGGTGGAGCCGCCATCGAGACCGGTCACGTCGGCTAGGCGGACGCACAGCTGGGTGGCTCCTTCGGCCAGGGCCCGGCTCCGCTCCTCAGGCGCGATGGACCAGCGCACCTGCGCCCACTGGGGATCCCGAGGCAGGAAGGCCACCCAGGTGCGCTCCTGGCCACCCGGTGCGCTGCCCGTGGCTGCGTCGGGAGCGCTGGCCTCGACGGCAGCCGGAGCCGATGCTCCGGCAGTGGTGCCTCCAGCCTCCGCGGGGACCGCTGCTGCGCGGTTCGCCTGCGGTTGGTCCTGCGTCGCGCCGGCACCCTCGGGCTGGCCGCTGCCGCCGCCCACGAGGGCTCTGGCCAGGGATCCGAGTCCTCGCAAGGGCTGGCTCAGGAAACTGGAGAACCGGCGAGGACGCGTCATGGGCCGAGTGGGCGAGGCTTCCGGTGATGCTCCCCGATAGGGAGGGCTGGCGCTCCTCCTGTCAGCGAAAGGGCATTTCCCGACCCTACCGGCAGAGCCCAGCACGGGCAACAGGGGCGCGCCGTTGGATCCCGTCAGGGGGAGCAGTCCGGCGTGCCGTTGGCGATGGCCGCGCGGACCGCGGCAGATTCGACGTCGTCCCGGATCGTCACCGATCCGATGCCGGTGGGCAGCACGAAGCGGACCCGACCGTCACGCACCTTCTTGTCCGACTGCAGGCAGGCCAGCACCGCCTCGGGATCCAGACACGGCCAGTGAAGGGGCAGCCCGGCGGCCGCCAGCAGCCGCCGCTGCCTCTCCTGATCGGCCTGGCTCCAGAGTCCCATGGCAACGGCGATGTCTCCCGCGGCCAGCATGCCCAGGGCCACCGCTTCCCCGTGCAGCCAGGTGCCGTAGCCCGAGAGGGTCTCGAGCGCATGGCCGAGGGTGTGGCCGTAGTTGAGGATCGCCCGCAGCCCCCCTTCCCGTTCGTCGGCCGCCACCACCCGGGCCTTCGCCGCGGCCGAACGCTCCAGCAGCCGCTGCAGCAGCAGCGGACCCACGGCCTGGCGGCTGGCCAGGCCGCCGGCGGGATCCCGGTTCGCGGCGGCTTCCAGATCCTGGAACAGCACCCCGTCGCCGATGACGGCGTACTTGATCACTTCCGCCATCCCGGCGCGGAACTCCCGCTCCGGCAGGGTCGCCAGCACGTGGGGATCGACCAGCACCAGCCGGGGCTGATGGAAGGCGCCGATGAGGTTCTTGCCGCCGGGATGGTTCACCCCCGTCTTGCCGCCGATGGCGGCGTCCACCATCGCCAGCAGGGTGGTGGGGACCTGGACCACCGCGATGCCCCGGAGCCAGGTGGCGGCGGCGAACCCGGCCATGTCGCCCACCACCCCGCCCCCCAGGGCAATGATCAGCGAGCCCCGCTCCAGCTGGTGCGCGAAGGCCGCGTCATGGATCTTCGCCACGGTGGCGGGGGTTTTGTGTTCCTCCCCGGCGTCCACGACAAGCGTCCGCACGTCGAAGCCGGCGGCCTCGAGGCTCGTCAGGGCCTTGTCTCCGTGATGGCCGCGCACGTCCGGGTTGGTGACCGCCAGCACCCGGGTGCCGGCCCGGAACCCCTGCTCCAGCAGCAGGGAGCCGAGGGAAGCCAGAAGCCCCTCGCCGATCAGGATCGGATAGGGATCGGCGGCCAGGGAAACCGTGATGGTGCGGTGGTCCTGTGGCACGGACGAGGCGGCGACGGGTGGCGAGGCTAGGTCGCGGCGCCATGGCGCTGGACCAGATCCAGCACCGCGCCGCCATAGCGGCTCAGCTTGGCCTGTCCGATGCCGGGGACTTCCGAGAGCTCCTCCAGGCTGGTCGGGCGCCGTTCGGCGATGGCGATCAGGCTGCGGTCGTGAAAGACCAGGTAGGGCGGCAACCGCTGCTGCCGCGCCTGTTCCAGCCTCCAGAGCTTGAGGGTCGCCAGCAGTTCCGGGTCGGCGCCGCCCGTGGCCGTGGTCCCCGGGGTCGCACCCGGCACGGCGACTCCATCCCCCCCACCACGGCGGCGCTCCCGGGCCGCCGGCGGCAGGCGCACCTCCAGACGGGCCTGCCCCCGCAGGAGGGGCCGCACCCGCTCCTCGGGGCCGAAGCAGAGCCCCCCATGGCCGTCCGGGGCGGCAAGGAGATACCCCCGCGCGATCAGCTGGCGGAACAGAGCGCGCCACTGGCCGCGGTCCAGTTCCCGGCCGATGCCATGCACCCCCAGCCGGTCGTGTCCCAGGCTGCGGATCCGCTCGGAGCCGCTGCCCAGCAGCACGTCCACCAGGTGGGCCGCACCGAAGCGGGCCCCTGTGCGGTAGACGGCCGAGAGGGCCTTGCGTGCTGCTTCGGTGACGTCCATGCCGGGGTTCGGCTCCAGGCAGATGTCGCAGTTGCCGCAGTCGGCAGCCATCGGATCGCCCAGGTAGTGCAGCAGGATCCGCCGGCGGCAGCTGGAGGCCTCGGCGTAGCCGATCAGGGCATCGAGCCGGCCATGTTCGATGCGTTTCTGGAGGGAATCGGCGCCGGAGTCGTCGATGAAGCGCCGCAGCTTGGGCACATCGCCGCCGCCGTGCACCATCCAGGCCACGGCGGGGAGGCCGTCACGGCCGGCGCGCCCGGTCTCCTGGTAGTAGGCCTCCAGGCTCCTCGGCAGATCCACGTGGGCCACGAAGCGCACGTCCGGCTTGTCGATCCCCATGCCGAAGGCGATCGTGGCCACCACGATCACGCCGCTGTCGTGGCGGAAGCGCTCCAGAGCGGCGGCGCGCTCACCCGGGCTGAGCCCCGCGTGATAGGGGATTGCATCGTGCCCTTCGGCGGCGAGGACCGCCGCGAACTGCTCCACCCTGCGGCGGGAGCGGGCGTAGACGATGCCGGCGTGACCGCGCTGTCTGGCGAGAAAGGCCAGCAGCTGGCGCCGCGCATCCTGCTTGTCCTGCACCAGGTAGCGGATGTTGGGCCGATCGAAGCTGGCGAGGAATACCCCCGCCTGCTCCAGCTTCAGGCGGCTGACGATCTCGGAGCGGGTGCGGGGATCGGCCGTGGCGGTGAGGGCGATCCGCGGCACCGCGGGGAAGCGCTCCGCCAGGAGCGCCAGGTGCAGGTACTCCGGCCGGAAATCATGCCCCCACTGGGAAACGCAATGGGCCTCGTCGATGGCGAACAGGGCCAGGGGCAGCCCGGCGAGTCTCTCGATCAGATCGCCCCCCAGCAGCCGCTCCGGCGACACGTAGAGCAGATCCAGCCGGCCCTCCCGCAGTTCCCGCCAGGTGCTGGCCAGGGCTTCGCGATCTTCGCCGGAATGCAGGGCGGCGGCGCGCACCCCCGCCTGGCGCAGGGCGGCCACCTGGTCCTGCATCAGGGCGATCAGGGGCGATACCACCACCGCCGTTCCCTGCCGGCAGAGGGCGGGGATCTGATAGCAGAGGGATTTGCCGCCGCCGGTGGGCATCAGCACCAGGGCCGATCCGCCGCCCACCACGTGCGCGACGATCGCGGCCTGGGGACCGCGGAAGGCGTCGTAACCGAAGACCTGGCGAAGAACCTCCGTGGGATCGGGCGTCATGGCGCAGCTGGTGCGGGCGGCATCGGCGGGGGCCGGCGATCAGGACGATTGTCGATCGTGTGCCCCTCCGCAGCCGTTCCGGCAGGATGCACCCATGCCCCAACCCCCCGCACCGGCACCGCCTGCCAGCCGCTCTCCCTGGGCGTTCCTGGCGCCGGCGCTGCTGCTGCTGGCGGTCTCGGTGCTGATCCCGGCCGCCATGGCCCTGGTGATCAGCTTCTCCCGCACCGGACTGGATGTGAGCGAGCCCCTCACCTTCGTGGGCCTGGCCAACTTCCGTCGTCTCCTGGCGGATCCGATGCTGCTCAAGGTCACCGGCACCACGTTCCTCTACCTGGTGGGGGTGGTGCCGCCGATCGTTCTCGGGGCCCTGACCCTGGCGGTGCTGGTGAACCGCCGTCTGCCCGGGATCCACTGGTTCCGCGGCGCGTTCTACACGCCGGTGCTGGTGTCGCTGGTGGTGGCGGCGATCGCCTTCCGCTGGCTCTACGCCGAGAACGGCCTGATCAACGGCTGGCTGTCGGCGCTGCTCGGGGATCGCTTCACCCCGATCGGCTTCCTCACCTCCGCCGCCCTGGCCCTGCCCTCGGTGATGCTGGTGACCCTATGGAAGGGTCTGGGTTATTACATGATCATCTTCCTGGCCGGACTGCAGGGGATCTCCGCCGATCTCTACGAGGCGGCGGCCCTCGATGGCAGCGAGGGATGGCGCCGCCACCTCGACATCACCCTGCCCCTGCTGCGTCCGTACATCACCCTGGTGGCGGTGATCTCGGCCATCGGGGCCACCAAGGTGTTCGAGGAGGTCTACCTCATGACCCAGGGCGGCCCGGCCGACAGCACCCGCACGATCGTCTACTACGTCTATGACCAGGCCTTCTCCGAACTGGAGATCAGCTACGCCTGCACGGTGGGGCTGGCCCTGTTCCTGATCGTCCTGCTGCTCAGCCTGATCCGCTACGCCTTCGCCGCCGACAACCCCCTCCAGTGAGGCTTGACCCCCCGGTGGCAGGCTGGTGCGCTGAGGTGAACGATCCTCCAGGGTGCAGACCGGCGCGGACCCCATGAGCCAGGCCTCCCACGCTCCCCCAGGAGCCATCGGCATCGTGGGGGGTGGCCAGCTGGCCTGGATGCTGGCCGAGGCGGCCGAAGACCTTGGCGTGCCCCTGCACGTGCAGACCCCCGGCGCCGATGATCCGGCCACCCGCGGTGCCGCCAGTGTCGTGCTGGCGCCGGTCGACGATGTGGTCGCCACGCGGGAGCTGGCCAACCGCTGCAGCGCGATCAGCTTCGAGAACGAGTGGATTCCCGTCGATGCCCTCCGGGCGCTGGACGGCCCGTGGATCGATTTCCGCCCCAGTCTCGATGCCTTGCAGCCCCTGCTCAGCAAGGCCTCCCAGCGCCGGCTGCTCAATGATCTGCATCTGCCCGCCCCGCACTGGTGTGCGCTGGCCGAGGTGCTCCGGCCCAGCGCACCTGCCCGTCCGGAGGGAGCGCAGGCCGCGGTGGCCGCCGGATCGCCTGTGCCATTGCCCCTGCCGGAAGCCCCGCCATCCCCTCCACGGCTCCCGGACGGTTTCACCTTCCCCCTGATGGCCAAGGCCAGCCGGGGCGGCTACGACGGCCGGGGCACGATCCCCCTGGCCGACCAGGCTGCCCTCGAGGAGCTGCTGGGCAGGGTCGATCCCGGCGACTGGATCCTCGAGGAGTTGGTGAGCTTCGAGCTGGAGCTCGCCCTGGTGGCCTGCCGGAACAAGCTCGGGCAGGTGGACTGCTTCCCCCTGGTGCAGACCCATCAGCACCGCCGCGTCTGTGACTGGGTGCTGTTCCCTGCTCCGGTGGATCACCGGGTCGAGGTGTTCGCCCGCAACGTGGCCGCGTCCCTGCTCACCGCCCTGGACTACGTGGGGGTGCTGTCGATCGAATTCTTCTACGGTCCCGGCGGACTGCAGGTCAACGAACTGGCGCCCCGCACCCACAACTCCGGCCACTTCAGCATCGAGGCCTGCCGCACCAGCCAGTTCGCCCAGCAGGTGCGCATCGTTGCCGGCCTGCCCATGGGGCCCACCGATCCGGTGGTCCCCGGGGCCCTGATGGTGAATCTGCTCGGTCCCGACGACGGCGACCCCGAGCAGCTGGAACGTCGGCGCGCCCTGGCAGCCCTCGAGGGGGCCCACCTGCACTGGTATGGCAAGAAGGGGGGCGGGCGGGCCGCAAGCTGGGCCATCTCACCATGCTGCTGGAGGGCGGCACGGCGGCCGAGCGGGAGCGGGAGAGGCGCCGCAGGCTGGCCGAGGTGCGGGCCATCTGGCCGCTTCCCAGCGGAAACACCCCTTAGGATGAACTCGGACTGCTGTGTTGGTGACTGCCTTTCACAGTTTTCTGATCTGACTTCCTTTCGACGCGGGGAGTCTTCAGCGACGGCAACGTATACCGGCTTCCCTGCCGGAAACGAAGCCCCGCCCCTGACACCCCATCTGGTTCTTCCAGGTCGAACACTGGGGCAAGACGGCATGGTGGTCCACCCTCTTTCCCTGGCGTCCCCGATGGCCGTCGGTCGGCCGATGGACGCCACTCCTCAACGGATCTCGATCAGGCTCTCCGGCGCATAGCGGACCTTGGCCAGGGAGGCGTAGCGATCCTCGTGGTGGCGGTAGCCGGCCGCGCACACCACGCAGCTCCGGTAGGGACCGCCTTCCAGGTGCAGGATCCGGTCGTAGTCGGCGGGGGAGAATCCCTCGATCGGGCAGGCATCCACCGCCATCAGAGCCGCCGCGGTGAGAAAGGTTCCCAGGGCGATGTACACCTGGTTGCTGGCCCAGCGATCGATCGCTCCGCTGCGGGGTCCGTCGATCAGGTCCTTCTGCATCAGCGAGCGGTACGGTTCGAGCTGCTCCGCCGTCAGTCCTCTGGCCTCGGCGGTGGCCTGGATCAGGCGGTCCAGATCCTCCGGGCCGATGGCGGTGCGGGCCAGGAACACCACCAGGTGCGAGCAGTCGGTGATCTGGGGCTGATCCCAGGAATGGGGCCGCAGCGCCGCGCGCAGCTTGGGATCCTCGATCAGCAGGAACTTCCAGGGCTGCAGTCCGTAGCTGGATGGGCTCTGCACCAGGGCGTCCTCCAGGGCCGCCCAGATCGGCGCCGGGATGCGGCGGCCGGCATCGAAGCGCTTGGTGGCATAGCGCCAGCGCAGGGCACCGGCCAGATCGGCGGGCGTACAGGCCATGCTGTCGGGGAGAGGGATCCGCATCATGGCGGCCGCTGGTGGCAGGCAAGCTGGAAGCAAGTCCGTTCGTCGCCGTGGCCAGCGATTCACCCAGCTTCCAGCACGCCTTCGAGCGGCTGCTCGCCCGCGCCCCGGGCCCCGTCTTCCCCCGCGCCCGGGCCCTCTACCTGCAGAAATATTCACTGGAGGCGGAGCGGGACAGCGAATTCCGCACCTTCCTGCTCGAGGAGGAGATTCAGGAGAGTCCGGCCGGCGCCCTGAGGATCAGGGCTCTGGCCCTGGCCATCGTGGCCTGGGGGCAATCCCGCATCGATGACGCCGCCGCGGCCGCCTACCTGACCCGCCGCTGGGGGCTGAACGCTCTCGAACTGCAGGTGGTGGAGGGCAGGGGATGGTTCCGCGATGGCGGGGCCTATGCCCGCTTCCGCGCGCCGGCGGTCTACGAACGCGCCGCCCCCACCACCCTGGTCAGCTCGCCAGCCGATCCAGCTGCTCCTGCAGTTGATCCCGACTCAGACGGGTGACCACGAAGACCTCCTGGGCCGTGGTGCCCCGGCGGGCCAGCAGCTTGTGCCCTCCGGTGATCGGGCTCGACACCCGCAGCCGCAGCCCGTTGCTGCGTCCCCGCACGCGGGTGATCACCGCGGGGGTGATCGTGTCGATGTCCGCCAGCCTCGCCAGTTTCCTCAGGAGCGGGATCAGGCCCTCCACGTAGGTGCTGTGGGTGATGACCAGCCTGCCCATGGCGGCCTGCTCAGCCCCGGCCCAGGGGTGCCATCGTCAGTCCCTCGGCCGCCAGCAGTTGGTGATAGAGCTCCCCCTGCTCGAGGGGACCGCTCCAGACCACCGCTGATCCCTCGGCATCGATCCGATGGGCCAGCTGCCAGGCCCGATCGGGCTGCATGCCGGGCAGATGGCGCACCAGGGCGTCCACCACATGCTGGAAGGTGTTGACATCGTCGTCCAGCACGATCACGTGAACGTCGGGGTAACGCTCCTGCAGACGCTGACCCGCCTCGGCGGTGCTTCGGGTGGGAGTGACGACCATGAACCTTCGGCGACTGCCGATCACCAGCGTAGGTAACATGCGCCCATCCCTGATGCGGGCTCGATGTTGATCACCCTTGGCTGGTCCGCCCTGGCGGCCATGTTCACCTTCTCGATCGCCATGGTGGTGTGGGGCCGGAACGGTGACAACACCATCGGTTTCTGAGCTGGCCCTCCCCTCCACCACCACCCTGCTGGCGGGTCTGGCCTCGGCCCTGCTGCTCTTCGTGACGGTCGGAGTGATCTATCTCTCCACGGTCGAATGGCGTGACCGGCGGCGCCGCAAGGCACAGGAAGCCCGCTCCCGTTCGTGAGCCTCGCTCCCGACACCTGGGAGCAGGCTGGCCAACTGCTGCAGCCGCCTCCTCCCGCGGCTGCAGCCGAACGCTTCCGGGCCCTCTCGCTTGCAGACCTTCTCGACGCCCTGGAGGCCACGCATCAGCAGCTGGCCGCCCGGCCGGGCCTGCCCCTTCAGGACAGCGACCTGCCGGGGATAGCCCTCGCCCTGCTCGAGCGCCCCTTCCTCCCGCCGGCTGCCGGTCCGTCCCAGGAGCTGGGGAGCGAACGCGACCAGCTGCGCCACGCTGCCGACACCCTGCGACACCGTCTGGTGGGCGACACCGTCACCTACGTCGTCAACAGGAACCTCAACACCAGCAACCATTGCGTGCTGCGCTGCCAGTTTTGTGCGTTCCGCCGAGAGGCCGGCGAGCCGGGGGCGTACCGCCTCCCTCCCGAGGAACTCGAGCGGCGCGCCGAGGAGGCCTGCCGCAGCGGCGCCACCGAGCTCTGCCTGCAGGCTGCGCTCGATCCTGATGCCCGGCTCGGCGGCAGCCATCTGGCCTTCGCCGCCGATCTCCTGCGCCGGCTGCGGCGGGCGGCCCCGGACCTCCACCTGCATGCCTTCTCACCCCAGGAGCTTCTCTTCATCGCCGAGCGGGATGGCGTTTCCCTCGAAACGGTCCTGGCGGAGCTCCAGGCGGCGGGGCTCGGTTCGGTGCCCGGCACCGCCGCCGAGGTGCTGAGCGACGCGGTGCGCCGCCTGATCTGTCCCGAGAAGCTCTCTGCCCGGGCCTGGGTGGCGGTGATCCTGCAGGTGCATCGCCGCGGCCTGGCCAGCACCGCCACGCTGATGGCCGGCCATGTGGAGGGTGCCGCCGACCGGGCCGCCCATCTGCTCAGCCTGGTGGCGATCCAGCGGCAGGCCCGTCGGCTCGGCCTTCCGGGTTTCAGCGAATTCGTCCTGCTGCCCTTCGTCGGCGCCATGGCCCCGGCGCCCCTGCGCCGCCGGGTTGGACGCGATCAACCCGATCCTTCCGCGATGCTCCTGCTCACCGCCCAGGTCCGTCTGCTGCTCGGTCCCGCGTTCCCCCATCACCAGCCCAGCTGGGTGAAGCTCACCCTGCCGGTGGCGGCGGAAGCCCTGCGCTGGGGTTGCGACGATCTGGGCGGAACGCTGATGGAGGAGCACATCACCACGATGGCCGGGGCCCTCGGCGGCATCCGTCAGACCCCCGCCGCCCTGCGGGCCGCCGCCGCCCGCCTGGGGCGGCCGGTGCGGGAGCGCACCACCCTCTACGGCCGCCCGTTGTCGGCGATCCCATGAGACCCCTGCCCGACGTTCTGCGCAGCCCCCTGACGAGGCTGCCGCGGCCTGCCCTGCCCCCGCTGACGCTCACCTCGGTCGCGGTGCTGCTGCTGCTGCTCCTGCCGAGCCTGGCCCTGTGGCGCTGGCCCCGACCCAGGGCCCAGGGACTCGAGCAGCTGATGGCTGCCGCGAGCCTGCTGCAGAGCTTTCCGGCCAGTCCGGAGCGCCCTGTGCCGCCCCTCTGGAGGGAGCGTCTCGGTGACGCGCTGGCCTACCGGCTGTGGCGTGAGCAGCGCCGCTTCTGGTGGCAGTTCTGGGGCAGTCACGCCGATGGCGGGGCCTATCTGGCCGTGCCGGTGATCTCCTCCGAAGACCGCCGCGGCCCCAACCCCGCCAATGCCCTGCGGGTGGGAAACCTTCTGGTGGTGGCGCCCGACCCCCTCTCTCGCCGTCTGCTCCAGGACCAGCTGCGGCCGGAGCAGCGGGCCGGCAGGGGTCTCTACAGCGCCTGTCTGCCGCGGCTGGAGAAGGGGCAGGGGGTGTTCTGGAACGCGACCGCGCTGGCGGTACTGGTGGGCCCGGTGGCTCCTCTGCTGGAGGCTTATCAGGAGGGTTGCCTCTCCCTCGCGCTGGACGGTGACGGTGTGCGCTGGCAGGGAGAGGCGGCGGCCCGGGCCGGAGGCCCGGGAGTGGCCGGCCCGCCGCCGGGGCGCGAAGACGAGGATCCCTTGCCAGCGCCGCTGCCAGTGGATGTGCTGCTGGAACTGAAGGGGTCCTCGCTGGAGCAGCTTTTCGGAGGGCTGCTCTCGCGTCAGCTGATCCGCGACCCTCTGGCGGCCCGCTACGGGATCGATTCGAAGGGCCTGGCCCTGCTGCGCCGTTCCCCCTTCCGCCTGCGCCTCCAGCCCCATCCGAGCGGTCCCTTCCAGGCCTCGCTCGAACTCCAGGTGGCGGTGGGCCGCGAACGGCAGGCCTGGAGGGGCCTTCTGGTGGGCCTGGCCCGCTCGCTGCAGGGGCAGGGTCTGAAGGACGGGAGCGGTGCCGGCGCTCCCGCAGCCAGCGCGGCTTCCCAGGCGCAGTCGGCCACCTGGCGGCGTCAAGACGACGGGGTGGTGCTGGGGGGCTGGCGCTGGATCACAGAGCCTGGACCCTCGCCCCAGCTGCTCCTGTTCCTCGGCCCCGTCCCCTCCCGGAGGCCGCCCATGGAGCCCTCGGGAGACCCGGCTCTCGCTGCAGGGGAACTCAGGCTGCGGGTGAGGCCCCAGGCCCTCGATCTGCTGGGTCTGCTGCCCGAGCAGATGCCGGATCTGGTCCGCCGCTCGGATCAGCTCTGGATGAACGCCGCCCCCCTGCCCGAGGGGAACGCCACCGAGCAGGTCAGCCGGCTGAGGGGACGCCTTCGGTTGAACCGCTGACCGCCTGGCGCTCGCGGCGGCGGCGCTCGGAAGCCACGGTCTCCTCCATCAGTTCGACGGCCATGGACATCTTCTCCAGGTTGCTCGCGTAGAGGGAGAGGTCCTTGTCGAGCCGGTCGCGCAGCAGGCCCATCGACTCTCCGATGTCGTGGGCGAGCTGGCGCAGGGCCTGGGGTTCCATGGCGTCGTCGTCGATGGCCTGCTCCAGCAGGGTCAGAAGGCCGACCGCCATCAGACGGGAATAGTGGAAGTCGGGCCGCCGGATGCTGGCGAGGGCCTCCGCCACCGGCGGGGGGGCGCCTTCTCCCTGTCGCTCGATCCACTCGCGCACCTCCTGCTGGCTGTGACGGCCCATGGCGGCCAGGGCTTCGTCGCACTGACGTTTCAGCTGAGGGCCGTCGAACCCGGAGGAGGCACAGAGCGCCTCGAACAGGGGACCCTTGTGTTCCTCCGGCCGGTAGCCTCGGGCGAAGCCCTCGAAGACCTGAAGGAGGCCCACGGCGAAGAGGGGGTTGGTCTGGAAGCCCTTCTGGCGGCTGAGCAGGTGGAGCTCCACCAGCAGCTCGTCGACCATCCGCCGGTACAGCGGGCCGATGACATGGGGAAAGGCGCCGTGGAAGGCACGCTTGCTGTCGGCAACGGTGAGAGCGGCGCTCACGCGGTTCGGATCTTCAATGCTGCGACCTTAGCGCTGCAGGCACTCACCCCGATCGGCGCCTCGGTAAGATCGTTTCACTCGCCTGCATTGAGCCCATGATCCCGATCGTCATCGAGGAGTCGGGCCGTGGAGAGAGAGCCTTCGACATCTACTCCCGCCTGTTACGGGAGCGGATCATCTTTCTGGGGGAGCCGGTGACGGCCGAGTCGGCCAATCGCGTGGTGGCCCAGCTTCTCTTTCTCGAAGCTGAAGATCCCGACAAGGATATCTTTCTCTATGTGAATTCACCGGGAGGTTCGGTCTACGACGGCCTGGGGATCTTCGACACGATGCAGCACATCAAGCCCGACGTCCAGACAGTCTGCGTCGGCCTCGCCGCCAGCATGGGCGCCTTCCTGCTCTGTGCCGGCGCGAAGGGCAAGCGCAGCAGCCTGAGCCACTCCCGGATCATGATCCACCAGCCCCTGGGTGGCGCCCGCGGCCAGGCCAGTGACATCCGGATCCAGGCAGATGAGATCCTCTACCTGAAGGATAAGCTCAACAGGGAGCTGGCTGCGCGCACGGGGCAGGACCTCGAGAAGATCCAGATCGACACAGACCGCGATTTCTTCATGTCGCCCGCCGAAGCGATGGCCTATGGCCTGATCGACAAGGTCATCGAGAAGAGGCCGGTACGGCCTGTCTGAACTCAACGGATCTAACCGGAACAACATTACCCTTCGGTCTTCGGCGGAACGACCAACAACAAAGGGCCTGGGAGATCCAGGCCCCGATTGTGATAAACAATTTTGCTGAACAATCTGCCCAGCCGGGCTTCAGGAGGCGTCCGCAGTATCCGGAACGGGGAAAGTCTGAGGGGTGGACTTGGTGGATTCGGTGGATCCCTCCTTGTCTGAGGAGGTGAGCAGAGGAGAGAACCGTTCCTTCTCGGGGATGGTGGCGAACTCGGACACGATGAGGCGGAATTCATCCCCGTCCAGACTTTCCTTCTCGATCAGCAGTTCCACCAGCCGGTCCATGCAGGCCCGGTGCTCGGCCACAAGTTTCACCGTGTCTGCATAGCAGCTCTGGACGATGTGCCGGATCGCCGCATCGATCTTGTGGGCGATGGCATCGGAGACATCGCTGCGGGTCATCAGATCGCGCCCGAGGAAGACCTCCTGATTGCCGGCCTCGAGCGACATCGGACCCAGCTCGCTCATGCCGAAGCGGGTCACCATCTGACGAGCCATCGAGGCCACCTGCTGGATGTCACCACCGGCACCGGTGGTCACTTCCGCATGGCCAAACACCACATCCTCGGCGGCCCGGCCCCCCAGGGCCCCCATGATCCGGGCACGAAGCTGGGCCCGAC
Source organism: Cyanobium sp. CACIAM 14 (assembly GCA_000708525.1). Lineage (GTDB taxonomy): Bacteria > Cyanobacteriota > Cyanobacteriia > PCC-6307 > Cyanobiaceae > Cyanobium. The sequence goes on from JMRP01000004.1 coordinate 119,911, forward strand.
TGACCAGCATCTGCTCCTCGTCGGGGGCGAACCAGGTGAGGCCCTGGGCCTGGCCGCGGGGGATGAGAGTGACCTTCTGGACGGGATCGTGGTGCTTCACCAGGGTGCCCACCAGGGCGTGGCCCACTTCGTGATACGCGATCAGCCGCTTGCTGCGCCCATCGGTGAGGGGCTTGCCCTCCATGCCCGCGATGATCCTGTCGACGGCGTCGTCGATCTCGGCCAGGCCGGTGGCCTCCTTGCGACGCCGCGCTGTGAGGATGGCCGCTTCGTTGAGCAGGTTGGCCAGGTCGGCACCGGTGAACCCCGGGGTCCGGCGGGCAATCATCTCGAGCGAGACATCGTCCGCGAGTTTCTTGTTGCGGCTGTGGACCTTGAGGATCGAGAGACGTCCCTTGATGTCGGGGGCATCGACGGTGACCTGGCGATCGAAACGGCCCGGGCGCATCAGGGCCGAATCGAGCACATCGGGACGGTTGGTGGCGGCGATGATGATGATGCCGCTGTTGCCCTCGAAGCCATCCATCTCCGTGAGGAGCTGGTTCAGGGTCTGCTCCCGCTCGTCGTTGCCGCCGCCGATGCCGGCGCCGCGCTGGCGGCCGACGGCGTCGATCTCATCGATGAAGATCAGACACGGGCTGTTTTCCTTGGCCCGTTTGAACAGGTCCCTCACGCGGCTGGCGCCGACACCCACGAACATCTCCACGAACTCCGATCCGGAGAGCGAGAAGAAGGGGACACCCGCTTCTCCGGCGATCGCCTTGGCGAGAAGGGTCTTGCCGGTGCCCGGAGGACCCACCAGGAGGACTCCACGGGGGATCTTGGCACCCACGGAGGTGAATCGTTCGGGAGTCTTGAGGAAGGTCACCACCTCCTGAAGGTCCTGCTTGGCCTCCTCCACACCCGCCACGTCGTCGAACATGACGCCGGTCTCGGCTTCCATGGCGAAACGGGCCTTGGACTTGCCGAACTGCATGGCCTGTCCGGGGCCACCTGGCATGCCGGAGGAGCGACGGGCGAGGAAGACAAGCGAGCCAATCAGCAGCAGTGGGAACAGCAGATTGCCGAGAAGACCGATGGCGGGAGGGGTGGTTCTGGGGGGATGGACATCGAAGCTGATGCCCTGGCCCTTGAGCTTGTTGATCAGCTCGGGTGCCACGCCGGGAAGATCGACCCGCAGGCGCTGCACCCGGTTGTCGAGGTCAGGATCCACAGCCTCGATCACCGCCGAGCGACCGCCGTCGAAGATGTCGACGGCGGTGACCCTGCCGGCATCGACGTAATCCAGGAACCGGCCGTAACTCATCCGGGCCACGGCGACGTTGCGCGAACTGCCGCTGGTGCCGGCACCACCGGGAACCAGCCGGCCTCCGGAACTCAGCAGCTGCCAGCCGAGAAACACGGCCACGGCGACGGGCAGGAGCCAGAGAGCGAGGACACGCCAGCGCTGGTTCATGGTTGAGACGCTTTTTAACAACCTTAGGGGCGAGAGGCCCGTCTCCGGGAGGCTGCCGGCGTCCCAACGGGACTCAGCTGGCCAGCCACCATGGGTTGGACTCCGGGCTGCCGGCGGTGGGCTCGGCAGCGGGGGCCGAGGCCACGATCAGCTCCCGGGCCCCGATCGACTCGAGCAGTTCCGGACCGCCCAGGCCATGGGTCCAGATCTCCACCTCGCTGCTGCCGGGGCATACGAAGGCCAGCACTTCGAAGGGAAAGACGACCCGTTCCAGGAAGAAATGATCGGGTCCGATGCAGCGCAGGATCACCATGCGGTCGGAACCGTTGCGATAGCCGCAATCGATCTGTTCCACCCGGGACAACTGGTCCAACACGTTTGCTTGAGCTGCGTCCAGACCATGAAGCCACTCCAGCCTGTGGGGGTTTGGTGACCGACGCGACCGATCACCAGACTTAATGTTTTCTTCCGGTGACCAGGCTCCGATCTCCGTTTAGGCGCAGGCGCCTCCTTTTCGACGTCTGCCTCTGGACGTCTGCCTCTGGGGGTCCGGCCGGTGCTCAGGGCGTAGGCCGCTCAGAGGCTCCGGAGAGCGGCGATCGGATCCAGCCGGGCGGCCCGGCGTGCCGGCACCACCCCGAAGAACAGCCCGATCGATCCGGAGAGCCCCACCGTCAGCAGCACCGTTCCGGCCTCGATCGTGGCCGGCAGGGGAGTGAAGCTGGCCACCAGGGCCACCGTCCCCAGCCCCATGGCACTGCCGATGACGCCCCCCAGACCGGCGAGCACCAGCGACTCCACCAGGAACTGCAGCAGGACGTCGCTGCTTCGGGCCCCGAGGGCCTTGCGCAGACCGATCTCCTCGGTGCGCTCGCTCACCGACACCAGCATGATGTTCATGATGCCGATCCCGCCCACCAGCAGGGAAACGGCTCCGATGGCCCCCAGCATCAGGGTGAGTCCACCGGTGATGGTGCCGACGATGGTGAGAGCGTCCTTCTGGGACCGCACGGCGAAGTCGTCCTCCCGCAGCAGGCGATGGCGCTGGCGCAGCAGGTTGGTGATCTGGAAGGCCGCCGCGCCGGTGCTCGCCTCGTCGCGCGCTTCCACGCTGATGAAGCTGAGGCTGACGCCGTAGGTGGGATCACGGCCGCTGATCTGGCTCACCATCGTGGTGAGGGGGATGTAGGCGCTCTCGTCCTGGTTGGAGCCGAACACGGCACCCTTGGCCGCCAGCACCCCGATCACCTCGAAGGACTTGTCACGGATGCGCAGGCGGCGGCCGAGGGCCTCGCCGGTGGGCATCAGCTTGTCCCGCAGGTCCGGCCCGATCACCACGACGTTGCGGGCGGCCTGGAGATCCCGCTCATCGATGAAGCGCCCGCGGGCCACCTCGAAGCTGCGTACCGGCAGGAACTCGGGCGTCACTCCCGACACGGGTGCCGAGGCACTGAAGCCGTCGGCTTGGATCACCGCGTTCTGGGTGATCTGGGGGGCCACCCGTCGCACGCTGGGCACCTGCTCGGCGATCGCTCTGGCGTCCTCCAGAACGAGGGTGCGGGGCGTCTCGATGCCCTGGCGACGGGTGTCGTTGTTGCCCGGCACGACGAACAGCACGTTGGCCCCCAGGGTGCTGAGCTGGCTTTCCGCCAGGTTCTGGGCGCCCCGCCCGACCCCCACCAAGGTGATCACCGAGGCGTTGCCGATGACGATGCCGAGCATGGTGAGCAGGCTGCGCAGCCGGTTGGAGCGCAGGGTGTGCAGCGCCATGGCCACCGTTTCGCTCAGGGGCAGCTTGGGGGCCATGACGGCGAGTTGTGGGGATCCCGGTTCTAGAAGAACGGTGGCACCGTCGAGGGGTAGGCGCTCTTCGGACCGCGGTGGACCACCCCCTCCTGCAGTTCCAGGGTGACCACCTCACCCATGCGGAGTTCGGCGGTGGCGTTGGCCACACCCACGATCACGGGCACCCCGAGGCGCTCGGCGATCACGGCCGCGTGGCTCTGGCGGCCCTCCTCCTCCGCGATCACCCCGCGGGCCTTGCGGATGGCCTCCAGATAGGCCGCGCTGGTTTCCCGCACCACCAGGATCTCGCCGGGCTCGAGGCGGGCCGCATCCTCCGGGGTGCTGGCCAGCCGCACCTTGCCGCTGACGGTGCCGCTGCCGATGCCAACGCCGCGACCCATCACTGCCGACACGATGCCCACCTTCACCAGGTCGGTGGAGCCACTCACCCCTTCCAGAGTGCCGGCGGTCTGCACGACCAGATCCCCGGCGCTCAGCAGTCCCTTCTCCTGAGCCGCTGCCATCGCAACGCTGAAGGTGCGGCTGCTGGTGGCCTCGTCGTGGATCAGCAGGGGGTTGACCCCCCAGACCAGCTGCAGCTGGCGGGCCACGGCGACATCGCCGGTGATGGCCAGGATCGGGGTGCTCGGGCGGAACTTGCTGACGTTGCGGGCGGTGGAACCGGTCTTCGTGAGCGGCAGGATCGCCGCGGCGTTGAGCTGGCGGGCGATGCTGCTGACCGCCTGGCAGATGGCGTTGGGGATGGTGGTGGCCATGTGGCTGTCCAGCACCCGCTGGGGGTAGTCGCGCTCGATGCGGCGCGCGATCTGGTCCATCGTGGCCACCGCCTCCACCGGGTAGTCGCCCACGGCGGTCTCGTTGGAGAGCATCACCGCGTCGGTGCCGTCGAGGATGGCATTGGCCACGTCGCTCACTTCGGCCCGGGTGGGCCTGGGGCTGGAGGCCATCGAATCGAGCATCTGGGTGGCCGTGATGATCGGGATGCCGAGGCTGTTGGCCTTGCGGATCAGCTCCTTCTGCAGCAGCGGCACCTCCTCGGCGGGCATCTCCACGCCGAGGTCGCCCCGGGCCACCATCACCCCGTCACAGAGGGGCAGGATGGCGTCGATGGCGTCGATGGCCTCGAATTTCTCGATCTTCGCCACCACCGGGGTGTTGTGGCCCTGGCTGCGGATCAGCTCACGGATCTCCAGCATGTCGGAGGGATTGCGCACGAAGCTGAGGGCCACCCAGTCGACCCCCTGCTGCAGGCCGAAGGCCAGGTCGCGGCGATCCTTGGGGGTGAGGGCACGGATCGAGAGCTGCACGTCGGGGAAGTTGACCCCCTTGTTGTTGGACAGCACCCCCCCGACCGTGACCCGGCACTTCAGGGTCTGGGCCGGCCCGTCGACCTCCGTCACCACCATCTCCACCCGACCGTCGTCGAGCAGGATGCGGCTGCCGGTGGTCACCTCCTCCGCCAGGCGCTCATAGGTGACGGTGGCGATGGCGTTGTCGCAGTTGACCGAGCGGGACGTGAGCGAGAAGGTGTCTCCCTTGGCCAGGGTGATCGGACCGGCCTGGAAGCGCCCCAGCCGGATCTTGGGGCCCTGCAGATCCTGAAGGATGCCGATGTGAACGCCCAGCTCATGGGCCACCTGGCGGATGGTGGCGATCCGCTCGGCGTGGTCGCTGTGGTCGCCGTGGGAGAAGTTGAGCCGGAACGTGGTGGCACCGGCCCGGATCAGCTGCCGCAGCACCTCCGGGGATTCGGTGGCGGGTCCGATCGTGGCCACGATCTTAGTGCGACGCATGAGATCGTTGGGGGCCATCGGACGACCTGCTGGAAGGCCGGAAACTACCATCCGGACTGGCCAGGGGCTCGCTAGCCATGGACTTTCAGACCTACCAGCGGCGCTCCCGTGAGACCGCGCGCTATCCCGACGCGGGGGACAACCCCATCTACCCCACCCTGGGACTCTGCGGCGAGGCCGGAGAGGTGGCGGACAAGGTGAAGAAGGTGCTGCGCGACCGCGGCGGCCAGTTCAGCCCGGAGGTTCGTGACGACCTGCTGCTGGAACTGGGAGACGTGCTCTGGTACGTCGCCCAGCTGGCCACCGAACTGGGCCTCGATCTGGAGACCGTGGCCAGCGCCAACCTCGCCAAGCTGGCCAGCCGGGCGGACCGTAACGTGATCGGAGGCAGCGGCGACCGGCGTTGAGGCAACGAAAGATCCGGCCGACAGAGACTGCGCCAACAGAGCCCCCCCTGCAGGAGACCCGGCCGATGAACGGGCTGCTCCGGCTGCTCACCGCGCTCGCCCTGGGATTGGTCCTGCTGCTGGCCGCCCCAGCCCGGGCCCGGGCCGCCGATCTGCAGGTGTCGGACGTGGTGCTGGAGCTCTGCCCCAGCGGCGATCTGGCCACCCAGCCGGACCTGGCCAGGCCCATGGGTGCCAGCTGCTGGGCCCTGCGGGGGGTGGTGCTGAATCCAGGTTCCAGGCCCGTCGTGGACACCGACGTGTTCGGCCTGATCCTGGATGCCAGCGGCGAACCCGTGCTTCCCAACCGGAGCCGGGTGGGCTCCATCGGCGACATCCCTCCCGGCCGCTCCAGCTTTGCACTGCGGCTGGCGGTGCCCGCCGGAACCCCCGGTCCCCTGCGGTCGGTGAAGGTCCGTGCCAGGGGATTCAACGCGCCGGTGCGCAGCCGCGCCGGGGTTGACGACGAACTTCTGCCCCTGGAGCAGGGCCTCGCCGCGTCCTGAGGACAGCTCACGGCAGGCCCCGCCGGCGATGCCTCAGTAAGCCAGGCCAGCGGAGAGGGTGGCGATGGAGGCCCCCAGCAGGCTCTGCATCAGCTGCAGGGCGATGAAGGCCAGCAGGGCCGAGAGATCCAGGCCCCCGAGGGGAGGAATGATGCCGCGGAAGGCGTTCAGGTAGGGATCGGTGATGGCGCTCACGCTGGAGAGCACCGGGTTGCTCCAGTCGAGGTTGGGAAACCAGCTCAGCAGGACCCTTGCCAGCAGCACCACGAGATAGATGCTCAGGGTCTGGGCCAGCACCTGGAGCAGAAAGATGAGGATGTTCATCGAGAAGGTCGGGTGGGTGAGGCAGCGGCCGCCCGCCAACTCTATGGAGAGGGTTCCTCGTCGGCGGCTCCGGCGGCTCCGGCGGCCTGCAGGCGGGCGTCCAGGGCGGCCAGATCCTCCGCCTGCAGGGAGAAGGTGCGGTGGAACTTCTCGCTGAGGCTGAGCCAGTAGGAGCGGCCGTCACTCTGGCGACGGCGCTCGATGAAATCCTGTGCCAGCAGCTCCTTGATGTGGTCATAGGCGCCGGAGCCCCGCAGCTCCACCAGTTCCGACTGCAGCAGCCGCTTCTTGAGGGCGATGGTGGCCAGCGTCCGCAGGGCGGCAACGGAGAGATCCACCGGCAGTAGGTCCTGCACCAGATCCCCCAGGCCCGAGCGCAGCTGCAGGCTGTAGCGCCGGCCTTCCTGGTGGATCTCCAGGGCGGTGTCCCTGTGGGCGTAGTCGGCCATCAGGGTGATCAGGCCCAGCTCCGCCTCCTCCCTGCCGATGCCTGCGATGGCGGCCAGCTCGTCCAGGTCGAGGGGCCTGCCCTTGAGATACAGGATCGCCTCCAGCCGCGCCGGCAGGGAGAGGCCGGGAACGGCGCCGATCGCAGCCGCCGGCGCACCGTTCTCAGGGGAGGGTGGCGGGGCGTCGTGGTCGGGCCCGGGCATGGTGACGTCCGGCACACGGTCTGGCGGCAACGTATCGCAGGGCTCAGACGCCCACCAGCCCGCCCGGGCTGGCCAGGGGCCGCTCCATCTCGCCCAGGAACAGGCGATAGGCGGGGTTGTCGGTCTCCTCCCAGTGCTGATAGGGAAGATCGGCCAGAAAGGCCTCCCACTCGTCCCGCTCCGCCGGCGGCACCTGCACTCCCACCACGATCCGCCCCACGTCGGCACCGTGATTGCGGTAGTGGAAGATGCTGATGTTCCAGTTGGGATGCAGGGCGTTCACGAAGGCCATCAGTGCCCCGGGCCGCTCCGGGAAGACGAACCTGTAGAGCCTCTCCACCCCCTGCTTGCGCGCATCGCCGGCGCTGGCCGGCAGGCGTCCCCCCACCATGTGGCAGAGGTGCAGCTTGGCCAGCTCGTTGCCGCTCAGATCGAGGCAGGGAAACCCCTGGGCCTCCAGATCGGCCATCAGCCGGCCGGTGTCCTGATGGCCGCTGATCTGCACCCCCACGAAGATGTGGGCCAGGCGGGGATCCGCCAGCCGGTAGCTGAATTCGGTGAGGCTGCGCTGGCCCAGGACGGCGCAGAACCGGGCGAGACTGCCGGGACGCTCCGGGATCTCCACCGCCAGCAGGGCCTCCCGCTCCTCTCCCAGTTCGGCCCGTTCGGCCACGAAGGCCAGCCGGTCGAAGTTCATGTTGGCGCCGCAGGCCACCGCCACCAGGGAGCGGTCCCGGAGGTGCCGCTGTGCCACATCCTTCTTCATCCCGGCCACCGAGAGAGCGCCGGCCGGTTCGAGGATCGAGCGGGTGTCCTCGAAGACGTCCTTGATGGCAGCGCAGATCTCGTCGGTGTCCACCGTGACCATGCGGTCGACGTAGCGCCGGGCCAGGGCGAAGGTGTGCTCGCCCACCTGACGCACGGCGACGCCATCGGCGAAGAGGCCCACCTGCTCCAGCCGCACCCGCTCTCCCGCCGCCAGGGAGCGGGTCATGGCATCGGCATCGCTCGGCTCCACACCCACCACCTCCACCCGGGGCCAGAGGCTCTTCACGTAGGCGGCGATCCCGGCGATCAGGCCGCCACCGCCCACCGCCACGTAGATCGCGTCCGGGGGATCGGAGCACTGGCGGAGGATCTCCAGGCCGATCGTGCCCTGTCCGGCGATCACGTCCGGATCGTCGAACGGGTGGATGAAGGTGAGGCCACGCTGCCGCTGCAGCCGGTGGGCCTGCTCGCAGGCCTCGTCGTAGGTGTCTCCGTGGAGCACCACCTCGGCGCCGCGGGCCGCCACCGAGCGCACCTTCATCTCCGGGGTGGTCACCGGCATCACGATCACGGCCGTGCAGCCCAGACGCTGGGCCGCCAGGGCCACCCCCTGGGCGTGGTTGCCGGCACTGGCGGCGATCACCCCCCTCTCCAGGTCCGCCCTCGCCAGGCCGGCCATCTTGTTGTAAGCCCCGCGCAGCTTGAAGCTGAACACGGGCTGGAGATCCTCCCGCTTGAGCAGCACCCGGTTGTGGAGCCGGCGGGAGAGGTTGGGAGCCGGATCGAGGGGGGATTCGATCGCCACGTCGTACACCCGGGCCCGCAGGATCCTCTGCAGGTAGGGGCTGGCCTCGGGAAAGGCGTTGTCGCAGGCGGCCTCGGTCATCGATCCAGTGTCGCAAGCCGACCCCGAACGGTGGCATCCGCCGCCGTACGGCTGGGGGAACCCCGTAGATTGGCCGTCTGGAACCAGGGAACGGCATGCATCTGAGCGAGCTGAGCCATCCGAATCAGCTGCATGGTCTGAGCACCGCCGAACTCGAAGCCATCGCCCGCCAGATCCGCGAGAAGCACCTGGAGGTGGTCTCCACCAGCGGCGGACATCTGGGTCCGGGTCTGGGGGTGGTGGAGCTCACCCTCGCTCTCTACCAGACCCTCGATCTGGATCGCGACCGGGTGGTCTGGGACGTGGGGCACCAGGCCTATCCCCACAAGCTGGTCACCGGCCGTTACAAGGATTTCCACACGCTGCGCCAGCAGGGCGGCGTGGCGGGCTACCTCAAGCGCAGCGAGAGCCGCTTCGACCACTTCGGCGCAGGCCACGCCTCCACCAGCATCTCCGCGGCCCTGGGCATGGCCCTGGCCCGCGACCGGCGCGGCGAGGATTTCCGATGCGTCGCCGTGATCGGCGACGGGGCCCTCACCGGAGGCATGGCCCTGGAGGCCATCAACCATGCGGGCCACCTGCCGCGCACCCGCCTTCTGGTGGTGCTGAACGATAACGACATGTCGATCTCCCCGCCGGTGGGTGCTCTCTCCACCCACCTCAACCGCATGCGGCTCAGCAAGCCGGTGCAGTTTCTCTCCGGCAGCGCCGAGGAGGCCGTGAAGCATCTGCCGTTCCTCCACGGCGAACTGCCCAGCGAGCTCAAGACCCTCAAGGAGAGCATGAAGCGGCTCGCGGTCCCCAAGGTCGGAGCGGTGTTCGAGGAGCTGGGTTTCACCTACATGGGCCCGATCGACGGTCACGACATCCCCGAGATGGTGCGCACCTTCCAGGCGGCCCACCGCTGTGACGGCCCGGTGCTGGTGCATGTGGCGACCACCAAGGGCAAGGGTTACCCCTATGCCGAAGCCGACCAGGTGGGCTATCACGCCCAGTCGGCCTTCGACCTGGCCACCGGCAGGGCCTACCCCTCGAGCAAGCCCAAGCCGCCCAGCTGGAGCAAGGTGTTCGGCCAGACCCTGGTGAAGATCTGCGAGCAGGACTCCCGCGTGGTCGGCATCACGGCCGCCATGGCCACCGGCACCGGCCTCGATCTGCTCGAGAAGGCCTTGCCCAACCAGTATTTCGACGTCGGCATCGCCGAGCAGCACGCCGTCACGATGGCTGCGGGCATGGCCTGCGAAGGCCTCCGGCCGGTGGTGGCCATCTACAGCACCTTCCTGCAGCGGGCCTACGACCAGCTCATCCACGACGTGGGCATCCAGAAGCTGCCCGTCACCTTCGTGCTCGATCGGGCCGGGATCGTCGGTGCCGACGGCCCCACCCACCAGGGCCAGTACGACATCAGCTACCTGCGGGCCGTTCCCAACTTCACGGTGATGGCTCCGAAGGACGAGGCCGAGCTGCAGCGCATGCTGGTCACGGCGATCGCCCACGACGGGCCCTGCGCCATCCGCTTCCCCCGTGGGGAAGGGGAAGGGGTGCCCCTCATGGACGAAGGCTGGCAGCCCCTCGAGATCGGCCGCGCAGAGCTCCTCACCGACGGCGACGATCTGCTGATCGTGGCCTATGGCGCCATGGTGGCCCCTGCCATGGCAACCGCCGGGTTGCTGCAGGAGAAGGGCCTGCGGGCGGCGGTCGTCAACGCCCGCTTCCTGCGTCCCCTCGACGAGGCCCTGATCCTGCCCCTGGCGCGTCGCATCGGCCGGGTCGTGACGATGGAGGAGGGAGCCCTGCCCGGTGGCTTCGGTGCCGCGGTGGTCGAGAGCCTCAACGACCATGCGGTGCCGGTGCCCGTGCTGCGCATCGGCATCCCCGACGTTCTGGTGGACCATGCCAGCCCCCAGCAGAGCAAGGAGAGCCTCGGGCTCACGCCAGTCCAGATGGCCGACCGGATCCTGGAGCGCTTCGGACCGGTCTCCCGGGCCACCGTTCCTGCCGCCGTTGCGGTCTGACGCCGACCTCCACTGCCAGGTCCTGGTGGTGGGGGCCGGTCCCTCCGGAGGGGATCTGGCGCGTCGTCTGGCCCGCGAAGGGGTGGATGTGCTGCTGGTCGACCGGCTCGCCGATCTGGGCCGCTCCGCCTTCAGCAGCGCCGCCCTGCCGATCGAGACCATGGACGCCTTCGGTCTGCCGGCGGAGGTGGTGGGGAGCCGCTGGCGGGAATGGCAGCTCATCGGCCCTGGGAGCGCGACCCGACGCTGGGCGTCCCGGCAGCCCCTGGGTGTCGTGCTCGACTTCGGCGCCCTGCGCCGCTGGCTGGCCGGTCAGTGTCGCCAGTGGGGCGGGCGGGTGGAACTGGGGCTCCAGGCCTGCTCCAGCCACCAGGATGGCGAGCGGATCACCACGCTGCTGCGCCGCGCCGATGGCAGCCTCCTGCGGGTCAGCAGCGCCTGGGCGGTGGACGCCAGCGGCCAGGCCAGGTCCCTGCTGGGGGATCCCCCTCCGGCCCTCCGGCGGGGGGACGAACTGGTGCGGGCCGCCGGCCTCGAGTGGCTGCTGCGGGTGCCCCTCGAGTGCTGGCAGGCCTGGGCGGAGCGGCTCAGCTTCTGCCTCGGCAGCGACTGGGTACCGCAGGGCTACGGCTGGATCTTCCCGATGGAACCCGGAGTGCTCAAGCTCGGCGTCTGCCGGCTGGTGGATCCGGGCCGCCGCCAGCCTCCGCTCGGGGGCCTGATGAACGATCTGGGCCGGCGTCTGCTCGGGCTCGGATCGGACGGCACCGGCATCGAGGTGCTGGACCGCCACGGCGGTCTGGTGCGCAGCACGATCCGGCGGCGCGAGGCCCATCAGCGTGGCCGGCTGCTGGGCCTCGGGGACGCGGTCAGCACCGCCAACCTGCTTGGCGGCGAAGGCATCCGCCACGCCCTGACCAGCAGCGCGGTGCTGGCCCCTCTGCTGGTGCGGGCCCTGGACGAGGACCTGAGGAGTCCGGCTGCTCAGGAGCGCACCCTGAAGGCCTACGCGCCGCTGCTGCGGCGTGCCCTGGGCTGGCGCTGGTCACTGAGCGGGCGGCTGGCCCGGCACACCTGGCTGGGGCTGCACGGGCCGTCGATGGATGGCCGTCTGGACCTGGTGCTGCGGCAACTCGAAGGTCGCAGGGCCGAGGATCTCTCGGCCCTCTTGTTCGGCTATCGCTTCGAGCGCTACGGCCTCAGGGCGATGCCCTACCTGCTCGGCTGGCGCTGAGGGCCCGAGGTCCGGTCAGAGGACGCCGCGGGAGGAGAGGCCGAGGATCGTGCCCATGCCCAGGATGTGGCCCAGCGCGGTGGTGCCGAGCATGGCGCCGTGGCTGAAGCCGCCGAAGAAGCTGTCGTTGGGCAGCTTCAGCCCCACGTTGGGCTGCTGGATGGTGGCCTTGCCGATGGCGATGGCGATGACGTTGCAGACGATCATGACCAGGGCCACCTTCGGAGACCAGCTGATCGAAGCGGGAGCCATGGCCAGGAGAGGAGCGATCATGTTGGACTTGCCGACGCCCCATCTTCCGGGCGAAGGCCTCCGGCGCCCCGCCCCCTTAAGACTTGTTCACCTTGCCGCTGTCGGCTGGGCGGGCGATTCGACGGCGGGGCGGGTGCCCGGGGGGATGCCTGATGTCGATGCTCCTGTCTGCCGCGTCCGGAAACCGAGCAGCACCAGCAGATTGCTCAGGGTCAGGAAGGCTTCGGCCCCCCCGTGCAGGGGATCCACGTCGGCCAGCTGCCGTCCATAGAGCGCCTTCGCCACCACGGCGGCGGCGATCGTGACCGCCACGAACACCAGGGTGAGGCGGAATCCCTGCAGGGCCAGTCGTGGGAAGGCCCGCACCTGGCGGGCCCACCAGAGAAAGGCCAGATAGGGCACCAGGGAGAGCACGAAGAACGGGGCCGGATCCACCCCACCGAGCCGCTCGAACCACTCCGCCCATGGAAGGGTTGCGCTCACGGGGCCTGTTCCTCGCCGCTGAGCCGCTGCAGGCGCAGCAGATTCCAGGCGGCCAGGGCGAGGGCCACGTTGCCCAGGCCGGTGAGAGCCGCCTGCAGCACCACCAGTCCCCTGAGGTCGGGGCTGTTGTCGAAGAGGTGCCAGGTGCAGGCGGCCATGGCGCTCACCAGCGCGGGCACCATGGCCAGGGACAGCCAGCGCCAGCCCCCTTCCCGCCGCCGGCGGCCGAAGGCCTGCACGGCCAGGATCGCCAGCACCCATTCGAGCACCGAGGTGATGTGGATCCACCAGGTGGGCAGCGACAGCGCGTGCATGAAGAGGACCTGGTGTGATCCGTAATGTACGGAGCCATCACCGCCGCTGCGTCGGATGCGAGCTCTGATCTGCGGCTATTACGGAGAGCACAACCTCGGGGACGATGCCCTGCTGCAGGTGCTGCTGGGGCAGCTCCCGCGCCACTGCCAGCCCCTCGTCACCGCCCACGACCAGCGCCTGGTGCGGGAGCGTTTCGGGGTGGAGACCACCGACCGCCGCCGCCTGGGGGCGGTGCTGGCCGCCCTCGGGCGCTGCGAGGCCCTGGTGTTCGGGGGGGGCAGCCTGTTGCAGGACACCACCAGCTTCCGCAGCCTCCTCTACTACGGCGCCCTGATCCTGGCGGCCCGGCTCCGGGGCAAGCCCGTGATTCTCTGGGGGCAGGGGCTCGGCCCCCTGCGCCGACGCCGCAGCCGGGCCCTGGTGAGGGCCCTGCTGCCCCTGGCCACCGCCATCAGCTGGCGCGACGCGGCTTCGGCAGAGCAGGCACGGACCTGGGGAGTGACCGCTCCGGTCGGCAGCGATCCGGTCTGGGCCCTGCCGGCCGAGCTGTGGCGCGGGCGTGGCGGGCCGATCGTGCTCTGCTTCCGGCCGGTACAGCAACTGCGGGGGGGCGCCTGGAGGCCCTATCTGGAGGTCCTCGAGCGGCTGGCTGTCTCGGCGGATCGGCAGGTGCTCTGGCTTCCCTTCCATCAGGACCAGGATCGGGGTCTGATGGAGCAGCTGGCGCGGCAGGGACTGATCGGGCCAGCCCTCGCCGGCCGCTGCCGGGAGCTGCCGGTGGCGACCCCACGGGAAGCCCTGGACGTCTTCTCCCGGGCGGGGCTGGTGCTGGCCATGCGCCTGCATGGACTGATCCTGGCGGCCCTGGCCGGCAGCCCCTGCGCCGCCCTCAGCTACGACCCCAAGGTGGCCGCCGCCGCGGCCGGCATCGGCTGCCCCTGCCATGATCTGGACGCCCCCGCTGCCGCCGCTCTGGAGGCCCTCTGGACCGCCGTGCTCGACAGGCCCCCCGACCCGGCCGGCATCGTTGCCCTGCAGCAGGCCAGCCAGGTGCATCGCGGCGTGCTGGCGGCTCTGCAGGACTGAGGGACCGGCGTGCAGCCGTCAGCCGCCGCGGTTGAGCTCGGCCTGATCGATGCGGTTCCCCTTGCTGTCCCAGGCGTCGATCCGCAGCCGATCGGGGCTGACGCTCACCTCGACGAAGCCGTGGGTGCTCACGGCCCGGGCGGTGTTCCCGTTGGGCACCACCGCCCTGAGATGGGCGCCGCCGTTGCCCACGGTCAGATAGGTGGTGCCGTCGATGACGCGGGTGCGCTCGTAGTTGTGCTCGTGGCCGTTGATGTACAGCTGCACGCCGTAGCGGCGGAACAGGGGCGTGAGCCGGGCGATGGCGGCAGGATCGTCTCCGTAGAACCCCGCCGAGCGGATCGGGTGGTGACCCACCACCACCTTCCAGGGCGCGGTGCTGGCCGCCAGGGCCGTCTTCAGCCAGGGCAGCTGGTGCTGCCAGGAGGCGTTCACGTTGGTATCGAGCATGAAGAATTCCACCGGGCCGCGCCGCAGGCTGTACCAGCGGCCCTTCATGCCGAAGGGGGCGTAGGCGATCTGCCGGACCCCGTTCTCGGTACGGATGTCATGGTTCCCGAGCACCGCATGGAAGGGGACTCCCGCCTGCAGCAGGCCGCGGTAGGGCCTGAGGAAGGCGCTGTCCACCAGGGCCAGGCTGCCGTCGTTGTAGATGTTGTCGCCGGCCATGATCACCAGATCCACCGGCTCCCTCCGATGGGCTTCGGCCATCCGCTGCCCCACCGCCATCTGGTTGGCATCGCCGCTGCCGCTGTCGGCGGTGGCCAGAAAGCGGAGACGTTCCCCGGTAGGAGCGCTTCTGCCCTGCAGGGCCAGCAGCGGAGCGGCCAATGTTGCCGCGACGATCCAGCGCAATACGCGACGGCGCCGGATCATGGGGCCTCCTCCTGCTGCAGCCGGACCAGCGTCTCGAGCACCTCGCCGCTGTGGCCGGCCGGCCACACCGCGAGCCAGCGCTCCCGCAGCACCCCGTCAGGGTCGATCAGGAAGGTGTGGCGCGCCGAGAAAGGGGGAAGCCAGGACCCGTAGCGGCGGCTGACCGTCCCGCCCGGATCGGACAGCAGGGGATAGGCCAGACCTTCGCTGCCGCAGAAGGAGAGGTGGTCCTCGGTGGCGTCGGCGCTGACGCCCACCACCTCGGCATGGAGGGCGTGGAAGCGATCCAGATCGCGCTGGAATCCCCTCGCCTCGAGGGTGCAGCCGCTGGTGAAATCCTTCGGATAGAAATAGAGAACCAGCCAGCGCCCCAGGAAATCCTCCTTGCCCAGGTGGGCCCTGCCCACCTCGCCATCCGCCGCCGGGGCCACACCGTCGAGGTCGAAGGAGGGAGCCGCCGTTCCTGTGTCGGGGAGGATTCCTCCGATGGCAGCGGCCTGGGGCGGCCGGCCCAGCAGGGCCAGGGAGGCGAGCACGACTCCTCCCAGAAAGTCACGTCGCTGCATGGAAGGGCGAGGGACCGAGGAAGCGATTGGGGCGACCGTAGCGATGTTCAGGCAGTGACGGTCGCGCAGGAACGTTGGGGCTCGTGGACTCCCTGGGAAGGGGGACGGGATGGATTCAGATCTTCGCCAGATCCACTCCCAGTTCGCGGGCATAGGCGCCCAGCCCTTTCTTCTGGATCGTCTTGAGGGCGCGGGTGGAGACGCGCAGCTTCACGAAGCGCTTGCCCTCCGCCCACCAGAGGCGTCGCTCCTGCAGGTTCACCTGCTGCAGCTTCTTGGTGCGCACGTGGGAATGGCTGACGGCCATGCCGTTGTTGGCGCGCTTGCCGGTGAGCTGACAGACCCGGGACATGGTGGTGGAGCGAGGTGAAACAGTGCGGGCCGGAGCCAGTGGTGGACTTTACCAAAGGCACTGCGACTCCAGAGGGCGCAACGGCAGGGTCCGGCGGTGTTCAGGGGGCCAGCCGGGCACCGCTGTCCGCGTCGAACCAGAGCTCGTGCCGCCGCTGCCAGCTCAGACGCGGCTGGGGGGGCATCGCCGCCGCGGCCGACGTCAGCAGTCGCAGGGGGCCCTGGTCGCTCTCGAGCCACAGCAGCTGCTGATGTCCCCACCACTCCCGGCGCAGCAGCCGGGCCGCCAGCGGCCCCTCCTCGCCCAGGATCAGGTGCTCCGGCCGCAGGCCGAGCTGGCGCCGGTGCGCCATCGGCAGCAGGTTGATCGCCGGCCGGCCCAGGAAGGAGGCCACGAACCGGTTCGCGGGGTTCTCGTAAAGCTCCCTCGGGGTGCCCACCTGCTGCAGACGTCCGCCCTCCAGCAGGGCGATGCGATCGGCCATGCCGGTCGCCTCCTGCTGGTCGTGGGTCACGTAGATCACCGGCTGTTCGCCGCCGCAGAGCAGCCGCCGCAGTTCCGGCCGGAGCTCCTCCCGCAGCTGGGCGTCGAGGTTGCTCATCGGTTCGTCCAGCAGGACGATCCGCGGCTGCCGCAGCAGGGCGCGGGCCAGGGCCACCCGCTGGCGCTGGCCCCCGGAGAGCTGGGCGGGCCGGCGATGCCGCAGGCTGCCCAGCTGCAGCAGGTCGAGGATGGCGTCGATGCGCTGGCGCCGTTCGGCGGCGGGAACGCCTCGGACCTTCAGGCCCAGCTCCAGGTTGCCCTGCACGCTCAGGTGGGGGTAGAGGGCGTAGCTCTGGAAGACCATCGCCACCTGCCGCTCGCCCGGTTCCCGCAGGGTCAGATCCTCCCCATCCAGCAGCACGTTCCCTTCGCTGGCCGGATCCAGTCCCGCCACCAGCCTGAGCGTGGTCGACTTGCCGCAGCCGCTCGGTCCCAGCAGGGCCACGCACTCCCCCGGGGCGACTTGCAGGTCGAGCCCGTCCAGCAGCCGCCGGCCTTCCAGCTCACGGCTCAGCTGCCGCAGTTCCAGACCCGGGGCGGTGATGGTCAACCCTTGATCGCCCCCTGGGTGAGCCCCGAGACGATGGCACGCTGGGCCAGAAGCACCAGGAGCAGCAGCGGCAGGCTGCCCAGCACGGTGGCGGCGGCGAAGGCGCCGTAGGGGATGGTGAACACCGAGCTGCCGCCGATCCGGGCGATGGCGATCGGGAGGGTGAGCAGGTCGTTGCGGCTGATCCAGGTGAGGGCGATGGCGTACTCGTTCCAGCTGGCCAGGAACACCAGGATCGCCGTGCTCGCCAGGGTGGGGGCCAGCAGTGGCAGCAGCACGTGCCGCAGCCGCTGGCCCAGCCCCAGCCCCTCCAGCCGGGCCGCATCCTCCAGTTCGCCGGGCAGATCGGCGAAACCCGCCCGCAGCAGCAGCACCGCCAGAGGCAGGGACAGGGCCGTGTAGGGCAGGCTCAGGGCCAGCAGGCTGTTGGCCAGGCCGAGGCTGCGGGCGATCTCGAGCAGGGCCAGGAACAACAGCACGGTGGGGAACATGGCCGCCGCCACCAGGGCGACGCTGGCTCCCCAGCGCCAGGCGCCGCGATGGTGCTGGAGGGCGTAGGCGCAGGGAACCGCCAGCAGCAGGGTGAGCAGGGTGGTGGCCAGACCCACCAGGCCGCTGTTCGTCAGATAGCGCCAGAAGGGAGGATCGCCCGAGAGGACCAGCTGGTAGTTGGCCAGGGTCCAGGGGTTGCTGCCCGCCATCGGCGCCACCAGGGCCTCGGGACGCAGGAGGGAGGTGCGCAGCTGCCAGAGCAGGGGACCCAGGCTCCAGAGCAGCACCAGCAGCCTCATGCCGGACCCCCTGTGGTGCGCGCGATCCTCGCGCGCCGCAGCAGCAGCCAGCCGACCCCGAGGAGCACCGCCAGCAGCAGGAACGTGGCCAGCATCACGGTGGCGGCATAGCCGAAGTCGAGGAAGCGCATGGCATTCAGGTAGGCATAGAGGGACAGGCTCTCCGTGCTGCCTCCGGGCCCGCCACCCGTGAGCACCTGGATCAGGTCGAACACCCCCAGGGCCTGGGCGAGCCGGAACAGCAGCGCCAGGCTGAGATAGGGCACCAGCAGGGGCAGGGTGAGACGACGCAGGATCTGGATCCGGCTGGCTCCCTCCAGCCGCAGGGTCTCCTCCAGATCCGCCGGGATCGACTGGAGCCCGGCCAGGAGCAGAAGGGCCACGAACGGCATGGTCTTCCAGACGTCCGCCAGCACGGCGAAGAACCAGGTGGTGGCCGGCGTGGTGAGGAAGCCGTAGCTGGGGGCGCCCAGCGATCGCAGAGCGGCGTTGAGGGGGCCATGGGGATCGTTGAGGATCCAACGCCAGCCCAGGGCCATCACGGTGGTGGGCAGGGCCCAGGGCAGCAGGGTCAGGGCCCGCAGGGTCCCCCGTCCCCGCAGGGGCTGATGCAGCAGCAGGGCCACGCCCAGGCCGCCCGCGAGCTCCAGGGCCACCGAGCAGAAGGCGAAGCGGAGCGTCTGCCCCGCATCCTTCCAGAACCGGACATCCTCGATCAGCCGCTGCCAGTTGGCGCCGCCGTTGGGCACCGGCCGCAGGCCGGTGAGCACGGAACTGGCGTGGCCGCTCAGCCAGCCGTAGCGCAGCAGGGGATAGAGGAACACCGCCACCAGCAGCAGCAGGGCGGGGAGCATCAGCAGGGCCTTGGCGCCGGAGAGTTTCACGGGCCCGTCCCCGCCGCTGCCGGGGTTCCCACCATCGACCGCAGCACCTGGAGGCTCTGGCGCTGGGCGGAGGCCATGGCGGCGGCGGGAGCCTCCTGGCCGGTGAGCATGCCGTTCACCTGGCGTGTGAGCAGATCGCTCAGCTGGGCATAGGCGGCGGTGAGGGGGCGCGGCTCCGGGTGCTGCAGGGCGGCACGCTGCACCACCAGCAGAGGGGCCTGGCGCTGCAGCTCGGGATCGTCGTAGAGACGGCTCCAGGTGGGGGCATAGCCCTGCTCCAGGGCCAGCTGACGCTGCACCGTCTCGCCGGTCAGCCAGCGGATCGCCGTCACCGCCTCCTCGGGATGGGGGCTGCCCCTGATCAGGGAGAGGCCCCAGGTGCCGAGGGTGCCCCCTGCCTGCCGGCCGGGAGCGGCCACCACGGTGGTAACGCCCACCTTGCCCCTGATCGGGCCGTCGGCCTTCTCGATCTCCCGCCAGGCGTAGGGCCAGTTGCGCAGGAACGCCGCTTCACCGGCGGCGAACATCTGCAGGGCGTCGTTTTCCGTGAACCCGGCCACCGACGCCGGACTCACCCCATGGCGCAGCAGTCCGTCGAGCCAGCTGGCCGCCGCCACCGCCTCGGGACTGTCCAGCGCCGTGGCGCCGGAAGCACCATCCCACCAGCGGGCCCCGAAGGCCTGCAGCACCTCCACCATCACGCAGCTGAGGCCCTCGTACTGGCGCCCCTGCCAGAGATACCCCCAGGGCACCTTGCCGCGGCGCTGCAGATCGCGGGAGATGGCCACCAGCTCGTCGGTGTCGCGCGGCGGCCGATCCATCAGATCGGTGCGCCAGTAGAGCAGGCCGGTGTCGCCGGTGAGGGGCATGCGCCAGAGGTGGTCGCCGATGCTGTTGCCGAGCCGGGCGCCGGGTTCCATGGCAGCCAGCACCTCGGGGCCGAACCAGCCGTCCAGGGGGGTGAACCAACCGGCGGCCACATACTTCGCCAGCCAGCTGACATCCACCAGCAGCAGGTCGAAGGGGGCCTCCCCCAGCAGCAGGCTGCTGATGGCCAGATCGGAGATGGCCTCGGTGTCCAGCGGGCCGCGGATCACCTCCAGCCGCACGCCGGGGTTCTTTGCATTGAAACGGGCCACCGGGCCGGCCACCGCATCGGCCAGGGGTGCCGGCATCAGCGCCCGGATCGGCACAGGCTGCGGAGCCGCCCCCTGCAGGCGGCCCAAGCCGGGGGCAACCCCCAGGGCCAGCAGCATCGCTGCCAGCA
This sequence comes from Cyanobium sp. CACIAM 14, assembly GCA_000708525.1. Lineage (GTDB taxonomy): Bacteria > Cyanobacteriota > Cyanobacteriia > PCC-6307 > Cyanobiaceae > Cyanobium. Next base: position 139,763 of record JMRP01000004.1, read on the forward strand.
GTGCGGACAGGCCCACGGCCAGCGGGCCCGGGATGCCCGGCGGCCGGCGCAGGCCGGCACGGAGGCGGCGGAGGGGCATAGGCCAACGTTACGCGGCCCGCCCGGTTCCTCCGCCTCGGGTCGATCAGAGGCTCCGCTGCATCAGCTGGCCCATCAGGTCGGCGCTGCGCTGCTGGAAGCCCGCCAGCTGGTTGGGCTCCAGACCTCCCACCGCCAACCGTGCCATTTCATAGATGTGACGGCTGAGCTCTTTGGCCAGTAGCTGACTTGGGGAGGTGCCGGAGCTGCCAGTGATCACGGCGCCGGAGGAGAGCCTGAGCAGCCCTTCCACCAGAGGATGGCGGCGGTTGACCAGCAGCACATGGTGCTCGGGCAGTCCCGGCAGCCGCTGCTCCATCAGGGCCCCCATGTCGTTGAGGCGCCGCATCTGCTCGGGCAGCAGGATCAGGGCGGCCGGTGATCCCTCGCCCTTGAGCGACTGAACCTGGATGGTGACCCTGCTGTCGCCGAGAGCCGACCGGAACAGCTCGCGCAGTTTCTCGGCGCTGTCCTTGCCGTCGGCATCGGCCAGCTCGCTCTCCGGTTCGTGCAGGCTGGCGTCGAGTTCGGCGTCGACCCGCTGGAACTTGAGCTCCCCGTGGCGGGACTCCAGCCAGGGGATGAACTGGGAATCGATCAGGGTGTCGGCGAGCAGCACTTCCGCCCCCTGCCCTTTCCACAGGGCCAGGGCTCCCGCCTGGGCGGCCTCATCGGTGCAGTAGAGGATGCGGCTGGCGTGCTCCGCCGACAGACGACCGCGGTAGCCCGCGAGGGTGGTGAAGGCCTTGCCGTTCTCGCCGGGAATGGGATCGAGGCTCTGCCCCTCCGCCGGTTCCCCCTCCTGCGCGGGCGCCGTGGTGCCGAACAGCACCAGGTCGGCCACCTGATCGGCAAACTTCTCGTCCTCCATCGCGCCGATCTTGATGAACGGGGCCACCGAGTCCCAGATGGCGGCGTAGCGGGCCGGCTCGTCGCGGTGCAGCTCCTTGAGCCGGTCGCCCACCTTCTTGGCCACGAAGCCGCCGATGGAGCGCACCCTGCGGTCGGTCTGGAGGGCGCTGCGGCTCACGTTCAGGGGGATGTCGGGCGAGTCGATCACGCCCCGCAGGGGCAGCAGATAGCGGGGCACCACCTCCTTGATGGAATCGCTGACGAACACCTGGTTGCAGTAGAGACGGATCTCGCCTTTCTCCCAGTCTGCGCGACCGGTGATCCTGGGGAAGTAGAGGATGCCCTGCAGGTTGTAGGGATAGTCGGTATTCAGATGCACCCAGAGCAGGGGATCTCCCTGGAAGGGGTAGAGATAGCGGTAGAGAGCGATGTAGTCGTCGTCGCTGAGATCCCTCGGGCTCTTGCGCCAGGGTGCCTCCCGCTTGTTGACCGTTTCGCCTTCCAGTTGCACCACCACCGGCAGGAAGTCGCAGTAGGTGGTGATCAGTGTCCGGATCCGGGAGGGCTCGATGTATTCGAGCTCCTCTTCCATCAGATGCAGGATCACGTCGGTGCCCGGCTCGGCGCGCTCCGCAGCTTCGAGGCTGAAGTTGGGGGAGCCGTCGCAGCTCCAGCGCACCGCTTCGGCATCGGGGCGGGCACTCAGGCTCACCAGCTCGACCCGGGAGGCCACCATGAAGCTGGAGTAGAAGCCGAGGCCGAAATGGCCGATGATGGCATCGCTCTCGCTCTTGTACTTCTCCAGAAAATCCTCGGCGCTGGAGAATGCCACCTGGTTGATGTAGCGCTTCACCTCATCGGCAGTCATGCCGATACCGTTGTCGGAGATGGTGAGGGTCTTCGCCTCCCGGTCGATGCGGATCTGGATCGTCCCTTCCGGTCCCTCGCTGCAGTCGCCCGCCATGGCGGCCATGCGGCGCTTGCTGATCGCATCGACGCCGTTGCTGACCAGTTCCCTCAGGAAGACCTCATGGCCGGAATAGACCGCCTTCTTGATGATCGGGAAGATGTTCTCGGTGTGGATCTGAATCTGGCCTTGTTCCAGCACCGTCATGGCGAAAGAGAAGAATCGCCCCGAACCTAGGTGGGGCCACCAGCCGGCTCAAGGGCCCGGAGGTTGGGGTGACCGAACCGGCGCTGCAGGCTCAGAGGCCGGGCTTCTGCAGGTCGGGGCGTTCCTCGGGCAGGATCGCCCCCTCCACGGGGCACACCTGCAGGCAGATGCCGCAGTCGATGCAGGTGTCGAAGTCGATCCAGTAGAAGGCCGTGCCCTTGCTGTTCGCCCCCTTGCCGGGATGGATGCAGGCCACGGGACAGGCGTCGACACAGTCGGCCACGCCTTCGCAGACGTTGGTGACGATCGTGTGGGCCATCGACGCGGCTGGGCGGCAGAAGGCGGATCCTAGGCAGCCAGCCAGACGGCTCCGCGGCAGCCCCGCTCCCGGGCGAGCCGCTCCGCCTCGGCCTGGTCGGCACAGGGGCGGGTGCAGAGCTCGGCCGCCTCGCCGTTGCGGTGCAGCTCCCCCATGCGGCTGAGAGCCAGCCCCAGCCCGGCGGGGGTGGCGCAGGCCACCAGCCAGGGGCCCGAGGTGTCGCCTTCGCCGGCCTGGCCGCGGGCACCGGATTCCAGCAGATCGCGGATGGCTTCCACGTCGAAGCCGAAGCCCGTGCCGGCCGCCTGGGCCGGGTCGGCGCAGAAGCGCCCCACCAGGGCGTCGTAGCGACCACCGCTGGCGATCGCCACCGGCGCCTCGCTCCCCTGGCAGACGAGCTTGAACACCAGGCCGTCGTAGAGATCGAAATGGGGCTGGAAGGTGGGATCGAGCTGCACCCTCACTCCCAGGGCCGCGGCGGAAGGCCCGACGCTGGCCAGGGTGCCGGCCAGCGTCTCCAGCAGCGGCACCGGGCCCAGCCACTGCTCCAGCTGGTAGAGCACCCGGACCGGTTTGCCGCGCAGAGCGATCAGAGCCATCAGCCGCTGGCGCTGGCCGTCGGGCAGCAGCATGGCGCCCAGGGCCAGGGGGTCGAAGTCGGTGAGGGCATGGCGGGCCGCGGAGCGCTGCTCGGCCGGCACCTGGCCGAGCAGGGCGTTGAGGAGTCCGTGGTGTCCCACCAGCAGGGTGGGCTGGTGCTGGGGACGCAGTCCCAGGGTGGCCACCGCCGCCAGCAGCAGGTGCACCAGTTCGGTGTCCGCCGCCGGGGAGGGTTCCCCCAGCAGTTCCACGCCGCTCTGCAGTTGCTCGCTGATCCGCTGACCGCCGCCGTCGCCGGTGACGCTGCGGAAGGTGGTGCCGCTGGCCCAGAGCCGCAGGGGGCGGGGATGGGCCAGCAGGCGGGTGCTGGCGGCCCGGGCGATCGGGGCGGTCAGCTCGGGCCTGAGCCCCAGCGGATCGTCCGACGCCAGACGGACCACCTCCCGTTCGGCGATGGCGCCTCCGGCCTCGAGGGTGTCGAGGCGCTCGATGGTGGGCGGTGCCACCTCCTGGTAGCCCCAGAGGCGGTACACGCCGGCCAGCAGATCGCAGAGGCGCCGGTTGCTGTCCACCTGGCCGGGGTTCAGATCCCGTGCGCCGGCAGCAGGTTGCAGGGCCATGGAATCAGTCGCAGGGGGCGGGAGCGCTGGGGATCCTATGGAGCGTCGGCGCCGCAGCCGTCGTCATCCAGCTCGGGGGCCCCGTAGCTGGCACCCCTGAGGGGACGGCAGCGGGCCAGCCCCTCGATCAGCGGCTGCCGCAGGCCGGAACCGCAGGCGATCACCCGACCGGCACTCAGATCCAGCGAGCCGCCGTCATAGGCGCACACTTGTCCGCCCGCCTCCTCCACCAGCACCACTCCGGCCGCCAGATCCCACGGGGCCAGGCCCCGCTCCCAGTAGCCGTCCACCCGGCCGGCGGCCACGAAGGCCAGATCCACGGCGGCGGCACCGGCACGGCGCACCCCGTGGGTGCGGTGCGTGAACCAGGCGAACTCGGCGTAGTTGTTGTCGCGGCGCTCTGTGCGGTCGTAGGAGAAGCCCGTGGCCAGCAGGGCATCGTCGAGCCGGTCGCAGGCGGTCACCTGCAGCCGGCGGCCGTTGCACCAGGCGCCCTGCCCCGGCGCCGCCCAGTAGTGCTCCTCCAGTACCGGCAGCTCCAGGGCGCCCAGCAGGGGAAGCCCTCGCCAGCAGAGCCCCACGGAGGTGGCGAAGACGGGAAAGCCGTGGGCGTAGTTGGTGGTGCCATCGAGCGGGTCGACGCACCACTGCAGCTCGCCGTTGCCCTCCCGCCGGCCGCTCTCCTCGGCCAGCACCGCCAGGCCGGGGGTGCGCTGTTCCAGCACCGCCAGAACGGCCGCCTCGGCGGCCAGGTCGGCCTCGGTGACCAGATTGCCCGCCGCACCTTTCTGGCGCACCTGCTCCAGCCGGCCGAAGTGGCTGCGCAGCTGCCGCCCGCCGGCCACGGCAGCCTCGCGGGCCACCCCCAGCAACCGTTCCAGCTCGGCCTGATCCAGCCCCGCTCCGGCGCGGGCCTGCTCGCAGAGGGAGCTCATTCGTCGTCCAGGGGCAGACCGGCGCGCACCCGACCGCGGCCGAAGAAGCGGCCGAACTGGCGGTCGTAGACCTCGTCCTCGTCCTGGGTCTCCACCTCCAGCGGGCCGGTGGCCCGGGCCACGCACAGAAGGCCGTAGCCCTCCTGCCGCAGCTCCCGCGACAGGCCCAGGGCCTCCCGCTGGTCGATGGCGCCGGAGAGCACCCGCACGGCGCAGGCGGTGCAGCAGCCGTTGCGGCAGCTGAAGGGAAGGGGTTCGCCCTGGGCTTCGAAACTGCGAAGGATGTACTCCCCCTCCGGCACCTCCAGACGGATCACCCGGTTGGCCTGGCGCCAGTGGACCGTGATCGGGAAGGTGCGGGGCATGGGTGCGCAGGGCATCGGAAGGGCACGGCAGGGGCTGGGGGCCGGTGGTGCCCCTGCTACATTGCCACCTGCCCCATTTCGGCGCTGGAGAGGTGGCCGAGTGGTCGAAGGCGCAGCACTGGAAATGCTGTATAGGGGCAACTCTATCGAGGGTTCGAATCCCTCCCTCTCCGTTGCATCCACCGGTCCCCAGGGCCGGTTTTTTTGTGGAGGATCGCAACAGCACCCCCGCCGAACCCGTCGCGGTTCCGAATGGAAACCTGTCGCGGGTTGATTCACCCCGAGCCGCCGACGATTGGATCGGCGGCCGCTCGTGAGGAACGACCCATGATCGTTCAGCCGATCCCTGGCATTGCTTCGGTTCGGTGCAGGTGAACGACTGGTGGCTGCCGTCGATCGTGCGTGCCGTCACGCGGTGGTCGGTGCCGGGTTGCACTCTGAAGATGAACGCGCCGGCCACCTTCATGCCCGCCAGCGAGCCGGTGGTGGCCTTCTGCGGAGGATCATCGAAGGTTGCCTCCGGGCTCTCGATCTGATCGAGCGTCACCACGCAGGAGTCCTTTGCGGCTGCGGACCCGTGCTTGAAGGTGCTGTGGCCGTTGAAGGCGTCAAATCACCGCTGGGCAGCGCAGGTCTCAGCCGCGCTGCCCACCCAGGTCCTTGATCGCTTCACCAATCGCGCCGGCAGCCTCCCTGGCCTTGTCCTTGAGATCCCCGGCGGCTTCCATCACCTTCGCCTCCAGTTGCTTGGCTTCGCCTTCCGCCTGGAGGCGCTCGTCGCCACTGAGTTCACCCGCAGCGGCCTGGAGTTTGCCTTCGGCGCCCTTGACGGTGGCCCTGATCTTGTCTTCGAGGCTCATGGTCGTTCGGCAAAGGAATGGAGAGGCTCAGACGGGAAGACCCGTGAACCCCTTCTGGAACCGTAGCCGGACTGATCCGATCAGGCTCTCTTGAGCACCCGCAGCACCACCAGCAGGAGTACGGCGCCGAGGGTGGCCACCAGGAGGCTGCCCAGCAGCCCTCCTCCGGCGGCACCCGCCAGGCCACTGAACAACAGCCCCCCGATGAGGGCCCCGATGATCCCCACCACCAGATCGCCGAACAAGCCGAAGCCACCGCCTTTCACGAGCACACCCGCCAGCCAGCCGGCGATCACGCCGACGAGAAGAAACAAGAGAACGTTCATGGTCAGATCCCTCGGATTTTTTGATGGGACACGGTTGCCAACCTATGGGGCGTTTCCCCGGAGACCTTCTTCGGAGACGAAGATGTTGCCAAACGGCGGACAGGAATTCTTCACAAATCTTGGTGCGGCTTATCGTTCGTGGAATGCCAGGACAACGACCTGCGTCTCGGTGGCGGTCGACAACCGAGGGGTGGCAGTGCTCCTCACGTCTCCAGCAAGGGACTGCTCCTTGTCCTGAGGGGTGTGGCGCTGGCTGGAGCGCACCAGCCAACACCGTGGCTCCGATGGCCGCTGACGGGATTCTCCAGGCTCTCGGTATGGCCAGGCTCGGATTGCAATGCTTCCTTTCCAGTCGCCGCGGGTCCGGAGGTGGACAGGAACGCGCGGTCGCGTTCCAGGGGTGGCGCGCCGCAGGAACCGCAGCCTTCGGCACTCGACCGCTCGCTCCATCGCGCTCAGCGATCCCGCGCCTCGGCGGTGGCCCCACAGGGGAGGGGATGGGTGCGGGGATCCTTGTCATCCCATGCCAGATAGGCGGTGCCGGCTTCGGGGCGGCGCAGGGGGATCGCCGGCGGCACGCTGGGGTTGGTGGGATAGGTGCGGCCGTCGAAGGGGAGCTCGGCGTGGTAGCCGTGGCCGGCATCCACCCGCACACGGGTGATCAGTTGCTTCCAGCCGTTGTGGCGCCGCTCGGTCACGATCAGCGGATCCTTGAACAGGCTCATCCGGGTGATCAGCTGCAGATGGCCGGGGCTGGGCTCGCGGAAGATCAGCAGCGGGCAGCCGCCGGTGCCGCAGACCATTGGCCCCACCACCTGGGCCACCAGCTCAGGCCTGCCGTCGCCATTGAGGTCCACCTGGCTCCAGGTGTAGCGAACGGCGGGCATCTGTTCGCATTCCGCCCTGATCCTGTGGCGCTTCACCCTCTCGCCCTCGGCGCTGCCTGGATCGGGGCCGTGGCCGTGGCCATCGTCGATGCGCACCGGGAAGAGAACCTCCCGCAGGGCCGCCTCCAGGGTCGGGTTGGGCTTCGGCTCCGGTGGCACCGAGCGCACCACCATGGGGCTGGCGCTGGTGATGGGCTGGGCCTGCAGTCGCGGAGAGGCCAGGACGGAGCCCGCCGCCAGGGCCAGCAGCGGCAGCGACAGGGCGCGGCGCTGTGGCAGCGGGGCGTGGTGGCAAGCGCGATCCATCCGTGACGGCGGGCGTCATTCCCCTTCCTAGCCATTGCGCCCTGCGCGTAGCGTTCTGAGGGTCCGGCGCTTCGTTCCGATGACAAGGACAAGGCGCGTTACTCGTCTTGTCGATCCGGCGCTGCTTTTCGCTGCTTTGCTTGCGGCCGGGCTGACCGGCCCGGCGCAGGCGGGACCCCAGGCCAAGGGCAGTCCGCTGCGGACCCTGCTCGAAGCGGGCCAGGGCCGCGTGCTGTGGATCTACGACGGGATTCGCCACGTGGAACTGCCCCTCGCCGGTGGCAGGGCGGTGATCGGTCTGAACTGCGAGCGTCAGACCTGGACCCTGTTCACGTTCACGCGCCAGGGCCGGGAGGTGTACAGCTTCCGCAGCGATCCCGGCTGGGCGTATCTGCCCGCAGGTCCGATCGCCAGGTCGCGGCTCTGCACGCAACCGGTGCGCGTGGCGGAATGATGCGGCCCCGGGTCCGGTAGCCCGGCCTTCAGCCGAAGCGGCCGCTGACGTAGTCGAGGGTGGATTGCTGGCTGGGGGAATTGAAGATGTTCTCGGTGTTGTTGAACTCCACCAGATAGCCCACCTTGCCGGAGCCGCCTTCCACCGCCTCGGCATTGAAGAAGGCCGTCATGTCGGCGACGCGCACCGCCTGCTGCATGTTGTGGGTGACGATGATGATCGTGTAGCTGCGCTTGAGTTCGTGCATCGTCTCCTCGATCTTCAGGGTCGAGATCGGGTCGAGGGCCGAGCAGGGTTCGTCCATCAGGATCACCTCCGGTTCGGTGGCGATGGCCCTGGCGATGCAGAGGCGCTGCTGCTGGCCGCCGGAGAGGGAGAAGCCGCTTTCCTGGAGTTTGTCCTTGCATTCGTCCCACACGGCGGCCTTGCGCAGGGAGCGCTCCACCAGCTCGTCCATGTCCCCCCGATAGCCGTTGATGCGAGCCCCGAAGGCGATGTTCTCGTAGATGCTCTTGGGAAAGGGATTGGGCTTCTGGAACACCATGCCGATGCGCCTGCGCACCTCCACCGGGTCCACCCGTTTGTCATACAGATCGTGCTGATCGAAGATCACACGGCCCTTGAGGGTGCAGCCCGGGATCAGATCGTTCATGCGGTTCAGCGCCCGCAGGACGGTGGTCTTGCCGCAACCGGAGGGCCCGATGAAGGCCGTCACCCTGCCCCTCGGCAGGTCCATGTAGACGTTCTTGACCGCTTCGAAGCTGCCGTAGGAGATGGTCACGTCCTGCAGCGACATGCAGACGTCGGTCGCCACGGTGGTGCTGGAGGTGGTCATATCGGGAGCGGAGGGTGGAAGGGAAGTCGGGCGGCCTGGAGGCAGAAGGCTGATCATTCCTTGCGATCAGGCTTTGGTCAGATGGCTGATCCAGCGGGCCAGCAGGTTGGCGGCCAGGATCAGGATCACCAGCACGAACGAGGCGGCCCAGGCCAGTTCGTTCTGGGCCTCGTAGGGCATGATCGCGAAGTTGTAGATCAGCACCGACATGGTGGCGATCGGGTTGAACACTCCTTCGGGCCAGAAGGGGGAGAAGAGGGCGGTGAAGATCAGCGGTGCCGTCTCCCCGGCGGCCCTGGCGATGGCGAGCACCACGCCGGTGGCGATGGGCGTCAAGGCCGCGGGCAGGGTGATCCGGGTAATGGTCACGAAGCGGGAGGCGCCTACGCCATAGGCGCCCCAGCGCAGTTCCTGGGGCACCAGCTTGAGCCCCTCGTCGGTGGTCTTGATGACGGTGGGGAGCATCAGCACCGCAAGGGCGATGCCACCGGCCATGGCGCTGTAGCTCTGATCGAAGAAGAAGCGGGTGGCCACGATCAGGCCGTAGATGAAGACGCCGCTGATGATCGAGGGCACCCCCGCCAGCACGTCATTGCCGAAGCGCACGAACTGGGCGAACCAGCCCCTGCTGGAGTACTCGGCCAGGTAGACGCCACCGCCGACGCCCACGGGAACGGAGATCGCCGTGGCGATCACGGTGACCAGGATCGTGCCGAGGATGGCGTTGCCGATGCCGCCGCCGCTCAGACCAGGCGCCGGCGGCAGTTCGGTGAAGAGGCGGGGGCTGATCAGCCGGCCGCCCTGGATCAACACGTAGAAGAGCACCAGGAACAGGGGGAGGATCGCGATCAGGGCGAAGGTCGCGGCGATGGCGTTGCAGATCCTGTTGAACCGGTTTCGCTTCAGGCCCGGCTGGTACAGGAGGGTCCGCCGTTCCTGGAACTGACTCGAAGGGGGCGGGAGGGTGACGGTCATGACGGGACGCAGGACGTTCAGTAGCGCAGACTCAGCCGCCGGACGATCCACTGGGCCATCACGTTCACGATGAAGGTGAGCACCATCAGGATCAGGGCCGCATACATCAATGCCGAGACCTGGATGCCGTCGGCTTCCCCGAACTGGTTGGCGAGCATCGAGGAGATCGTGTTGCCGGGCGCCAGCAGGGAAAAACTGAAGTTGAGCGAATTGCCGATGATCATCGTCACCGCCATGGTCTCCCCCATCGCCCGCCCAAGGGCGAGCATGACGCCGCCGGTGATGGCGGAGACCGCCGCCGGCAGGATCACGTTGAAGATGGCCCCCCAGCGGGTGGTGCCCACGCCGTAGGCCCCCTGGCGCAGTTCGACAGGCACCTGATTGAGGGCGTCCCGGGAGATGGCGGTGATGATCGGCAGCACCATCACCACCAGGATCAGTACCGCCGGGGCGGTGCCCGGGCCCTGGGGTTCGGTGCTGAAGAAGGGCATCCATCCGAGGGTCCGATGGAGAAGCGAGAGGGCCGGGCGAATGGCGGGCTCCATCACGAAGATCGCCCAGAGGCCGAGCACCACCGAGGGAATGGCCGCCAGCAGCTCCACCATCAGTCCGATCACCTCCCGCAGCCGGCGGGGGATCAGGTCCTCCGTGATGAAGATCGCCGTGCCAAGCCCCAGGGGCACGGCGATCAGAAGAGACAGGATCGAGGTGACGAGGGTGCCGTAGATGGCGACGAAGGCCCCGTACTGGCTGTTGACCGGATTCCAGGAGGAAGACGTCAGGAACCTGAGGCCGAAGGTGGCGATGGCCTCATGGGCTCCCTGGAAGACGGTGAGGAAGATCGCCAGCAGGATGACGGCCACCGAGCCGGCCAGCACCAGGGTGAGCTGGCGGAAGCCGATGTCGGTGAGTTTCTCGGCGGGCGGTCGCCGCCGCAGGGTGAAGGCGTCGATGGTGGATGGGCTCCGCATGCGGGAAAGGGTCGATGGACGCGATCAGCCCAGTGGAATTCCCAATCATGCTCGGCCACGCCGTTTAAGCTCGGTTTAACGGTGGACGGGCTCCGGTAGCGTTGGGCCCCCAACAGCCTCCAGCAGAAGACCTTTCATGGGGCGCATCGTCGGCATCGATCTGGGCACCACCAATTCGGTGGTGGCCGTGCTCGAAGGCGGGCGTCCCCAGGTGATCGCCAATGCCGAGGGGGGGCGCACCACCCCCTCGGTGGTGGGGTTCAGCCGCGATCAGGAGCTGCTGGTGGGCCAGCTGGCCCGGCGTCAGCTCGTGCTCAACCCCCGCAACACCTTCGCCAACCTCAAGCGCTTCGTCGGCCGCAGCTGGGACGAACTGGACGAGGTGAGCCTGGGGGTCCCCTACAGCGTGCGGGCCAACGACCAGGGCAACGTGCGCGTGATCTGCCCAGCCACCGAAAGGGAGTACGCCCCGGAGGAGCTGGTGGCCTCCATCCTGCGCAAGCTGGTCGACGATGCCACCACCTATCTGGGGGAGCCGGTGGAGGCGGCGGTGATCACCGTGCCGGCCTACTTCAACGACGCCCAGCGCCAGGCCACCCGTGACGCGGGCCGCCTGGCCGGCATCGCCGTGGAGCGGATCCTCAACGAGCCCACCGCGGCGGCCCTGGCCTACGGCTTCGACCGCAGCACCGTGAAGCGGGTGCTGGTGTTCGACCTCGGCGGCGGCACCTTCGACGTGTCGGTGCTGCGCATCGCCAACGGCGTCTTCGACGTCATGGCCACCAGCGGCGACACCCAGCTCGGCGGCAACGACTGGGACCGGCGCATCGTCGACTGGGTGGCCGAAGCCTTCCTCAAGGAGCACGGCATCGACCTGCGCCGCGACCGGCAGGCCCTGCAGCGGCTCACCGAAGCCGCCGAGAAGGCCAAGGAGGAGCTGTCGGGCGTGCAGAGCACCCCCATCTCCCTGCCGTTCATCGCCACCGGCCCCGAGGGGCCGCTGCACATCGAGACCACCCTGGAGCGGGGCACCTTCGAAAGCCTCTGCCCCGATCTGCTCGACCGGCTGCTGCGCCCCGTGCAGCGGGCCCTGAGGGACTCGGGGCTGAGCGCCGATGCCATCGACGACGTGGTGCTGGTGGGGGGCTCCACCCGGATGCCCATGGTGCAGGAGATGGTGCGCACCTTGATCCCCAGGGAGCCCTGCCAGTCGGTCAATCCCGACGAGGTGGTGGCCATCGGCGCGGCGGTGCAGGCCGGCATCCTCACCGGCGAACTGCGCGACCTGATGCTGAACGACGTCACGCCCCTCTCCCTCGGCCTGGAGACCATCGGCGGTGTGATGAAGGTGCTGATTCCCCGCAACACCCCCATCCCGGTGCGCAAGTCCGATCTGTTCAGCACCTCAGAGGCGAACCAGTCGTCGGTGGAGATCCACGTGCTGCAGGGTGAACGCCAGATGGCCGAAGGCAACAAGTCGCTGGGGCGTTTCCGGCTCTCCGGCATCCCGCCCGCCCCGCGCGGGGTGCCCCAGGTGCAGGTGTCCTTCGACATCGACGCCAACGGTCTGCTGCAGGTCTCCGCCACCGACCGCACCACGGGCCGTCAGCAGAGCGTCTCCATCCAGGGAGGCTCCAACCTCAGCGAGGAGGAGATCAATCGGCTGCTGGAGGAGGCGGAGCGCAAGTCGGTGGAGGACCGCCGCAAGCGGGCGGCCATCGACCGCCGCAACCGCGCCCAGACCCTGGTGGCCCAGGCGGAACGCCGACTGCGGGATGCCGCCCTGGAGCTGGGGCCCTACGGGGCCGAGCGCCAGCAACGGGCCGTGGAGCTGGCCCTGCGGGATGTCCAGGAGGTGCTGGCCGAGGAGGATTCCCCCGACCTCGACCTGGCCGTGAGCCAGCTCCAGGAGGCGCTCTTCGGTCTCAACCGCCGCCTGCTGGGAGAACGCCGCTCGGAGGGGGGCCCCCTCAAGGGTCTGAAGAACACCCTGGGCTCCCTCAAGGACGAGCTCTTCTCCGACGACGACTGGGACGACTGGGGTGGATCGGGCCGTGCCGATCCCTGGGCCAGCCCTCCCCGGCTGCCCCAGCGAGACCCCTATCCGCTCAATCGCTTCGCCGAGCGGGAAGCCCGCTATGACGACGACTACCCCTCGCGGCGCTCGGAGAACGGCCGCTCCTGGGATCGGCCGGAGTCCACCGGGCGGGATGCCGGCAGCTGGGAGCCTGCCGAACGGCACCGCCCGCGGCGGGGTGGCGGCATCGATCGCGATGATCCCTGGGCCGACGTCTGAGCGACGTGAGCCACACCCCCGCTGCGGATTCGCCGGCGACCGCCTTTCCCGATCACTGGGCGGTGCTCGGGCTCAGGCCCGGCGCCGATGCGGCCACCATCAAGCGCGCCTTCCGCCAGCAGGCCCGCCGCTGGCATCCGGATCTCAACGGCAACGATCCGGTGGCGGAGGCACGCTTCAAGCAGGTCAACGAGGCCTATGCCGTCCTCTCCGATCCGGCCCGGCGCCGGGCCTGGGAAGCCGGCGAGGGCCAGGACGCCGCCGGCGGCGACGTGGATCCCTTCGCCAGCGGCTTCCCCAGCTTCGAGGACTACCTGGAGCACCTCTTCGGCCACGGCCGCCGCAGCGGGCCGCCATGGGAGGAGGACAGCGTGTCGCCGGCGGATCACCGGGGCTTCGTTGACGACGCGGTCGCCCCGGACCATGCCGCCGCGGCCGGGGTGACCACCACGGCGGCGACGCCGCCACCGGTGGTGGCGGCCGCGGACGAGGAGACCCTGGTGCCCCTGACACCCGAGCAGGCCCTCGCCGGCCAGCGGCTGGAGCTGGAGCTCCGCGACGGCACGGTGGTGGAGGTCTGGACGCCGCCGCTGGCGGGGGATGGCTGGCGGTTGCGACTGGCGGGGGTGGCCGCCGGCGGGGCGGACCATTTCCTGCAGCTGCGGGTGCGCACGGAGGAGGGGCTGCGCATCGACGGACTGCGGGTGCATTACCAGCTCGATCTCCATCCCGCCGATGCCGCCCTCGGCTGCCACGTGGTGGTGCCCACCCTGGAGGGACCGGTCCGGCTTCGAGTGCCACCGGGGTCCTCCAGCGGCCGGCTGCTGCGGCTGCGGCACCGGGGTCAGGTGCTGGGGGAGCGGCGCGGCGACCAGCTGGTGGAGGTGCGCATCGTCGTGCCCGCCCACCCCACCGAGGCGGAGGAGGCCCTGTTCCGGCGACTGCGGGAACTCGACCTGGAGCGCTCCGCCACCGCCGTTGACGATGGATGAGACACTGGCCTGCACTCCACCCCTGACGCCGTGACAGCCAGCGGTCCTCCACCCAAGCCGGTGCACGTGCTGCTGTTCGATCCAGGCAGCGAGCAGGAAGGGATCCACTCCCTCGAGCTCGGCGGGCGCACGGTGGTGCTGCTGTTCGAGGACCCGGACGACGCGGAGCGCTACGCGGGCCTGCTCGAGGCCCAGGATTTCCCGATGCCCTGTGTCGAGGCCCTGGATCGGGAGGAGCTGGAGCGCTTCTGCGCCCAGGCGGGCTACGAGGCCCGCTTCGTGCCGGCCGGTTTCCTGCCCAGAAGCGAGGAGGACAGGCTGCTGATCGCCCCCCCCGAACGCAACATGGACTTGAGCGGCTGGAAGGAGGAGCCGGCGGCGGCCGTCCTCCCCGGCGACGACGAGCCGGCGGAAGCACTCCCCGATCCCGAGCTGGAGGCCTTTCGCCGCCGCCTGGAAGGCCTGCTTTGAGCGATCCCTCCGGCCGCCCTTCCGGATTGGACTCCGGCGACCGGGGCCACCTGCTGACCGAGCGCCCCAACCCGGCCAGCGAGGAGCTGGACCGACTGGCGACGGCGGACCTGGTGGACCTGTTCTGCCGCAACGATCTGCTGCCTCAGCAGGCGGTGGCGGCCGCCGCGCCGGCCCTCACGGCCGCGATCGACGCCATCGCCGCGCGGCTGGCGGCCGGCGGCCGGCTCTTCTACCTGGGGGCGGGCACGTCCGGCCGGCTCGGCGTGCTGGATGCCGCCGAGTGTCCGCCCACCTTCTGCAGCCCGCCCGAGCTGGTTCAGGGGGTTCTCGCCGGCGGGGCAGCCGCCCTGCTACGCAGCTCCGAGGGGCTCGAGGACCTGCGTGAGGCGGGCCGTGACGATCTCATCGCCAGGGGGTTCTCTGCAGCCGACGCCCTGGTGGGCATCGCTGCCGGCGGCACCACGCCCTACGTGCTGGGGGGGCTGGAGCATGCCCGGGCCATCGGCGCCCTCGCCATCGCCCTGGCCTGCGTGCCCGCCGATCAGGCGGCCATGCCCTGCGACATCGACATCCGCCTGATCACCGGCCCCGAGCTGCTCACCGGCTCCACCCGGCTGAAGGCGGGCACGGCCACCAAGATGGCCCTCAACATCCTCTCCACCGGCGTGATGGTGCGGCTCGGGAAGGTGTTCGGCAATCGGATGGTGGATGTGGCGGTCACCAACAGCAAGCTGGAGGACCGGGCGCTGCGCATCCTGCGGGACCTGGCCGGAGTCCCCCGCCAGGAGGGCACCGACCTGCTGCGGCGGGCGCAGGGATCGGTGCGGCTGGCGCTGCTGATGGCGGCCTCCGGTCTGGAGGCGGCGGAGGCCCGGGCGGCCCAGGAGCGGCATGGTCCCGGGCTGCGCCGCACGCTGGAGGCCCTCGGCGTCAGCCTGCCACCGGCGTCTCCCCCTGCTTCGCCGTCTCCATTGCCTTGAACGGGCCCCAGTAGGTCGCGGTGAACAGCTCGGTGCGCTCCCGGGTGGCGGGCGGCACCTGCTCCGCCGGTGTCATCAGGGCGTCCTGGAGCGCGTGATGGGCGGTGCTGCGGGGGCGCAGGGCGGCCACCCGCTCGGCGGCCAGTCGCACGATCTGCTGGGCCAGGGCGGCATTGGCGCGGAGGTTGTCGATCACCAGATCCACGGTGACCGCATCATGCATCGCGTGCCAGCAGTCGTAGTCGGTCACCATCGCCAGGGTGGCGTAGGCCATCTCCGCCTCCCGGGCCAGCCGTGCTTCGGTGTGGTTGGTCATGCCGATCACGGCGCAGCCCCAGGAGCGGTAGAGCTCCGATTCGGCCCTGGTGGAGAAGGCGGGCCCCTCCATGCAGAGATAGGTGCCGCCGCGGTGCAGCTGGCGGCCCTGGGGCATGAGGCTGTCGCTGACGTCGGCGAGAATCCGCGACAGGACCGTGCAGTAGGGATCGGCGATGCCCACGTGGGCCACCAGTCCGTCGCCGAAGAAGGTGAGGGGCCGCTGGTGGGTGCGATCGATGAACTGATCCGGCACGAGCATGTCGAGCGGCCGCACCTGCTCCTGGAGCGAGCCGACGGCCGAGACCGACAGGATCCAGCGTACGCCGAGGGAGCGCAGCGCCCAGAGGTTCGCCCGGTAGGGAACCTCGCTGGGGGTGAAGGTGTGATGACGACCATGGCGGGCCAGGAAGACCACCTCCAGATCGCCGATGCGACCGATCCGCAGGCTGTCGGAGGGGGTGCCGTAGGGCGTCTGGAGCGTCACTTCGCGTACCTCCTCCAGACCGTCCATGGCGTAGAGCCCGCTGCCTCCGAGCACTCCGAGGCGGGCACGGGCCAGATCGGGACCCGGCCGGGCTGGAGCCTGGGCCGAGGGGGAGGTGGGCTCGTGGATGGCCATGGAGGAGGGCTGCCCCGCAGGAATACAGTCGAAGTTTGCCTTCCCGCCCGTGACCAAGGCCCTGATGGACACCGATGCCGGCCTGATCCGCATCGATCTGTTCGACGGCGACGCCCCCGGCACCGTGGCGAACTTCGTGAAGCTCTCCAAGGACGGCTTCTATGACGGCCTGGCCTTTCACCGGGTGATCGATGGCTTCATGGCCCAGGGAGGCTGTCCCAACACCCGCGAGGGCGCCCGCGGCATGCCCGGCACCGGCGGGCCTGGGTACACCATCCCGTGCGAGATCAACGCCCGCAAGCACGAGGCCGGAACCCTCTCGATGGCCCATGCCGGGCGCAACACCGGTGGCAGTCAGTTCTTCCTCTGCCATGCTCCCCAGCCCCACCTCGATGGCCAGCACACCGTCTTCGGCCACACCGAGGACATGGACGTGGTGCTGGCGCTGAAGAACGGCAGCCGCATCCGCAAGGTCACCATCGAGGCCTGAAGCCTGGAGAGTCCATGGCGCCCATGGACTCCGTCGCCGGCCGGGAGGCCCGAACGAACGATCGGATCGTCCGCAACGACCCCACAGATCGATCAGTTCTCCTTAACCAGTCGGGGGATGCCGCAACCCCCTGAAGCGTTATTTACGTAATTGTTCA
Source organism: Cyanobium sp. CACIAM 14 (assembly GCA_000708525.1). Lineage (GTDB taxonomy): Bacteria > Cyanobacteriota > Cyanobacteriia > PCC-6307 > Cyanobiaceae > Cyanobium. The sequence goes on from JMRP01000004.1 coordinate 156,586, forward strand.
CATTGGCTGGGTGTTCCGCTTGAGGGTTCGCCAACCCGGACTGGCTGGGCTGCGCGGTCCAGCCTGTCCGTGCGACGAAACTGAACCAATCCCGAACGTCCTCGTCGGGACTTGGATTTGGTAGCAATCAAGACAGCGTAAGGGTATTGGACGCTCACTTCTTGGTGATCCCGGTCACGTCTGGGGGTAAGCAACGACACTCCTCCCGGCGAAGGTTTCGGGCCTGTCCGGCCTCGAGTGATGACGATCTGCGGCCATTGGATGAACATCTTTTTACTCATATTTACGCATTATGCTTGCAGAATATATGCGGTAACCGACAGTCGTGTGAAGCACGTGTAATGCAGATCCGCTGCAGATCAGAAACATCTTTATACTAAGTCGGGTAAAGGCTTAAAGCGGCTTGAGCGGATCGATGTAGGTATGGAGCACGGCCCGGCTGAGGAATCTCCGCCTCGCCCTCCTGGGATTACAGGACTTTTCGTACCTTCATCCTCAGAAACATGACTGCCAACAACACCACCCGCACCGTCGGGATCGAGAAGACCAAGATCGAGGTGGGCACCAGCACGACGGTGACGGCCTCGGCGGCATCCACCACGCCGGCCAAGGACGACGTGGTCTCCGGGGATGCCAGTGCCTCGGCGAACACCACCGCTCAGGCCGCCATCCTCAATAGCCAGATCAAGATCGGCACGGCCGGCACCCTGAACGCCACCGAGACCGGCTCGGTGGCCGCCACGGCCACCACCACCACCGGCGACGCCACGGCCAGCGCCAGCAATGACGGCCCCACCGGCGGCATCATCGGCCACCATCCCATCCAGATCGGCACCGATGCGAAGGTGACGGCGATCGTCAACAACGACGCCTCGGCCGAGGCGACGGCGGTGGACGGCGCCACCAGTGCCACCGCCAACACCGGCAAGGTCTTCGGCATCAAGAACGTCGGACTTCAGGCCGGCAACGGCACGAGCCTGTCCGCCGATGCCACGGGCACCAACACCGCCACCGCCACCTCGGTGGGGCTTCCTCCCGGCACGGGTGCCGCCACCGCCACGGCCGGTGACTCCGGCGCCAAGGTGGTGGGCATCTACGGGAGCGGCGCCAAGATCATTTCACCCCCTCCAACGGACGGTGAAGCCTCCGCTGCGGCTGCGCCCTCAAGCGACAGCAGCAGCATGGATTCCTCCGGTCCCCTGAAGATCTCCTTCGGCAACAGCGGCACCCTTTCGGCCTTCGGCACCGGAGGGTTCGACTCGAAAGCCAACAGCGTCACGGGCACCGCCGAGGCGTCGAGCCTGGCCAAGCTGGTGGCCGGCATCGCCGTGGGCGCGACCAAGGTCAAGATCGATGAGGGTGCTCCGGCCGATTCCACCCCGATCGTGAAGTCCCCGGGTGGCATGGCCATCAGCTTCGGCGAGAACGGCACCGTCGCCGCCCAGGGGCAGGCGGATGGCAGCGCCGCTGCCAGCACCACGACCGGCCATGCGGATGCCACCGTCGGCATCGACACGATCGGCGGCATCGTCGATGTGAACAAGCTTCCCGGCGCCCCCACTCCCCCGGTGCCGGTGGGCGACACGACCCTCAGCATCGGCAAGAACGGTGACGTCCAGGCGGCAGCGGTGGGCACCGGCACCGCCGAGGCCACCTCGGTGACGGCACCTCCAGGCCTGGACGTGAGGGCCACCACCAACAACAGCAACGTGGTGGGCATCGCCATCGACAAGCTGGCCATCGGTGCGGACGCCACCCGCCTCTATGCCGGCGCGGGCAGCACCCAGACCGCCACCGCCAAGAGCACCACCTCCGGCGGCGATCCGGTGGCCAGTGCGGCCAATGGCGACTTCGTGGCCGGCATCCACGGCACCACGGTAAAGGTGGGCCAGAACGCCACCGATCCCACCACCGAGGCCGTGCTTGGAGCCTCCGCCACCGCCACCGGCGTCACCACCACGGTGGGCAGCACCGCGAATGCCGGTGTCGGCTCCAAGGTGGTGGGCTTCAACCAGGGCAGCCTTTCCATCGGAGAGAGCATCAAGGGCACCGGTGTGTTCAGCACCACCGGCACCTCCAACCTCGATGCCAGTGCCTCGGCGGTGACCGGGAACTCCACCGCCCAGGCCGGGGGCAGCGGCTCCAAGGTGATCGGCCTCAACCAGGCTCCCGTCGCCATCGGCAAGGCTGGCAGCGTCGATGCCTCCGGCAGCGGCAGCGTGGCCGCCACCGCTCAGTCCGTGACGGGGGATTCCACCGCCGGCGCCGAGCAGAAGGCCCTGGGCATCAAGGACAGCAAGATCACCATCGGTACGGATGGCAACGTCAGCGGCGCCGCCGCCCTCACCGGTCAGTCCTCGGCGACCACCACCACCGGCAACGCCACGGCCAGCACCGACCTGGCGAGCAAGGGGATCGACAACGACGTGAAGATCGCCATCGGCCAGAAGGGCAACGTGACCGGCACGGCCGACGCCAAGGACCTCGGCACCCAGGCCTCCGCCGTGACGGGGGATGCCGACGCGAGCTCCCAGCTCAAGGCGATCGGCATCCATCTGGGTGCCGGCATCCCGATCTCCATCGGCACCACCGGTGACACCACCGGCACCGCCACGGCCTCGGCCCCCAGCGTGCTGGCCACCACCACCACCGGCAATGCCAGCCTCTCGGTGGACCAGAAGGTGGTGGGGATCAAGGGCAGCGGTGAGGACTACGGCATGTCCTCGCTCACCAAGGATGGGGGCAGCTCCATCGGCGCCGGCCTGTCCGGCAACATCGCGGGCTCCGGCACCGGCAGCGCCACCGGTAAGGCCAACACGGTCACCGGCGACGCCTCCGCCAGCACCGATGCCTTCATCGCCGGCATCAAGAAGGTCAACCTCTCCGCCGACAACGTCACGGCGAACGGGAGCGGCACCTACAGCACCTCCGCGACCGCGGTCACCGGGGATGCCAGCGCCGATTCCCACGTGAAGCTGGCGGGCCTGCTGGGCGACCACAACACCGCCAGCCTCGGCGGGAATCTCACCGCCTCGGCGATCCTGAGCAACACCGTGCTGGCCACCACCGTGACCGGTGCGGCCACCGCCAACGCCTGCAGCGATGCGGTGGGCCTCAGCGGGTACCACGTGAACATCCTGCAGAGCGGCAACATCACGGCCTCGGCGGTGAACACCTCCAGCGCCAGCGCGCAGACCGTGACGGTCTGACCCCCCCAGCAAGGGGGTTCTCTCCGCGGGGGCCGGATCTTCGGAGCCGGCCTCCCTCCCTTCCACCGTTTGGTTCCCGCGCCCGTAGGTCACCATGGCGTTCCAACCCATCACCACCGCCCTGTCGCGGGCCCTCGCACTGCGGCTCGATCCGGGCACCATCCATCTCGGCGGTGGCCTCAGTGGACTCAATCTCACGGTCTCCCCCGCCGCCCAGGCGAGCAACCGGGTGGTCCTGCCGGCCTCTCAGCCCGTCGGCTCGGTGGCCACCGCCCTGGGCCTGGGTCTCGGCTCCAGCCGGTTCCTCGCCGATCCAGCCAACGCCGACTTCTTCAACAGCCCCGGCCTCTCGATCGTCACCGGCGGTGGATCCATCGGCGGAACAGCCGCCGCCACGGCCAGCACCACCGGCCGCAACGACAACACCGCCGACGCCAGGGCGGTCAACATCGGCCTGGCCAATCTCGATGTGGTCACCCGTGGAGCAACTGGGGATCTCCTTGGCGTGGGCCCCCTGCACATCGGCACCCTCCTCAACCCCTTCACAGCCACGGCCTCGGTGGCGACGCGCTCACTGCAGGCTCCCCAGAGCACACCGCTCAACACGGCCCAGCTGAGCGCTCTGGCCACGGTTCGCGGACTGGAGGGCGCCCCCCCGGCCGGGCCTGCGCCTTGGCAGGCCGTCGCAGCCGCTCCACTGACGCTCGGCGGGATCCTGCCCAGCTTCTACGGCCAGCCCAACGCCGCCGTGCTGGCCGCCGCATCACTCGATGCGGACCCCGGGCCGACCACTACCACCTCCCGTGCCGTAGCCGATGCCAAGGGCATCGAGGGCTACCGGGTCATGGCCCTGACGCCGGCTGGGGGCGGTACCGCCCAGGTGAGCGGCCTGGCCGCCGCCACCCTCACCCTCAACGGCGCCCCGCCCACACCCGCCCAGCCGGCCGACCTGACGGCGAGCGCCATCGGCATCGATCACTCGGCCCTGCGGGGCCCTGGCAGCGGGTCCGTGGAGTTTCAGGGTTCCGGCCTGGCCCTGCTCGATGCCGCCCCCCCTCAATCCCCCCCTCCGCCGGCGGGCTCCCTGAAACTGAACAGCCTGCAGGGGATCGGTATCCTCGCCAGCGACATCCAGACCAACGGTTCCAACGCCACCGTGATCGGCACAGGTGGCTTTGCGGCACCGAAGGCCGGCGGCCTCCTGAGCGGCATGGATGCGGCCGGCATCGACAACTCCAGGATCTACTCCGGCTCCGGGACTCTCACGGTGGAGGGCCGGATCCTCACCGAGCAGGACGCGAAGGTGGATGCCAACGGCGACGGGGTGCTTTCCCCGACCACCTTCCTGGATGCCTCGGCGCTCACGGGGGGCCAGGGCGGCTTCGATGGCATCCGCAACAGCACGATCCTCACCGCCGGCTCCGGGAACGCCCAGGTCTACGGCTCCTCCAACAACAGTCGGATCGACCTCTCCAATGGTTCGATCAACCTCGATCGGGCCAAGGGTTCCACCCTGGCCGTCAACAGCGGCGACGGCGTCAAAACCGGCTCAATAACAGTTGGCCTGGCGCTCGACAACAGCCTCAAGGGCGGGTTCGGGAGCAACCGCGTGCAGGTGGGTGCCGGCAGCGGCAACCAACTGGATGGCGGCTTCGGCCAGGACCTGGTGATCGGCCCGACGAGCGGGAGCGGCAGCAACACCTTCAGGCAGTCCAATGCCGGTGCTGCGCTGGATGCCGCGACCCCGAGCGCCACCCCGCTGCCCGGCAGCTCCTTCGCCGAGCGGCTCACCGATCCCGGCTTCTGGGCGAGCCTCAGTGCTTCTGACAAGCAGACCCTGTGGACGACCGGCAGCCTGCAGCAGGGTGGCCAGACCTTCCGCGAGGACACGTTCAGCAACCTCAGAACCGGTAGTGGCGGTGACGTCCTCGAGGTGAGCAGCTCCCTGGGCTCGCTCACCCAGGGTCTCTGGGAGAGCCAGGGCGCCCTGTTCGGCGTGCAGGGCGGGCAGCTGGTGGTGCGCGACGGTCCGGCGAACAGCCAGCTGGGCCTGGTGGTGGGCACCCTGGCGGACATCCGCTCGCTGGGGATCGGCGCCCCTTCGCTGGCCTACGCCACGGACACCCGCCAGCTGATGTTCGATGCCGACGGCGACTGGAAGGACGGCGGCAGCCGCAGCCTCGGCACGGTGACGATGAGCGACCCGGCTGCCCTCACCAAGGCCAACATCCACTTCGGCAGCGGCGCCTGAGTCGCGACGGAACCATGCTTGCCGTTCCCCAGCTTCACGATGCTCTCCTCGGTGCCGTCGACGCCATGGCGCGGCGGCCCCTCCACGCGCTGCTCGAAGAGCAGGGCATCCTCCAGGGGTTGGCCCGTGATCTCGCGCTCGAGGCGCTTCGGCAGGAGGCCCGCTTCAGCCCGGAGGAGAGCCGGGAAGTGCTCGCGCAGGTCTGCGCCGGACTCCCCTGTGCCCCTCCCGACCACCTCGAGGGCGACTGGATCGCCGCCCTGCCGGAGACCCTGCGCGCCACCGTGCGGCAGCGCTGGGACCATCTTCGTCTCCAGAAGGTTCTGGAGGACCGCTACGGGGAGCGGGTGGAGGCCCACTTCCTCGAGCGGCGGGCGGACCTCGAGCAGGTGGTCTTCCGGCTGATGCGGCTGCCGCAGCAGGGGCTCGCCGAGGAGCTCTATCTGCGCCTGATCGACGACGACGCCAGCTTCGGTGATCTGGCCAGCCGCCATTCCCTCGGGGAGGAGAGTCTCACCCGGGGGATCGTGGGCCCGATCGAGATCTCCCAGCTGCACCCCACCCTTCAGGGCGTCCTGCGTTTCCTGGCGCCGGGGGACATCCACCCCCCTTCCTGCTCGATCAGTCGATCCTGCTGGTGCGTCTGGAGCACCGCCGGCCCCCGAGCCTCAACGAGGCCCTGCGGCACCGCCTGCTCCAGGAACTGCTGCAGCCGGATCTTCAGGCCGTCATCGAGGCCGGCCTGACCGAACTGCGTCGTTCCCTCGCCCCCGCGGCCCCGCCGCCGATCCCTGCGCTGGCCATGGCCGGAGCCTGATCCATGACCACCACCACCCGGATCGACGATCTGCTGCGTTGCTTCCCCTTCCTGGCCGACCAGCCGGAGGATCTGCTGCAGCGGCTCGCCGACCAGGCCCAGCTGCAGCGGTTCCAGCAGGGCCAGCCGATCTGCCGCGTCGACCAGCCGCCGGCCCGGATCTTCTTCCTGCTGGAGGGCACGGCCCGAGCGGTCGTGTTCTCGAAGCGTCTCCCGCGGGGGGTGGCCACCCTGCAGCGACTCGGCCCCGGCACCGTGATCGGCTGGACCCTGGTGAGCTGCGGCCGCTGCTGGGAGACCCTCATCGCCTCCACCGATCTGGTGGTGGTGGCCCTGCCCCACGAGGCCCTGCAGCGGGAGATGGACCGGCAGCCTGCCCTGGGCGAGCGGGTGCGGGGCAGTGTCAGCCCGGCCGAGTTGTTCGCCGTTCTCGATGCCCATCTCCAGGACTACCCGCGTCCCCTTGCCCAGGAGGTGCTGGAGGCGGCCACCGGGCTGGCCGATGGCAGCCTGGCGCTCACCTGGACGCCGGCCGATCCGCCCCTTTTCGAGCGCCCCGAGGAACGGCTCTGGCTGGTGGCGGCAGGACCGTTGCCCCTGGGCCGGGCCCTGGGGCGCTCGGAGCCCATCGAGGCCCAGGAGGCCGTGCGGCTGCTCGGCGTCGACCGCCAGGGGCTGGCGGCGATCCTGGAGCCTCCGGCGACGGAGGAGGGCGGGGATGCCGGCAACGCCTGGCATGCGCGGCTCCTGGCCCGCTGGGAGCAGGAGCGCCGGGCGCTGGAGCCCGCCGCGATCACGGCCGCCAAGCCCATCGACCTGACGGTGGCGGCGACACCGATCGATGCAGAGCTGAAGGGGCCCGAGGCCTACCCGTGGGTGCGGGGGGTCGGGCCGCTGGAGTCGCCGATCGCGGCCTTCCTGATGCTCAGCCAGCATCTCGATCTCCCCTTCCGGCGCGACCTGCTGCGCCGGGTGTTCGGGGATCAGGTGCAGCGGCACGGCGAGGCCTCCCTGGCCCTGGCCGGCGCGGTGGCCGAGTCGATGGGGCTGCAGACCCAGCTGCTCCAGATCCAGGCCGAGGCCCTGCCGCGGCTCTCGCCGCCCCTGCTGATCCGCTGGGGCAACGGCCTGGCCGTGGTCTACCGCTGCACGGCACGGACGCTGCTGCTCGGCATCCCCGCCGTCGGCAACCAGGAGCTCAGCCTGGCCGACTTCCGCGAGCAATGGGGCCAAGCCGGCGAGGTGCTGACCCTGCGGGTGAATGACCTCACCCCGCGGCGGCGCTTCGGCTTCCGCTGGTTTCTGCCGGCCCTGCGCCAGCACCGCACCGTGCTGATGGAGGTGCTGCTGGCCAGCTTCTTCGTGCAGCTGTTCGGCCTGGTGAACCCCCTGCTGATCCAGCAGGTGATCGACAAGGTGATCATCAACAACAGTCCCGGTGCCCTCGGAGTGCTGGGGGTGCTGCTGGTGGTCTTCGCCCTGTTCGAGGGCCTGCTGCTCTGCCTGCGCACCTTCCTGTTCGTGGACACCACGAACCGCATCGACCTGAGCCTGGGGACCCAGATCATCGATCACCTGCTGCGGCTGCCCCTCAGCTACTTCGACCGGCGGCCGGTGGGGGAAGTGAGCAGCCGCATCGGCGAACTGGAGAAGGTGCGGGGCTTCCTCACCGGCACCGCCCTCACCACCATCCTCGATGCCATCTTCTCGGTGCTCTACATCGGGGTGATGCTGATCTACAGCTGGCAGCTCACCCTGCTCACCCTGGCGGTGGTGCCCTTCCTTGTGCTGCTCGTGCTGATGGTGTCGCCCATCGTGCGCCTCCAGCTGCAGAACCGGGCAGTGGCCAATGCCCGCACACAGAGCCATCTGGTGGAGGTGCTCAGCAGCATGATGACGGTGAAGGCGCAGAACATCGAGCTGCGCAGCCGCTGGAAGTGGCAGGACCTCTACACCGACTACGTGGCCGATGGCTTCGACAACACCCTGGTGGGTACCACGGCCAGCTCCATCAGCGGCTTCCTCAACAAGCTCTCCGGTCTGATCGTGATCTGGGCCGGCGCCGGCATGGTGCTCTCCGGCTCTCTCAGCCTGGGGGAACTGATCGCCTTCCGCATCATCGCCGGCTACGTCACCGGCCCCCTGCTGCGGATGACCTCCATCTGGCAGTCGGTGCAGGAGACGGCCCTCTCGCTGGAGCGACTGAGCGATGTGATCGACCATCCCCAGGAGGCTCCCGAGGACAACGCCAGCCGCCTGATCATGCCGCCGATCAAGGGCGACATCTGCTTCCGGAACATCTCCTTCCGCTACAAGGCCTCCTCGCCACTGTTGCTCAAGGGACTGAACCTCACCATCCCCCATGGCACCTTCGTGGCGATCGTGGGCACCAGCGGATCGGGGAAGAGCACGCTCACCAAGCTGCTCGCCAGGCTCTACAGCCCGGAGGAGGGGGTGGTGCTGGTGGACGGGATCGACGTGGCGAAGGTGGAGCTCCACTCCCTGCGCCGTCAGCTCGGCATCGTTCCCCAGGACACCGTGCTCTTCGATGGCTCCGTGGAGGAGAACATCACCCTCACCAATCCCGACGCCAGCACCGAGGAGGTGATCGAGGCCGCCCGCATCGCCGCCGCCCACGACTTCATCATGGAGCTGCCCGCCGGCTACTCCACCGAGGTGGGAGAGCGGGGCAGCAGCCTCTCGGGCGGCCAGCGCCAGCGGATCGCCATCGCCCGCACGATCCTGCAGAGGCCCCGGCTGCTGATCATGGACGAGGCCACCTCCGCCCTCGACTACCAGACCGAGCGGGTGGTGAGCGAGAACCTGATGCAGGCCCTGCGGGGCTGCACCGTGCTGTTCATCACCCACCGTCTCTCCTCGATCGTGAAGGCCGACATGATCGTCTGCATGGGCCAGGGAGCCGTGCTCGAGGTGGGCACCCATGACGAGCTGATGCAGGCCAGGGGCCCTTATTTCGTCCTCTTCCGGCAGCAGGGGCGCTCCTCTGCCAGCGGCTCGGCCCCCCCCTGGCCCCCTCACTGGCCGTCACCACCGCGCAGGGGGCGGATCCGCTCATTCCCACCGGAGCCATCGAGCCATGACTGCCTCCAGCAACGGCAACGGTTCCAGCCCTGGCAACGGCCTCGCCAATGGCCATGGAAATGGCAATGGCAATGGCAATGGCAGCGGCTATGGCAAGGGCAAGGTCCACGCCATGGGCCAGGCCGTGGAACGCTTCGTCGGTCAGGACACGGCCGGCCGCACCGCCACCCTGGCACCACCGGCGCCGGCCCCCCTGCCTCTGGTGCGCCTCTCCGCCAGTCGGCGCCGCACCCACCTGCCCCGGTCGACCCGCGGCTGGAGCCGCGCCATCGTCTGGAGCCTGATCGGTCTGACCGGCTTCGGCGTGATCTACGGCTCGGTGGCCCGCATGGATTCCTCGATCACGGCTCCGGGAAAGCTGCGGCCCATCGGCGGCAGCTTCGAGGTCACCCCTCCCTTCGCGGCGCCGATCCTGAAGGTGCACGTGCACGATGGGGAGTTGGTGCGCGCCGGCCAGCTCCTGGTGGAGTTCGACGATCGCCAGGCCCTGCGCGAACGGAATGATCTGCTGCAGCAGGCGGATCTCTGGCGCAGCGACGTGAACCAGGCGGCGCGGCAGCTCGGTCTCCCGCCCCTCCCCGGCGGCAGCCGGGAGGAGAGGCAGGTGCTGGCGCTCGAGCGCAGGGACATCCAGCTCCGCCACCGGGTGGCCCTGCAGCGGTTGCGTCGCAGCAAGGCCGGGGAACGGGAGCAGGCCGATGTGCTGGAGGCCCTGCGGGCCCGCTATGCCCTCAACGCCAACATCCGCTCGCGCATGGCGACCCTGGCCCGGGAGGGGGCGATTTCCCACCTGGAGCTGGAGCGCCAGGATGAGCGCCAGATGGATCTGCTCAGCACCATCCGCCGCACCGAGCAGCAACTGGCCGCCGCCGGCACCGGCGTGATCGAGAGCCAGCTCAACCGGGAGCAGGTGACCACCGAGAACGGCCGCCGGCTCTGGGATCGCTACGACGAGGCTCGCCACCGCCTGCTCGACACCACCACCCGGATCGGCCAGGTGGAGGAGCGGCTGCGTCTCGGCCGCGTGACGGCGCCGCGCGACGGGCGCGTGTTCGATCTTCAGGCCAGGGCCGGCGAGATCGCCACCCCAGGGCGCCACCTGCTGAGGCTGGTGGGCCAGAGGGGGCTGGAGGCTGAACTGTCTGTCTCCAACCGGGACATCGCCTTCCTGCGCCCCGGAATGCCGGTGGACGTGCGTGTCACCTCCCTGCCCTTCACCGATTACGGCTCGCTCAAGGGCAGCGTGGTCCGGGTGGGAGCCGATGCCCTGCCGGCCGACCCGCGCACGGGCCAGGAAGCCTTCCCCGTGATCGTCAGCTTCGACGGCCGCAGCCTCGGCCGGCGCGGCCAGTCCTATCCCCTGCGGGCTGGCATGGCCGTGACGGGGCTGGTGCAGCAGGGATCCAGGCCCGTGCTGGCGCTGCTGAACGATCGCTTCACCGGTTTCTTCGACGCGGCCCGGACCATGCGCTGAAGGTCCTCCCCTCAGGTCAGGCGGCCAGAACCGCTGGGCTGGCTTCCGCAGCGCCGTGATCGAGCGGGGAGCCGGCGGCATGCAGGGCCGGCAGGTCGGCGATCCCGGTGACGCTGCCCCCGGAGCCGAGCAGCACCAGGCTGCTGCCGGTGGCGCCGGTGGCGATCGCCAGCTGTTCGAATCCCGCGGGCCGCTCCCCGATGCCGGCCACGAGCTGGTCGAGGGGAGCGATCGGCAGCAGCCGGGCCTGTCCGATCCCCTCGACACCCGACGGCGTCAGGTCGATCAGCTGGCTCTGAGGGTTGCTGGCCGCCTGAATTCCGCTCAGGCGGAGGGAGAGCCGGTCCGTCAGACCCAGGCCACCACCACCGTTCTCCGGGCTCAGGGCCAGGTCGGCCAGCACGGGCAGGGCGCGGCTGCCGGTATCGCGGATCGTGCGGATGGCATCCACCCCCGCCAGAACGAACTGATCCCGCCCCGGGCCGCCGACGACGACGAGCGGCGGATTGCCGGAATCTCCGGTCGCGAAGATGGACGACAGATCCAGTTCAAGGCGATCGTCCCCTGCGCCGCCGTCCAGGCGGCGGGTGGTGGCGCCGGCTGTCAGCACATCGTCCCCCGCTCCGCCGCGCACCTCCTCGAAGCCGCTGACACCGCCCAGGATGCCGCTGGCCTCCCCCCGGGAGAGATCGACCTGCACAGGGTTCTGCCAGGTGGCGTAGTCGAGCCGGTCCTCGCCGCTTCCTGCGGCCAGGACCCCATCGAGCGTTCCCTGGCTGCCCACCGACACCACGGTGTCCCGCTCCCCCAGAGAAAGGTTCTCGATCCCTTGGAAAGCGAGGCCGCCGATGCTTCCCTCCCCCTCTCCAGCCAGCGTGACGGCCAGAGGCTCCGGCTCGGGGCTTCCCTTGGCAGGGTCGGCGCCGGTCACAACGGTGCTCACCTCCGCTCCGCTGCGGTCCTCCAGGGTGTCGATGCCGGCACCGCCGTCCACCGATCCCGTCAGCGCTCCCATGGGCAGGCGGATCCTGTCATCGCCAGCGCCGCTGTTCAGCGTCAGGTCCGCCCCTCCGTCGCCCGTCACGCCGATCGTCACGGTGTTGCCGCCGTTCCCGAGCTGGATGGCATTGCTGGAACCGGCGTCCACCTGGACGTTGGCGTCCTGCACGGCCCCGCGCACCTGCAGCGCATTGACGCCGCCACCCAGATCGATACGCGAGCCGATCACGTCTCCATCCACCTGCAGCCGGTCGTCGCCTGCGCCCAGCCGAACGGTGGAGTCGAGCAGGGCGATCCGCTGCAGGCCGGCTCCAGAGGGGGTCGCGGCGCCTCCCTCCGGAGCGGTGGTGATGCTGACCTGATCGTTGCCGCCGCCCGTGTCCAGCAGGCTGTCCACCAGTGCGAGACTCCTGGCCTGAAAGGGCGGCGCTGGGGTCCCCGCGGTCTGCCCGGCGCCGGGGAGGTCGATCAGGAGGTCGGCTCCCGCCGGGTCCAGGGTGCGGAAGCCACTGGTGATGGTGACCCGGTCGTTGCCGCCCCCGAGAAGGATGGCGCTGTTCCGCATCGCCTCGGCCAGCAGGTCGATGTTCACCTGCCGCAGCTGCTGCGCTTCCGGCCCCTTGAGCTGAAAGCCGGTCAGGCTGCTCAGCTCCAGCGAGGCGTCGCCGCCGGCATCCTCCAGGCGGCTGTCCTGGAGGCCGATCAGGGACTGATGGATCTGCCCCCGGGCCGTGCCCCCCGCCAGCAGGGCCAGGTCGAGGCTGTCGTTGAACCGCAGCACGATGGTGTTGGCTTCGGAGCCCAGCAGCAGGCTCGCCTGCTGCAGGCCCGTGTGCTGGGTGTTCACCTTCAGCGCGGCATCGTTGAGCACCGAGAGGCTGAGCAGATGCAGATCCTGCTCGGAGTTCACGATCACCCGTGGGATGGGGGTCCCGCGCAGATCGATCACCGCGTCGGTGATGGCGCCGAGGGAGTGGGTGTAGTCGCTGCTGGCCACGCCCTCCACCGAACGGCTGGCGATCCCCTGGCTGCTGCGCAGCACCACCCGGAAGGTGGGGATCTCGGGCTCCGGCGCCCCGATGCTCGACGCGTCGGGGCCCTCGGCCCGGATCGTCTGCGCCGACACGCTCCGGTCGCTGCCCCGCCCATCCCGGCCGGACCGTTGGCCGGCCCCGGGGTCCGGCCAGGCCAGGGGGGAGGCTCCGGCGGCCAGGGAGCGAGGGCCGGCGACCGGCACCTCCGGGGCCTCCGCTGCGGGCGTCCGCCCCGCTCCGGC
>JMRP01000005.1 GCA_000708525.1 Cyanobium sp. CACIAM 14
GCCGCTGAACGGCCTGCTGCTGGAGAGCCTCGGCGAGGACTGGCCGGTACGCCAGGGCAGTCTCCGGGAACTGGAACGCTACGCCGACGATGCCGCCTTCCTGGAGCGCTGGGCCGGATGCAAGCTGCTCTGCAAGCGACGTCTGGCGGGCATCATCCACCAGCATGTACAGCTGTCGGTGGATCCTGGAAGCCTGTTCGACGTGCAGGTGAAACGCATTCATGAGTACAAGCGCCAGCATCTCAACGCCCTGCAGCTGATCTGCCAGTACCTGCGCATCAAGAACGGCGACACCGATGGCATGGTCCCCCGCACGGTGATCTTCGGGGGCAAGGCGGCTCCCGGCTATGCCATGGCCAAGCTGATCATCCGCTTCATCAACGGCATCGCCGAGGTGGTCAACCGTGATCCGGATGTGAGAGGCCTGCTGAAGATCGTCTTCCTGGCGGATTTCAACGTGAAGCTGGCCGAGAAGATCTACCCGGCCGCGGATCTGTCCGAGCAGATCTCCACCGCCGGGCTGGAGGCCTCCGGCACCGGCAACATGAAGTTCACCATGAATGGAGCCCTCACGATCGGGACACTGGATGGGGCGAATGTGGAGATCCGCCAGCAGGTGGGGGGCGACAACTTCTTCCTGTTCGGCAAGACCAGCGATCAGATCGCCCAGCTCCAGGGCCATTACCGCCCCTGGGAACTCCTCGACACGCTGCCCCTGGTGGCCGAGGCCTTCCGGCTGATCGACAGTGGCTTCTTCAGCCAGGGGGATGGCGATCTGCTCCAGCCCCTGACGCGGCAGCTCAGAGGCTCAGACCCGTTCTTCGTGCTGGCGGACTGCAGCGATTACCTGCGTGCCCAGCACGCCGTGGGCCGCACCTGGAGCGACCGTCACCGCTGGCGCAGGCTCTCCCTGCTCAACACGGCCCGCAGTGGCCACTTCTCCTCGGACCGCGCCATCGCGGAGTATGCGGCGGGAATCTGGCAGGTCAGGCCCATCCGCGTGGACCTGGGCACGGCTGAGGAGGGCTGATCGCGCGACGGGGGCCATCCATCGGCGCACCACTGGGCCAGGAGCGGCCATGACACGCCACGTGACGGCGATCACGCTCCTGCCCCCGCTTCTTAACCTCGCGCGCCAAAGGTTGGGGCGTTTCCCCGCTGCGAGGCTGCTGCGATGGCACCCCCGACCCCTGGAGCTCTGAAGACCATGGCCTTCCTGGCCGATGGCCGGACGATCCGGACGGTGGAGGCGGGAGAGGTGATCTTCCAGAGCGGACAGGAGGGACACTCCATGTTCGGCATCGTGGAGGGCTCCGTACGGCTCGAATGGGGCGGGGGCCGCTCGGCGGAAACGCTCGGCCCCGGCAGCACCTTCGGGGTGGGAGCGCTGGTGGACACCCAGCATCACCGTTACGCCAGGGCCACCGCCCTCGAGAAGACCAGGCTTCTGGAGATGAACCGCGAGGAGTTCCTGTTCGCCCTGCAGGAACTGCCCATGTTCGGCCTGGAGATGCTCCACGATCTGGAGGAGCGGCTGGGCCATCTGCAGCGGAGCGGCGGCTTCAGTGCGCCACCCCCGGCATGAAGCGCCGTTCGTGGGGGAAGCCCTTGAGCATCCGGTTCCAGTAGATCCAGGGCAGCACATCCTTCTTGATCACCCACATGCTCCAGCGTTCCTGGGTGGGATCGAGGGGGAAGGAGGGAACGGGCTGACCCTCGTAATTGAACTCGGCCATGATCACCTTGCCGTAGCCGGTGATCAGCGGGCAGCAGGCGTAGCCGTCGTAGCGGGCGACCAGGGGCTGGCCGTCGAGGTGGGCCAGCAGGTTGGCCACCAGCACCGGCGCCTGGCCCCGCACGGCGGCGGCGGTCTTGGAATTGGGCAGCGACGACACATCGCCGAGGGAGAACACGTTCGGGAAGCGCACGTGCTGGGTGGTGAACTTGTCGACGTCCACCCAGCCGCCGGGCCCTGCCACCGCCAGCGGGCTGGTGGCCACCACGTCCGGGGCCGCCATCGGCGGCGTCACGTGAAGCATGGCGAAGGGCAGCACCTCCTCCCGCTGTGTGTCGCCGTCCTTCACGGCGAAGACGGCCTCCTTGCTGGCCGCCCGCACCTCCTTCAGGGTGTGCTGGTAGCGGGCGTCGATGCCGCGGCGGGCCACCACCTTGCGCAGGGGCTCGGCGAAGGTGGGCACGGCGAAGATGCCCGGCGTGGCGGTGGCGTAGATCACCTTGGTGGTGGCCGCCACTCCCGGCGAGCGCTTGAAGACGTCGTCGGCCAGGTACATGATCTTCTGGGGTGCGCCGGCACATTTGATCGGCGTGTCCGGAAAGGTGAAGATCGCGTTGCCGCCGCGGAAGGCCTGGATCGTCTGCCAGGTGTAGCCCACCAGCTCCCTGGTGTAGTTGCTGGTGATGCCATCGGCACCCAGGGCCTCCGGCAGGCCCTTGATGCGGTCCCAGCAGAGCTGGATGCCGTTGGCCACCACCAACGCGTCGTAGTGCAGCGTCTCCCCGTCGCTGGTGGCGACCGTGCCGGCCACCGGATCGAAGCCGGCGGCGGCGGAGCGGATCCAGCGCACCCCTTCGGGGATCAGATCGGCCTCGGCGCGGCGGGTCTGCTCGAGGCTGAACACGCCGCCCCCCACCAGGGTCCAGCCGGGTTGGTAGTAGTGGTCGGGCGAGGGCTCGAGAATGGCGATCTCCAGGCCCGGCCGGGCCCGCAGGAGCTGGCTGGCCACGGTGAGGCCGGCGGCGCCGCCGCCGACGATCAGGATCTGGTGGTGGGCCATCGGGGTCAGGGGTTCGGCCGGGGCCGGGGCATTCAAGCCTTTCGTCTACTCACGAGCCGCCCGCACGTCAGCCGGGGCTCCCGCCGGACGCTGGGAAGTGTCACGGTCGCTGAATCAGGGCACAGCGCGGGTCCAGACTGGCAGGTGCCAAGAGCCTGAGCAGGGCAATGTTCCTGAAAGTGCGCCACGACGACGATGCCAGCCTGGTGGAGGTGCTGGACCTCAAGGCCCTCTTCGACCCCTTCGCCGCCACGGTGCAGGCCCGCATCCACGGCGGTGAGGAGCTGCAGGATCCCCACCACTTCGCCAAGTCCGATCTCTTCTTCCCCTCCGGCGAGGCCCTGCCCCGCTGCTGGCTCGACTCCCACTACCAGAGCTGATCACGAGAGCCGAGGGCTTCGGAGCCCCGTTGCCGCCAGCATGCGCCCATGGGACACCATCACGCCGAGGGCCATCCGGCCGTCGCCATCCAGCGACAGCCCCATCCCCGGCAACACCAGCATCGGCCGGGTTCGCCGAAGGCCTTCTTCTGGAGCGTGGTGCTCAACAGCGGCCTGTCGGGGCTGCAGCTGGCGATCGGCTTCGGCTTCGGCTCCCTGGCCCTGATCGGCGACGCGATCCACAACCTGGGAGACGTGGCCGGGCTGCTGTTCGGCTGGGGGGCCGAGCGGCTCAGCACCCGGCCGGCAACGGCCCGCTTCACCTACGGCTTCGGCCGCAGCACCCAGCTGGCGTCGCTGGTGAACGCGGCCCTGATCCTGATGGCGTCGGGGGTGGTGATCGTCGAGGGGGTGCAGCGCCTGTTCCACCCGGTGCCCGTGGTGAGCGGTCCGGTGGCCTGGGCGGCGGCGGTGGGGATCGTGGTCAACCTGCTCTCGGCGCGCCTGTTCGGCACGGGCCGCAGCCATGACCTGAACCGCCGGGCGGCGGTGGTGCATCTGCTCACCGACGCTGCCGTGTCCGCTGCCGTTCTGGCCAGCACCCTGCTGGTGGGGCTGCTGGGCTGGTTCTGGCTGGATGCCGTCACCGCCATCGGCGTGGGGCTGGCGGTGGCCTGGAGCGGCTGGGAACTGATGCGCGAAGCCTTCACCGCCGCCCTCGATGCCGTGCCGCCTGGCATCGAGCTGGCGGAGGTGGATGCGGCCCTGCGCTCCCTTCCCGGGGTGGAGGACGTGCACCACCTGCACGTGTGGGGCATGAGCACCTCCCAGACCGCCCTGACGGCCCACGTCAGCCGCCGCATCGGCAGCCTGGACGACATGGAGCTGCTGCATCGGGCCAAGGCGCGGCTGGCCGAACTGGGCATCGCCCACAGCACGATCCAGCTGGAACCCCCGCGCCAGCGGGAAGAAGCAACGGCCGAGGCTCACCCCTCCTGATCGATTCGCGTCGCCGCCTTTTCCTGCTCCAGGAGACGCTCCACCAGGATCTTGAGGAGCAGCGACACGATCGCCACACCGCCCAGGACCGTGGCCGCGCCGAAGGCCAGCTCGGTGTGGTACTGCTTGTAGGCATCCTCCACGAAGAGCGGCAGGGTCTGGGTCTGGCCGCCGATGTTGCCGCTGACCACCGAGACGGCGCCGAATTCACCCAGCGCCCGGGCCGTGGTGAGGATCAGGCCGTAAAGGGCGGCCCAGCGCACCGAAGGCAGGGTGACCATCCAGAACACCTGCCAATCGCTGGCCCCAAGGGTGCGGGCGGCCTCCTCCTGCTCCCAGCCCTCCTCCTCCAGCAGCGGGATCACCTCCCTGGCCATGAAGGGGAAGGTGACGATGATCGTGGCCATCACGATCCCTGGGGTGGAGAAGATGATCTTCCAGCCAAGGCTGTTCACCAAACCGGCGAACAGACCGTGATTGGGGCTGTAGAGCAGCACCAGCATCAGACCCACCACCACCGGCGAGATCGAGAAGGGCAGGTCGATGACGCTGAGCAGCAGGGCCTTGCCACGGAACTGGCGGCGGGCGATGGCGGTGGCCGCCGCCAGACCGAAGATGCAGTTCGCCGGGACGGCGATGGCCGCCGCCAGAAGGGTGAGCCTGAGGGCGGACATCAGATCGTCGGACTGAAAGTTCTCCAGAAACGGTGCGATCCCCTTGGCGAAGGCCTGAGTGACCACGGCAAGCGCCGGCAGCAGGATCACCACACCCACATACAGGCAGGCCACCAGGACGATCAGCGTGGGGGCCAGGTGACTGACGCCCTTCTGGAAGATGGGCTTGGCCGATTTCGTGGCTGGGATGTCCTCGAGGCGAGGGGTGACAAAGGCCATGGAATCCAGGCGGTGGGAGGGGGAAGGAAGGCTGGGGGACCGGCGGGTGGCAGCGGCGCAGGCTGGGATCAGGCCGCCTCGGCGCCCTGGTAACGCTGCCCCCAGACCTGGAGGCGGTTGATCACCAGCAGGCTCACGAGGGAGAAGAGGAGCATCACGGCTCCGATCACGGTGGCGGCCTGGAAGTCGTATTCCTCCAACTTCTGCACGATCAGGGTGGGGGTGATCAGATCGCGGAAGGGAACGTTGCTGGAGATCATCACGACCGAGCCGTACTCGCCGACGGCCCGGCTGTAGCCCTGGGCCACACCGGAGAGAATCGCCGGCGCCAGCTGCGGCAGGATCACGCGGAAGAAGGTCTGACGCTGGCTCGCCCCCAGGCACCAGGAGGCCTCCTCCTGCTCCTTCTCCAGCGAGCGCAGCACCGGCTCTACCGTACGCACCACGAAGGGCAGGGAGATGAACACCATCGCCACGGCCACGCCGAGGGATGTGAAGGCCACCTTCAGGCCGAAGAGATCCATGATCGGCCGGCCGAGCCAGCCTTCCTCGCTGTAGACGGCCGTCAGCGCCAGACCGGCCACGGCCGTGGGCAAGGCGAAAGGCAGATCGATCAGCGAATCCAGGAGGCGCTGGCCGGGGAAGCGGCAACGGATCAGGGCCCAGGCGATCACCAGCCCGAACACTCCATTGAGCAGACTGGCCACCAAGGAGAGGCCGAAGCTGATCCTGTAGGTGGCCACCGCTTCAGCAGAGGTGGCGATCTCCCAGAACTGCGACGGCGCAACCCGAAAGGCCTTGAGCAGCATGCCGGAGAGAGGCAGGAATAGCATCAGGGTCAGATAGACCCAGGTGATGCGCCACGGCCAACTGGGCAACGGCACACGGGGGAGCCGTCGCAGACGGGAGAGAACAGCAGTCATCGCGCTGGGCGCACCTAGTTGGAGGACCGTACCACCAACGAAGGCAGAATCCAACGGTTCACCGCCGTTGTTATGAGCCTAAAAGCCCCGGAGCCGGGATCGGCGTTGACGGACCTTGCCGTGAGACCCGGTGCGCGACCTGCCGGACACCGGGCTGATACCGATGGGTGATCAGAATGGAGCAACCGATCAGCAGTCATGGGCATCCGGGTCGCCAACGTCAGCAAGCGCTTCGGCGACTTCCAGGCCGTGGAGTCGGTCAGCGTCGATGTCGAGAGCGGCTCGCTGGTGGCGCTCCTCGGCCCCTCCGGCTCCGGGAAGAGCACCCTGCTGCGCCTGATCGCCGGCCTGGAGGCGATCGACTCAGGCCGCATCTGGATCACCGGCGAGGAGGCCACCGAGCGCACCGTGCAGGACCGGCAGGTGGGCTTCGTGTTCCAGCACTTCGCCCTGTTCAAGCACCGCACGGTGCGCCAGAACGTGGCCTTCGGCCTGGAACTGCGCCGCTGGAAGCGTGAGGCGATCCGACGGCGGGTGGACGAGCTCCTGGACCTGGTCCAACTGCAGGGCCTTGGCCATCGCTATCCCTCCCAGCTCTCCGGCGGACAGCGGCAGCGGGTCGCCCTGGCACGGGCGCTGGCGGTTCAGCCGCGGGTGCTGCTGCTCGACGAACCCTTCAGCGCCCTCGACGCCAAGGTGCGCAAGGAGCTGCGGGCCTGGCTGCGCCAGCTGCATGACGAGATGCACGTCACCACCGTGATCGTCACCCACGACCAGGAGGAGGCAATGGAGGTGGCCGACAGGATCGTGGTGATGAACCACGGCAGAGTGGAGCAGATCGGCACCCCGGCCGAGATCTACGACCATCCCGCCACACCCTTCGTGATGGGGTTCATCGGCGCCGTCAACGTGCTGCCCCAGGGAGCGATCGCCGTGGCCGGCGGCACAGGCGAGAGCACGCCGGCCGATGCGCAGCTGTTCGTGCGTCCGCATGACGTGGAGGTGTTCACGGAGGCGCGGCAGGGGACGGTGCCGGTGGAGCTGCGGCGCGTGAGTCACCTGGGCCGGGATCTGCAGGCCGAACTGCTAATGGCCGACGGGCGGGTGATCACCGCCCAGATTCCAAGGGAGCAGATGGCGTTCGACAGCCTCAGCCCAGGCAGCCGGCTGCATGTCCGCAGCCGGGAGGCTCGCGCCTTCGTGCCTGATTACAGCATCTGAGCCGAGGCGCAAGCCCCAAGGGCACATCCCCGATCGGGGATGTGCCTTAGGGTGACGGGAGCCTCCTGTGCAGGCTTGTTCTCGTCCACCTTCCGCTACGCCGTGATCAGCCTGCTGGAGATCGCCGGCGCGAAGGAGGGTGTCAACACCGCTGCCATCGCAGAACGGCACAACATCCCGGGCACTTACCTGGCCAGTGTGCTGAGCGACCTTCGCCGGCTGGGCCTGATCCTCAGCCAGAAGGGCCGGCGGGGCGGCTATCTCCTCGCCAAACCCCCGGAAGAGATCAATCTGTTGGCCCTGCAACAGGGGCTTGCCGGATCCAGCGAGCCTCTGGCCGGCACCGGTCAGGCAGTCACCGGCGCAGAGATTTGGCTGCAGACCGTCGAGGACCGCTGGCGCCAGGAGCTGGGCACCACCACTCTGGGCGATGTGCAGCGCTTCGTGGCTCAGGCCGTGAGTCGTTCGGCAGGGCCCGTTCGCTGACGATCCCCTCGAACAGCACCGGGTTCGCGCATCGCTCGTCAGGGTTCGCCATCACGAAACCGACGCCCGTACCCTGTGCGCTTTGCAGTCACCGGTGCAGCGGCTGGCGGACGGCAGGATCGATATGGTTGGGAGTTGAGCTCAACGCCAACAAGGCCGGAAGCCAGGGGCGGTTCCGATCAGAACCGGAGCCGGTAACTCTTGTGGGAGAGAGGCTCCTAAAGCCTGAACAGCCGTGCACCAGCCGACACGACCGTGCTTCGTGCCCTCACGCGGCTCCCTCAGGCATGGATCGACGAGAGGGCCTGCGAGGGGATGAAGAGATCGTCCTTGCTCACCTGCTGCAGGATCCCATCTCCCTTGCAACGGTTGAGCATCTTGGTCACGGTCACTCTGGTGAGGCCGCACAGATCGGCAAGAGACTGGTGCGTAAGGTTCATGTCCTTGAGCGACAGGCGATAGCCACGTGAACTCACCTGACCGAAACGGCGTCCGATCCAGACGAGCAGGGTGAGCAGACGCTGGTCAGCCGAACGGATCCGGTTGACCTGCAGAATCTCTTCGAGATTGCGGATCTGCTGGAGCAGCAGACGCTCCACATCGGCGGCGGAAGGAAGGAACTGCTCCACCACCACGGTGGAGAGGCACTTGATCTCCACGGGCTCGAGGGCTGAGTAGGTGGTGGTGACCCAGTCACCGGGTCCCCAGATCCCCAGGACGATCCCCTCCCCCTCATCGTCCCAGGTGGAGGTGCGGATGTATCCCTCCAGAATCCTCCAGCTCAGATTCTCAGGCAAGACATCGCCGGGCAGGAGCGCGAGGCGGAGGGGCGGCTGTGTTGTGCTGGCGGGCATCATGGGGCGGACCGTAGGAGGAGGAAGACATGGCTTGAGGCGAGACCAGCGGATCGCTAGCCGGAAGCATTCGGCGACAACAGGGCGTGGGAAGACTCAGCCCATAAGGAGCCCGACATCCCTGGCCACGGTAGCTACACATACCCTATCGGGCAAGTGGTCTATTTCGGTGCGAAGCGATGGTCTGGCGCCGCCCTAGATGAAATACATGGTCTGGGCCTGGAGCAGAGCATCACGCCGCTCGACCAGACGCTGGAGGCTCGTTCCCTCCAGGATCTCGAAGCGGGCGCGATCCAGTTCCCCGGCGAAGGCGTGCAGAGCCTGGAATTCGGGGGTCTCGCGGTCGGAAAGCTCTCGCGGCGAGAACTCGCCCTCCAGGCAGCCCACCACCTCGGAGACCAGGATCTCCCCGGGGGGGCGCATGAGCTGATAGCCGCCCTTGGGACCTCGGATGCTTCGAAGGATGCCGCCACGGCGCAGGCTGGTCATCATCTGCTCGAGGTAGCGCTCGGGAATGCTCTGCCTCGAGGCGATCTCCCCCACCTGCATCACCCCACCGCTGCCGTAGAGACTGGCCAGCTCGATCAGGGCCACCAGCCCGTATTCGGTCTTGGAACTGAAGGCCACAGACTCACCGGGGATCGGGCGCAGGGGGGATTGTGACAGCAGAGAGGGACTTTCAGAAAGACAAGTGGCTATCCCGATGGATGTAAGCGGGAATACGCCGCAGGGCACCTCCAGACCCATACGGTACCCCGAGTCACCAATCGGTTTTCCGTGGCCTACCACCCCACCTCTCTGTCCCGCCGCCTCGGTGCGGGCCTTGCCATCACCGCCGTCGTCGCAGGCGGTGGGTCGGTCCTGCTGACCAGCCAGCTTCAGGCTCAGGCCCAAGCCAACAAACCCCAGCAGATCCTGCTGGTGAGCTATGCCGTCACGAAAGCGGCCTATGACCAGATCATCCCCCTCTTCGAGGCGGAGTGGAAGAAGAAGACGGGTCAGAGCGTCGTCATCAAGACCAGCTTCGGCGGTTCCGGCTCCCAGACTCGCGCGGTGATCGACGGCCTCGAAGCCGACCTGGTGGGTCTGGCCCTGGAGGGTGATGTGCTCAAGATCCAGGAGGCCGGTCTGATCGAGCCTGGCTGGCAGCGGGAGAACCCGAACAACTCCATCATCACAAACTCCGTGGTGGCCTTCTTCGTCCGCCCCGGAAATCCCAAAAAGATCAGTAGCTGGAAGGATCTCGACAATAAGTCTGTTGATGTGGTGACGGCCAATCCCAAGACATCAGGGGGCGCCCGCTGGAACTTCCTCGGCCTCTGGGGGTCGGTGACCACAACCGGCGGTTCCGAGGCCCAGGCGCGCAACTACGTCACCACGGTCTACAAGAACGTGGAGGTGCTCCCCAAGGATGCTCGCGAAGCCACCGATACGTTCGTGAAGCGTGGCAAAGGTGATGTGCTGCTCAACTATGAGAACGAAGCCATCCTGGCCAAGCGCAGCGGCGAGTGGACGGTGCCCTACAAACTGCCCGACCCCAACGTGCTGATCGAAGGCCCGATCGCGGTGGTCGACAAGAACGTGGACAAGCACGGAACCCGCAAGGTCGCCGAGGCCTTCGCCCGCTTCCTGTATTCGCCGGCGGCTCAGAAGGCCTTCGTGAACAACGGCTTCCGCCCGGTGACCGCCGAGGGCAAAACCTTTGCACGCGGGAAGTTCCAGCAGGTGAAGACCTTCACTGTCCAGGAGTTTGGCGGGTGGGCGAATGTGAACAAGAAGTTCTTCGGCAAGGGAGGCCTCTGGGATCAGATCTTCTCCAAGAGCCGCTGATCCGCCTCCATCCACTCTGCGCCCGAAGCCCCGGCCCCTCTGAGGGGGCGCCGGGGCTTTTTTCGCCCGTACCCGCAGGGCCAGCCGATGAGCCCGGGAATGGCGCAAGGTCCGGCTGATGCCAATGAGTCAACCTGCCAACCGAGATGCCAACCTTTCGGGCAAAAGGCAGCTGACGATCCATGCGGAGCTGCGTGCGGTCCAGCGGCATGAGAACCTGCTGTTCATTCATCCGCTTGAAGAACTCCACTGGGTGATGTCCGACACGCCCTGGAAGGACCTGCGCTGCTCCTCCACCTTCCGTGATGCCCTGCAGGCAAAGAATCCCAGCCGCGAGGACGAGAGCCCGGGCAAGGCGCGGCGGTTCAACGCCCTGCGCTCCCTCGCCAAGGGCATCGGTCGCTTCGCTAACGAGACCGCCACCTCCCGCAGACGGGCCAATCAGGCTTGCTCTCCGATATCCATAGCCTTTCCATGCCTCTGAACCTGTTCCTGGCAGCCCAACCCAGCCCGGTGCGCCACCGCGAAGGCTTCCACCGGGCCGATAGCGTGCTCCCTTGCCACCCCTGAGCCCCTGGAGACCCAGGCGATGCCG
This sequence comes from Cyanobium sp. CACIAM 14, assembly GCA_000708525.1. Classification (GTDB taxonomy): domain Bacteria; phylum Cyanobacteriota; class Cyanobacteriia; order PCC-6307; family Cyanobiaceae; genus Cyanobium. Next base: position 10,977 of record JMRP01000005.1, read on the forward strand.
CCCCAGTTGTTCCGCAGAGTCGGCACGTTCGTGGCCATGGCCGGCGGGCACACCGACCACGATCCAGTGGGTGCCATGGATCCCGCCAAGGAGCGGCGACTGGCCGGGCCCCTGCCGGTGGAGGCCTTCCTGGAGCCGGAAAACTGGTGAACCCCGACGGGCTGATCCTGAGCCTTCCGGCGCTGGACGCTCTGGTCGGGTGGCCCCGGGCGGTGTGTGACGACCAGATCTTGGGCTTTGACACCAGGTTCCTGCTCTGGCTGCATGGCTGGGCCAGCCCCGGGCTCGACCGGCTGATGCTTGGTCTGACGCGCCTGGGGGATCCCGTGGTGGTGCTGCCGGTGGTGGTGCTGGCCCTGGGCTGGTTCCTGGGACGGCGACGCTGGCGGGAAGCCCTGATGCTGCTGGTGAGCTGCACGGGAGCCCTGCTGCTGAACCAGGGCCTGAAGGTGCTGTTTGCCCGCCCCCGGCCGGAGCTGTGGCCGGCGCTGATCCGGGAGTCGTCCTACAGCTTTCCCAGCGGCCATGCCCTGGGGTCGTTGGTGCTCTTTGGCTTCCTGGCGGCGGTGCTGGCCCACGCCTACCCCCATCTGGCCCGCTGGATTGGGGGCCTGGTCAGCGCCCTGATCCTGCTGATCGGCCTCAGCAGGCTGTACCTGGGGGTTCACTACCCCACCGACGTCGCCGCCGGGTATGCGGTGGGTGCTCTGTGGCTGGTGCTGTGTCTGCGGGTTCTCCGGCGCCTGCAATCGGCCGACACCCGCGAGGGCTGAACCATGGCATGTTGCCCGTCATGCGATTTCCCGAGGGCCACAAGCAGGCGATGCGCGAGCACATCCTCGAGGCCGCCGCCGCGGCGCTGCTCCGCAACGGCCTGGCGGGTATCGGCATCCCGGCGCTGATGAACTGCGCCGGCCTCACCCATCGAGCCTTCCAGGCCCATTTGCTCAACCGGGACGCCCTTGTGGCGAAGGCCATGCGCACGGCACGGCGGCTACCAGTAGCGACTGCCCCGGGCCGACTCCCTGCTCCTCGAAGAGAGCCTCGCCGGACCCTCTACCCCGAGAACACCTCGCCCATCCCGAACGCGGCTGCTTGATCGCCGCCCAGAGCGGGGAGATGGTGCGCCAGTCGGCCGCGATGCGCTCCGCCTCCGCTGCCCCGGCCAGCGGCCTGCTGGCCAGCATCGAACACAAGCTCCAACCCGAAGGAACTCCCGGTCTGCCAGTAACGGTGCCCTGCGGCTGGCGTCCACGGTGATGGGGGCGGTGCTGCTGGTCCGGCTGGTGGAGGATCCGGCCCTGCCCCAGCGGCTGCTGGAGATAACCAGTGCCTGAGGCTGCCAGGGCCAGGGCAGGTTTCCTCTGCTTTTCAGCCATGGGATTCCATCACCATGACACGGCAGTGTTGATCGCGGCAGCGGCGCATGGCCTGCAAGCCTGATGATGACCAGGAAGCAGAGGATGGCCATGTCATTATTCGAAATCGCTGCTGTTGCGAGCGATGAGATCAGTGAAGAGGATCATTGTACGTGCTATCAGCGCTGGGCAGAATCGGCAACTCGGTCCTCGATGCGATCTCTGGTCTGCTGCTGGTTGACATCGGCAACATGGGCATGGCGAGAGATCGTTTCAAAGTTCTCGTGTCCCATCACCACCTGGATCCAGCACAGATCCGCCCCAACCTCCAGCGGGTGAATGGCGTAGGCATCACGCAGACTCCGTACAGCCAGAGGCTTATTGATGCGGCAGGTGTTTCAAGCGGCAGTCATCTACGCCTGAACACCACGGCGATCCATCAGATTGCGGGCCGTGTGAGCCGATGCATGATTGCCGCTGCCATTGGGGAACAGCCGGCGGGAATTACGGTCTGTACCCCAGAAGCGTCGCAGGTACAGAAGGGTGGCTTCATGGATAGGAAGTAACGATCCTTGCCCCCTTGCCTTGTCGTCCATGCACGTGCCTGTTGACAGCATCAATGTCGCCGATCCCCAGGCCGAGGCATTCCCCCAGGCGCAGGCCCATGCTGTGCTCCGCAACAGTGCATGGGGCAGGGCAAGCGACAACCACTGTTCATCACGCGCTGCCCTTTCACCCATGGGAGGATATCAGACAAGGATCTGGATTTGGTTGGCTTGGTGATGTCCGCTCACCCAATCGGCCGGCCAAGGACTTGGCGAAAGAAGAATCACGAGCCCCACAGATCCAGCATGACGCTGTTATAGCAATGGTTTTCCACCACCCAGGCGAAGTCGGTGATCAGATCAGTCGCTGTGATCATCTCAGGACAGCGGTCAAAGATGTCCCGCGAAGCGGCGTACGGCCCAGGCGTAGCCGTCGATCGTCATGGGTTGTTTGCGCTGCGGCGTGAGGGCCCGCTGGTGCTGGGCATAGAGTTGGACTCATCGCTCCTGTTCGTGCTGATCCTTGGTGAAGTGACTCCCTGCGCCGGGTATGCACGCCATGGTTCCTGTGGCACAACACAGGTTCCATGGAACCGAGTCTGTTGTGGCGCACCGACTACTGCAATGTCTGACGGCAGAGTTGCAAGGCTGCTGGGTGGGGCGCGTGGCCGTGGTCGCAGGCGGAGAGGGCATCGAGGAGCCTCATGCCTTCCCACACCTGTCGTCGCACCTTGCCGGACTCCACACAAGAGATCTGTACCTCGGCGTAGACCCTATAGCCGTTGATCTCCGCGCTGCGACCACTCAGCTTGCACACCAAGACCGTCATCTCACGGCAAGAAAAAGGTGATTCCAAGTGCGGCGCCTGGCGTAATCCGCGCCACAGTCGGGCGCATATGCAGGCACTCCATGCAGATCCCGACCGTTACAAAGTGAGTCGGCCGAAGCAGGCAGATCCCGGTTAGCCTGAACCAGGTAGTTGGGTGACTGCGGGGGATCCGCCAAACGGGCTCCCCATTGTTATCGAGCACCCTTCGCCAGGCTGAGGAGAATCAACCAGGTCCGCGTGAATGCACTGGATCCGCAGTACCGCAGTGGCGATGATGAGCCGATCAGTCCTCAACCGCTGCAGGGGCACAAGTTGGCCCGCTCGATCGCTCAGATGACCATTGGCGGCGAGAGGAAACTGACCATAACCTTCGATCGCCGGCAGGCGGATCGAAGCGATCCGATCCATACAGGTTGCCAAGCGGTGAAATCCCACCTCAAACAGCACAGTCAGGTGTTTGCAAAGAGGAGTTCACGCCGTACAAGCCCGTATTGTGGCCCGCACCCAGATTTCGTCGTTCTCCTGTGACTGACGTCTCCAGCCTGAATTGCAACAGGAAAGTGTTCAGGGGATCCGTGCTGGGCTCATCTACACCAGCATCGATTCAGCTCATGGGCACGGTGGGTTCCTCAGCGAACACTATCATGTGAGTGAAACTCCAGTTCAGACCTTAGGCTGAGACCATGACGATAGAAAGCCAAAAGTTCTCCTTCCATCGGGCGCGCGTAATCGTGACAGCCCGAAGAGAAGCAACGGGATTCCTACCAACACCGGAGTAGCGATGAGACCAAGCACTATCAGGAGGGTCGGACCCAGATTATTGGCAGTATCTGGATGGCTACTCACCGTGGGCATGAACACAGATTAACTACTCAGATCTTGCCATGGATACTCGGATTGAACCGTGGCTCCCCCCACATAAGGCCGCAACCGAAAACACGTCCCGCTCGACCTTTAGAATCCAAGCGCAGCCAGGCGCTGACGACAGCCAGACAGATCCGGAACAGGCGGAATTCAGAGACAGCCCAGTCCGGTATCAGCCCTGCTCCAGCGATTCCAGATGTACCGGCTTGATCCACGAATCAACCTCAACAGGAGCGATGTCCCCGTGTCCGATGGTGAACGATGCTCCTTGCGGGCGGAGCGGCCTGCAGACTGCGGGGTCAGATACGGGGTTTCAGGACCGTCGGGCCGATGGCCTGATCACGCCGGCCCCTCAGCGACAGTGACACTCTGGCCCCGACGCACTGGGGTTCTGCATGGGCTGTTCGATGGCGGCGTGGTCCCCCCCGGATTCATCCGTCTCACCAGTCACGCCACCATGTAATCCCACTCACCAGCAGATGAATTCCCATTCACCACCAGGCATTTCCAGATAGCTAGTTTGATGCAAAGGGAACTGGCACTGGCCAAGGACATGCCAACGGGTCCTATCATACTGACTTGACAGTGCGAATGACAAGCGAGATTCATCCTGCAGCGTAGTTCTAATCATTGCTCATCAGACCATCAAGACCTTGAATGAGAATGCATCTCACATCTTCTTCTCTTCTAACGACTGGATTGCCATCGTTGGGAGGCTAACCCTCGCCGCCATCGCCGGCGGCGTCGTCGGGCTGAACCGTGACCGAATCAAGCGGCCGGCAGGACTGCGGACGTACATGACGGTGAGTGTGGGCTCAGCGATGTTCGTCATGCTCACCCTTCAGGCCGGTGTCGACTTCAATGCCACCAATGCCCTAAGTCGTACCGTTCAAGGCATCACCACTGGTGTAGGGTTTATTGGTGCTGGTCTAATCTTTCAGCAGAGTCCTGGGCGTGGTCCAGGACATCAGATCAAGGGGCTTACATCCGCTGCGGCGTTGTGGCTCACCGCCAGCCTGGGAACCGCAGCTGGATGTGGCCTTTGGCAGACGACCTTTGCAGGAACTCTTCTGTCCCTGCTGATCCTGAGCGGCGTTAAGCGTGTCAAGAATGCGCCTGCCTACACACGCATCGTGAGGAGGAAGTCAACTGTGATGAAGGCAGCACTGAAGCCCGTCAGCCCATCCGGCGCCCCTGACCCTAAGCCCTGAACCCAGGATCGATCTGGCTAACCACACGAACAACTTCGGGTAATTCGGCTGCTGCTCACCAACTGCCCGAAGGTCGTAGAGCACCTGGCATGGCAAGGTGTGGTGCTCACCCTTACGCAGATACGTTGACAGAACCACGCTGGTCTCACGGCCCCGAGGATCCATGGAGGCACAGCGTGGTCCGCGTCGACCTTGTGGGCCAGGGTGTCGTTCTCAAGCGGTTTGCAGCCGCAGCTGATGCTCTCCAGCAAGGAAACTCGCGCGCCAGGATTCCCCTTTTCGCGCCCAGATCCAATGGTCGCCATTGAGACGCGGAGCATAATAGCTCAGCTGCTTCAGAGTGATCTCAAAACCGTAATGGGCAGCGATTTCCACAATAGCTTCAGGCGAGTCCACCTGCCGAAGCTGCTCCTGAACTTCGGCGCTGAAAGAGGCCAACGCTGCGAACAGATAGAAGTGATCGGTTGCCATGGCTGTGAATAGAAATGACTCCCACAAGGTATGCCGGTCCACAGGGTGTGGATGTGGCGAGATCCACATGGGATGCTTGGCTTGCGAACATTGACCTGTGTTCTAGTTATACGACCTCAAGGGATTCCTCGCCTGTTGCCCAGCAGCGAACACACATCTCAGCCATATGAGCTCTTCACAACAGCAGCCTGTGGCCTCGACTACATCCTTGAACTGTGGGGGACCGCCCGACAGGATTTTCTTGACTTCGGCGCTCAGCCGGCCGTGAAGAACGAAGCGGGTTGGCCCCTCTGACGGCACACAGATGTGCTCGTGAACACAAGAGAGCCTCGAAAGGATGACCCTTTGTAACGTAGGCCGGTAGGGGAAGAGTAGTTCATCAACAATCTTGGGGTGACTCGGCCGCCCATCGACGCTGCCGGCAGCTGAAAAGCCGCCTTCACGCCCGTGGCCTTGTCCCACCCCACCACATCTCTCGGCTTCAGCCGAGATCTGCCCTTACAGACATGACCTACGACGCCTTCACCAGGGTTGTTGCCCAAGCTGATTCCCGCGGTGAGTTCCTCAATGCCGGTCAGATTGATGCTCTTTCCGCCGTTGTGGCTGATAGCTTCAAGCGTCTTGATGCCGTCAATCGCATCACCTCCAATGCCTCGAAGCTGGTGACCAATGCGGCACGTGATCTGTTCGAACAGCAACCGGCCCTGATCGCTCCCGGTGGTAATGCCTATACGCACCGCCGCATCGCTGCCTGCCTCCGGGACCTTGACATCATCCTGCGCTATGTCAGCTACGCCATTTATCTGGGTGACGCTTCGGTGCTTGAGGATCGTTGCCTGAACGGCCTGCGGGAAACCTATCTGGCCCTTGGTGTGCCAGGGGGATCCGTTGCCGAGGGGATCCGCAAGATCAAGGATGCAGCCATCGCGCTGGTGCTCGATCGCAATGGCATCACCCCTGGCGACTGCTCGGCGCTGGCTTCTGAGATCGGCACCTATTTCGATCGGGCTGCCGCCGCTGTCAGCTGATCCACCGCTACCACCCTGCATCCCTCACGTTCACCTATCACTTCCGAACCATGTCCAAGACACCCCTTACCGAAGCCGTTGCAGCTGCCGACTCTCAAGGGCGCTACCTGAGCAACACTGAGCTCAACGCTGCTTTCGGCCGATTTGAAAGGGCAGCCAATGCCCTGGCCGCCGCCAAGGCCCTCACAGCCAAGGCTGATGAGCTTGTCAACGGTGCCGCCCAGGCCGTCTATGCCAAGTTTCCCTACACCACTCAGCTTCAGGGACCCAACTACGCCTCTGATGCCCGCGGTAAAGCCAAGTGCGCCCGGGACATCGGCTACTACCTGCGCCATATCACCTATTCGCTCGTAGCCGGCGGCACCGGCCCCCTGGATGACTATCTGATCGCCGGTCTCGATGAAATCAACAGAGCCTTTGAACTTTCCCCCTCCTGGTACGTGGAAGCCCTGAACCACATCAAGGCGAACCACGGCATCCAGGGAGACCCTGGTGTCATCGCCAACAACTACATTGACTACGCGATCAATGCGCTTGTCTGAGGCGCCACTAGTCTCCAGGAACACAGGCCTGCGGCAACAATCGTTCGCAGCTCCCCTCAGCGGGCTATCAAGCTATCAGTAACGAAGCGACCAATGACATGGGGGGGGGATGGCATCCCCCCTTTTTTTTGGACGTCACTGACCCCAGCTGTAAGTGGACGGCTTCGCTGCCAGTGAGTCGCCAGAAAAAAAGGGAATGGTCGTGCGACCATTCCCTTGGGTCCCAACCTCGCTCAATGTTCGAGCATGCCTTCATTATGCTCTCTGGGTCGTTATGTCTGTGTACAACCAGGCACGTTCAGCAGTGGCGGGCAAGACGTCTGGCGAGGCTGCCGTGAGGAGCGCCCCATCAGGTGAAGAGCCGACTCCATCTGCGCCGGAAACAACAGATCTCAGAAACCGAGAACTCTGCTTAAGCCAAGGATAAAGCGAATGGCACCTGTATCGATGAGGATGCGAATGCCCAGCCAGATCAGGATGAAAGGGAAGAAGATCCTGGCATAACGGTTGAGCACCAGGGCGATACCTGGCATGCGGGTCAGGGCGTAGGCAAGGAACAGCCAGGTGAAGATGAAGCCATACAGAACCGGAATCACCACCAGCACTCTGGGCAGGGTCAAACTGGCGAACAGCGGGATATAGATGCTCAGATTGTTGCTGCCATTGGAGATCGAAACCAGAGCCACGTCATAAGTCTGGCGATCGCGCAGCAGCTGCCAGGGAGTGAGCTGGCGCGTTCGGAAACCTGGAGCCACCCGCATGCGCTCCTCAGGCAGGTCAGGCGGTGGTGAAGTGAACCGTCCTCGGGATGGGACCCCCCAGCGGCGCCACGCCTCCAGGAGCCCCTGGCAGCCAATCAAGACCGGCAGAACACCCAGCAGGCCGACCAACTCACTGGGGACGGCCAGCCCGATCGCATAACCAATCAGGCTGATCACCAGCAGTACTGTGAACCCGATCAGCTCACCCGCCACCACATGGCGAGGCCGAAAGGTTCGGTTAACCTCACCGAAGAAACCCGTGAGATAGATCGTGTCGTCGAATGTCGTAGCCAGGCCGGCTGCAAAGGCAATCTGCAACGTTGACCAGATCCCCATGCCGTCAACAGACTCACCTGCCTGATGTTTACTCGCCGAATGCGCCGAGCATCTCTCTTATCAAGCCTATTCTTCTGACCCTGTTCTCGATGTGGCTCAGGGCACATCGCACCACGACCTGAATTCTGTCAGCGGGCATACAGTGGCTCATGCGTAACTGATCGATTAGGCATGGCTTCCAGGCGGAGCGCCATACAAACGCGCTTCCAGCCGACGCTGGCCCAACTGCCTCAGCGGCCGCACCATCAGCCGCCCCATCCACTGGATCCCCTACCGTCGCAGTGCCAGGCTGATCGGATCCGGCCCCAAAGCCAACGAGGGCGCCCGTGGGTTCGCCCCAGTCGCCTGCCTCTGCGAAGCATGCTGCTGTTTGGCGTCTGTGCCTTCGGCATCGTCACCCTGCCATCGGCTCTTGCCGCAGCGCCATCGGCGTCGAGTTCAGCCAGCCCGCAGCAGATCTCCTACCCGCCGGGCACAACCAGCTGGCTGCTGCAGTTGCTGCTGGTTCTGGTCCTTGGCCTGGCCTTCCTGGTGATCCTGAATGGCGTGATGAGTCGAAGGAGCAACCGGCAACCCGTCACCTCGCTGGCCCGGGAGGCTTCACGGCTGCGCCGACTATGCATCGGCTACCCAGAGGGGATGACGATCTTCGAGGAGCTGCGCCAGCAGAGCTTGCTGGAGGATCGGCTGGTTCCGCTCGGCATGACGATCAGCTGGAAGACCTATCCCTCCGCGAGCAGTCTGCTCTATGACCTCAGCCGCCGTGCCATCGATTTCTGCGGTGGTGGCGGCACCGCCAGCATCTTCGCTCAAGCCGCCGAACAATTGTTTGTCCGTGTCGCGAGAGAGAAGTATCCGGAACTCGATGCCGATGCGATCCTGGTGCCGGAAGACTCCAGCATCCGAAACCTCATGGATCTGCGCGGCAAGCGCATCGCTTTCGACGAAGGATCAAGCGCTCATTACGTGCTTGTGCGCGCTCTCGAATCCGCCGGCATTCCTTATGACGCGATCGAACCTCTGTTACTGCCACAGCGTGATGCCCTGCCGTTGTTCGAAAAGGGGCTGATTGATGCCTGGGTGGTTTGGATGCCCTATGCACCCACCGACGAGCGGCTGCGGTATCCTGGCCGTTCGATCGGCAGTCTTCATACCATCCTTGGCGAACAGGCTGGCGCAGAATTACCGACACTCTATTACGCCATTCCCGAGCTGGTGAGGGACTACCCCAGGCTGCTGAAGGCGATTCTGGAGGAAGTGAACGAAGCCGGTGTGATCGTCAGCCAGCGCCGACTCGCCAGCTATCTGGATCGCTCGTCCGAGAGTGGCGACGCAACTTTGTCCATCAAGCTCGAACCGATCGACCCTCAACGCCTCGCACTTCTCGAACAACGCAGCCTGGAGCGCGCCCTGCTGCCGCTGGATGAGCCAACTCTGAGCACTCTTCAGCGTCAAGCAAATCTATTTCATCACCTGCAAGTGATCCCAACACGAGTGAACGTGCGCGATGGAACCTACAGCCTCTGCATGCGCCAGAACTGGACGTACTGAGTGTCTGCGGTGACACGCCCACTGGACCTTTTTCGCTCTTGAGATCACCCCACGGTCATTGGAACCCCGACGAGCCCAAATCGTTGCCCCGTAGCATTGATGCTCACGATCAAGGAAGGACGCCGCTGACGAACCTGGTGAGACACAACATCTAGCCATGAGCCTCTCCGCAGGCACAATCCCGCCGGTGGCGGAAGCCCGCTTCTGGATGCGGCCTGGCTGAGGGAGCTTCGGGCAGCCTGCGGTCAGATCGCCCTGAATAAACGGCGAATCGGTGAAGCGCTGCTGCTGGCACTCCGAGCACCGCATCTGTCGCACGCTCAACGACTGCATGCTGCTACCGGGGTCTGAAGCATGGCAGCTGACCATTTACCTAGGCTGGCAGATGCATGGCGTACCCGGCGGCATGGTCGCCGGCGGGCTGTTCGAGCTCCACTCCGTGGTGGTGCCCATCGGCCTGGCCAACCTCTTCGTCCTGTGGTGCCAGCCGTTGGTGGCCATGGAGATCCTCAGGCTGCTCTACCCGCTGGTGGAGGTCGGTGCGGGGCTCGCCGGCGTGCTGCACGGGCGCTTTCGCCCGGATCTGTTGAGGCCATCGCAACACCGCCCATGCCAGACCGCAGCAGTACCGGTCCCGGCCCTGGCTGCCGCTGCCTGCCGCACAGCGCCCTGGTGCCCACCATCGGCTCGGACGTGATGCCGGCGCCGATGCGCTGATGGGCCGTTTCGTCATGCGAGTCGCCCTTCTCAGCTTCGGGGGGAGCTTATGCATTGCCGCCATCTGTGGCCCAGGGGGCGGCGTGGCGTTCGGCTGCTGGACGAGCGCCGATCAGACGATCGATGGAATGGCCCCGGGATCAGCGACTCAGGGGCCCTTGATCGTGGTGGTGGCCTTTGCGGGCCTCATGGATGGGTGGCACCAGCGCTGGGGAATGGCGCCGGCAGTGGCATGTGGCGCTGGCCATCGCGCTGGTGACCCATGTCGTTCGCCATCCTGGCCTCCTTCGGCTTCTAGCTGGCGGGCGCTCCGCTGGTGGTGACCACTCGCGGCGATCTTTGCTTCGGCGCCCCCCGCACGGCCATCACCGCGGCCGTGGTGGGCGCGCCTGAAGCTGGGCCGGGGATCCAACACGAACAGCCGAGCGCAGCCAGCGCTGATCAGCCAAGAGAGCAGCAAGCCTCCGAACGATCAAGACCCGTTATTCAACGGTAAGCCCACGGACGAAGGGGCCTACTGCTGCGTAGGTTGCATGGAGGACTTCCTTTCCTCTGCCGTGGGCATCCGCATCAACGCCGTCAGCAAGACCTTCGGCGACCAGATCGCTGTGGACCGTCTCAGCCTTGACGTGGCGACGGGCTCGCTGGTGGCCCTGCTCGGTCCCTCCGGCTGCGGGAAGAGCACGCTGCTGCGCATGATCGCCGGGCTGGAGAGCCCAGATCCTGGCGGTCACATCTACATCAACGGCGAGGACGCGACACGCCGCTCCGTGCAGGATCGCCACGTGGGCTTCGTGTTCCAGCACTTCGCCCTCTTCAAGCACCGCACGGTTCGCCAGAACATCGCCTTCGGCCTGGAGCTGAGACGCTGGAGCAAACCGGCCATCCGCCGCCGGGTGGAAGAGCTGCTTGATCTGGTGAAGCTGCAGGACTACGGCGATCGCTACCCCTCCCAGCTCTCCGGCGGTCAGCGCCAGCGCGTGTCACTGGCGAGGGCCCTGGCGGTGCAGCCCAAGGTGCTGTTGCTCGATGAGCCCTTCAGTGCGCTCGATGCCAAGGTGCGCAAGGAGCTGCGCCACTGGCTGCGCAATCTGCATGAGGAGATGCAGGTGACCACGGTGATCGTCACCCACGACCAGGAGGAGGCGATGGAGGTTGCCGACAGCATCGTGGTGATCAACAAAGGCCGGATCGAGCAGGTGGGCACCGCGGCAGAGATCTACGACCGGCCCGCCAGCCCATTCGTGATGAATTTCGTGGGTGAGGTCAACCGCTTCCCCAATGGCGACGGCGAACTCTTCGTCCGCCCGCATGAGCTGGAACTGCACCAGGAACCCACGGAGGGCAGCGTTCCCGCCGTGGTGCATCGCATCACTCACCTCGGCAAGGAGCTCGTGGCCGAGCTGCGGCTCGTGAACGGAGAGCAACTCAGTGCTCACCTCTCCCGCGATCAACAGGTGGCCGAAAAGCTCGTGCGGGGTAGCCGTCTTTACGTGCTGCCTCGTCACACCCATCATTTCTGAGGTTCAGCCGCAGGGGCAGCCTCCGTTTCCCTTCCGCTGCGCGCCAGCATGGTCACCCCCTCCTCGAAGGCCCTGATCACTGCCGACTGATGACGCTGGGCATGACGGATCATCAGGATCGACTGCTTCATCTCCAGCCCCTCCACCCTCACCGGCCAGAGCAACTTGAGGGTGATCTCATGGCGCACCATCGATTCAGGCAGCGCCGCCGCCCCGCCCCCGTTGAGGACGACGCTCTTCACCATCTCGCTGCTGGTGAGCACGAGCGAGACCGGCAGGGACTCGAGGCTGATCTGCAGCTGACGCAGCCCGTCGGCGAACATCTGGCGTGCCCCTGATCCCCGCTCGCGCATCACCCAGGTGCTGCTCAGCAACTGGCGCGGCGTCAGCTGGTCCCGGCCGAACCACGGGTGTCCCTGGGCCACCACGATCTGCAGCTGCTCACAGCCCACGATCTCCGCGGCCAGATGCTCCTGCAGCGGCTCCTGCAGCGAGCCGCTGAGGAAGCCCAGGTCGTATTCGCCGCGGGCCGTGCCCTCGAGCACCTGTTCCGCATTGCCGAGGCCGCACTGAATCTCGATGCTGGGAAGCTCATCATGAAAGCGCTTGAGGGCGGCAGGCAGCCAGTAGTTCCCCACGGTGAAACTGGCGCCGATCGTGATCACACCACGCATGAGGGCTTTGAACTCGAGCAGGCGCCTCTCCAGCTGGCTCACCTGCTCGAGTAACCGCTGACCTTCATCCACGAGGAACCGGCCGGCATCGGTGAGCTCCACACGACGGCCGATGCGGTGGAACAATTTCACTCCGAACACAGCCTCGAGCTTGGCGATCGAAGCGCTCACCGCCGGCTGCGTGATGTAAAGCTCCTCGGCGGCCCTGCTGAAGTGCAGGTGGCGGGAGGCCACCAGGAACACCTGCAGCTGATCGAGGTTCATGGCCGATCAGGAGCCGGCGTGGGGAGCCGCATCGATGAACCACACCGGTGAAGCTTCGACCAAGCAGCGCATCTCCCGGATCAGATCCTCGGAGGGAACATCCCCATCCGGCCGTGCGTGCAGATGCCAGCGAACCTGGGTGGCGCGGCCGCCGTCGAGGGAGTAGAAGTCCACCTCGGCGACCAGATGGCCGCTGTCGCCGCCGTCGAAGGCGACGAGATGGAAGGCTTCGCCCAGGGCCACGTCCATGCCGAGCTCCTCGAGCCACTCGAGAACATTGGCCTTTGCGAGGGAGGGCTCGAGATGGGCGTGGGCCGTGATCACCAGGGACGGCAAGGGCCCACTGCAACTGAGGGCGAGTATACCAGTTCGTCGATCGACTTTATGGCATTTGTAAGGCTGGCAGCAGGGCCAGGGCGGGTGTGAGCAGGGCCTGCAACAGGGTCAGCGGCAGGCCCAGACGCAGGAAATCTCGGAACCTGTAGCCCCCCACCGCGTAGACCATGGTGTTGGTCTGATACCCGATCGGGGTCAGGAAGCTGTTGGAGGCAGCGAACACCGTCACCGCCATCACCGCCAGCGGATGCACCCCCAGAGAGCTGGTGAGCGACAGTCCGAGAGGCAGCATCAGCGTGACCGCCGCCTGGTTCGAGACGAGCTCCGTGACCAGAGAGGTGGCGAGATAGAGCGCCATGAGCACCCCATAGGGGGGGAACTGATCGACGTGGGAGACCAGGCGCTCCACCAGCCACTGGTCCACACCGCTCCGGTTGACCAGCTGGGCCAACGGCAGGAGAGCCGCCAGCAGCACCACCACATCCCAGCGCACGCTGGCGTAGAGCTCCTGAGGGGTCAGAGCGCGGCCCACCACCATCCCCAGCGCGGCCAGGAGCGCCCACACCACCAGCAGGTCGCTGCGCCAGAGCGTGAGCAGCAGCAGAACAACCATCAGCCCCAGGCTCCAGGAGCGGCGATCACTGCGGTCGTCCTCCAGCCGGCCGCCATCGAGGAGCAGCAGATCGCGGCTCACCTGCAGGCCGGGCACGCTGGCGCGGGGGCTCTGCAGCAGGAGGGCGTCACCCAGCCGCAACGACACCTGGCCGAGCCGGTCGCGCAGGATCTCCTCACCGCGGCGGATCGCCAGCACATTGCTGTTGAACCGCTGCGAGAAGCGCGTCTCCCGGAGGCTCTGACCGATCAACCGCGAGCCGGCAGGGATCAGCACCTCCACCACGGCCTCCGCCTGCAGATCACGGCGTGGCCCGTCATCCAGCGCGGCCACCAGGGCCAGCCCATTGCTCTCATGCAGTGCCAGCAACTGCTCCTGGCGCCCCTTGACCAGCAGCAGATCCCCCTCGCGCAGCACCCTGTCGCCCAGAGGCAGCGAGAAGCGCTCGCCCTCCCGGATCAGCGCCAGGATCCGCACATCGAAGGTGTGCTGGAGCAAGGTGTCCTCGATGCGCTGGCCCAGCAGGGGGGAACCGGCGGTGACCTCCAGTTCGCTCAGGTAGGCATCGATGGCGTAGCCGCTGGCGAGTTGCTCCGGCCGGTCCGGGCTGGGGCCGCCCGGCAGGAGCAGGGGAGCGAGCAGAACCAGCAGGAGCAGCCCACTTCCGTAGGTGAGCAGGGCCATCGGCGTGAACTGCAGCAGGCCGAAGCGTCCGTAGCCGAGCTGCTCGGAGAGGCCGCTCGCCACCAGATTCGTGGAGGTGCCCAGCAGGGTCACCACCCCGGCCATCACCGTCATGAACGACAGGGGCATCAGCATCCGCGCCGGCGAGATCCCGAGGCGCTGGCACCAGCGCTCCACCACGGGAATGAAGACCGCCACCACCGCCGTGTTGCTGACGACGGCGCTGAGAGGAGCCACCACCAGCCCGAGCAGCATCAGCTGCCGGGGCAGGGAGCGGCCACCGTGCCGCTCCAGGAACGCCTCCACCGCCACCAGCGCACCGGTGCGCACCACGGCGGCACTGACCACGAACATGGCCACCACCGTGAGGGTGGCGGGGTTGCTGAACCCCGCGAGGGCATCGGCCGGGCTCAACCAGCCCAGAAGCACCGCACACAGGACGGCGGCCAGGGCGACCAGCTCGAGCGGGAGGGGCATGGCGGGTACGGAGAGGTCGCAAGCTGCGATGACCGATCGGATTTTCGGTGTTAAAGGTTAGATTCGCTACAACCCGCACAAACCCGTGACGATGCAGTTCCCAGGACTCCCTGCCAAGCCGGGCGGAAGCACCGCCCTTGTGCTGCGCCTGCGCGATTTCGTCCGGGCCGGCGATCCCTGGGTTCAGCTGCGCGTGCTCTTGCTCCTGGCCATCGGCTGGCTGCTCTCCCCGTTGTGCTGGTGGAACGATCTGGTGATCAACCTTCCCCTGGCCTATGGAGTGGGGCTCCTGGCGAAGCAGCTGCGGCCCGAATGGTTCGCCGGTGGGCTGATCGCCGGTTACTGGCTTAGCAACGTGGTCGGCATCGTGCTGATGCAGACCAGCGCCCTCGAAGTCTTCCAGGAGTCGGGCACCACACCCTCGCCGAAGCGGGAGCTGCTCTGGGGACTCATCAGCTCGAGCGTCTACACCCTGGTGGTGTTCGCGCTGGTGCAGGTTGGGGTGATCCACACCCCCATCCCCGAGCTGACGGCGACCGCCGGCGGCTGATCCGCATCGTCGATCGCTTCCGGCGCCCTCACCCCCAACCCGGGTTCATCACGGCGGCTGAAGCCCCAGACGAAGAAGGCGACCATCATCAGCAGCAGGACCGGCTCCGACGGCGCCAGCTGGGGAGCGGCCTGACGGGCCACCAGCCGCAGACCCACCGCCAGAACCGTGAGGTAGGCGGCGTTCTGCAGATTCACGAACCGCTCCATCCAGATCAGCACCCAGCCGGCCAGGAAGCGCAGCATCGCCACCCCGATGGCACCGCCGAGCACCACGAGCCAGAGACGGTCGGTGACGGCGATCGCCGCGGTGACGCTGTCGAGGGAGAAGGCCAGATCAGTGACCGCGACCAGAGCCACCACCGCAGGCATGGGGAGGCAGGGCCGGAGGCTGGCGGCCTCCTGCGGCTCGCCTCCGCCGAGCTGTTCACGGAAATGCCGCGCCGCCAGCCAGAGCAGGTACATCCCCCCGATCAGCTGCGCCTGGGGGAAGCGCACCACCCACACGGCCATGACGACCATCACCGCCCGCAGGACGAAGGCCGCGCACAGCCCCCAGTTCAGCGCGCGCTCACGCAGGTGAGCGGGCTCCAGATCACGCACGAGGGCCGCGATCGCCACGGCGTTGTCGGCGGAGAGCACGGCCTCCAGCAGGGCGAGACTGGCCAGGGTGCCGGCGGAATGGATCACGAGGGGGAAGGGGATCATGGGCGCTCACTCCACCAGAACGGCATTGAAAACATCGAAGGGGACGTTGAAGACATAGACGACGACGCAACCGCCCAGAGCGATCAGGATCAGGCTCGAGAGCACCACCCAGCGATCCGGAGGTTCGTAGGTGTCGCTCTCGATGTCGTTGCGCACGGCGAAGTAATGCCATGAGGAGAGCGCAACGCTGAGCAGACCCACCACGGCGAAGGCGAGGCCCAGCTTCCAGCCGTTGCCGGGCGCGAGGGGGGCCAGGGGGGGGCGCAGGATGCGGATGCGCACGATCAGGACACCGAATCCCAGCAGAGAGATGCCGCTGCGCATCCAGCTGAGGTAAGTGCGCTCGTTGGCGAGGTGATCGCGGATGCGGTTGGGATTTCGGTGGATGCGCAGCGGGCCCGGGCCGCTCCTGACGTCGTGGCTGTTGCCAGCGTTGGGGCTGAGGCTCGGGCTGGTGTCGGGACTCTGGATCGGACTGGTCATGCCGCCTCAGTCCAGCGGGGCTGTCTCAGGTTCCTGATCCAGTTGGTTCTGGTTCAGGGCCGGAAGTGCAGCGATCGAGGGAAGGCCGGTCTCCACGCTGTAGGCCGGCAGACTGAGCTGGTAAGCCACCGCATCTGGAGCCTCCGCCTCGGGTGCCGCGTCGGTGAGCTCCAGTTGCTCACCCTCGAGGACGCGCAGCACCCGCGGGGCGGCGGCCGCGCTCACCTCGCCGGAGTCAGACCAGCTGAGCGACACCTCCGGCGGCACCAGCAGCCCCACAGGCTCGTAGTCGTCGTCCGTCTCGTGGCCGGGCCCCAGCACGTAGAAGCGGGCTGGCGTAGTGGCGGGATCCTTCTTGTAACGGGCGAAGATTCCGAGATTGTGGCTGGAGCGGTTGCTCAGCTGAGCACGGTCATCGGAGGAGGCGATGGCCGCCTGGAGCTGCTGCAGCTCAGCCAGCCGCTGGGGGTCGCTGGTCTGCTCCAGGCTGGCCTGGAGCTCGGCGTAGGACTCACTGGTGAGAAACCGACCCGCATCCGCCAGGGCTGGAGCCACCCAGAGCAGCCCGAAAAGGCCGACCACCAGGGCCAGGAGAAACTGACGGAGGCGATGGAACAGGGTCTTCATGGGACGTCAACGCGAAGGAACGGAAGTGGGGCGGAGGGTGGCACGGTGCAGGGACTGGGCCGCCTGCTGGAGCTGTCGCCCCAGGGAGAGCGACATGGCCGCCAGGCCGCAGAGCACCAGCACCGCCAGCGTCCGGTCCGCCAGGGTGTGGCTGTCGAGCAGGATCAGCAGACCGAGCCCGATCAGCACCAGCGGCACCGCCGGCTGGACGACGCGCCGTACCAGGGCCCCCAGGCCCGGGGCCTGGATCAGACGCCAGGCGAGCGCACACCAGAGACCCACCATCCCAGCGAAGACGAGCAGGGTGAGACCAAGCTCGGGCGCCGTGCAGCCGGCGAACAGCGGGAGGTAGAGGCCGACGTTGTCTCCCCCGTTGGCAACCGTGAGGCCAGCGATGGCGGCGATCTGGCCGCAGGGCAGACCCAGGTTCAGGAGCCAGGTCGGCATGGACGCCTCCGCCGTGGAAACCACAGAGTCATCGGCATCGCCGATGTTGTCGATGAGCTGGGATACACCGAGGCTGATCGGCAACAGGCCAAGAACACCGATCCATGCCGGGGGCAGCAGCTGCCCCCCCACGAATCCGATCAGGCTGGCGCAGACAAGCACCGCGAAACCAAGGTACTGGCCAGCCACCACATGCCAGGCGGCATGACGACGGTCGGCGGCGGAGAACAACAGCAGCAGAACGAGAATGTCGTCGAGATTGCTGGCGGCGAAGGCGGACACCGCCGTCGCCAGCACTCCCGTCAGATCCTGCAATCCTTGCCACGGCATCGGCTATGCCATCCCTTGCGCTCATGCCGACAAGCTATGCAGAAGCGGTGCATCACAGCAACTGCAATAACTTCTGCAAGCGATCACCTCACGTTATCAAGCAGGTGCCGGCGCTCACTGGCGTCCTCGATGGAATCCCCTAGGTTCCGGACAGCCGCACGGCGCCAGGCACGACATGCAGTCGCTGATCGATCCAGAGCTGTCGGCTCCAGCCGGCGGAGCCGACACCACACCCCAGGTCCGCCGGATCCGTAATGCCCTCTCGGCGCTGCGGCTGTTCACCGTGATGCTCGCTCTCGCCCTGATCAGCCGTTTCTTCGTGGTGGTGCCCGCCGGGGAGCGCGGCGTCCTGCTCCGCTTCGGCGCCGTGCAGGAACAGGTGCTGCAGGAGGGGATCCATGCGCTGCTGCCACTGATGCACGGCGTGAAGCTCCTGAGCGTCCGGGTTCAGACCTTCAGCATGGAAACCGAGGCGGCCTCACGCGACCTCCAGGATGTCGCGGCCGAGGTGGCACTGAACTGGCACCTCGACCCCGATCGGGTGAACGCCATCTATCAGCGCCTTGGCGAGAGCGACCGGATCACCAGCGGTGTGATCCGCCCGTCCATCGAGGACAGCATCAAGGCCGTTCTGGCCAGTTTCACCGCGGAACAGCTTGTGACCGAGCGAAGCAGGGTCAAGCAGGCGATCCGTTCCCTCCTTAGCGAGCGACTGGCGCGTTACGACCTCGTGCTCGATGACGTGGACCTGCTGCAGGTGGATTTCTCCGAGCGCTTCCGTGAAGCCGTGGAGGCCAAGCAGGTGGCCGAGCAGGAGGCCAAGCGGGCCGAGTTCGAGGCGATCCGGGCCCAGCGACGCGCAGATGCCAAGGTGTTTATGGCCCGGGGCCAGGCGCAGGCCCAGCAGTTGCTGCAGAGCAGCCTCACCCCCGAAATCCTGGAGCACGAGGCGATCGAGAAATGGAACGGTCACCTGCCGTTGGTGATCGGCCAGCAGACCGCCGGCCGTTTCGATCTCAAGAGCCTGATCAAGGCCGACCGCCGTCAGGGGGGCTGAGGAGGTTCCAGCAGAAACGGAGATCTGGTGAAGGGACCTGGTGAACGCTGGCAGGCAGCGTGCCACCAGGCCCTCCTCCTCATGCGCCACCCCCTCCATCAGGCGCAGCGGGGCACCGGCAGCTCGATCAGAGGGGAGACTGCGGGGCCAGAGGCCTCGGAATGGACTTCCGCCAGCCGGGCATCGGAAAGGTACTGGGCCACGGCGAGAGGATCCTGGTGGCGCAGGAGTTCGCCATTGCGAAAGACAAGGGTGAAACGTTGGGGATGGGGCTCGGAGAGCCTGGAGCGGAAGTACTGGGCAGCCATTGGGAAGACGGTGGTGAAGGATTCGGTGCAGAACTCGGTCGAACGGCGTTGACCGATCGAGCGGGGAAGAAGCAAGGCCGTGGTGGCGGCCGGCACGGCCCGGGGAGCCCTCGCCGACGCTCAGCCGGCCATGGTCGGGGAGTCCAGGCTGACCATCAGGTCGGTGTCGCTCACCTTCTGCAGCAGCCCGTGACGCTTGAAATGATTGAGGGTCTTGGTGACCGTCACCCGGGTGAGGCCGCAGATCTCGGCCAGAGACTGATGGGTGAGGTTCATGTCGCGCAGGGAGAGCCGGTACCCCCGGCTGCTGACCTGGCCGAAGCGGGTGCCAAGCCAGCGCAGGAGCTTCAGCAGCCGGGATTCAGCGCCACGGATCCTGTTGATCTCGAACAGTTCCTCCGTGTTGCGGATCTGGTGATGGAGAAAGGCCAGGATCTCGGCTTCGGAGGGATGGCCCTGCTCCACCACCACGGTGGAGAGGCACTGGATCTCCACGGGGTTCAGCACCGAGAAGGCATTGGTCACCCAGTCACCCGGACCCCAGAGGCCAAGGATGAAGGATTCGCCGTCCTCGTCGAGGGAAGCGGTGCGGATGTAGCCGTCCTGGATCCGCCAGTGCAACCCGTCGGGGAGGACGTCATGGGGCTGGAGGGTGAGGCGGAGAGCCTGGGGTGGGCGTGAGGTGGTCATGGCTGCAGTCGGCAGACGTTGGGTACGGAGGCGTGGGGGCGATCAGAGAAGCCAGCGATGAACTGGCGCCAGGCATTCGCCGACAACAGCACATGGGGAGAGCCTGCAGGGACCCGAGAAGCATACACCGTATTTCCCATCGCCTATGTGGTCTATTTAACGGACGTCCTCTGGATCCCCAAGGCCAGCCGTCGGGCGCGCCGGAACCTCCTCGACCTGTGGAGTCCGTGGCGGAGATCGGCGGCAACGAAGCCGAGTCCCGGTGTTCTTGATCGAGGGCTCCAGCAATGGGAACACCCTGCGCACGCAGGCCGGGGGAACCAGCGATGCCGTCGTGAAGCGCGGCCTGGGCGTCGTGCCGCTGAATGACGGGAACGAGGCGATCCTGGTGAAGACGTCGACCGGAGAGGAGCACGCAACGCTGCCCCCAAGCCTTCGCCAGGCCTCTCAACACAGGCACGGCCCCGCGGCTGCGCGCCTCCATGGGTTTCCACCGGTGAACGCCTTGGTGAAAGGGGGGAGACCAGGGCGTCATCCACGGCGCTCAAGACGATCTTCGGCGTCAGGGACTTCGGGGGATGGCAAACCATCAATGAGCAGATCTTCGGTAACGGAGGGCTGGGGGACCAGTCCCTCTCCCGACCCCGATGAAGTCCGGCGAGGGTCGCTCGGCACCACCCGCCAGGAGGGATGCCCGTCGAAAGGCGCCGAGCAGCGGTGTAGGGTTTTGCGAGTTCTCGATCAGCGTACCGTGGTTTGTGGTCCTTTTTGCCGGCCCGGCGTCTTGGCCCACCTCACCCTTGCCAGCGTCCTGCTGGGAGGTGTGGTCCTGGGGGGATGCGGCAGCAAGCCGACCGACACGACGGGCTCCGGTGGCGGCGGCGCAGCCAAGGAGCTGCTGCTGGTGAGCTACGCCGTGACCAAGGGGGCCTACGACCGGATCCTGCCCAGGTTCGAAGCCGACTGGAAGGCCAGGACCGGCCAGTCCATCACCGTGAAGACCAGCTACGGCGGCTCGGGCTCCCAGACCCGGGCGATCATCGACGGCCTGGACGCCGACGTGGCCACCCTGGCTCTGGCCGGCGACGTGCTCAAGCTCCAGAAGGCAGGCCTGGTGCAGGCCGGCTGGGAGAAGAAACTGCCGGGGGATTCGATCATCACCAACTCGGTGGTGGCCTTCGTGACGCGCGAGGGCAACCCCAAGGGCATCCGCACCTGGGCCGACCTGGCCAGACCCGGGGTGATGGTGGTGACGGCCAACCCCAAGACCTCCGGGGGAGCCCGCTGGAATTTCCTGGGCCTCTGGGGCTCGGTGAGCCAGACCGGCGGCACCGAGGCCCAGGCGAAGACCTACGTGGCCTCGGTGTATCGCAACGTGGAGAACCTGCCCAAGGATGCCCGCGAGGCCAGCGACGTGTTCCTCAAGCGCGGCCAGGGGGACGTGCTGCTCAACTACGAGAACGAGGCGATCCTGGCGAAGCGGACCGGTGACCTCAAGGCTCCGTTCCTTGTGCCGGCGGTGAACATCCGCATCGAGGGGCCGGTGGCGGTGGTGGACCGCAATGTGGACCGCAAGGGCACACGCAAGCCCGCCGAGGCCCTGGCCGCCTATCTCCAGAGCGACGGGGCCCAGGAGATCTTCGCCGAGGAGGGCTTCCGGCCGGTGAGCCCCGCCGTCTGGAGCCGGGTGAAGGCCCGCTTCGCCCCGGTGAAGCAGCTGTTCTCGGCCTCCGACTTCGGCGGCTGGAACTTGGTCAACGAGACCTTCTTCGGCGAGAACGGGGTCTGGGACCAGTTGTTCCGGGCTTCCCGCTGAGCCGCGCCGCGTTCACTCTCACCGAAGCAGGCGGGCCTGGCCGCAGCGGCTGGGAGAATGGGCGACGGCGGCTGTCCAACACTGCCTGCGGCCCCCGGCGGCCCCCCCTCGATGTGCGAACTGCTGGCCCTCAGCGCCAACACCCCCACCGACATGCGCTTCTCCTTCCATGGCCTCACCCGCCGGGGCGGGGCCACGGGCTGCCACGGGGACGGCTGGGGGGTGGCCAGCTACGACCCCGACGGCCGTGGGGTACATCTCTACAGGGAGGACGCCCCGGCCGCCTTCTCCCCGATCGCGGCGCAGGTGGCGGCCTTGGATTTGAAGGCCCATTGCTCCATCGCCCACATCCGCAAGGCCACGCAGGGGAGCGTGGCCCTCGAGAACTGTCATCCCTTCCACCGCCGCTGGCGTGGTCAGGAATGGGTGTTCGCCCACAACGGGGACCTGAAGGAGGATCTGCCCTGGCCGCGCTGGGAGAATGGCGAAGCGAGCGTCTTGTGGGGCGATTACCGGCCGGAGGGCAGCACCGACAGCGAGGCCGCCTTCTGCTGGATCCTCGGGGAGCTCGATCGGGCCGGCATCGCCCCGGATGACGAAGCGGGCCTGTTCGCCAGCCTGGTGGCCGCCTCCCACCGACTGGCCCGCACGGGCATCTTCAACTGTCTGATCAGCAATGGCCGCTGGCTGTATGCCTACGCCGGCACCCGGCTGCACCGCATCACCCGGCGGGCCCCCTTCACCCGGGCCACCCTCGCCGACGACGACCTGAGCGTGGACTTCGCCGAACTGGCCGGTGCCGATGATGTGGTGACGATCGTGAGCACAGAACCACTCACAAGGGATGAAGAGTGGCTGCCGCTTCGGGTGGATGAAGCAATCCTTCTAGTGGGAGGGGAAGTGGTGCGCCATCACCCTCCGGCAGTCGTCACTTCCCTGGTGCCCGAGGCCAGAGAAAACACGTAGCGGTAACCAAGACGGAGCAGTTGTTGCACCAGTCGGTCAGCTGACTGACGATCCGCCTGATCAACGCCAAGCCCCACACAGAGAAGGGGCTGGCCGGCATCGGGCAGAAGCTCACGGATCTCCTCAGGCTCCATCTCTTCAGCCAAGAGAATGGCTCCGTCGAGGGACTCGCCGAAGGGTTGCTTCCACTGCACGAGGGTGGCTCCTTCCCACAGCATCCTCCGCACTTCGAGGGGCTTGAGTTCGTGGTGTTCGCCAACTGATCGCGCAGCCGGGTCACCCAGGATGTCAGGTTCGCCAAGGAGCTCCTCCTGATCTCCCAGGCCGTCGTGATCGTGGTGATAACCCATGGAAGGTTGCATGTGTTCGTCTTCCTTTCCAGCATGACCAGAAAGGGAAGGGCAGGCTGTGCGTTGATGCCACAGGCTGTGTGATCCGGACCACTCCGTGACTGGTGAACGAGGGCCATTCTCTAAGGGGCTCGAAGCATTTCGAGCGAAGGAGGAGACTGGGCCCTGCCTAACGGCAGGGCCTTCATTCCCTCGCACATTCCCTCGCATTGACCCTGACATTGACATGGAGCCATGCTGCCTGACTCTAAGAGACATTCGTCTGAGAACGCACCGTCGGCAGAGATGCGCTCCTTCAACTCAGGAGCTCGCAGCATCGATCGCAACATTGCTTGGAACATTTCTCGCAACGCTGCTTGCAACATTGATCGCAGAACTGTTCCCTGGACCGACCGATCCACGGCAACAATCCCCATGGATAATCACCTTCCTGTACGTCAGCTCAGTTCATCTGGCAGCCATTTACTTTCTCCCCCAGACCTGTATCGACTGATGCTCGATCTGGATCATTCCGACCATGCCACAGCGGACCATGCCACAGCTGGTGTCATCATCGACATCCGACCCAGATCCCGCTATCGGCAACACCACATTCCCGGCAGTCACTCGATCCCCAGCGGATGGCTCATCAGTGGCGAGCTTCCGGAGGGCGATCTGATCCTGGTGGGCGAGAGCTCTAGGCATTCAGCCCTCACGATCGAACATCTTCAGGCTCACGGCTATGACCGGCGAATCCGTCATCTCGCCGGAGGCTTCGCGGCCTGGCAGCAGCAGGGACTGCCCATGATCAGCACTCCCGCCAATGGTCCGCCATGGCCGGGAAAGGCGCTGCTGGCATGGCTCGTTCACGGCCTGCAGCGCCAGAGGGTGCCCGCCAGCCGCTGCCGCGCCAGAGCCTGACTTTACGGACTCTCGCACCACCGAAGGGAGCGGCCATCCCGGATTCACTCACCGCCAGCTCCCACACACATCGAGCGTCCACGTCGACACCCCGTCGAGCATCCACAGGAGACCTGACCTTGGCGACCCTCATCACCAGTCCCATGGACACCTCACGCACCCGTCACGGGGGCTGGCGACCGGGGGATCCCGTCGGGAGACGCCGCTTCATCGAGCTGTTCAATTCTCAGGGACTGCGCCTGGAATCAGGGGACCTGCTGGGTCCGATCACGATCGCCTACGAGAGCTGGGGCACCCTCGATGCCGCGGGCCGCAACGGCGTGCTGCTGCTGCATGGATTCAGTGGTGACAGTCACGCCGCCGGGCCCATCGAACCAGGGCATCCGACCCGGGGATGGTGGGATGGGCTGATCGGCCCTGGGCGGGCCATCGATACCGATCGGTACTTCGTGGTCTGCCCCAATGTGCTGGGGGGCTGCCAGGGAAGCACCGGTCCCAGCAGCCCGGCCCCCGACGGGAGGCCCTGGGGGAGCCGCTTTCCCGCCCTCACGATCCGCGATCTGGTGGCGGCGGAAGTGGCCTTCGCCGACCACCTGGGCATTCCCAGGTGGCACACCGTGATCGGTGGATCCATGGGCGGAATGCGCGCCATGGAATGGGCGATCGGCCATCCCGAGAGGCTCGAGAGACTTGTCCTCCTCGCCACGACCGCGCGCTGCAGTGCCGAAACCATGGCCTTCCATCACTGCCAGATCCGGGCCATCCTCCAGGATTCGAAGTTTCTCGGCGGCGACTACTACGGGCATCCGAGAGGAGGGCCGCTCGACGGCCTGACCCTGGCACGAACGATCGCCAGGCTCACCTACGGATCCGAGCGCGAGATCAGCCAGCGCCTGGCCACCGTGGACAGCGATGTCACGCCCCAGGCCATGGCCGCCTACCTCGCCGCCGAGGCGCAGGCGTTCGTGGAACGGTTCGACGCCAACAGTTACCTCGTTCTGACCCGGGCCATGAGCAGCCATGACGTCGGCCGAGACCGCGGTGGGATGGCGCCGGCCCTGGCCACGATCGCCGCCCGAGTCCGGGTGGTGTCGATCAGCTCCGACCGCCTGTTCCCGCCGCAGAGGCAGCAGGAACTCGCCCAGGCCATCGGCAACGCGGTCACCTACTCCACGATCGACAGTCACCACGGCCATGATGGATTCCTGCTGGAGCAGCGTCAGCTGGAGCCGATCCTGAGGCAATCCCTGGGTTGATTCCACCAGGGGATCGGGCCCCGCGAGGCTCAGCCAGCCGCAGGGATGGGCTGGGAAATGAGTTCGCCCCACTGGAGCAGACCGCCCCGCAGGGAGACGACTTGGGCATACCCGAGGGTCTGGAGTTCGAGGGCGGCGATGGCACTGCGATTGCCGCTCCTGCAAACCACCACCACAGGCCTGTCCCGGTCCGGCAGGATCCCGGCGGCCTGCAGCGCCAGTGCCGAACCGTTGACCTGCCGCGCCCCGGGGATGTGCCCAGCGGCGTACTCCTGGGGCTCCCGGACATCGATGAGTTCCGCGCCACTGGTCAGCAGGCTCTGTAGCTCCGCGGCATCGACTTCTCGGATCAGGCGACGAGCGGCTTCCGCTCGCTCAAGGAAGTCTGAGCCAGCCAATGAAGACATGACGATGCGGCGGAAACTGATTGTTTCTACCGAGCTGACCCACACGCAGGCCGTGGTTTGAATCACAGAAGGGAGCGCATGAGCACACCTTGGGGCGGAACAACGGACCTCTTGAGCGGGAGACCTTCCGGACACGCCGGTGTAAAGCGCACCACGCCATGTCCCTAAGCTCGGGTGAATGCTGGAGTCATAGACATGCGCGAGGTCGCCATGACGCGGACCCAACCAGTTCCGGTTGCCGATGCCCAACTGGTGGACACCTGCATGGGGATCACCTGCCTGCAGTGGGAAAAGAACGGTGATCTGGCCGAGGCCGACCGGCAGACCCTTCTCGCCCGGCTCTGCCGGACGGATCCTCAGGCCTGCGCTGTGCTGGAGCCTGCCCAGCGGCCTTGCGCCAGAGTCCTTTGGCCAGAGCCGACGCTCGAGAGGCCTCTCGCGACGACGGTGGACCTGACGCGCTGGTCCGGGTGATCCCCACCATGATTCAGATGCTGGAAACAGCCAGGGTCTGCAGAGCGGACACCAGCGCATCCACATCCTCTCGGGTGTTGTACAGGGCCAGCGTGGCCCGCACCGTGGCTTCCACCCCGAAGCGCCTCAGGATCGGCTGGGCGCAGTGGTGCCCGGCCCGTACGGCGATGCCCCGCTGGTTCAGGGCGGACCCCACCGCCTCGGGGCTGTGACCGGCGAGCAGGAACGAGAGGACACCGGCCTTGTGGGCCGCCGAGCCGAACAGCCTCAGGCCCGGGATCGCCAGCAGCCGCAAGGTGGCATAGGCCAGGAGGTCCTGCTCGGCCCGCTCGATCGCATGGATGCCGATGCGCTCCACGTACTCCAGTGCCGTCGCCAGGCCCACGGCATCGGCGATGTTCCCCGTGCCCGCCTCGAAGCGATGGGGAGGATCCTGGTAGAGCGTCCGCTCGAACGTGACGTCGCGGATCATGTTGCCGCCCCCCTGCCAGGGAGGCATTGCCTGGAGGAGCTCCCGTTTCCCGTAGACGGCACCGATGCCCGTGGGACCATAGATCTTGTGACCGGAGAAGACGTACCAGTCGACATCGAGCGCCTGCACATCCACCGGGGCGTGAGCCACCCCCTGGGCACCATCCACCAGCACCCGGGCCCCGTGACGGTGCGCGATGGCGGTCATCTCCTGCACCGGCAGAACGGTGCCAAGGGCATTGGACACCTGGGTGAAGGCGGCCAGTTTCGTGCGGGACGTGAACAGGCGTTCGTAGGCATCGAGAAGCACCTGGCCCGTGTCGTCCACGGGAGCCACGCGCAGCCTGGCTCCCTTCTCATGCGCCAGTTGCTGCCAGGGCACGATGTTGGCGTGATGCTCCAGATGGGTGAGCACGATCTCGTCGCCAGCTTCGAGATGCCGGCGCCCCCAGGACTGGGCGACCAGATTGATCCCCTCGGTGGTGCCGCGCACGAAGACGATCTCCTCGCTGCTCGAGGCGTTGAGGAAACGGGCCACGGTGGAGCGAGCGTCCTCATAGGCCGCGGTGGCCCGGGCCGCCAGTTCGTGGGCGGCGCGGTGAATGTTGGAATTCTCCGTCCGGTAGAAGCGGGCCAGCCGATCGATGACACTGCTGGGCTTCTGTGTGGTGGCCCCGTTGTCGAGCCAGACCAGGGGATGGCCGTGGATGCGCTCCTGCAGGATCGGAAAGTCCCGCCGCAGAAAGGCCGCATCGAACGGCTGCCCCTGGGCGCCGGACACAGGGCTCGGGTGGGCCTGGGAGGTGCTCCTCGCGCTCAGCGCCTCGGGGCCCTGCAGGACGTAGGGCACATCCGTGGCCACCGGCCAGGGAGGGAGCACCACCTCGAGGGAGGGGATGGTATGGGGAATCTCGATCGGAGCGGTGAGCGCCGGCCACGGATCGGCGGCCTCCCCGCGGGGCGGCTGGCCCCCGCCGGTGTCCTGGAGGAGGTGCCCGCCGGTGTCCTGGAAGAGACGGCTGGCGAGCGCGCTCAGTTCCGCCTCGTCCGGCCAGGCGGACGGCAGGTTCAAGGCGGCGGCGGAATCAGAGATACTCATGGGCATACCGATGGAACTTGCCGACTTCGACGTTCTCGAGCACCGCAACGGCATCCTCCGTGAGGACCGCCAGCGAGCAGTACAGCGAGATCAGGTAGGAGGCGATCGCCTTGCGGTTGATCCCCATGAACTTCACCGACAGGCCCATGCCCTGTTCTCCCGGCAGGCCCGGCTGATAAAGGCCCACCACACCCTGACGCGCTTCACCGGTGCGCAGCAGCAGGATGCTGCTCCTGCCGTTGTCGATCTTCACCTTGTCACTGGGAACCAGGGGAAGACCTCGCCAGGTGATGAACGGCGAGCCGAAGAGTGTGACGGTGGCCGGCGGAACGCCACGGCGCGTGCATTCTCGCCCGAAGGCGGCGATCGTGCGGGGATGGGCCAGGAAGAAGGCGGGCTGCTTCCACACCTTGGTGATCAGTTCGTCAAGATCGTCGGGGGTGGGTACACCGGCGACCGGCTGGATTCTCTGGCCGGGAGCGATGTTGGTGATCAGACCGTATTCGGAGTTGTTGATCAGCTCGCTCTCCTGGCGTTCCTTGATCGTTTCGATCGCCAGCCGCAGTTGCTGCTGGATCTGATCGTGAGGACTGCTGTACAGATCGGAGATCCGGGTGTGGATATCGACCGTGGTGGTGACGGCACTGAGAAAGTACTCGCGGGGAGACTCCTCATAATCCACGAAGGTCTCGGGAAGATCACTTTCATCGCGTTGCGAACAGGCAGTGAGCACACGGGTTTCGTCCCTGACC
Organism: Cyanobium sp. CACIAM 14; assembly: GCA_000708525.1. GTDB lineage: Bacteria > Cyanobacteriota > Cyanobacteriia > PCC-6307 > Cyanobiaceae > Cyanobium. The sequence continues at coordinate 39,451 of JMRP01000005.1, forward strand.
TTGTTGACCCGGTAGATGCCGGCTTCCACGCCGACCCAGGAGAGCAGGGGAACCAGCCAACGGGGGGAGATTCCAAGCAGCTGGGGAACGGTCTTGGTGGCATTCGCCAGCTGACGGGCAGCGACATCGCCGAGAGCCAGATGCGCTGGAGTGGAGGAGGTCATGAGGCTGCAGGCTGGGGGAGAGATGTCTGGAACCGGAACGGTGAAAAGGCACAGAGAGCCTCACTAACCGGCTCGGATGAGCGACGACGTACAGGGCATGACGGGAAGATGCCATCCAGCCATCAGATGCCGGCCCCGTCATTGAAGGTTTCGTTGCGAGCCCGGGCCTGAGTGATCGTGGTGCCGGCAGGAATGCTGCGGGTGAGCCACACATTGCCACCGATGGTGGAGCCCCTGCCGATCGTGACGCGGCCCAGAATGGTGGCGCCGGCATAGATCACCACATCGTCCTCCACGATCGGATGCCGCGGCTCACCCTTGACCAGCTGCCCGTCCGCATCCACCGGAAAGTGCTTGGCCCCGAGGGTGACGGCCTGGTACAGCCGAACGCGGCTGCCGATCACCGCCGTGCCGCCGATCACCACACCGGAGCCATGATCGATGAAGAAGCTCTCGCCGATCTCCGCCCCGGGGTGGATGTCAACGCCGGTGGCGGAATGGGAAATCTCGGCGATGATACGGGCAACGACGGGACAACCCAGGCCATGGAGGGCATGGGCAAAGCGGTGATACATGATCGCCTTCACACCGGGATAGCAGACCAGCACCTCATCGATGCTTCCGGCGGCGGGATCACCCGTGAAGGCCGCCTGCAGGTCGGTGTCCAGGAGGGAACGGATGAAGGGCAGCTGGGAGGCAAAACCACCCACGATCCTCGTGGCGCGAGACTCTTGATGGAGCATCTGCCGGTCGGAGGTCCTGGCGGGCTCGCGTGCCAGGAGTTCGATGCGGATCTGATCGCGAAGGCTGCGCAGGCTGGCATCGAGGGTATGGCCCACGAAGTAGTCGGTGGCCGACAGAGGGGTGGGGAAGCCGAACAGGTCTGGCTCGGGCAGTCCGAGCCGATGGGGATACAGGGAGGCGCAGAGCCCCTCGAGGGCCTGACCCAGAGCCTTGCGCGATGGCAACTGGACGAGGGCGTGAGGATGGCGCCACTCGAGGTGGGAGTGCTCCCGGATGCCCCGCAGGGAAGCGACGATGGCCGCAAGATTCCAGCCTTCCTCCTGGACCTGTCGGGACTCCGGAGGAGGCGGGCTCACCTTGCGGCCGCTCACGGCGCCAGACCCTGGTCGTTGAACAGGCCCTCGAAGAGGACCGTGCTCAGATAGCGCTCCCCGGAATCGGGCAGCACCACCACGATCGTGCGGCCCGCGAAGGCCTCCTCCTGGGCAAGCGCCACCGCCGCCGCCGCGGCTGCGCCGCTGGAGATGCCCGAGAGGATGCCCTCCTCGCGGGTCAGCCGTCGCGCCATCGCCACCGCCTCGGCAGTGCTGATCCGCTCCACCCGATCCACGAGGTCGAGATGAAGATTGGCGGGCACGAAACCGGCCCCGATCCCCTGAATCTTGTGCGGCCCGGGCTGAAGGGGCTCTCCGGCGCGCGTCTGGCTGATCACCGGACTCTCCTCAGGTTCAACGGCCACCGAGACCAGGGGCTGGCCCAGGGTGCGCTTGATGTACTCACTGACTCCCGTGATCGTGCCACCGGTGCCGACTCCCGCCACCAGCACGTCCACCTTGCCGTTGGTGGCCGACCAGATCTCAGGGCCCGTCGTGTCGTGGTGGATCCGTGGGTTGGCGGGATTGGTGAACTGCTGCAGGGGCACGTAGCGTCCGGGGTCGGAGGCGGCGATCTCCCTGGCCGCGGCGATGGCGCCGGGCATGCCCTTGCTGCCTTCGGTGAGCACGAGCCTGGCGCCATAGGCGGTGAGCAGCTTGCGCCGTTCGAGGCTCATCGTTTCCGGCATCGTGAGGGTCAGCGGAATCCCACGGGCCGCAGCCACGAACGCGAGGGCGATACCGGTATTGCCGCTCGTGGCCTCGATCAGTTCCTTGCCATCACCCAAGAGGCCATCCTTCTCGGCCTGCCAGACCATGGCCGCTCCGATCCGGCATTTCACCGAATAGGCCGGATTGCGACCTTCGATCTTGGCGTACACCGTGGCTTTCGCGGCTCCGATCACCCGGTTGAGCCGAACCAGTGGGGTATGACCGATCGATTGACTGTTGTCGGGAAATGCAGGCAGATCCTGAACAGCCCGCGCAGCCAGAACGTTGGTGCCAGCAGTCATGAAAACAACCCTGGTGGAGGCATGAATCAAGGCATGAGCGCCAGTTTCCGCTGGCCTCATGCACAGCTAGCCGAGGCCCAGTGGACGGCGACGTAATCTGAACCACATCGCACCACCACGTGAAACAAAACCAGTCGGAAGTGCGGAGCGACAGGGATAAAAAGAATCGTGAACCTTTTCTCAAGCCGTCGCAGCTCCCCTGAAAATCAGCGCACTGTCCAGCACCTGACAGAGACGCAGAGCAGACTCCCAGCACAAACACGCAGCCAACGGGCGTGATGGCTTAGCGCCACAGACCCACGCTCCATGGCAGTGCCGCGAATCGCCCCTGCAGCTGCCTCACGAAGTCGGCCAGAACGGGAAGGGCCGGCCGGCCATCGGCCGAGCGCAGCGTGGCCAGCCCCAGGATCAGGACCGGCACCCCGACCAGCACCGGGGCCGACAGGAACCCAAGAGCGAGCAGCAGGGTCGGTCCGAAGTTGTTCGGGACGGGGGCACCGCTGTCTTCACCTTCAGCAGCAGAACCACAGGAATCGAGTGTCATGACTGTTGCATCTCGGCATCAATGTCCTATCGGGATTCGATCCGACACCCCGTAGTTCTCACCACAGCACGCTGTAGGGACAACTCAGTGAGCTTGAAACCAGCCACTGACCAGGCACAGAGCCGCAATCCCGACGAACAGCTGGGGAGAGAAGCCGATGACATGCCCGATCAGAACTCCCAGCAGCATCACGAACCAGCCTTTCCAGTCCCTCCAAGGGCTGAAGAAGGAGCTGTCACCGACACCCGCTGATCGCTCGAACCGTTGCAGCCCCTGCCATCGGCGAAGCAGAGATCTCCACCTGGGGATGGTGCCTTGCCCCACGGAACTCCTCGATCGCTCGCGTGACACTTGAGGCCGTTCTCATCCCACCATGGCACTGGCATCCTCCTCCTCTCGAGCGGGGCGGATGTAACCGAGCGCACATGGACTCCACCGGCAGCGATGGCGCCATCGGTGCATTCTCGTGGCCCCAACGCATGCCTGACCAACCTGGAATCCAGCGTGGAGCTGGTGATGCCGAAGGCCCCCCCGGGCATCACCTCCACGGCCCGCTTCTGGCTGCGGCTTGGGCTGGTCAGCTTCGGCGGACCCGCCGGCCAGATCGCCCTGCTGCACGCCGAGGTCGTGGAGCGCCGACGCTGGCTGTCGGAACGCCGCTTCCTGCACGCCCTCAACGACTGCATGCTGCTGCCGGGGCAGGAGGCCACCCAGCTGGCCGCGTACCTGGGCTGGCTGATGCACGGCACCGCGGGCGCCCTGGCGGCCGGCGGTCTGTTCCTGCTGCCCTCGGTGGCGGTGCTGCTGAGTCTCTCGGCGCCCTACGCCCTCTGAGGCCAGTTGCCCGTGCTGGCGGCGGTGTCCTGGGCGCTCAAACCCACCGTGCTGGCGATCGTGCTTCTGGCCGGCTGGCGCCTGGGACGGCGCACCCTCCACCACCCCGTGCTCGTGGCGATCGCGGTGGCCCCCTGCCTGGTCCTGGCCCTGCTGACCCTTGCCCAGGGATGGAACGGCAGCGGCAGCCTCGGGGCGGGGGTGGTGGCCGCCCGGGTGGTGGTGTGGTTCACCTTCCTGCCGTCCTTTCTGTTCATCCCGGCCGGAGGGCCCCTGGTGGAGGCGAGCCTGGAGGATCTGCGGGTGGGCGCTCCCCTCAGCGCCATCACCGCCGCGGTGGGGGGTGATCCTCAGCCTGGCGCTCTATCTGGCCGGGCCGGCCCTCGCCCCCGCGGGCACCCCCGACGGTGGCGCGGTCGCCGTGCTGATGGCGGCGCTGCTGCTGCTGGGGCGGGGCGTGGGGCCGCTGCCCATGATCGGCGCGGCCACCGCCGTTGGCCTGGGCCGCTGGTGGCTAGCCGCCGCCGGCTGACCGACCCGCACGGGCCTCCCCCTACGGTGGTCAAAACCTGAGCAGCATGGCGAACCTCCTGCGGACAGGCGTCGCGGCCTTCCTTCCTGCCGGCTTCGCCCGTTCCCTCGGCAGACCCCTACGGGCCAGGGCGGTGGCGGCCGGGGCGGCGCTGGCGCTGGCGACAGGGATGGTCCCGCCAGCGGCGCTCGCCGGAGACACGATCTCCTTCTCCTTCGGCCCCCTGATCCGATCGGTGCGGGTCAGCTCGCTGAAGTCCTTCGCGGCCGACGGCACCGTTCCCGACGACCTGGCCTATTTCCTTCAGTTCACCTCGAAGGAGCAGCAGGCCGCGTTTCGAAAGTCCCTGGTGGAACGGGCTCCCCTCGATCCCCTGCTCGTCTCGCGGTTCTTCTCCAGCGCCATCGGCGAGGACATCCTGAGGCGATTGGGCCAGGGAATCACCCTGCGCCAGGGGGGCAACGGCAAGTACGCGATCCGCTCCGCCCTCGTGGCTGCGGCCTTCTCCGATCAGGGGCTCACCCTTCTCAACGTGCTGCAGCAGCTGCCCACGGACGTCCGGATCCAGGGCGAGAAAGTCCTCGGGGCAGCCAGGGCCGGGGAGCGGTTGATCGCCGCCACCGAAGAGCTTGCCAGCGTGCTGCGGAAGCTCACCGCCCAGGAGGCGGCCCAGCAGCCAGCCGTGGACTACGCAGCGCTGCCGGATCCCCGCCGGCCAGGGCCCTTCGCGGTGAAGAAGGACGTCTGGAATCTGGTGGATCAGGCACGGCAACGCGCGTTCTACGTGGATGTCTATCGGCCGGAAGGGAAGCGCCAGGAGCGCACCTCCGTGCTCGTGTTCTCCCATGGACTGGCCTCACGCCCGGAGGACTTCGATGAGGGTCTCCAGCATCTGGCCTCCTACGGGTTTGTCGTGGCCGCACCGCAACATCCCGGCAGCGACACGATCTGGCTCAAGGAGATGCTGAAGGGCCTTCACAAGGACATCTTCGATGTCCAGGAATTCATCAATCGCCCCAGGGACATCAGCTATGTGATCGATGAACTGGGACGCAGGAACCAGAAGGAGTTCAACGGCAGTCTCGATCTGACCCGGGTGGGCGTGGCCGGGCATTCCTTCGGTGGTTACACCGTGCTGGCGATCGCCGGCGCCAGCATCGACTTCGATCACCTCCAGCAGGAATGCGACCGTGAGTACGGCGGTTTGAATGCGGCACTCCTGCTCGAATGTCGTGCCCTGGAACTGCCCCGCCAGAACTACAGATTGCAGGATCCACGGGCAGCGGCGGTACTGGCGGCCAATCCGGTCGATCGGGCCATCTTCGGCCCCAAGGGCATCGGCAGGATCGCGATTCCCATCATGATCGCTTCCGGGAGTTACGATCCCGCTGCGCCTCCCGCCCTGGAGCAGGCCGCCAGTTTCACCTGGCTCACCGTGCCCCAGCGTTACTGGATCATGGTCGAGGGCCAGGCCCACGTGAATTTCAGCAAGATCGATCCGGGCATCGAAGAGGCCATAAGGTCGGCGACCGATCTGACCCTCCCCAGCCAGGGACTGATCGGCAACTACATGAAGGGAGTGTCGGTGCCGTTCTTCGGCACCTTCATCCAGAACGACGACCGGTTCAAGCCCTTTCTGCGGGCGTCCTACGCGGAGTACCTCAGCAGGAACCAGACCTTCAAGCTCGACTTCATCAGCGGCGCCTCCACGCCGGCACTGCTGAACGCCATCGAGACGTTCCGCAAGACCCATCCCTGAACCGCGCGGGCGGGGCGGCGTGAGTTCCCGACCCTCCGCCCTCAGAACACGTCCAGCGGCTCCCGCCGGAGCGCTTCGGCGCCCTCCAGCCGGGTGGCCTGGAGCACAACCTGCCGGCGGGCCGACTCGCCGCAACTGCGGGGGGTGGGGAAGATCTTGCCCGGGTTGGCCAGGCCCGCAGGGTCGAAGGCGTCCCGCACCAGCCGCATCGTGGCCAGGTCGTCGGGGGCGAACATCCAGTCGAGGTAGCAGCGCTTGTCGCTGCCCACCCCGTGCTCACCGGTGATGCTGCCGCCGGCCTCGATGCAGAGGCGCAGGATCTCGGCCCCCAGCGCCTGCACCCGCTCGGTCACGCCGCTCTGGTCGGCCCGGTACATGATCAGCGGGTGGAGATTGCCGTCGCCGGCATGGAACACGTTGGCCACCGGCAGCTCGTAGCGGCGGCTGAGTTCCTCGATGGCGGCCAGCACCCCCGGCAGGGCGCTGCGGGGCACCACGCCATCCTGCACGTAGTACGTGGGCGTGATCCGGCCGACCGCGGCGAAGGCCGCCTTGCGGCCCTTCCAGAGCAGGGCGCGGTCGGCCTCGCTGGAGGCCCGGCGGATCGAACGGGCACCGGCCCGGCGGCAGAGCTCGCCGGCGATCTCCACCGCCGCGGCCACCTCCCTCTCCTGACCGTCGAGCTCGATCAGCAGCACCGCGGCCGCATCGCGGGGGTACTCGTCGACGCCGAAGAGATCGTCGACCGCATTGATCGTGAAGTTGTCCATGATCTCCATCCCCGCCGGCAGCACCCCGGCGGCGGTGACCAGACGCACCGCCTCACCGGCCGCCTCCATCGCCGTGAAATCGGCCAGGAGCACGGCCACGCTCTGGGGCGCCCGCAGCAGCCGCAGGGTGATCGCCGTGGCGATGCCGAGGGTGCCCTCGCTGCCGATGAACACGCCGCGCAGATCGAGTTCGGGCGTCTCGGCCAGGCCGCTGCCCAGCGTCGTGACGCTGCCGTCGGGAAGCACCACCTCCATCGCCAGCACGTGGTTGCTGGTGACCCCGTACTTCAGGCAGTGCACCCCACCGGAGTTTTCCGCCACGTTGCCGCCGATGCTGCAGACCACCTGGCTGGAGGGATCGGGGGCGTAGTAGAAGCCCTCGCCGGCCACGGCGCGGGTCACCCAGGAGTTGATCACTCCCGGCTGGACGGTGATGCGCCGGTTGGCCAGATCCAGATCCAGGATCGTGCGCATGCGGCTGGTGGCGATCACCAGCGCCTCCTGTTCCGCCAGGGCACCACCCGAGAGTCCGGTGCCGCTGCCGCGGGCCACGAAGGGCACCCCTTCGGCGTGGCAGAGCCGCAGCAGGGCCGCCACCTGCTCGGTGGTTTCGGGCAGCACCACCAGTGACGGCCGGGCCCGGTGCAGGGTGAGCCCGTCGCAGTCGTAGGCCAGCAACTCCTGGGGGGCCGCCACCACCGCGCTGGCCGGCAGCAGCCGGCGGCACCGACGCTCGATGGCGGCCCAGTCGATCGTCACGGAAGGGTTACGGCGGGCCGGGGAAGGAGTGGCATTGCTTCCGAACTTACCGAGCCGGAGCACCCCGGGACCCTTCTGGGTCAGGATGGGAGACGATTCCCCCCACCATCCGCGGACCCCGCCTTGAGTTCGGCCACCCCTTCAGCGCCCGTCTCGGCCCCTTCGCTCCTCACCACCCGATCCGAGGAGATCTTCGCCGCCGCCCAGAAACTCATGCCCGGGGGCGTCAGTTCACCGGTGCGGGCATTCCGGTCCGTGGGCGGTCAGCCGATCGTCTTCGACCGGGTCAAGGGCGCCTACGCCTGGGACGTCGACGGCAACCGCTACATCGACTACGTGGGCAGCTGGGGGCCGGCCATCTGCGGCCACAGCCATCCCGAGGTGATCGCCGCCCTGCACGAAGCCCTGGAGAAGGGCACCAGCTTCGGTGCCCCCTGCGTGCTGGAGAACGACCTGGCCGAGCTGGTGATCGCCGCGGTGCCATCGGTGGAGATGGTGCGCTTCGTGAATTCCGGCACCGAGGCCTGCATGGCCGTGCTGCGCCTGATCCGGGCCTTCACCGGCCGGGAGAAGGTGATCAAGTTCGAGGGCTGCTACCACGGCCACGCCGACATGTTCCTGGTGAAGGCGGGCTCGGGGGTCGCCACCCTGGGGCTGCCCGATTCCCCCGGCGTGCCCCGGGCCGTCACGGCCAACACCCTCACCGCCCCCTACAACTGCCTGGAGTCGGTCAAGCAGCTGTTCGCCGACAACCCCGGTGAGATCGCCGGGGTGATCCTGGAGCCGGTGGTGGGCAACGCGGGCTTCATCACCCCCGAGCCCGGATTCCTCGAAGGCCTGCGGGAGATCACCAGGGAGAACGGCGCCCTGCTGGTGTTCGACGAGGTGATGACCGGCTTCCGCATCAGCTACGGCGGCGCCCAGGCCCGCTTCGGGGTCACGCCGGATCTCACCACCATGGGCAAGGTGATCGGCGGCGGCCTGCCGGTGGGGGCCTACGGCGGCCGCGCCGACATCATGGCGATGGTGGCCCCCGCCGGTCCCATGTATCAGGCGGGCACCCTGAGCGGCAATCCCCTGGCGATGACCGCCGGCATCAAGACCCTGCAACTGCTGAAGCAACCGGGCACCTACGAGCGGCTGGAGACGATCACGGCCCGGCTCAGCGAAGGCATCCGCGCCGCCGCCGCCGAGGCGGGCGTGCCCTGGTGCGGTGGCCACATCAGTGCCATGTTCGGCTTCTTCCTCTGCAAAGGGCCGGTGCACAACTTCGAGCAGGCCAAGGCCACCGACACGGCCCGCTTCGGCCGGCTGCACCGGGCGATGCTGGAGCGGGGCGTCTACCTGGCCCCGAGCGCCTTCGAGGCCGGCTTCACCTCCCTGGCCCACAGCGACGCCGACATCGATCACACCATCGCGGCCTTCCGTGACGTGTTCGCGCTGGTGGCCTGAGGTCCGGGCCTTCCGCCTGCGATAACCTCCGCCCAGCCTCCGCTGCCGCCTGCCTTGCCGACGATCCCCCGCCTGGCGCGCGGCCTGCTCGTGGCAGGGGTGATGACGCTGCTCTCCGCGTGCCGCTCGGGGGGATCCGGCGCTGGCCCGATCGATGCGACGGGGGGAGTGCCGGTGGGAGCCGTGATCGCCCTCACCGGCAATTCGAGCGTGATCGGTCAGGACCAGAAGATCGGTCTGGAGCTGGCCGAGCGCCACTTCGCCGGCTCCGGCGCGCCGCCGGCGGCCAAGGGCGTGAAGGTGAAGCTCCGGCTCGAGGACGGCGGCAGCGACGAACAGACCGCGACCAACGCCTTCCGCACCCTGATCAATGGAGGCGTGGCGGCCCTGATCGGACCCTCGCTGTCCCAGCAGGCCTTCGCCGTGGATCCGATCGCCCAGCGGGCCGGCGTTCCCGTGGTGGGCCCTTCGAACACGGCCGTGGGCATCCCCCAGATCGGTTCCTTCATCTCCCGGGTCTCGGCGCCGGTGTCGGTGGTGGCGCCCCTCTCGATCGGGGCGGCCCTGCGGCAGAACCCCGCAATCCGGCGCGTGGCCGTGTTCTACGCCCACGACGACGCCTATTCCACCTCCGAATCGAAGATCTTCCAGCAGGCGCTGCAGCGGCGGGGCCTCCAGCCGGTGACCGTGCAGCGCACGAACGTGAGCGACACCGACTTCCAGAACCAGGTGACCGACACGCTGCGGCTGAAGCCGGAGCTGATCGTGATCTCCGCCCTGCCCATGGACGGCGGCAATCTCGTGCGCCAAATACGGGAGCTTGGCTATGGAGGCGCGATCGTGGTGGGGAACGGCATGAACTCACCGAACATCTATCCCATCTGCCAGAAGTACTGCGATGGACTGCTGATCGCCCAGGCCTACAGCCCCGAAACCACCGCAGCCATCAACCAGACCTTCCTCTCCCTCTACCGGCAGGCCCGGGGAGGCGCCGTCCCGCCCCAGTTCTCGGCCCAGGCCTTCACGGCCTACCAGGTGGTGTTCGAATCCCTGCAGCGCCTGCAGGCCGCCCAGCCCCCAGGCAAACCGCTCACCGCGCTGCCCGCAGCCGAACTCCGCCGCCGGCTCAACAGCGAGATCCTTGCCGGCCGCTACGACACGCCCCTGGGACCGATCCGCTTCACCCCGGAAGGCGAGGTGGTGCAGGAGAGGTTCTACGTGGCCCAGGTGCGGATGAACGGCGACGGCCGCAGCGGTCGCTTCCAGCTGCTCCCCTGAGCCCGGCATGGACACCCTGCTGCAGATCCTCTTCAACGGCCTCTCGGTGGGGGCGGTGTATGCCCTCTTCGCCCTCGGCTACACCCTGGTGTTCTCGGTGCTGGGGGTGATCAACTTCGCCCAGGGTGCCGTGTTCACCCTCGGCGCCTACTTCACCTATCTGTTCATCGGCGGCGGCGTGGGCAGCAACGGCGCCCTTGCCGGCCTGCAGCTCCCCTTCGCCCTGCCCTTCTGGCTGGCCCTGCTGCTGGCCGGCCTGGCGGCGGCGCTGGTGAGCGTGGGGGTGGAGGCGGTGGCCTTCCGCCCCCTGAGGCGCCGCGGCGCCGAACCGCTCCTCTACCTGATCACCAGCCTCGGGGCAGGGGTGATCCTGGTGAACCTGATCCAGATCCTGATGGGCGCCGAGGGCTACGCCCTGCCGGCCGGGGCGCTGGGATGGCTGCCGGTCACGATCACGCTGGCGGGAGCGAGTGTGCGCACGGTGCAGGTGCTGCTGCTGCTGGTGGCGGCCGTGGTGGTGCTCGCCCTCACCTGGTGGCTGGAGGGCACCCGGGGCGGCCGGGCCCTGCAGGCGGTGGCCGAGGACGCCACGACGGCGCGCCTGCTCGGCATCGACAGCGACGCCATGATCCGCCTCAGCTTCGCCGCCAGCGGCTTCCTGGCGGGCATCTCCGGCGGGCTGGTGGGGCTGAGCCTGAGCATCACCGGGCCCTACTTCGGCATCGGCTTCGGCCTCAAGGCCCTCGGGGTGCTCGTGCTCGGCGGGCTGGGCAGCGTGCCTGGGGCGGTGCTCGCCGGGCTGATCGTGGGCCTGGCGGAGGCCCTGGTGCCCGGCGAATGGTCGGGCTACAAGGACGCGGTGGCCTACGCCTTCCTCTTCGCCGTGCTGCTCCTGCGCCCCCGGGGCCTGCTGGGGCGGCCCCTGGACACCAGGGTGTGATGGACGCCACACTGCCGGTGCAGATGGTGCTGGGGGCCCTGCTGGGGCTCTCGGTCTACCTGCCGCTGGCCACCGGTCAGCTCTCGCTGGCCACACCCGGCTTCTACGTCATCGGGGGCTACGTGGCGGCCCTGCTCTCCACCGGGGTGGCGGCCCTCGGAGGCGGGGAGCCCAGCTACCCCCTCCCCTCGCTGCTGCTGGAAATGGGGCTCGCGGCCCTGCTGGCGGCCGCGGTGGCGGTGGTGATCGGCCGGCCTGTGCTGAAGCTCCGTGGAATCTACCTGGCCATCGCCACCATCGCCCTGGTGGAGATCCTGCGGGTGCTCAACCTCAACCTCCCCTTCACCGGCGGCGCCGTGGGCATCTTCGCCATCCCCCAGCCCTTCGCCGATCCCTGGGGCTATCTGCTGCTCTCCGCCCTGCTGCTGGCGGCGGTGTGCTGGCTGTGCGCGCGGCTCGGTGCGATGCGCCTCGGCCGGGCCCAGGCCGCCGTGCGTGACGACGAACTCGCAGCCGCCTGCATGGGCATCGACACGGCCCAGGTGAAACTCACCGCCTTCGTGATCAGCGCCGTGATCGCCGCCCTCACGGGTGTGATCAGCGCCCATTTCCTGAACACCTGGAACGCCCGGCAGGGCAGCTTCGACGCCAGCATCACCACCCTGGCCTTCGTGGTGTTCGGCGGCTCCCGCACCTGGGTCGGTCCGGTGCTGGGGGGACTGGTGCTCACCGCGCTGCCCGAACTGCTCAGGCCGGTGGGGGACCTGCGGCTGATCGTGTACGGATTGGTGATCCTGGCCGGGCCTGTGGTCTTTCCCCAGGGGGTGATCACTCCCGAGCGGCTGCAGCACTGGGCCCGCCACCGGCCCTGGCGCCGCCCGTCCCCCAGGGCCGGCGCATGAGCACCCTCCCGGCTCCTGCCCTGCTGCGCGCCGAGGGCGTGGGCTGCCGCTTCGGGGGCGTGCGGGCCCTCAGCAACGTGAACCTGGCGGTGGGGGAGGGGGAGATCTTCGGGCTGATCGGGCCGAACGGCGCCGGCAAGACCACCCTCTTCAACGTGATCTCCGGCCTCACCCGCGCCAGCGAGGGGCGCGTGCTCTGGCGGGGAGGGTCGCTGGAGGGCCTGGGGCCGGAGCGGATCAGCCGCTGCGGCATCGCCCGCACCTTCCAGAACCTGCGCCTCTTCGACAACCTCTCCGTCCTCGACAACGTGCGCGTGGGGATGCATCGCGTCGCCGGCGCCCCCCTGGCCGGCGCCCTGCTGGCCAGCCCCGCCTTCCGCCGCCGTCAGGCCGAGGTGCAAGACCAGGCGATGGAACTGCTGGAACTCTTCGACCTGGCCGCCCTGGCCCCCCAGCGCGCCGCCGATCTGGCCTACGGCGACCGGCGGCGGCTGGAGATGGCCCGGGCCCTGGCCACCGGTCCAAGCCTGCTGCTGCTCGATGAGCCGGCCGCCGGCATGAATCCGGCCGAGAAGGACGATCTCTGCGCGCGCATCGCCCGCATCCGCGAGCGCTTCGCCCTCACCGTGCTGATCATCGAGCACCATGTGCCGCTGATGATGCGTCTCTGCGACCGGCTGGCGGTGCTGAACTTCGGCGAGCGGATCGCCCTGGGATCCCCGGAGGAGGTCCGGCACGACCCGCGGGTGATCGAGGCCTATCTCGGCGGCCGCCCGGCGGGGCAGGACCCATGAGCGCCCACCGCGTCGACGCGCAGGGGGCGGCCCCGCAGGCCCTGCTGGAACTGCGCCATCTCACCGTGCGCTACGGCGCCGTGACGGCCGTGCGGGGGATCGATCTGTGCGTGGGCAGCGGCGAGCTGGTGGCGCTGCTGGGCGCCAACGGCGCCGGCAAGAGCAGCACCCTGCGGGCCATCTCCCGCCTGGTGCCGGCCGCCGCCGGCAGCATCCACTGGCGCGGCGCGGATCTGGCCGGCCTGTCCACGGAGACCACCGTGCGGCTGGGCATCGGCCACTGCCCGGAAGGCCGGCGGGTGCTCAGCCGCCAGAGCGTGGCCGCCAACCTGGAGCTGGGTGCCTGGCTGCGGCGCGACCGGGCGGGCATCACCGCCGATCTGGAGCGCTGCTACGGCCTGTTCCCGCGGCTGGCGGAACGGCGCCACCAGCTGGCGGGCATCCTCTCGGGCGGGGAGCAGCAGATGCTGGCCATCGCCCGCGCCCTGATGGGCCGTCCCACCCTGCTGCTGCTGGATGAGCCCAGCCTGGGCCTGGCCCCGAAGCTGGTGGCCGAGGTGATGGCGGCCCTGGCGGGGCTGCACCGGGAGGGGCTGTCGATGCTGCTGGTGGAGCAGAACGCCACCGCCGCCCTGGAGATCGCCGACCGCGGCGTGGTGCTGGAGAGCGGCAGCATCGCGCTGGAAGGCAGCGCCGCCACGCTGCTGGCGGATGAGGGGTTGCGGGCGTCCTACCTGGGGAGCGGCTAGGGAACGCGATGTCCCCGCCGTTCCGCCTCGCCATCGAACTGCCGGCCGCAGCGGCGGGAGGGCCAGCAGTGCTGCTGCCTTTGGCCCTGCCGATGCCGCTCCTGCTGGCCGGGCTGCTGGCCGCCCTTCTGGCCCTGGCGCTGCTGCTCATCCGCCTCGCCGGCCGCCCCTGGCTGCAGCGCACGATCTTCGAGGCCGAGACCCCCTCCGGCAAAGCCTTCGACCTGGTGCTGATCCTGGCGATCGCCCTGAGCGTGCTGGCCGTGGTGCTGGAGAGCGATCCGCTGCTGCGGCAGCGCTGGGCCGGAACCTTCCTGCGGCTGGAGTGGGGCTTCACGCTGCTGTTCAGCCTTGAGTTCCTGCTGCGGCTGCTGGTGGTCGGTGAGCCGCTGCGCTACGTGCGCAGTTTCTACGGGGTGGTGGATCTGCTGGCGATCCTGCCCACCTACCTGGGGCTGCTGCTGGGCGGAGGGAAGCTGTTCCTGGTGGTGCGGGTGCTGCGGCTGCTGCGGGTGTTCCGGGTGCTGAAGCTGGGGGCCTACCTGCAGGAGGCGGAACTGCTCTGGAGCGCGTTGATCGCCGCCCGCCGCAAGATCACGGTGTTCCTGCTGGCGATGGTGACGCTGGTGGTGCTGATCGGCGCGCTGATGTACGTGATCGAAGCCGGCAACGACGGCTTCCGCAGCATCCCGGTGGGCATCTACTGGGCCTGCGTCACGATCACGACGGTGGGCTACGGCGACGTGGCCCCGGTGACGCCGCTGGGGCGCTTCATGGCCTCGCTGGTGATGCTGATCGGCTACAGCATCCTGGCGGTGCCCACCGGCATCCTCGGTGCCGAGCTCGGCCTGGCCGCGCGGCGGCCGCCGGCTGAAGCGGTCCCCACGGCGGGCACAGCCACGTCGTCGCCTGCGGAGATGGCTGCTCCCCAGCGGATCTGCCCCTCCTGCCGGCTGGAGGGGCACGACAGCGATGCCCGCCATTGCAAGCACTGCGGCGGGTTGCTCTGAGCAGTGGGTCGTCGCGCAGCGGGCAGCCTGCAGTCCAGGAGCAGCCAGGGGGGCAGCCGCGGCTCCCCCAACCGCCTGCTCCAGCGGCCTGTCCCTTCGCAGCCATTGTGTTGAGGGTTCGCTGACATGGGGGTGCCGTGCCTCACCCATCAATGGAAGACGTCCGCACAAGCAACCTTCGGTCGGGCGACGCCAAGACTGTCGATCGTGCGGGTCGTGCCAGGCTCCCCAGCAGGCAGCAACAGCTTCAGGCTGGCTGCATACGCACAACAGGAGAATCGACCGACAGGCCGCGGCCTGAATGTTGGCAATGATAGCTTCCGGATGAGTGCGGATCCCCAGCAGAGCATCACTGGAATCAGCGCATCAATCGAGCGAGATCGTCACATCTGAGCCCCGGAACGATACAAGAGGGGCACCAACGACGCCAGGCAAGCGTTTCTGACCCGACGACCGTTCGCCCATCCATCCTGGTCAGTGATCTTCCGGCATGGAAGTCCACAGAGTCTGTAACCACGGGACCAAGCCTCGTGAATATTGGTTGCGGCCCAGAACCAACACGATCCCCATGGCTACGAAGCAACTGAGAGAACGAGATCCTTGAGCGGCGCGGCCGATCACATCCCCCCACATCCCCGCTGACCGCCTTCCCTCCGCCACCTCCTTACCCACCGAAGTTTTCACCAAAATCTCCGCATCCACCACCCATTCGCTCAGCTTCAGGCGACCACGAGTCGATCCGCCCGGGCGAAGAACGCTTACCAGGAGTGCAGACCTTCAGACGGCACGACCACCGTCATCGCCAACGCCTATCCCCCTTTCACCCCAGCGAGGCCTCCATGCCCGTCAGCGTCAGCTACCCCGGTGTCTACATCAGGGAAGTACCCAGTGGTGTGAGAACCATCACCGGCGTGGCGACATCGATTGCCGCTTTCGTCGGATACACCCGGAAAGGTCCGCCGGACAAGGCGATCACCATCACCAGCTTCGCCGATTTCGAGCGCAGTTACGGAGGCCTTGACCGCGACAGCCCGGTCTCCTACGCCGTGCGGCAGTTCTTCGCCAATGGCGGCACCCAGGCGCTCATCGTGCGCGTCGCGACCGGTTACGCCAGCGCCGCCTGGGTCCTGAACGATTCGGCGGCCTCGCCGGTACTCGATGTCACCGCGGCGACACCGGGTAGCTGGGCCAATTCCCTGCGGCTCTCGGTGCAACGCACCAACGTGCGCAATCCGGATGCCGAATTCAATCTGGTGGTCTCCCAGCTGCAGGCTGACGGCAGCAGCCTCGCCGTCCTGGAGACCCACCGCAACCTCAGCATGGATGCCAACTCGGCGCAGTTCGTGGTGTCGGTCGTCAACCATGCTTCGGCCCTGATTCAGGTGGCACGCCGTCCGGGCCTGGTCTTCGCGAACTCCGGCTACGCGGTGAGCGGCTCCATCACTTTCCCGCTGAACCCAAGCAACGCCACCATCGCAGGAACACTCGACGGAAGCACACCGTTCCTGCTGACGCTGGGGGGCGCACCCTGGAACACCATCGGCGATCTGGTCACTGCGGCCACCAACGCGATCACGGCGGCGGGACTGGGCGCCGCCCTCACCGCCACCGATGCGGGCGCCGACGGTGGCACCGGCAGCGGCCATCTGCGGATCGCCTCCAACACCGTTGGCCAGTCATCGAGCGTGGTGATCGCGGGGGGCAGCTTTGGAGGTCTCGCCGCAACCATCCGCATGGGCCTGGCCAATGGCGGCCGTGAATTCACAGCCGATGCCGAGCATCGTCCTGCCGTGATCACCAGCGTCATTCCCCCCACCAGCGGTGTCGATGGCACGGCGGCAGGGCCCGTTGGGTTGCGCGGCAGCGAGCTGACCAAGACCGGCATGTACGCACTGCTGGATGCCGACCTGTTCAACATGCTGCTCATCCCGGAGACCTTCTCGATGACCGACATCCAGGCTGCCTCGGTGATCTCCGCCGGTGTCGCGCTGTGCGAAGGTCGCCGCGCTTTCTACATCGTGGACGCTCCCCTTGGAAAGACGTTGTCGACCATCGGGAGCTGGGCCAACGGGGTCTCACAGTCCCGCAATGCGGCTACCTACTTTCCGCCGGTGCGTATCTCGGATCCCCTCGATGGCCTGCGGCCGCGGTCCATGCCACCGTCGGGCACCCTGGCGGGCATCTATGCCCGCACCGATGCCACGCGTGGGGTCTGGAAGGCACCGGCCGGTACGGAAGCCACACTCAACGGTGTGATCGACCTCGCCCAGCCGATCAATGACCTGGAAAACGGTCTGCTCAATCCCCTGGGCGTGAACGTGCTGCGCAGTTTTCCTGCCTACGGGCGGGTGGCCTGGGGTGCGCGCACGATGCGCGGTTCCGACGCCCAGGCCGATGAGTACAAATACATCCCGATCCGCCGGCTGGCGCTGTTTCTGGAGGAGTCCCTCTACCGCGGCACGCAGTGGGTGGTGTTCGAACCCAACGACGAACCCCTCTGGGCCCAGATCAGGCTCAACGTGGGCGTGTTCATGAATGGCCTGTTCCGCCAGGGCGCCTTCCAGGGGCGGACCCCCCAGGAGGCCTATTTCGTGAAATGCGACAAGGAGACCACGACCCAGGCCGACCGCAATCTCGGCATCGTCAACATCGACGTTGGATTCGCACCGCTCAAACCTGCCGAATTCGTCGTCATCAGCATCCAGCAGATCGCCGGCGAACTGCAGACCTGACGATGACAGACCGATCACCGCAGCCCGTTTCCGCAGCCCGACACGGATGCCAGGGCTGAGGAGGATCCCGTTCACGCTGGCCAACCCATTGCATTGAAGGTCCCGGACCATGGCTCAGTTCTCCGTCAACACGCATCGCTTCGATCCCTACAAGAACTTCAAATTCCGCATCAAGTGGGATGGCCGCTATGTCGCGGGCATCAGCAAGGTGGGTGCCCTCAAGCGCAGCACCGAGGTGGTGGAGCACCGTGAAGGCGGCGACCCTTCCACCTCAAGAAAATCGCCGGGTCGAACCAGGTACGAGGCCATCACCCTGGAGCGTGGTGTCACCCACGATCCGGAGTTCGAGAACTGGGCCAACAAGGTCTGGCACGTCGGGGCAGGACTCGGTGCCGAAGTCAGCCTCAAGGACTTCCGCAAGGATGTGTTGCTTGAGGTGTACAACGAGACCGGTCAGGTCGTTCTCGCCTACAAGATCTACCGCTGCTGGGCGTCGGAATTCCAGGCGCTGGCCGACCTCGATGCCAACGCCAATGCGGTGCTGATCCAGACCCTCAAGCTGGAGAACGAGGGCTGGGAGCGCGATACGGAGGTCACCGAACCCGCTGAGCCGGTGACCGGAGGCTGATGCCATGGGGCCGCAGACAGGCGTTGGAGATCCGATCACGAAGGGATGGCGAGCCTTCGGGCTCGCCGAGGACCTGGACGTGGACTTCCACGCCGTCAGCCGGCCGTTCCTCGTGACGGCCTTGCTGGCAGGTTGCGGCGCACCGCGCGACGATGCCTACTGGTGGGATCAGACGCTGGGCGCGCGCACTGCCGCACTGCTCGACCTGCTGGCCACCACCGAAGGGATGGCACCTCTGGGTCTGCAGGCACGTTGCCGGCAAGCCGCCTGCGGAGCCCTGTTCGAATTCGATCTATCCATCGAGGCCGTCCTCGACGCGGTCCTCCAGCAGGAACCCGCGGACGGGCCGATCAGCAGCACCCTGCCGGATACGCGGCCGCTCACCCTGCGCAAGCCCACGGGACGGGACCTGCAGGACTGGTGCTCCCGAGGGCTCTCATCGCGGGAACAGGCGGTGGAGGCGATGGTGCGAAGCCTTGTGATCGAAGGTGAGGTGAGGCGCGAGGACACTCCGGCCATCGCCGGGATCCTGGCCGAAGCGGACCCGCTGGTGGCCTTCGGCGTGTCCTGCACCTGCCCGGTGTGCGGGGCCCCGGCGGAGGTCCCGGTGGACCTGGAGGCCATCGCCCTTCGCCGTCTGCGGCAGCGGCAGCACTCCCTGCTGCGCGAGATCCATGCGCTCGCCTCTCGCTACGGCTGGAGTGAGGAGCAGATCCTGGCGATCCCGCCGGCGCGTCGAGCCCGTTACCTCACCCTGATCGAGGAGGGCGCATGAGCGACTACTTCGACGCCCTGATCCGCGCCAGCGGTGTTGCTGAGGACCCAGGCCCAGGCCGCCCCCAGGCGGAACAGGCGAGCATCCCCCCCCTCGTCACCCCGGAGGATTTCGGCATTCAGGAGATCGTCGAGCACCGCGCCGTCCCGGCAGGCGGCACGGCCACCACCATCACGCCGCCCTTCACCCAGCAGGGCTCGCTCCTGGAGGACACCACCCCTGCGGAGGCCGGGATGGCCCCCGTGGAGCCTGCACCGTCTCCACGCCTCTTGCGACCCGAGGCCCCGGGCGGCTCCCCTGCGGAGGCCGCCGCCCCCGAGAGCCCCCGTCGGGATGAGCCGCTGCCGGCGCCGATCCGTCCGCCGTCCGGTCCCGCTCGGGTCCGGGCCGCCCTGCGCTGGGTCGCCGACGGTGAGGAGGCAGCGATACCCTCCGCCGCCATCGCCGGACGCGCTGCGCATCCCCAAGACGCCGCAGGCCCCACCGGCAGCCCCGAGCTGCTCCCCCCGATGGCCGCCGGTGGTCTCTCTGCCGCTCCGCCACCGGCGCGCCTCAGCCGACAGACAGAGTTTCCGGCCACGCTCCCGGAACCGTCCTGCGAACGACCGGGCCCCGGGCCCGGACCCGCGCGCGCGGAAGCCATCGAGGTGTCGATCGGTGCCATCCACGTGCGTCTCGATGCGCCCCAAGCCACAACCAGGGTGACGCCTGCACCGCCGGCCCCGGTTCCTTCATCACCGCGATCCTCTCTGTCGCGGCGGGTGCTCTGGAGGATCTGACCAATGGCTCTGGCTGACTCCGGCAAAGCGATCGGCGCGGTGACCCGGCTGTTACGGGATCACCTGATCCGTCGCGGCTTCGAGGTCAGCGTGGGCAAGCCGGAACTGGCGGCGGAGGCCAACACCACGGCCAAGCTCAACCTGTTTCTCTACGAGACCCAGTTCGATCCATCGCTGCGCAACACCAGCCTGCACGAGGCGGAGCCCCCGCCGATCTGGCTGGTGCTCCGGTATCTGCTCACCGCCTTCGACGACCGCGAGCTGAGCGACAGCCCCGCTGCCCACGAGCTTCTCGGCCGTGGGCTCTCGGCCCTGCAGGATCTGAATCCCCTGCGGCTCGATTCGCTGGTGGCGCCCGACGTGCGCCTCGCCCTTGAAAGCAATCCAGAGCCCCTGAAACTGACCTTCGACGAATCGAGCGTCGACCTGCTCTCCAAGATCATGCAGGGCACGGACGAACGCTACCGACTGTCGGTGGCCTTCCAGATGCGGCCGGTGATGATCGCGCCCGCCCCCGAGCCGCGCACCTCGCTGCTGGTGGGGGTGGATTACTCCACCACCCCCCAGACCGTGATCGGCGACGAGGGGGTGGCCATCCGTGTGTTGCCCACCCTTGGGCCTCGTCTGCAGCGCGTGGAGCCCGACCGCTTCGAGACCGGCACCCAGATCGACCTGTTCGGTGACGACCTCGACGGCAGCGATCTCGAGGTGGTGCTGGGAGACGTGGTGCTGACCCCGGTGCAGCGGCTGCCCGATCGCCTGCGCGCCACGGTGGAGGGCGATCCCGGCGGGAATCCCCAGGGCCCGATCGCCGCCGGCACGGCTCTCTCCGCCGGAGAGCTGCCCCTGATCGTGCGTCGCCGCCTGTCCGCCACGCGCCGCCGCTCCAGCAATCTCCTGGCTGCCAGCCTCCTGCCCACGCTGGCCACCGCGGCCCTGGTGAGCGGCGACCTCGTGCTCACCGGTCTGCTGCTGGGCGAGGACAGCGACGATGTGCTGATCGCCTTCCATCGCAGCAGCGACGGGGCAACGGTGCGCACCTTCGATGGCGTGACCACCACGGCCGATCAGCAGCGCCTCACGGTGCCGGGCGCCGCGGCCGCCGCTCCCGCCGGCACCTACCGGGTGATCCTGCTCGTGAACAACCAGCAGGCCCGCTCCAGCCCCAGCGTGACGGTGCTCTGATCATGGACAGCAACGTTCTCGACAGGCCCGGCGATCCGATCGCCTTCACTCCGGGGGTGAGCGCCGAGGACAGGCTGGCTTGTCACTGGCTGCGCCAGGTGACGCTGCGGCTGCGCCGCGAGATCTGCTGGTTGTGGCGGGAACGCAGCCAGCAGAGCGGCACGCTGGATGGCGGACCGTTGCCGCCCTGCACCGACCGCACCGTGGCGGCGCTGGATCTGACCCGCTACGCGCGGGACAGGCGAGCCTTCTTCGAGCAGGACATCACCGCCCGCTACCTGAGCGATCAGATCGCACAGCCCCCACCGTCGGACGGGGCCACTCCCCGTGGTTCGTTCGGCTGGGTGGCCGGACACCTGCAGCTGAAGCCTGTCGAATGCTTCGTCCTCGCCCTGGCGCTGCTGCCCAGCATCGACAGCGCCTGCGGCCACGTGATCGCCACCTGCCACAACGACCCGTCCCGCAGCGAACCGACCCTCGCCCTGGGGCAGCGTCTATGGGACGACCCCGATGCCCTGCTGCACTGCTTCGATCCCGCCCATGCCCTGCTGCGCCACGGCCTGTTCAGCATCTCAGCGGGGCCGGGCTCGGGGCTCTGGCACGCCCCCCTGCACATGGAGCCCACGGTGGCGCGCGAACTGCTGTTCCCCGGCCAGGCGCTGCCCGCCGGCCTCGAAAACGTGAGCAGCGGGGTGCCGCCCAGCCGCCCGCCGGCGTCCCTGGTGAGCACCATCGCCGCTGCGCTGCGCAGCGGCTGCACGGAGGCCATGCGCATCCTGCCGATCGTCGGCGCGCCCGATGCCCCCCTCGCCGAGGTGACCGGGAGCTGCACAGGACGCCAGGGGCTCCTCACCGTGCGCCCCAGCATCGGCTGTCCCCGTGAGCAGTTGCCCGCCCTGCTGACCACTGCCTGGCTGCGCGGGCATGTGGTCTTTCTGCCGGTGGAGTGGCTCGGCAACCCCGTGAGCCATGAGGGCGCCATCGAACCGCCGCCCCTGCCCGGCCTGCCCCTGCTGCTGGTCGTCGGCAGCCACGAGCGGGGGGCGCTGGCGCGGCTGGGCAGCCACACCCTGCCGGCGGTGACGTTGCCGGCCCTGACCTACGCCGAGCGCCTCCATGCCTGGCAGCGGGCACTCCCGTCCCTCTCCGACAAGCCGGTGCTGGCGGAAGTGGCCCGCCGCTTCCGCTGCGAGCAGCGAGCGATCACCCGGATCGGCAACGCTCTGGCCACCCTCGGGCGCCCGCCGGAGGAGGACGAACTGCTGGCCGCGGCACGGGCCGATCTGGACCTCGGCACCCTGGCCAAGGCGGTGGTCCCCCGCTTCACCCTGCAGGAACTGATGCTCCCGGCGCTGCAGACGCGGCAGGTGGAGGAGATCGTCACGGCGATGAACAACCTCACCCGCGTCCATTACGAGTGGGGCACGGCGCGGGCCTGGAGCGAAAGCGGTCTGGCCGCGCTGTTCGCCGGTCCGCCCGGCACCGGCAAGACCATGGCGGCGGAAGCGATGGCCATCGCCCTGCAGCTTCCTCTCTACCGCATCGACCTCTCGCAGGTGGTGAACAAATACATCGGCGAGACCGAGAAGAATCTCCGCACACTCTTCGATGCCGCCGACGCCGCGGACATCATCCTGTTCTTCGACGAGGCCGACGCGTTGTTCGGCAAGCGCACCGAGGTCAAGGACGCGCACGACCGCTACGCCAACCTGGAGATCAGCTACCTGCTGGAGCGCATGGAGCGATTCAAGGGCCTGGCGATCCTCGCCACCAACCGCAGGAAAGATCTGGACGAAGCCTTTCTGCGCCGTCTGCGTTTCGTGATCGAATTCCCTCTTCCTGGCCCGGCGGAACGTCTGCGGATCTGGCGCACCGTCATTCCGGCGGGCGTGGATGCCAGGGAGCTGGATTTCGAGTTTCTCGCCGAGCGTTTTCCCCTGTCCGGAGGCCACATCCGAGCCATCGTGTTTCAGGCCTGTCTGCAATCCGCCCACGCCGACGCGTCCCACGCGCTCTCCATGCCCATCCTCATCCGTGCCGTGCAGCGCGAATACGACAAGTTGGAGCGCGCCAGCAGTCTCGATCAGTTCGGACCCTACGCGCCGCTGGTGGCCGCAGAGAGGAGCGCACGATGAAACCTGGTCCCGTCGATTCGGCTGCGGCATCCATCCCTACCGCGTCCTTCCTCGAGACGGCTCCGCAGGAGCGGACGAGGGAAGGGCCCAGGGGCGGACGACTGCAGATCGACCATCTCGAACTCGACCTGCGCGGGGTGAATCCGCAGACCGCGCAGGCCGCCCTGGAGGCGCTGGGCCCGGCCCTGGCCAGGGCCATGCGGGGGCGCGGACTGAAGGGCACTTCGGCAGCGCGCCTCGATGGCGGAACCATCCCCCTGGATCACCCCGCCGATGCGGCGACGCTGGCCGGCCGGCTCGCCCAGCGCCTCGCCGAGCGGCTCACCGGAGACGAACCATGACCTTGCTGCGCGGTGCCCTGATCGAATACGGCACCGATCTGATCGGGCCCATCCCCAATGTGGTGATCTTCCAGTTCAACCCGGAATCCCTCTCCCGCAGCCTGCAGATCCCCCAGCGTCCCACCGGGGCGACGCAGCGGGAGGCCACGCAGGCGGGTGAGAAGACCTTCGAGAAGATCTCCTTCAAGGCCCATTTCAGCGCCGCGAACATGCTGGACGAGGACAAGGCCCTGGCCAGGCTCTTCGGCATCGGCCCCCAGCTGTGCGCCCTCGAGAAGATGGTGCTGCCCACATCCAAGTTGGCCGGTCTTCTCGGCGCGGCCATCGACGCCGTGGGCGACGCCCTGGGCCTGGGCGGCGGGGGCACTGCGCCTGCCCAGCCCATCCCGCGGGAGCAGTACCCGCGCCTCCTGTTCATCTGGGGATTGACCCGCATCCTCCCGGTGACCATCGATTCGATGACCATCGCCGAGCAGGAATACGACGCCATGCTCAATCCGCTGCGGGCCGAGGTGGATCTCCAGCTCAGTGTGATCGCCATTGACCAGTGCTCGGATGACGTGCTGGGGAAGGGAGCCCTGGAGTACACAACGATCGCCAAGGAGGCTCAGGCGATCGCCAATCTGGCCAATACCGCCGAACAGATCGTGGACCTGATTCCGTTATGAACCGATGCCCAGCATTGAATTCCTTGAGGAGGTCATGATGTTTCTCGCCAATTCCCGCTACGCCAGGGTCGCCACCGACGCAACCACCACCGCCAGCGGCGAAACGGTGCTCGCGCTCAGGTTGCGTCACCTCACACCGGTGAGTGGAGACCCACGCCCCGTGGTTTCGGGTGATCGCCTCGATCTGATCGCCCAGGCGCAGTTCGGCGATGCGACCCAGTTCTGGCACATCGCCGACGCCAACACCGCTCTCGACAGCCGCACCCTGGTCGAGGAGCCCGGCGACACCCTGGACGTGCCGAGGAGCTGACCATGGCAGACACCCGCTTCCGCGTCTGGTTCGGCGAGAAGGCCGCAAGCGAGGAGGAGCTGGCGCGCATCGAGGAGATCGAGGTGACCCAGGAAATGGATGCCCTGTGGGAAGCCCGGCTGCGCATGGTCCTGTGCCTGGATCCGAAGGGCCGCTGGTTGCACTGGCCAGGCGATACGGCCGAGCCCTTCTCCCGTGTGCGCGTCGAGGTGGATCTCGGTGATGGGCGTTTTGCGCCGCTGATCGACGGGCCGCTGGTGAGCATCGATGCCGGGCTCGACGCCCGGCCAGGGCGCAGCACCGCCACCCTGGTGGTGCGGGATGACAGCGCCTTCCTCAACCGCGACGAGGACGTCGAGCGCTTCGAGAACCTCCGGCACAGCGACGTGGCCGAGCGGGTGTTCGGGCGTTTCGAGCAGATCGCCACACCGGCGCACATCCAGCCGACCGCCGCCACGCCGGAGACCACCATGCGCCGCGGCACCGTGCTGCAATTCCTGCACGAGCTGGCCCGGCTCAATGATCGGCACGCCTATGTGCTGCCGGGCGAAGAACACGGCGCCGCCAGCATCGGCTGCTTTCTGGGCGATCCGGAGGACGCCGCCGACCTGCCGCCGCTGCTGATGATCGGGGAGGGCCGCAACCTGGCCAACGCCAGCATCAGCGAGGACCCCGACGGCGCCGGGATCACCCGTGCCCGCGTGCTGCGGGTGAGCGACCAGGGCGTCACGCGCTTCCAGACCGGCGCCGCCGACCTGGGCCTGCTGCGCGAGCTGCCGGCCGTTCCGGCCGATCTGACGCCGCGCCGCCTGCTGCATCCGGCCGACAACACCGCCGAGGACCCGGAGGCCGCCGTGACGGCGCAGGCCCGCCGCCAGGGGTACACCTACCGGCTCTCCAGCCAGGTCATTCCTGGCTGCTACGGCGCGGTGCTCACGCCCTATCGCAAGGTGCCGGTCGTTGCCGGAGCCACTCCATTCAGCGGCGATTACCTGATCACCAAGGTGGTCCACCGACTCTCGCCTTCGGTCTATACCCAGCAGCTCGAAGCCAAGAGCAACTCCCTGAGCGAGGTTTCCACTGCGCAGAGAGCGGAGGCCCGCGGCGGTGGCCTCAGGCTTTCCGTATCCGTCGGCGGGGGGATCTTCTGATGGACGATCTCATGGAACAGAGCGTCGAACGCCTGATCCAGCGGGTCGGGACGGGTTTCTTCGGCAAGTACAGGGGGATCGTCACCGATGTCGGCGACCCCGCCAATCGATGCCGCATCAAGGCGACGCTGCAGAACCCGCTGGATGGTCAGGAGACGGGCTGGGCCGATCCTGTGGTGCCCTTCGCCGGCGACGGTTTCGGCATGGTCATGCTGCCGGCGGTGGGCTCGGGGGTGTGGATCGAGTTCGAGGCCGGCCGGCTGGACAAACCCCTCTGGACCGGCGCCTGGTGGGCGGCCGGTCAGCGCCCGGATCCGCAGGGCGATGGCGTGCGCGTCATCGTCTCCGAGCACGGGCACAGGATCATCCTCGACGATGAGAACGACACGCTGAAGCTGGTCCACGGGGGCCCCGCCGGAGCGGAAATCAGCCTCAGCGGCGATGCCATCGTGCTCTCCATCGGGGCCTGCGACATCGAGATCAGCGCCACCAGCATTTCCCTCAACCAGGGCCAGATCAAGATCGGCCTGGCCGGGGTGAGCCTGGTGAACGGCGCCATGAGCTTTGGAGTGCCACCGACATGACCCCCATCCTCACCGCCACCAGCACCGTGCTGTGCCCCCACCTGGGGCAGGCCCAACTGCTCACGAGCAACACCGAGTGGCTGATCGACGGCGCCCCGGCGCTGCTGCTCAGCGATGTGCACCCGATCGTCGGCTGCATCTTCGCCCCCGGCGGCGTCTACACCCCCTGTGTGACCGTGCGCTGGCTGAGCGGGGCGACGCAGGCCAACCTTCACGGCGTGCCGGTGCTGCTGCAGAACAGCGTCGGTCTGTGCCTGAACGCCGCCCAGGTGCCGCAGGGCCAGGCGCTGGTGGTTCAGGTGCAGACCCGGGCGCAGGGGGTGTAGCCATGGCCCTCTCCAATGGACGCCATCTCGCCTTTCCGTTCCGCATCGGCGCCGACGGCCGCACCGCCGCGCCGGTCTCCGACGAGGAGCACGTGCACGATGAGCTCCTGCAACTGTTGCTGAGCAGTCCGGGGGAACGGCTGTTCCTGCCGGAATTCGGCGGCGGCGTGCGCCGGCTGGTGTTCGAACCCGCCTCCGACGTGTTGCGCGGGGTCGTCAAGGCACGCCTCACCCAGGCCCTGTCGCGCTGGCTGGGGCACAGGCTGACGGTGGAGCTGATCGATGTGCGCTTCGGTGACGAATCCGGCGTCACGGGCCTCACGCCGGAACTGCTGCTCGACCCGCTGACCGGAGGTCTCGAGGTCACGGTGAAATACCGCCCCGCGGGCAGCCCCGACACACGCGTCGTCAGGTTCCAGAGGAGTGGACCATGAGCGCCATCCTCTTTCCCGATGGGGTCGACGACCGCGCCGATCAGCTGGCCGACGCCAACCTCAACGGCCTGCGTCTGGCCCTGGTGTCCCTGCCGGCGGGTCCCGATCCCGATCACGCCGATCTGGAGCTGCGCTTCCACAACGATCGGCACCTCGCCAGCCTGCTGGCCGAGATCGCGGCCGAGCCCGCCCGTGCCGGCCAGATCTTCCGCGTCCGCGGCGGCAGCCGGATGCCTGCTGGCCCCGGCAGCGGCCAGGTGCGGGTCCACACGGTGAGCGGGATCGACGCCACCCGGGTGAACCTGCGCATCGCCCCGGTGGGCGACTACTCCACCTACACGCTGGAACTGGTCTGGAACGCCGATCGCATCGATCCGTTCTTCAGCTCCCTCGAGTTCCGGTTCCGGCCGGGTTGCTTCACCAATGACTGCGCACCGCGCCTGGACGGCCGGCCGCGCCCGCCCGGACCCGAGATCGATTATCTGGCCAAGGATTACGACTCCTTGCGTCACACCCTGATGACGGCGATGGCCCAGCGGGTGCCGGCCTGGAGCAGCACCAGCGAGGCCGACCACGACCAGGTGCTGATCGATCTGTTCGCCGCCGCCGCCGACGAGCTCTCCGACCATCAGGACCGGGTGATGGCCGAGGCCTATCTGGCGACGGCGCGCAAGCGGATCTCCCTGGCCCGCCACGCCAGGCTGATGGATTACCACCTCTCGGAAGGCCACCAGGCGAGCACCTGGCTGGTCGTGGAGATCCTGGACACCCAGCCCCCGTTCGCGCTGGCCGATCCCCTTCACGATCAGGAGCTGGTGGTGAGCACCGCAGCCGCTGCCACGGCCGTCGGGGCGGTGAGCTTCAGCAGCCGGCAGCGCGGACTGCCTCCGGCCCGGTGGCAATGGCTCGACCCCCGGCTCAACCGCCTGCGGCTGCATACCTGGCGTGACGCCCAGCCTGCCCTCCGCGCCGGCAGCACCAGCGCCGATCTGGTTCCCCTGAGCGGCCTGGCCAGCCAGGCCGATGCCGAGGCCCTGCGGGACCGCGTGCGCGACGGCTTCTGGCGGGAGATGGTCCTCGTCGAGATGCGCAATCCCCTGACCGGAGCCGAGCCCGGTCGCAACCCTCGCAAACGCCAGCTGCTGCGGCTGGGCTCCGGCGCCGACGCCGCCGAGGCCCTGTTCGATCCGGTCACCCTCACCTGGCTGGTGCGCGTGCACTGGCGTGAGCAGGACTCCCTGCGCTTCGACTACAGCTTCACCACGTTCTGCGGCGACCCGCCGGCGCCGGTTCACGACGTCTCCCTGTTCTTCGGCAATGCCCTGCCGGTGTACGAGGGAAGACCTTTCAATGTGCGCTTCCACGAGCCCGGCAGCCTCCTGCCCGGCGACACGCCCGGGCTCAAGCATCGCCATTTCCAGCGGATGGACCGTTTCGGCGATGGTCAGGACTGGGTGCTGGCGGAGCTGCCGGACGAGGGTCCCCTGGCCTACCGCTCGCTCCCCCCGGGGTTGGCTTCGGCCGGTGAGGAGCCGGCGCGCTCGACTCTCAGGGTCCGCATCGAGCCGGGTGGCGGGGGAGCAGCGGACACCTGGGACGAAGTCGAGAGCCTGGTGCACAGCGATGACTCACCGGAGAACGGGGAGCATTTCATGGTCGAGACCGACGAACGCCGGCGCAGCGTCCTGCGCTTCGGCAACGGCCGCAACGGCCGTCTGCTGCCGCCGGGCGCGGTGATCCATGCCGTCTATCAGATCGGTGGTGGCCATCAGGGCAACGTGGGCGCCGATCAGCTGACCCATCCCAGCGACCTGAGCGGCAGCCTGAGCGGGGTCATCACCGCCACCCGGAACCCCTTCGACGTCACCGACGGCCGCGACCCGGAACCGGCCGAGAGGATCCGACGCCACGCCCCCGAGGCCTTCCGGGCCCGGCAACTGCGGGCGGTGACCCTGGCCGACTACGCCCAACGGGCCGAGGAGGTCCCGGGCGTGTCGCGGGCGGTCGCCCGCTACGCCTGGAGCGGGAGCTGGCGCACCGTTCGGGTGGTCATCGACCCGCAGGGCAGCACGGAGCTGACCGAGGCGTTGCGCGCCGACGTGGCGGCGCATCTGGAGGCGGTGCGCCTGATCGGCGAAGACCTGGAGCTGCGCCCGCCCCGCTATGTGCCTCTCGACGTCCGCATCACGGTCTGCGCCGATCCGACCTACTGGCGGGAGGACCTGCGCTACGTGCTCGAGCAGGAGTTCTCCGACGGCTGGACCGCCGACGGTCGGCAGGGC
Organism: Cyanobium sp. CACIAM 14; assembly: GCA_000708525.1. Taxonomy (GTDB): domain Bacteria; phylum Cyanobacteriota; class Cyanobacteriia; order PCC-6307; family Cyanobiaceae; genus Cyanobium. Next base: position 68,399 of record JMRP01000005.1, read on the forward strand.
TTCTTCCACCCCGATCGCTGGACCTTCGGCCAGTCCCTCCACCGAAGCATGCTCGAAGGGCGCCTCCATCAGGTCACCGGCATCCGTCATGTCGCGGCCATCGCCATGAAGCGCTTCAACGCACCCACCCCCGGCGGCCCCGGCGCGGACGTCCTGGAGATGGGTTTCGACGAAGTTCTGCTGCTCAGCAACGATCCCAGCCACCTCGAACGCGGACTGATCCGCTTCGACCTGCAGGGCGGGAGGCCCTAGGAGGACCCGATGACCTGCAACCCTCTGATCGACGATCCCTTCGTCTTTCCCCGCCGCGCCGACAACCGTCCGGGCCTGCCGCGCATCGCCTACCGGATCGGGCGTTACGACGACTTCGTCGAAGCCATGATCCGCCGCATCGATGCCTCTCCCGAACTCGCCGCCTGGACCCATCGTGACCCCGACGACCCCGGAATCGCCCTGCTGGAGGGTGCGGCCATCCTGGGCGACATCCTCAGTTTCTACCAGGAGCACTACGCCAACGAGGCCTTCCTGCGCACGGCCGCCTGGCGCGAAAGCATCGCCGAGCTGGTGCGGCTCACGGGCTACCGCCTGGCCCCCGGCATCGGTGGGAGGGCGACGCTGGCCTTCGAAGTGCGCGACGGGGCTCCGGTGATCATCCGCAAGGGCTTCCCGGTGAAGCTGGAACTGGCGGATGTCGCGGCTCCGGCGGACGTTCAGACCGACGCCGAGCTGACCGCCTGGCCGCATCTGGGCCGCTTCCAGCTCTACCGGCAGCGGCACTACGGGTCGCAGATTCCCCCGGATCAGAACCGCTTCGAGCTGGCCGCCGCGGACGGCGCCACCGACTCGATCGCGCTGGAGGGGGTGGATCTGAAGAAGGGAGATCGTCTGCTGCTGTTGCCCGAGGAAGCCACCCTCACCCCGCGGCTGCGGCATTTCACGACGTTGTTCGGGGAGCGGACCCTCGATCAGCCGGCCGAGGAGATCGTGGTGGTCGAGGCGGTGGAGCGCGCGCTGGGCCGCGTGACCATCACCCTGGCGGGCCGGCTGAGCCGGGCCTGGCCCCAACCCACCCGCGCCTGGAAGCTGGGACGCAGCTTCCGCCATTTCGGCGCCAACGCGCCCCTGCAGGTGGTCGCCACCAACGTCTCGGTCAACCCGCCGGCGACAACCTCGAGTCCGACCCGCTTCGACCGGGAGCTGGGCCGCTCGACGGACCATGGCAGTGCCTATTCGACACTTCCTTCGACCCTCTACCCCCTCGACCAGGAAGTCGGCGATCTGGCCCTGGGCCGTCAGGTCGTCGTCACCGGCCACATCACCGGCGCCAGCCTCGGTTCCGGTCCGCCCTCGGGCCTCCGGCTCCCCTTCCTCTACGCACTGCCCTTCGCGGTCGCCCGCCGCGTGGTCGCCAGCCACCACCTCGGCCTGCTCTGGGGGAACCTGGGCGCATCGGTCACGGGCCTCGAGCTCGGCGCCCTGCTGGCACCAAGCACGACCACAGGCCTGTCGGCCTCCGCCGACCTGCGCGCCCTGCGCCTGCATGAAACCCGGGGACCGGAGCTGAGCCTGCGGCCGATCTCCACTCCCTCCGGCAGCGCCTTCGCCGACGGCACCGGTGCGCTCTTCTTCCATGGCACCGCCATGCAGGCCCGTCCCCTCGCAGGACGGCGCCTGTCGCTCTCCCACGCCGACGGCCGCAGCACGGAGCTGGTCTGCACCAACGCGCCCGCGGACTTCCCGACACCCAGCCCCGACGCGCCGCGGATGTGGCCGCTCTCCTTCGATCGCGCGCCGACGCCGTTCACGCGGGCCGATTTCGACGAAGACACCCCCACGGTCACGGTCCGGGGGAATCTGGTCGACGCCTCCCAGGGCAGGCAGGAGAAGGAGGCGGTGCTCGGCAACGGCGACGGCCGGCAGAGTTTCCAGACCTTCCCGTTGCCCAAGGCGCCCCTGACCTATGCCCTCTCCGCCGGGTCCATTCCTCCCCATGTGCCCGCCCTGGAGATCCGGGTCAACGAACGCCTCTGGACGCGGGTGGACAGCTTCCACGGGCGGGGCCCCGGGGACACCGTCTACATCGTGCGCGAGGACGGCGAGGGGCGCAGCTTCGTGCAGTTCGGTGACGGCGAGACCGGGGCACGACTGCCCTCAGGGCTGAAGAACGTCAAGGCCATGTACCGCAGCGGGGTCGGCGCGCGCGGGCCCCTCAAGCCCGGCGCCGAGCCCACCTCCGGGGAGCGGCCTCCGGGTTTCGACAAGGTGGGGCTGACCGGCATCGTCTCCGGCGGAGCCGATCGGGAGGATCCCGAGAAGGCCAGGGAAGCGGCGCCGGGGAAGGTGCAGAGCCTGGGCCGGGTGGTAAGCCTGCCTGACTACGTCAGCGAGACTCTGGCCATCCCTGGGGTGGTCACCGCCACCGTCGCCTGGGATCTGCATGACGGGGTGCCCGCGGTGATCCTGCGGGTGCTGCTGGAGGCCGCGCGGGAGGCCGAATTCGCCACGGTGCGAGCGGCCATCGTGAAAGCCCAGCGCTGCCGCGGGCCCGATCGCCAGCCGCTGGTGGTGGAGCCGGCCCTGCGGCGCTTCGTCTTCCTCGACCTCACCTACGGGCGCGATCCGAGCGTCCGGCAGGAGGATGTGGAAGCTGCTCTGCGCGCTTCCCTCGGCCTCGTCGGCGACGGCGACCATGAGCGCAGCGGCCTGTTCGGCCTCCGCGGGCGGCGGATCGGCGATGGGGAGTTCGCCTCCCGCATCGAAGGCCGGCTTCAGCAGGTGGCGGGGGTGCTGTGGTGCCAGGTCACGGCGCTCGGTCTGTTCGCCGCCCCGGCCCCCGGCGCTCCGCCGCTCGCGGATCCATCCGCCCTGAGCCTGCCGCCGGCGCCCAGGCCGCTTGCCGCCAGGCTGGTCTGCGCTCCCCACGAACTGCTGCAGCTCAGCCCAGCCCATCTCACCCTCACCGCATCGGCCGCGGTTGCGGCCCGGGAGTGCCCATGAGCTCCGCCGACATGCCACCCCGTGTCCCCCTGTTCGGGCGGCTGCCCGAGATCTACCGGACGCGTGACGCCGAGCAGACACCGGCCAACCAGCTGCGCGCCTACCTGGCCGCCGTGGAAGCGGCCTACGGCGCACTGCACGACAACATCCGCCAGCTCTACGACGACATGTTCATCGACACCTGCGACGACTGGGTCATTCCCTATCTGGCCGATCTGCTCGGATCCAGCCATCTCAAGGGGGAGCCGCGCAGCCTGCGCGCCGACGTCGCCGACACCATCGCCCTGCGGCGCCGCAAGGGAACGCTGGGGGCAATCGAGCGGCTGGCGGTCAATCTCACAGGCTGGGCCTGCCGCGCCGTCGAACTGCGGGAGAACCTGGCCTGGACGCAGCATCTCAACCATCCGCGGCCGGATGCCGGCGGACTGCCGCCGTACGCCCGCAGCAGCCTGAGCCGCTTCGACGTGCCCAGAGGCGGCACCGCGCCGCTGCGCGATCCGGCCCAGCTGAAGCTGCTGGGCACACCCTTCGATCCCTTCGCCTGCACCGCCGACGTCAGACCGGCCCTCGATGACACCCGGTCCATCAACCTGCCCAATCTCGCGGTCTTCCTCTGGCGCCTTGCGGCCTATCGCACCCAGCCGGGACTTCCCCTGGTGAAGGGCGTCAGCGATCTGGGGGCACAACCGTCAGCCCTGGCGCGCTTCGCCCTGCGCTTCGATCTGGACCCCCTCGACCTGCCGGTTCGCCTGTTCAACACCAGCCGCCCCGGTTTCCGGCGGGCGGACACCTCGGGCGGCATCGTGGCGCCGCTCACCGAAGCCGATGGCGTGCCGGGGCCCATGCCGGCGGCGCGGCTCAGCAGCGACGCGCCGGCGGGCCATCCCGAGGCCTATGTGGCGCTGGATTTCTACGACGATCTGGCCGCTCCGCCGACAGGCTTCGATCTCGGGGACGTCGGCCTGCAGCTGTTCCTGCCCCAGTCACTGCTGCCGCTGCTGATCCCACCGGCGCCTGCCACGGCGTGGCGGTGGCTGTTCCGCGGCGACAACCTCTGCGCCTGGGAGACGGGACTGCGCCGGCCCCTGCGGACCGGCGAGATCGTCATCGACCCGGCCATCGGGCGTGTGCTGATCGGCATGGAGAGCGGGGCGCAGCGCGATGGGCTGGTCACGTCCGACGGTGCCGGCGGATTCATCTCCCGGGTGTACGCGAGCTACACCTACGGCGCCGTCGGGCCGGTGGGCGCCCACCCGCTGACCCGGCCGTTCCCCGCCGCCACCACGGCGTTCGAGCGGCGCAGCGTCGGCCCGGTGAGCGGCGGTGCGAGCCTGCAGGTGGCCCTCGAGGGGCTCGACGGCGTCAGCCAGCCGGTGGTGATCGAGATCCACGACAGCGGGGTGCACAGGATCGATCTCTCGGCCCTGGCCGGCACCGCCATCGACGGCGGCGTCTCCCTGCGCCTGGCACATTCACTCACCATCCGCGCGATCGGCGACCACCGCCCTGTGCTCCTGCTCGCCCAACCCCTGGCCTTCCGGCCGGTCACGGCGGCGGCGGCCACCACGGACACTCCGGCGGTGCGGCTGGAGGGCCTGGTTCTGGCGCCCGATGCCAGCGGACCGTTCCCCGCCGGGGAGGCCCTGGTCGGGAGAGCCGCCGTGGCCCGTCTGGAGATCATCAGCTGCACCCTGGTGCCCGGCGGTCATGCGCTGCGCGACGGCAGCCGGGCCGATCGGGTGATGGGCCTGCATCTGGTGAACGGTTACGGCTTCGCCGATCCCGCCGACGTCGATGCCTTCCTGCCCACGCCCGACATCGTCATCCAGCGCTCCATCACCGGCGCTCTGGCCATCGACGATCGCTACAGCATCGCCATCAAGGACAGCATCGTCGACGCCTCCCCGCGGAGCGCCGATCCCCCCGGCAGCGTCTTCGCCATCGCCGCGGCCACGGATGCGGCCAACGGCTGGGGCGCGCGGCTCGATTTCGAGGGCCTCACCTGTTTCGGAGCGGTGCGGGTGTTCGCCGTCGGCGGGCTTGGCGGGATCTTCAGCCGCCGCTTCGAGGTGCTCGACAACCAGCATGGCTGCATCAAATGGACCTGGTTCAGCGGCGACGGCGACCGCCTGCCACCGAATCATTTCTGTCTCAACGGCCAGGAGGCGCGGCTGGTATTCAGCTCGGATCGATACAACGATCCCGGCTATGCCCAGATCGCGCGCGAGTCCGACCCGCGCATCCGCGCCCTTGGACCCGATGACGACGCCATGGGTGCCTTCGGCTTCCTGCTGGAAGCGCACAAATGGATCAATCTGCAGGTGAGACTGCGGGAGTTCATGCCCATCGGCGTGCGCCCGCTCCTCCTGCCCATCACCTAGTCAAGGAGGGCTCTCATGCAAGGCGATTTCTCGGTTCTTGGTTTCGATCCCCGGGAGCATGAACGGGGCGTGAGTCCGCCTGCCCTCGGCGTACTGCGCAACGTCAATGCCGTGCTGCACCAGCAGGGCCGGGTGATGACCGACGCGGATCTCACCGAAGGAGAGCTGCTGGAACTGGCCTGGAACAGCCAGGCCGGACGCGACGTCATCGGCGCCGGCATCTGCGCGGTGCCGGCCACAGCCCCGGAGAGCTTCCGCATCGTCGCGGCCAGAGTCGTGGGCGACGAGGTGCGCGTGGAGGTGCACCCCGGCCACGCCTGGGCCGACGGTCTGCTCAGCCGGCTGGCCGGCGCCGCCGCCGCTCCGGATGCAGCCGTGGAACGGCGCGCGCACTACTACGGCCCCCCCCTGAGCGACCCGCTGCCGCAGGCGGAAGGCATCGGCGACGGAATCCGCGACGCGGTCATTCTCGAAGTCTCCGAGGAAGCCCTGCACGGCTACCAGTACCCGGCCCGGCTGATCGAACCGGCCCTCGGCGGACCCGACACCGCCGAGCGCGCCTACGTGAACATGCGCTTCCGCCTGTGGCGGCTGGGGGCCGGTGAGGACTGCGCCAGCATCCTGGGGCGTCTGAAGGATGATCCGGCGGGCAAGGGACGCCTGAGCGTCTCGCTGGCTCCGGTGACCACGATCGCCGGGGATTGCCCCGTGGTCGGCGGCGGCGGCTACCTGGGATTCGAGCACCATCTTTACCGCATCGAGATCGCCGATGGAGAAGCGGGAGCGCCGGCACGCTTCAAGTGGAGCCAGTGGAACGGCGGCCTGGTCGGGCGCGGTCGCTTCGATGCCACCGTGAATCCGCCGCGCGTGATCCTCGACGCGGGGCGCACCGCCATCGTCAGCTCAGGCCTGACCACGTTCTATCTGGAGGCCCTGCAGTACGACGCGCTGGACGGGACCTGGAACGTGGTCTGCGGCAGCGCCGCCACGCTGACCACGGAGCATGACCTGGAGCTGGCGATGCCGCTGACCTTCGGAACCCTGCCAGCCACCACCGATCCGATGGTCCTGCGGCTGTGGAACGGCCTGCGGGACATCGCCGATTTCACCGACGCGGCGAATCCTGTGGAGCTGCGCGACGGCATCCGCCTGGCCTTCGACGCCCCGGCGGGGGCCCATTACAGAGCGCGCGACTACTGGACCTTCAGCGTGCGTGCCGGGGACATCCCCAACCCCGCGGTGCTGATCGATCAGGCCCCGCCCGTCGGCATCGTGTACCGCCGTGTCCCCCTGGCCGAGATCAACTGGACCGGTCGACGCGACACGACGATCTCCGGAAGCATCGAAGACTGCCGCACGCCCTTCCGACCGCTGACCCAGCTGGAGACCTGCTGCACCTACCGGGTGGGCGACGGGATCCGCAGTTTCGGCGACTTCACCTCCATCCAGGCCGCCATCGATGCCCTGCCGGCTGCAGGCGGGCAGGTGTGCGTGCTGCCTGGCACCTACACCGAGTCCATCACGGTCACCAACCGACGCAACATCACCCTGAGCGGCTGCGGCCCCCGCAGCCTCCTGATGGCTGGGCCGCCGGAGGAAGAACTCTCGGATGCGCCGCCGGTCATCCATGTACGGGGGGGGCAGGCCATCACCATCGCCGATCTGGCGATCGCGGCCCACGAGCGCGGGCCCGGCCTGGTGCTGGAAGGGGCGGATCCGAGCTTCGCGCAGGATCAGGATGTGCTGACGCCCCTGATCGGCGTGATGCTGCGCGGACTCCATGTCAGCGCCTCCTCCCACAGCGGCCTACGCGCCCTCAACGCCCACCAGCTCACCCTGCGGGACAGCCGGATCCGCATGCGCGACAGCAGCTGCCTCGACACGGCGGTGTTCGTGCTCGGTGACGATCTGCTGATCGAGCGCAACGTGGTGGAGGTGCCCTCGAGCCGCCTCGAGTCCCCCAGTTTCCGTGCGCTTCCTGCCGGCGCGGACTTCCTGCCGGGGTCGCTGAGCCGCGGGGGGATCCAGATCGGCGGCACCTCCGAGCGGGTGCGCATCGTGAACAACCTGATCCGCGGCGGGGCCGGCAACGGCATCACCCTGGGCAGCCTGATCTTCATCGACGAGCGCAACGACCCGGTGCCCCCCAGGCGCTGGCCGCGTCCGCGGCCCTTCGATCCCTGCGACCCGAAACTGCCGGCCAGCAGTGTGCTGGTGATCACCGCCTTCCCCACCGATCTGGGGCAGGTCCGCCAGGCCTCCGCCGGAACCCTGAGCGAGGTCGTCATCAAACGCAACCGCATCCAGCAGATGGGGATGAACGGCATCGGCGTGGCGGGGTTCTTCGATCTGCGCGGAGCCGATGAGTTCATCAGCGTGGAGCACCTCAGCATCCTGGGCAATGAGATCCGGGGCTGCCTGCGCCGTCCGCTCGAGCCCATCCCCGAAGCCATGGTCGACAGCCTGGGCTACGGCGGCATCGCCCTGGCCGACGTGGAGCATCTGCTGATCCGCGACAACGTGATCACAGACAACGGTCCGAGCCATCTCGAGCCGGTCTGCGGCATCTTCGCGCTGCATGCCGAAGGCCTGGAGATCTCCCGCAACCGCATCCTCGACAACGGCTCCAAGGTCGAAGCGGGCAACGCCGAGGCGAAGATCGGCAGGCGCGGGGGCATCCAGATCGTCTACGCCCTCGCTCCCGTGAGCCCCGTACGCATCGGCCGCCTGCAGTTGCCCGCCCAGAACGGCGAACCGGCCCTCAAGGTGCACGACAACGTCGTCAGTGCGCCGCTGGGTCAGGCCCTCAGCGTCACGGCCCTGGGGCCGCTCTCCGTCGTCGGCAACCAGTTCACCAGCCGCGGCGTGGTGCAGCGCGGTCCTGCGGCGACCTTCCTCGCGGCGACCGTGGCCATCCTCAACCTTGGCCTCTCCACCGAATTCTATCTGCAGTTTCTCGCCTACGCGGCGATCGCCAAGGGAGGCCTGGCGGTGGACACCCTGACGGCCGCACCGGCAGCGCGGCCGGGACTTGACGATCAGCGTCTCGGTGCCTTCCTGGCCGGCGGCAACGTGCTGTTCACAGGCAATCAGTGCCTGCTCGACGTGATCGAGGCGGGCATCAGCCTGTCGGTGTCCTCCGTGACCATCTTCAGCCTCGACGACATCGGCTTCGCCGACAACCAGTGCGACTGCAACCTGCTGGACGACCTCGTGCTCTCCCACGTGGTGCTGTTCGGCTTCTCGCTGCGGGCCTGCGGCAACCGTCTCAAGGAATCACTGCTGCACGCCCGCTTCTCCGCCATCACCCTCGGGCTGGCCAACACCACCGTGCACAACCAGACAACCCACTGCCTCCTGGCGCGGGCCTACATCCCCGCCTACCGGGTGGCGAGCCCCAACACCGTGCTCATCGACCCGCTGGGCACGGGCTACTGCGAAAGCGCTTCGCGCATCCTGCCGGGCTTCGGCAAGACCTCAGGAGTTACCACCAATGGCTGACACCACCCAACGCTGCCGCGCCGACGCGATCCCCGAAGAGACCGTGGCGGCCACGGTCGAACGCCAACTCGCCAGTATCGACCCGCAGCGCGCCGCGTCCTATGCCGGCCTTCAGAGCGTGCGCACGGCCAGGGCCGGTGGCCTGGCGCGAGAACAGAAACGGCTGGCGCTGAAATATGGGGACGAAAGTCCCCGCGTCCAGGCCGTCGCGGCGAGGACAGTCATCAACCAGGGCCTGCTGCGCGACCTCGATTTCGAGCTCGCGCGTGCCAGCAGGGAGGCGCCCACGGTCGACGCCAGGGGCTACGTGCTCCATGGCTTCGTGCGCAACCTGTCCGGCCAGGGCCTGCCGCAGCTGACCGTGGCCCTCTATGACGAGAAGGGCAACTGGCTTCGGGAACTTGGCCAGGGCTGCAGCGACGAACACGGCTATTTCCTCCTCCGCTATCAGGGGAAGGAGAACGATCCGGCAAGCGACTCCAACCGCCTCGACACCGCCAGCCTCGCCGCGAACCGGCCCACCGCCAGGATCCACGTGTTCGATGCCGAGCAGAAGACCGTTCAGATCGAAGCGGAGCCCCTGCAGCCCAGGCTCGGGCAGGTCGATTTCCGCATCATCGTGATCGGCGCGCAAAGCCCGCCCTGTCCCCCACCGCCTGCGACCACCGCTCCGACACCGGAGCCCACTCCGCCGCCAACTCCTTCGCCAACACCAGCACCAACGCCGACGCCCACACCTCGCACCTCCCTGGCCAGGCTCGACATCGACGAAGCCACGCGCAAACGGCTCATCCAGGCCGGCATCATCGACGTGGAGGACATCCTCGAAACCAGCCCGGACAAGCTGGCGGAGATCCTCGGCAGCCGCGAGCTGGCGCTCCGGCTGATCGAACGCGCCAGGGCCCTGCTCACTGGATCGCCCAGCGGAGGCACGTCCCTCGACAAACTCGGCCTCGATGACCCCCTCCGCCGCCGGCTGGAGCAAGGCGGCATCCGGACCGTCGAGGGAATCCTGGCCGCCGATCCGGCCAGACTGAGCGACATCGTCGGCGACACCGCCACGGCGAGGAAGCTGCGGGAACGGGCAAAAGCCGTGATCGACGGCGGTGGATAGGGAGGGACCCGAAGCGGCTGCGGGAGAACAGCCAGCCGCAGGTTGACCGCACACTCCGAAGGAAACAGGCCATGCCGACTCTGGATCACAAATCAGCGAGAACCGGTGTGCGCACCGCGGCGACGCGCGTCTCCCGGGTTCCCATCACCGCCCCGCCAGCGCCAGCTCCGGTGCTCCAGCGCCGCGCCTCCTGCGCCTGCGGGGGATCCTGCCCCCGTTGTCAGGCCGTCCCGTCCGCTCTGCTGGTCAGCGAGCCGGACGACCCCATGGAGCGCGAGGCCGACGCCGTGGCCGATCGCGTCATGCGCATGGCCGATGCGGAACCAATGGTCCAACGCAAGACCGATCCGGTGGCTGCTTCGCCTGCAACGCAACGAGCCACGGAGCACGCCAGCGTCGATCAGGCCCTGAACTCCCCCGGGCAGCCCCTGCCGGCGGACACGCGTGCCTTCTTCGAGCCCAGATTCGGCGCGGACCTTGGCGGGGTGCGGATCCACACCTCCGGCGCGGCCCATGCCTCGGCCTCGGCCCTCGACGCCGTCGCCTACACCCTCGGCGACCACATCGTCTTCGCCGATGGCCAGTATGCGCCTGAAACCCCGTCGGGCCGCAGGCTGCTCGCCCACGAACTCACCCACACCATCCAGCAGGGACAGGTGACCGGGGGACTGATCCAGCGCACCTTCCAGGCCTCGAAGACGAACTGCGCAGGGGGAAGGAACAACGCACCAGCCGATGTCGACACCGAACTTCCGGCGATGGATGGCCGGGCCGGCGGCATCGCCGGTGAAGCGGCCACGGCCCTCGAAGTCAGCCCGGTCGACCCTGCCGTGCGTGCGGCTCTCGAGGCGCGCTTCGGTCTTCCGCCTGTGTTCCCCAGCGGCCGATCGATGAACCGATTGACCGGGGCCTCGGTGGCCGATCAGGACACCGCGATCGCCGGGGAGGTGGCGATCCTGGCGCGCCGCCTTCGCCTTTCCGAACGCCTGTTCAGCCAACCCATCTTCTACCGCTGCGTCGGGCCGGATGGAGGCAGCACGATCGGTGGATGCACGGTCAACGACGCGACCTGCGGAGCAGCCGGCACAGGCTTTTCCTGCAACGGCGTCGGCGCCATCTTCCTGTGCCCTGACTTCTGGAACCGCTTCGGCACAACCGACGAGCGCGCACTCGTGCTGGTCCACGAGTCGTTCCACATCATTTTCGGGGATATCCATGAAACCGTTCCCCCAGGATCTGGAGGCAAGTACCGAAACGCCAGCTGCTACGAGTCATTCATCAGTGACATCACCGGTGTACCTGTGAGTGACACCTGCCCGCCCTGAGGCAGGCGATCCCCACGCCAGCGGCATCCGCCATGAATGGGCACTCCCGCCTGTCCGGCAGGCCTTGCAGCGAGCGGCGGGCAGGCACCATCTCCCTGGACTGATTGTTCAGTCGTTGGGCTGATTTCCGCCGCTCGACAGAGCCACCACAAACAATCACGCACCCCTGCGAGAAGATCGATGTGAGCAGTCCTGGCAGCCACAGCGCGCGCAGCGACCCACAGCGCTCGCGAATCCGGTGAGCCATGGATCGCGCCCGGGCCACTCCTGCAGTGGCAGTCCTCCAGGGCCCTGCACTCTTCGGCCAACCACGGCTGCCCTGACATGGCCGCCTGGCCATGGCAGCCGTTGTGACAACAGACTCCCGTGCCCTGTGCATACGGTTGGGGAGCAGGCCTGTCACCTCCAGGCGATGGCACCGGAACGCTTCTTCCTCGAGCTGGATCCTCCCGCCGAAGCGATGCGGGAGTGGCCCCACGTGGTGATCGTGGGCGGCGGCTTCGCCGGGCTGAAGGCCTGCCATGCCCTGGCCCGCCAGCCGGTGCGCGTCACCCTGATCGACAAGCGCAACTTCAACCTCTTCCAGCCCCTGCTCTATCAGGTGGCTTCGGGGCTGGTGTCGGAGGCCGACGTGGCCTCGCCGCTGCGCCAGATGGTGGGCCAGGCCCCCAATGTCCAGGTGCTGCTGGGCGAAGTGGTCGACATCGACCCGGCGGCGAAGGAGGTGATCTTCAACGACCACCGCTACGGCTACGACCACCTGATCCTCGCCAGCGGCTCGGGCAGCACCTACTTCGGCCACGAGGAATGGCGGCCCCTGGCCCCGCCGATGAAGATCCTCGAGCACGCCGACGAGATCCGCCGCCGGCTGCTGATGGCCCTGGAGGAAGCCGAGCAGACCCCCGATCCGGAGCGCCGCCACTTCCTGCAGACCGTGGTGGTGGTGGGCGCAGGCCCGGCGGGCTGCGAGCTGGCGGGTTCCCTGATCGAGCTGATGCACCGATCCATCCGCTGCGATTTCAAGCAGCTGGATCCCGCCTGCTGCCGGGTGGTGCTGGTGGAGGCGGCCGAGCGGGTGCTGCCCACGATGCACCCCAAGCTCGCCGCCGCCGCCGCCGGCTACCTGGAGCGGGCCGGCGTCACCCTGCTGCTGGACACCATGGTGCAGGCGATCGCGGCCGGGCGGGTGTCGCTCAACGGCACCACCGGCGGCCCGCAGGAGTTGGAGGCCGCCACGATCTGCTGGACCGCGGGCGTGCGAGCCTCCCGCCTCGGCGCCCTGCTGGCCGAGCGCAGCGGCTGCCCCGTGGACCGGGGCGGACGGCTGCTGGTGGAGCCCGACTTCTCCATCCCCGGCCACCCGGAGATCCGTGCCGTGGGCGATCTCTGCGCCTACCGGCACACCCCCGACGGCCGGCCCCTGCCCGGCATGGCCGGTCCGGCCGTGCAGATGGGGGCCTGGGTGGCAGCCTCGATCCTGGCGACCTGCGGCGGCGGCGGCCCGGTGGCTCCCTTCCGCTTCACCGACCTGGGCAGCATGGCCGTGATCGGCCCCTGGTATGCGGTGGCCGACCTGCGCGGCCTGCACGTGACCGGTCTGGCGGGCTGGGTGCTCTGGGCCCTGGCGCACCTGGCCTTCATCCCCGACACCGAGAACCGCATCACCCTGTTCACCAAGTGGATGTGGCAGATCGCCACCCGCCAGCGCACCGCCCTGCTGATCACGGGCCGGCCCGACCAGCACCTCGGCGTGGACGTGGGTCTCTACCGCGCCCGGCTGCACCCTCCCGAATCGGCGGATGCCGGCGCCGACGGGGGCGAGCCCCTCACCTCCCAGGATTCGGCGCCCCTGGCCGCCTGAAGGTCCCCCGGCAAACTCCGACGGCGCTGGGTCGGCCAGGGGTGAGGATGGAGGCAACCGCAAGGAAATGCATGGCCCCTGGCACCTGGCTCCGCCGGCAGCTGCTGCCCACCGCCGCCGGCCTGGTGGTGGCGGCTGCCCCGTGGGCGCCCTTCGGCCCGCTCGCCCCCGCCCGGGCGCAGGGCGTTCCCTTCAACGAGATCCGGGCCCTGAACCTGGCCCGCAATGCCGCCGTGCTCAGCAACGGCGGGCTGACGGTCTACACCCCCGCCAGCTGCATGTTCAGCACCTCGGCGGCGAGCAATCCCTGCCTGATCAGCAACACCCCCGAGGGCTTCGTCTACCGCTTCCTCGGCGGCCCCCCCGGCTGGGAGTCCAAGGGGCTCAAGCCCACCACCGAAACCGAGATCAAGATCGCTCCGGATGGCCGCCGGGTGGTGGCCATCCTCTACAACGGCCCGCCGCGCTGATCGGCTTCGGGGTAGCGGCTGAGCTGGCCCAGCATCTTCGCCACCAAGGCGGTCCAGCCCGTCTGGTGGGAGGCGCCGAGGCCGCGGCCATCGTCGCCGTGGAAGTATTCGTGGAACTGGAGCCGGTCCCGCCAGTGGGGATCGTTCTGGAGAAGGTCCCCATCGCCGAGGAAGGGGCGTCGACCCCGCCCGTCGCGCCGGAAGAGGCCCACCAGCCGCTTCTCCAGCTCCAGGGAGATCTGCCAGAGATCGAGCAGGCGGCCGGACCCCGTGGGGAACTCCACCTGGAAGCTGTCGCCGAAGAAATGGGCGAACTTCTGCAGCGACTCGATCAGCAGCACATTGATCGGCATCCACACAGGCCCGCGCCAGTTGGAGTTGCCGCCGAACATGGCCACCGGGCTGTCGCCGGGGCTGTAGGCCAGGGTCTCGGTCTCGTCGCCCTCGGTGAAGGTGCAGGGGTGTTCGCCGTACACCCTGGAGAGGGAGCGGATGCCGTGGGGGGAGAGGAATTCCTCCTCGTCGAACAGCCGCCGGCAGATGCGGCGCAACCGGTCCTCCGGCACCAGGGAGAGGAGCAGCCGGTCGCCATGCCACTGCCCCAGGTTGCGCTCCATCCAGGTGGGGGTGCTGCGCTCGTGCACGAACCAGGCCATGCTGCCTGCCACATCCAGCACGGGCAGGCGCTCCACGGTGGCCCGGTCGAAGCTGGCGACGGCCAGCAGAGGGATCAGCCCGGAGACGGAGCGGGAGCGGAGGTAATCGCTGCTGCCGTCGGGGCGGCGGATGACGTCGTAATAGAAGCCGTCCTCGTGGTCCCAGTTGAGGAAGTCGCGGCCGTCGGAGGAATTGAGCGCCAGGTTGAGCTGCACGAAGTCGCACACGAAGCGCTCGCAGGCGTCGGCGTACTCGGGTTCCTCCCCGCTCAGCTCCACGCAGATGGCCAGCAGGTTGAGGCTCAGCGAGGCCATCCAGGCCGTGCCGTCCGACTGCTCGATGCGGCTGCCGTCGGAGAGGGGGAAGCGCCGGTCGAAGGCGGCGATGTTGTCGAGGCCGAGGAAGCCCCCCTCGAAGACGTTGTCGCCGGAGCGGTCGTTGCGATTGGCCCACCAGCCGTACTCCAGCAGCAGCTTGCGCAGGGCCGAGCGCAGGAAGGCATCGTCGCCCCGGCCGCTGAGGCGCCGCTCGATCTGATAGATCCGCAGGGCCGCCCAGGCCCCGATCGGCGGATTGGGATCGGAGAGGGCCCACTCGTAGGCGGGGGTCTGGGCGTTGGGGGCGGTGTAGTGCACCGAGCGCAGCAGCATGCACTGCTCCTTGGCAGCGGCCGGATCGATCTCGGCCAGGGCGACGGCGTGGAACATCAGGTCCCACTGGCAGAAGTAGGGGTACTCCCAGGAATCCGGCATCGCGATGATGTCGTGGGCGTGGAGCCGCTTCCAGTAAGCGGTCTCGCTATGCCAGCGGCTGGCCGGCGGCGCTGGCTGGGTGGGGTCCCCCTCCAGCCAGCGCAGCACGCTCCAGCCGTAGTACTTGCGGCACCAGAGCAACCCCGCCAGGGCGCTGGTGTGGATCAGCCGGTCGTCGGCATCGAGGCCCGCCTGCAGCGCCTCGAGGAACCGGCGGCTCTCCTCCCGGCGCTGGTCGACGGTGGCGTCGAAGGGGGCGCCGAACAGGGGGGGCGGCGCCACCGCCGCCGACGCCTCGTCGGTGCTGCAGGCTTCAGGGAGGGCCCGCAATCGCAGGGCCACGACCCACTCCTCGGCGGGAGTCAGGGTGCGGCGCAGCAGCCGGGCGGCCTTGCTGCCCGCCCCGGCGGGATTGACCGCGCCCGCCTCGCCGTCGATCAGCAGGCGATGAAAGCCGTCCTTCTGGAACGCCGAGGTGTTGGGCTGGCCCCAGAGGCGCTCCGTGTTGGTGGCGTTGTCGGTGAAGATCCAGTCGCCGGCGTGGTCGCAGAGCAACTCGTAGACCCCCAGGTTGGGGATGGCCGTGGAGACGATCCGGTCGCCCACCCGCCTGAGCCGCTGGGGCACCTCGTCGGCGTAGCCCCAGTCCCAGGTGTTGCGCAGCCATAGAGTGGGCAGCAGGGTGAGCGGAGCGGGATCCGGACCCCGGTTCACCGCCCGCAGGCGGATCAGCAGATCGGTGGGCGCCTCCTTGGCGTACTCCACGAAGACGTCGAAATAGCGCTCCCCGGCGAAGATGCCGGTGTCCACCAGCTCGAACTCCGGTTCATCACGGCCTCGGCGGGCGTTCTCCTCGACCAGCCGTTCGTAGGGGAAGCGGCCCTGGGGGTACCTGTAGAGCCCACGCATGTAGCTGGCGGTGGGGGTGCCCTCCAGGTGGAAGGTGTAGTCCTTGATGTCCTCACCATGGTTGCCCTCGGGGTTGCCCAGCCCGAAGGGCCGTTCCTTGAGGATCGGGTCGACCCCGTTCCAGAGAGCCACGGCGAAGCAGAGGCGGCACTCCTGGTCGCAGAGCCCCAGCAGGCCGTCCTCCCCCCAGCGGTAGGCCCGCGAGCGGGCGTGGTCGTGGGGGAAGGAGCGCCAGGCGTCGCCGTCGGCGGAGTAGTCCTCCCGCACGGTGCCCCACTGGCGGTCGCTCAGGTAGGTGCCCCAGAGGTTCCAGGGCATCAGCCCCTGATCCCGCTCGGCCATCCGGCCCGCCTCGGCCCGCTCGGCCATCCGGGCGGCGCTCATGCCAGCGCGGCCTTGAGGCGCTCGGCGATGCGCAGGGCGTTGGCGATCACCGTGAGCCCCGGCCCCACCGCCGGGCAGCCCGGCAGGATGCTGGCGTCGGCGATGCTGAGGTTGGCCACCTCGTGGCTGCGGCCCTCCAGATCCACCACCGAGGTGGCCGGATCGCTGCCCATGCGGCAGGTGCCGCAGGCATGACCCATCACCGCCAGCGGCGCCTCGCCGCGGGGATAGATGGGCGCTGCGCGCACCACCGTGGTGAGCGGATCCTTCTCCACCGCCTGGATGGTGTCGAGCCAGCGGTAGACCAGCCGGTCGTGGGCCTCCAGGCAGTTGGCCACGTAGTGGATCTGGATGCGATCACCCCGCACGGTCAGCCGGTTCTCCGGATCGGGCAGCACCGAACTCATGGCCCACCAGGCCACCGAGCGCCGGGCGAGCCGCTCGAGCGCCCCATCCGGCAGCAGCCGGGTGACCAGGGAGAGCACCGGCGGCGATTCGGCGAAAAGGGGATCCTGCAGCACCCCGCCACCGCTCTGGATGGTGCCCAGGGGGAAATCGACGTTCTTGTCACCCCAGTAGTAGTCGTTGACGCCGATGCTGCGGGGATAACGGCCCGAATTGGGCGTGGCGGCCAGTTGCAGGATCGAGGTGAGCTGAGGTTTCATCAGGTTGCGGCCCACCTGGCCGGAGCCGTTGGCCAGACCGTTGGGGTGGGGCTCGCTCAGGGAGCGCAGCAGGATCGCCGCGCTGTTCACCGCCCCGGCGGCCAGCACCACCTGATGGGCCGTGAACAGCCAGTTGCGGCCGTCGATGCTGGCCTCCACCCCCTTCACCTCGGTGCCGCTGGGGTTCACGTGCAGGGCCCGCACCCGGGCGCCGCTGCGCAGGGTGAAGCCGGGAGCCCGCGCGGCGCTCTCGAGGCCGAAGCGCTCGGCGTCGCCGCTGGGATCCTCCGCCGAGGTGGACCAGCTCAGGGGCAGGGGGTAGGGCCGCACCCCGCGGCGCTCCAGCCCCTGGCGCAGGCCCTCCAGGAACGGCTCGATCGGTCGGGGGGCATGGGGAAAGTCGCCGCTGCGGGGGGGCTCGCTGGGGTCGATGCCACGTCGGCCATGGACCCGGTAGAGGGCCTCGGCCTTCGCGTACCAGGGCGCCAGATCGTCGTAGCGCAACCCCCAGTCCGGGGAGGTGCCGTCCTGCAGGGCCAAACCGGTGAACTCCCGCTCCCGCATCCGCTCCAGCACCCCTCCCCAGATCTTGGTGTTGCCACCCAGGGCGTAGACCATCTGGGGCGCGAAGGGATCGCCGTCCGGACCGAACCAGGATTCGTCCGGGTGGTAGCGGTGGCGGCGGAAGAGATCCACGTCGGCCACGTTCTGATCGGCCAGGGCCATGGCCCCGCCCCGCTCCAGCAGCAGCACCGCGAGGCCGGCGGCCGCCAGCTCGGCCGCCAGGGTGGCGCCGGCGGCACCGCTGCCGACGATGGCGACGTCGTAGTGGCGGTCGTCGATGATCATGGCTGCCAGACGTAGAGAAGCAGGAACAGCACGATCCAGATCACATCGACGAAGTGCCAGAACAGGGACACGGCGACCACCCCTGCCTCACCGCCGTCGTAGTTGCCGCGGCGGAAGGAGCGGATCAGCATCAGCGCCATCAGCAGGATGCCGGTGATCACGTGCAGGCCATGGAAGCCGGTGAGCAGATAGAAGCTTCCGCCGAACACCCCGTCCCCCAGACCGAAGCCCAGGTGGGCCCACTCCATCGCCTGCCCGTAGACGAAAACACCGCCCATGGCCATGGTGAGAAGCCACCAGGCGCGGAAGCGCCACAGGCGCCGGCGGGCCAGGGCCCGCTCGGCCGCCCAGGCCACGACGCTGCTGCTCACCAGCACGATCGTGTTGATCAGGGGCTCGCGCACCTCCAGGCCCGCCACCCCCGCCGGCAGCCAGACCGGTGAGGAGAGCCGGTAGGTGATGAAGCCGGCGAAGAGCGCCAGGAAGATGATGCTCTCGGAGCAGAGGAAGATGATGAAGCCGGTCAGGTTGTAGCCGCCGTGGGCCCCGTGGCCGGTGGCGGCCGGGGCCGGGGCCGTGGGGCTGGCCGTGGAGTCGATCGGAAGGCCGGTCATGGGGTCAGGCCTCCCGGGAGCGGGCCACGTAGCGCTCCTGGTGCTCCACCAGGGGGCGGCCCAGGCCATAGCCGTAGGGCCCGCTGATCACGGTGGGCACGTCCTCCTCGAAGTTCTCCGCCGGCGGCGGGGAGGGCAGCAGCCACTCCAGACCGATGGCCTGCCAGGGGTTGGGGCCGGCCTTCGGGCCGCGGGCCCAGGAGCTGACGATGTTGAGGATGAAGGGGATCGTGGCCACCCCCAGCAGAAAGGCGCCGAGGCTGGCGAGCACATTGGCCAGGGCGAACTCCGGGTCGTAGGAGGCCACCCGCCGCGGCATCCCCATCAGCCCGGCCCAGTGCATGGGCAGGAAGTTCAGGGTGCTGGCGATGAAGGTGAGCACGAAATGGAGCTTGCCGAGCCCCTCGTAGTACATGCGCCCGGTGAACTTCGGGAACCAGTGGTAGATGCCGGCAAACACCCCGAAGGTGATCGTGGAGAAGATCACGTAGTGGAAATGGCCCACCACGAAGTAGGTGTTGCCCACATGGATGTCCACCGGCACGGTGGCCAGCATGATGCCGGTGATGCCGGCGAAGATGAAGTTGAACAGCCCGCCGAGGCAGAACAGCATCGGTGTGCTGAGGCGGATCCTGCCGCGCCAGAGGGTGCCCAGCCAGGCGAACACCTTGATGCCCGTGGGCACGGCGATCAGCATGGTGGTGACCATGAACAGGTTGCGCATCCACTGCGGCGTGCCGCTGTAGAACATGTGGTGCACCCATACGATCAGGCTCAGCACGGTGATGCCGAAGGAGGCGATCGCCACCACCTTGTAGCCGAACAGCGGTTTGCGGGCGTAGACGGGAAACAGTTCGGAGAAGATGCCGAACACCGGCAGCACCATCACATAC
This sequence comes from Cyanobium sp. CACIAM 14, assembly GCA_000708525.1. Lineage (GTDB taxonomy): Bacteria > Cyanobacteriota > Cyanobacteriia > PCC-6307 > Cyanobiaceae > Cyanobium. Next base: position 87,771 of record JMRP01000005.1, read on the forward strand.
ACGGCCGGGTGCGAATAGAACCAGAAGAAGTGCTGGTAGAGCATCGGGTCTCCGCCGCCTTCGGGCCGGAAGAAGCTGGTGCCGAAACTCAGATCGAACAGCAGCATCACCGCCCCGCCGGTGAGCACCGGCAGACCCACCAGCTGGATCGTCTGGGCGGCGACGGCCGTCCAGCAGAAGATGGGCAGGCGGAACCAGGTCATGCCCGGAGCCCGCATGCGGAGGATCGTGGTCACGAAGTTGATGGCCCCCATGATCGAGGAGACCCCCGAGAGCGCCACCGCCAGGATCCAGAGGAACTGACCGTTGATGAAGTGGCCCAGGGGGTTCTGGGTGCTCACCGGCGGATAGGCCCACCAGCCCGATCCGGAGGGGCCGCCCGGAACGAAGAAGCTGGCCATCAGGATGATCCCGAACAGGGGAAACAGCCAGAACGCCGCGGCGTTGAGCTTCGGGAAGGCCATGTCCGGCGCCCCGATCATCGGCGGGATCAGCAGATTGTTGAACCCGTTGAGGATCGGAAACAGGAACAGGAACAGCATCACCGTGCCGTGCATGGTGTACAGCCCGTTGTAGACCGTGGGATCGACGAGATCGGCCGGCGGGGTGATCAGTTCACCGCGTATGATCATGGCCAGCAGGCCGCCCACCAGCAGGAACAGCAGCGCCACCGCCATGTACTGGATGCCGATCACCTTGGCGTCGGTGTTGAAGCTGAAGAAGCGCTTCCAGTTGTCCGGTGCGCCGGGCACCGGGTGGGGGGCCCGCAGGACCCGGGGATCGAAGGGGACGGAGGAGGCCATGGTTCAGCCCTCGTGGGGGGCGCTGGGGTCGGCGATGACGTGGACCATCGGTGGTGAGGCGGGCGGCACCGTGGCCCAGCCCCGATCGCCCCGCGCGAGGCGGGACTGCCAGAGATCACGGGCCGCGTTGGGGCTCTCCCGCAGGGGCGCACGGGAGGCCTCCGCCAGCCAGCGGCCGAAGTCGTCGGGCGACTGCACCACCACGTCGGTCTGGTTGGAGGCGAAGTAGCCGCCGCTGAACATCGAATCCCTCAGCCGGTAGCGGCCCTCGCGGGTGGGCACCAGGCTGTAGTCGATGACGCTGCCGGGCACCAGATCCTGCTTGAGGCGGAAGGCGGGCACGTAGAAGCCGTGCAGCACGTCCATCGAGATCAGCCTGAAGCGGGCGCGGCGGTTCAGCGGCAGGTGCAGCTCGGTGCTGCGGGTGCCGTCGGGGTAGACGAACTCCCACGACCACTGCCGAGCGATCACCTGGATCGGGCCGAAATCCCCGGCGGCGCCGGCCACGCCACCCACTGCGCCCGCGTCAGCGGCGCCGGCCACCTGCACCGCCTGAGCGCCGCCCAGCACCCGCTGCTTGCCACCGAGGGTGGCGAGGGTGTCGCTGACCCGGATCGCATGGGCGGCGATCAGCATCACGATCACCAGGGGGATGAGGGTCCAGGCGATCTCCAGCTTGAGGTTGCCCTCGATCGGATCGCCATCCTCCATGTCGTACTTCGGGGCCCGGTTGAACAGCAGGGTCCAGAGCATCACCCCGATGCAGCCCATGAAGATGAAGCTGCCGATGCCCGTCTCGAGAGCGAAGAGGTCGTCCACGTAGGGGGCCGCCGCGGAGGCCTGCACCGGCAGCCAGTGGTGGGAGGAGCGGGCCATCGCCAGGCTGGCGGCGGCATCGGCGGCCACCGCGGCGGCGATCAGCAGCACGGCGCCGACGGGGAAGCGCCGCTGCGGCGTGGGTGCGGGGGGGGTGGAGGGGGTCATGGCAGGGCCTCGCGCAGGTCGGCGCCGGCCGCCAGCAGCTGGTCGGCGGTGACGTGCACCCCGAATTCGGCCCCCAGTTCCGCGCCGAGGGTGCCGTGCAGGCCCAGCACCCCGTAGAGCAGCAGGCCCACCAGCAGGTAGGCCCACTGCACCTGACGGCCCATCGCCTGGCGCCAGGCGAAACGCTGGTACCCGCGCCAGACGGTCATGGCGACGATCACGAGCAGGATCGCCACACCGCCGACCCCGTGCCAGAGCATGGTGGCCATGCTCTGCAGCCCCAGGCTGCTGGTGACGCCCGGCAGGGGCACGGCCAGCAGCATCTCGTAGAACCCCGCCGCGACCGTGAAGAAGGACACGACCGCACAGGCCAGCAGGTTGTACCAGCCCACGTCATGCAGGCCGGCGCGGGTGGCGGGCAGGGCCATGAAGCGGAACAGGCGCTTCTCGAGGGGATAGAGGGCCCCGGCGATGTCGAAGGCGATGGCGATCACGAACAGGCCGATGCTGAAGTGCACCAGGGTGGGGTGAATCGGCAGGGCGTAGGGCAGACCGTTGGGGCCCAGCTGGTCGGCCAGCTGCGCGATGGGCGCCTGCGGGGGCAGGAACGGGGCCGCGGCGAAAGGAAGGGGAATCACACCAACCCCGCCCGGGTCGCTTCCACCACCTTGACGGTGTGCAGGCCGTAGATCCAGAGGAGCTGGTTGCCCAGGGTGACCTGGACCGCCACCAGAACGCTGAGCACGCCGCCGGCGGCCAGGAAGGCCAGGGGCAGCCGCTGGGGATCCCTGCTGCGGATCACGTAGCGCCAGCCGGTGAGCACGGAGAGCACGCCGGCCAGGGACCAGCCCAGGGTGCTGTGCAGGTTGAGGATGCCGCTGGCGGCGCCGTAGGGACTGGCCAGGCCCGCCTCCACCTGCCCGAAGATGATCGCCACGAAGATCGCCAGGGTGGCGAACAGCAGATTCCAGAAACTCACCTCGAACAGGTTGGGCCGGCGGCCCAGCACGCCCACCAGATCGAAGACCACGGAAATCACCGCCATGGCGATCACGAAGTGGACGACGATCGGATGGAGCGTGTCCATCCAGGGAAGGTTGTGATCGTTGAGGGGTGGCAGCAGCTCGAACATCGGCCGCAGGGGACCCGGCAGGCCCTTCCAATGTGAGGAGATTCGGCAGGCCCGCCTGTTTCCTGTGATGCTTTGCCATGGCGTCTGTCGGCATTTGCCGATGAACAGCCGACCTAACCTCCTTCCAGCCGCACCGCCTCCTTGTCCGCTCCTGCCTCCCCCAGCCTGCGCTGGATCACCGCCGGCCTGCTGTTCGTGGCGGCCGCCCTCAGCCTGGCGCTGCCCTTCGTGTCGGCCACCCTGCTGACCATCGCCCTGGGAGGCGTGGCGGTCGCCGCTGGCCTCTCCCAGCTGCTACGGCTCACCTCGGGCGATGACACCCGCAGCAAGGTGTTCCGCGCCATCTCCGGGGTGCTCTACGTGGCAGGGGGCATCGGCCTGGTGGTGTTCCCGATCGCCAGCACCGTGAGCCTGACGCTGTTCATCGGCTTCCTCCTGGCCATCGAGGGGGTGATGGAACTGGCCGGGGCCGCCGCCGGAGCGGTGCCCGCCCGCGGCCTGGTGCTGCTTGACGGCATCGTGACGACGGTGCTGGGGGGCCTGCTGATCGCCGAGTGGCCCTCCGACAGCACCTGGGCCATCGGCACCCTGTTCGCCTTCGCCCTGGCCTTCTCCGCCGTCAACCTGCTCACCGCCACCCCGCCGGCACCCCCCGCGCCCCAGGGCTGAGCCTGGCCCCGGACGGGACCCGACTCATTCGGGCACGGCCGGCGCCTCGGCCCGGCGGGGATCGCTGGCCCCCAGGCTGCCGCCCCCCGCCTCCAGCACCTCGACGCTGTTGGCCGCCCCCATGGCCGGCGCGGTGCGCAGCGTGTGGCCCATCGCCTCGAGCAGCCTGCGGCTGTCGGGGCTGAAGCCCTCCTCCAGGTCGATCCTGTCGGGCCAGAGCTGGCTGTGCATCCGCGGGGCGGCGACGGCGCCGGCCAGGTTGAGGCCGTGGACCAGCCGGTTGAGCAGCACCTGGAGCACGGTGGTGATGATGCGGCTGCCGCCTGGGCTGCCGGTGGCGATCCAGGGGCGACCATCGGGACGGAACACCAGGGTGGGCGCCATGGAGCTGAGCGGCCGGCGACCGGGGGCGATGGCGTTGGCCTGCCCCTGGCGCAGCCCGAAGGCGTTGGCGCTGCCGGGGCGGGCGCTGAAATCGTCCATCTCGTTGTTGAGCAGGAAGCCCATCCCCGGCACGGTGATGCCGTTGCCGTAGGCGAAGTTGAGGGTGGTGGTGAGCGCCACCAGGCCCCCTTGCCGGTCGGCCACCGACAGATGGGTGGTGTTGGTGCCCTCCGCTGCGGCGGCCGCCTCCACCTGCTGCGGCGAGGTGTGGCGACGGCCGTCGATGCGGCGGCGCAGCGAGCCCAGGTACGCCGGCGACAGCAGGCGGTCCACCGGGATCGCAACCTGGTCCGGATCCCCCAGCAGGGCATTGCGGTCGCGATAGGCCAGATTCATGGCCTCGGCCATGGGATGCAGCGTGGCGGCGGCATTGAGGCCTGTGGCCGCCAGAGCGAAGGGTTCGAGGATCCCCAGGATCTGCAGCAGGGTGAGGCCGCCGCCGGGGGGCGGCATGCCGAGCACCGGGTGGCCGCGGAAGCGTCCCTGCAGAGGCGCCACAAGGCGAGCCCGGTAGGCCCGCAGATCCCTGGGACGGATCAGCCCGCCGCCCCGCGCCATCCGGGCCACCAGGGCGTCGGCCACCGGTCCCTCGTAGAAGCCCCGCTCGCCCCGGGCCGCGATGCGCCGCAGGGTGGCGGCCAGGGCCGGCTGGCGGAGGAGCCTCCCCGGTGGTGGCGGCGGCAGGAACAGCTGCCGGGACGCGGGGTCGGCGGCGAGCAGGGGGGCGGCGGCCGTGAGGGAATCGCTCAGCTCGCGGCTCACCGGAAACCCGGCCTCCGCCAGCCGCAGCGCCGGCGCCATCACCCGGGCGAGGGGCAGGCGGCCGTAGCAGCGCTGGGCCAGGGTCAGCCCGGCGACGCTGCCGGGCACGCCGGTGCTGAGCAGGCTGCGGGTGGCCCTGGCCCGGTCCACCGTCCCATCGGCACGGAGGAACATGGTGGGGGTGGCCGCCTGGGGAGCGGTTTCGCGGAAATTCACCGCCACTGCCGTCCCCCCGCCCAGGCGCCGTTCGGGGCTGTCGCCGCCAGGGCCTCCGGGGCGGGTGCCGGGAAGGCAGCCGCGGGCCGCCGCCGGTGACGGCCCCGGGAGCCAGAGCAGCAGGAACCCGCCGCCGCCCAGATTCCCGGCCTGGGGCAGGGTGACCGCCAGAGCGAAGGCCGTGGCCACGGCCGCATCCACCGCGTTGCCGCCCGCCCGCAGGATTCCGGCACCGGCCGCCGCCGCCAGCGGCTCCTGGGCCGCCACGATCCCCCGCGCCGACCACACCGGGCGGAAGCGCTGCTCGCCTTCCTGCAGCTCGTTGCCTGCGGGCGTGGACGCGGCCTGGGCCGGGGCCTGGGCCACCGCCGCCGGCGACGCCCCCACCAGCAGGAGCAGCGTCAGAGCGGCCGCCTGCCGGCGCCGGGCGCTCATGAAGCCGCTCCTGTGGTCCCGGCCGCCGGGGAGCCATAGCCGCCGCCGCCGGGGGTGGCGATCTCCAGCAGATCCCCGCTGTTCACCGCCACCTGGGCGCAGCCGGGCAGGTCCTCGCAACGGCCGTCGGCACGCTCCAGCCGGTTGCGGCCCACCCGGCCGTCGCCGCCGCCGGCGAGGCCGAAGGAGGCCACCCGCCGGGAGCCCGAGAGGATCGCGGCGGTCATCGGCGCCAGGAAGCGCAGACGCCGCACCACCCCATCGCCCCCCTGCCAGCGGCCCGCCCCGCCGCTGCCGCGGCGGATCGCGAACACCTCCAGCCGCACGGGGAATCGGTCCTCGAGGATCTCCGGGTCGGTAAGGCGCGAGTTGGTCATGTGGCTCTGCACGGCGCTGGCACCGGCGAAGCCGCTGCCGCCCGGCTCCACCCCGGCCCCGGTGCCGCCGCAGATGGTCTCGTAGTACTGCCAGCACGCGTCGCCGAAGCTGAGGTTGTTCATCGTGCCCTGGGCCGCCGCCATCACCCCCAGCGCTCCGAACAGGGCGTTGGTCACCGCCTGGGAGGTTTCCACGTTGCCGGCCACCACCGCCGCCGGCGGGCGTGGATGGAGCAGGCAGCCGGGCGGGACGATCAGCTCCAGCGGCTCGAAGCAGCCGGCATTCAGGGGGATCGAACGACCCACCAGGCAGCGGAACACATAGAGCACCGCTGCCTTGGTGATCGCCAGGGGGGCGTTGCCGTTGCCGTCCTGCTGGGGGGAAGTGCCGCTGAAATCGATCCGTGCCCGGCGAGCCTCGCGGTCGATGCGCACGGCCACCACGATCCGGCTGCCATCGTCGAGCTCGACGGCATGGTCGCCATCGCGGAGAGCGGCGATCGCTTCCCGCACCGCCGACGCCGCATTCGCCTGCACGTGGCCCATGTAGGCGCCCACCTCCTCGCTGCCCTCGCGCTCCAGCAGCCGCTGCAGTTCGAGCGCCCCCAGCCGGTTGGCGGCCAGCTGGGCCTGAAGATCGGCCAGCAGCTGCTGCGGATTGCGCACCGGGTGGGGGCCGGCCGCCAGCCGGGCGGCCCAGCCCTGCCGCTCGAAGTGGCCCTCCCGCAGCAGGGGCACGTGATCCAGGAGCAGACCCTCCTCCTCGATGCGGTGGCTGAAGGGGGGCATCGAGCCGGGCGTGATGCCCCCCACGTCGGCATGGTGCCCCCGGCAGGCCACGAAACCCAGCGGCGCTCCGCCGCCAGTGGCGAACACCGGCGTGATCACCGTGATGTCCGGCAGGTGGGTACCGCCGGCGAAGGGATTGTTGCTGGCGTAGGCATCCCCCGGAGCCAGCGGCGGCAGCTCCCCGGCCGCCACGGCAGCCAGCAGGCTGGCGACGCTCTCCCCCATCGAGCCCAGGTGCACGGGGATGTGGGGGGCGTTGGCCACCAGTCGGCCCGCCGCGTCGAACACGGCGCAGGAGAAATCCAGCCGCTCGCGGATGTTCACCGACCGGCTGCACTGGCGCAGCCGTTCGCCCATCTGCTCGGCGATGGCGGAGAAGCGGTGGTTGTAGAGCTCCAGCCGCACGGGATCTACCACGCTGCAAGCCGCCCCACCGGTGGGGTTGGCGCTCAATGCCGCCGCCGGAAGGGAGCCGGTGACGGCCGCCGGCTCCCGTTCGAGGAGCAGTTCACCCCCCGCCAGCACCCGGCAGCACCAGCCGGGCTCCAGCACCGTGGTGCCCGTGACCTCCACGACCAGGGCGGGGCCCTCCAGCCGCTGCCCCGTCTGCAGCCTTTCCCGGCGCCACAGAGGCACCTGGCGCCAGCGCATCACCGTGCCGGCACCACCCCCCGGCTCCTGGGGAAGACAGAGCGGCACCCATTCGCAGGGGGTTGCGGCGTCCGGCGGATCGCCGCCGCCCGCCGCTCCGGTGCCCCCCGGCTCGGCGATCCCGGCGGGCGCCGGCGCACTCACCTCCACCTGGAGCCGCTCCACCACCAGCTCCTCGTCCGCCAGCCCATAGCCGAAGCGCTGGCGATGGCGCTTCTCGAAGCCGGCCCGCAGGGCCTGCAGCCGCCCCTCCGGTGGACCGGCGGGCCAGGGCAGCTCCAGTCCCTGATCGCTGCCCCGGTGGCGCAGCTCGACGCGGGCGATCAGGCGCGGCCGCTGGCCCGGCTCCAGATCCCCACTGGAGCGCAGCGCCTCGGTGGCCTCCGCGGCCAGCGCCTGGATCGCCTGCGCGAGCTGGGGGAGCAGCTCCTCGCCGAGCGGCGTGCGAACGGTGCGCTCCCGCAGCAGGGACGGCCGCGACAGCCCGATGCCATAGGCCGAGAGCACCCCGGAGAGCGGATGGATCAGCAACCGGCCGATCCCCAGACACTCCGCCAGCGGGCAGCTCACCTGGCCGCCGGCGCTGCCGAAGCAGACCAGCACGGCCTGGCGCAGGTCGTGGCCCCGCTGGATCGAGATGCACCGGATCGCCTCCGCCATCCGCTCGATGGCGATCGCCAGGGCCCCCTGGGCCACCGCCTCCGGCTCGCCTCCACCCAGCTGGCGGGCGAGGCGCTCGAAACCTGCCCGCACCACCTCCCGGTCGGCCGGCCGGTCGCCGCCCGGCCCGAACACCGCCGGCAGGGCGCCCTGCGGCAGACGACCCAGCAGGAGATTGGCATCGGTGATCGCCAGCGGGCCGCCGCGGCCGTAGCAGGCGGGGCCTGGGTTGGCTCCGGCCGAACGGGGACCCACCTGCAGGCGTCCGTCCTCCACGTGCAGCACCGAACCGCCGCCGGCCGCCACGGTATGGATCGGCAGCATCGGCGCCAGCAGCCGCAGCCCATCGATCTCCGTCTCGTTGCGGCGGTCCCAGGCGGCCTCGCCCAGGCCGCCGTCGAAGTGGAAGACATCGGTGGAGGTGCCGCCCATGTCGAAGCCGAGGATCGGAGCGGCGCCGAACCCGGCGGCCTGCGCCACCGCCACCGCCCCCACCATGCCGCCGGCGGGGCCCGAGAGGATCGTGTCCTTGGCCTGCAGCAGGGCAGGCGACTGGAGCGCCCCGCCGGAGGTCATCACCCGCAGGGGAGTGCACCCCCCCAGCGATTCCCTCACCTGCTCGAGGTAAGCGCTGAACACCGGCCACAGGGCCGCTTCCACCAGCGTGGTGTCGATGCGGGGCACCAGGCGGGGCTGGCGGCTGAGCTGATGGGAGAGCTGCACCGAAGCGAAGCCCCGGGAGGCCAGCCACGCCCCCAGCGCCTGCTCATGGCGGGGATGGCGGCCGGCATGCATCAGCGCGACCGCGCAGCTGCGGAAGCCGTCGGCCCGGGCCCGGGCCAGGGCCTGCTCAAGGTCGCCGTCCAGCTGCAGGGGCTCCAGTTCCTCCCCGTCCGCCGCCAGCCGGCCGCCCACCTCGATCACCCGCAGCGGCAGGGGCTGGGGGCGCTGGATCCGCAGGGCGAAGATCTCGGGCCGGTGCTGATCGCCGATGCGCTGCAGATCGGCGAAGCCGCGGTTCACCAGCAGCAGCACCGGCGCCACCCGGCGCTCCAGCAGGGCGTTGGTGGCCACGGTGGTGCCCAGCCGCACCTCCGCGACGGTGCCGGGGGGGATGGGCTGATCGGGGGCCAGCCGCAGCACCTCCCGCAGGGCGGCGACAGCGGGATCCAGGCGCGTTCCCCCGCCGGGCGGGGAGGGCGGATCGGAGAGCACCTTGCGCACCAGCAGCTCGCCCCGGGGGGAGCGGGCCACCAGATCGGTGAAGGTGCCGCCCCGGTCGATCCAGAACCGCCAGCCCCCGCCGCCCGTCACGCCGTCCGCCATCGCTCATGGGCATTCCAGGATGACCGTGTCACCGACGTCTGGACCGTCGGTGCGGCGACGCTCCAGCCCTGCCGCCCATGCCCGTTCCCAGGACCGTCTACTTCCCCTTTCCCCTGTGGCTGATGGCGGTCCTGCTGCTGGGGCTCTCGCTCGTCTTCACGCTCGTCACGGTGGACCTGATCGGGTATGCCTACCAGCGCATCGGGCTCACTCCCAACGAAGCGTTCCTGCTGCTGCTCGCTTCGCTGCTGGGCAGCGCCGTCAACCTGCCCTTGCTGCGGCTTAAGGGGGAAGCCACCGTGCAGGACCGCCTCGTCCACGTCTACGGAATGCCCACCATGATCCCGACGATCATCGAGCATCAGGACACCCTGGTGATGGTGAACCTCGGCGGGGCGGTGATTCCCACTGTCGTGGCGATCCACATGCTGGTGCAGTTCCACCTCTACGGGCCGGGCCTGCTCTGCGCCGCCCTGGTGGCGGCGATCGTGCACCGCTTCGCCCGGCCGATCCCAGGGGTGGGCATCGGCCTGCCGGCGCTGCTCGCCCCCGTGCTGGCGGCCGCCTCCACCTGGCTGTTCCCCGCCGCGCCGGCGCCGGCCCTGGCCTACGTGGCCGGGACCCTCGGCACCCTGGTCGGCGCGGACCTGCTCAACCTGGGCAGGATCCGGGGGCTGGGGGCCCCGGTGGCCTCCATCGGCGGCGCCGGCACCTTCGACGGCATCTTCCTCACCGGGATCCTGGCGGTGGTGCTGGCCTGATGGCTCAGCCGTACGCGGACCAAGCTTGACTTGCTCCAAGCTCCGTCCATGCAGGGCAACCTCCATGACGCCAACACCCACCTCTCGCGGTATGTGAAGCAGGCGCTGGTCGGCGAGGAGGTGGTGATCAAGGCCTCGCTTGGGCGAACAGATTTCAAGGTGGACGCCGCTGCCCTCCGCCTCGGCCTGCTCGGTCAGGGATTCCGTGAGCTGCCGATCCGCGCCGAGCATGCGCTGGCCGTTCAAGGGCTCCCGTCGATCCACCGGAACCCGTTCGATCGGCTGCTGGTGGTTCAGGCGAAAGTGGAGCAGGTGCGGCTGCTGAGCGCCGATCGGCATCTGGCCGCCTACGGGGACCCAGTGGAAGTCAGCGTCTGACTGGAGGCCGTCGGCGGATGGGCAGCCACCCGTTCGGCAGCGCAGCATGGAGAGAGTGGGGCCGTCATGGCCCTGGGGGGCCCAGCCATGTACCGACACCTTCTGGCGCCCGTGGACGCCTCCGACCTCTCCAGGGATGCCGCTCGGCAGGCGACGCAACTGGCCGCCGCACTGCGAGCGCGCCTCACCTTCTTCCATGCCCTGCCCACGCCCACGGTGATGCACCTTCTGCAGGAGACCCTGCCCGGACTGGATGAGAATCCGAGCCTGATGTCCCCCGAGGACATCCGGAGCTGCATGGCCGCCGTCACCGAGAAGCACCTCGACGGCCTGGTCGTGATCGCCCATGGGCAGGGAGTGGCCGCCGACCGAGACATGGCGGAAGCGGACCAGCCCCACCGGGGCATCCTGGAGGCGGCCGAGCGTCTGGGCTGTGATCTGATCGTGATGGCCTCCCATGGCCGGAGCGGCGTCGGTGAGCTGCTCCTGGGCAGCGTCACCCACAAGGTGCTCGCCCAGGGGACGATCCCGGTGCTGGTGGTGCGCCCGGCTCCGACTGCAGAACCCGGCTCGGAAGACAACGCAGTCGCAGCTCAGCGGTAGTTCTCGAACTGGAGCGGCACCTCCAGGTCCTCGGCCTTGAGCAGGCCGATCACCTGCTGCAGGTCGTCCTTGCTCTTGCCGGTCACCCGCAGGCTCTCGCCCTGGATCGCCACGGTCACCTTCTTGACGTTGTCGCGGACCAGCTTGCTGAGCTTCTTGGCCAGCTCCTGGCTGAGCCCCTTGCGCAGCTTGACCACCTGCTTCACCCGGTTGCCGCCCACCGGCTCCGGGGTCTGCAGATCGAAGATCTTCAGCGACAGGTTGCGCTTGGTCGCCTTCTGACGGAGCACGTCCACCACCGCGTCGAGGGTCATGTCGCTGGCGGTGGTGATCGTCAGGCTGGCCTCCTCCAGTTCGATCTCGGTCTTCGAGTCCTTGAGGTCGTAGCGCTGGCTCACCTCGCGGCGCACCTGGTCGACCGCGTTCACCAGTTCCTGGCGATCGAAGTCGGAGACGACGTCGAAGGAATAGGTGTCGGCCATGGCACGGGCGAAGGCAAGGCAACGGCAGCCTAGAAAAGAGGCCCCTGCCGCCCTCCCGATGACCACCGTCCTGCCCGGCCCCGTCCTGGCGGCCAGCGTCGCGCTGCCCGTCCTGCCGGCAGCGGCGGGAGGCCCCTTCGCCTGGTCGCTGGTGCTCTCCGGCGCCGTGGTGGTGCTCAGCCTGGTGCCCCTGGGGGCCGGCCGCTCCCAGGCCGATTTCACCCCCGCCGACCTGGCGGCGCCCCGGGCGATGTTCGAACGGCTGCCGGCCTGGGGGAAGCGGGCCAGCTGGGCCCACCAGAACGCCTTCGAGGCCTTCACCCTGCACGCCCCCGCCTGCCTTCTCTGCCTGCTGGTGGCCCCGTCGGTGCTGGCGGCGGCCCCGTGGGCAGGGGTGGCGGCCTGGCTGCACCCCGCCCTGCGGCTGGCCTACCTGCTCGCCTACGTGGGCAACGTGGCGGCGCTGCGCAGCCTCTGCTGGGCGGGGGGCATCCTCTGCACCGCCCTGCTCTACAGCGAAGGACTGCGGGCGGTGCTGCGGAGCTGACACGAGCTGGGCTGCGGAGCTGACGCGACAAGCCCGCCGACCTGGCGCTTCAGCTCTTCTCCTGCAGCCCCTTGAGGGCCGCCAGCAGGGACGCCGGGCTCTGGGGATCCACCATCAGCACCGAGCCGCCCTGGGCCGCGGCCATCTGCTGACCCATGGCCATCCAGTCGCGGGCGAGCAGCAGCCGCAGGCTCTCCGCCGCCGCGGGATGGGCCTCGATCACGGCCGCCAGTTCCTGGGCCGCCTCGGCCCGCGCCTTGGCCAGCAGCAGCTGCTGCTTGGCCTGGGCATCGGCATCCAGCAGCACCGCCTCCTGCTTGGCCTTGGCATCGAGCACCAGCGCCTCGGCCCGGCCCCGGGCGGCATTCACCTGGGACTCGCGCTCGCCCTCGGAGCGCAGGATCGCCGCCCGCTTCTCCCGCTCGGCGGTCATCTGCTGCTCCATCGCCTGCTGCACCCCCTGGGAGGGCTGGATGTCCCGCAGCTCCACCCGGGTCACCTTCACGCCCCAGGGATCGGTGGCCTGATCCAGTTCCTGCAGCAGCACCTCGTTCACCTCGCTGCGGGTGGTGAAGGTCTGGTCGAGGTCGAGCTTGCCCATCTCGGCCCGGATCTGGGTGAGCACCAGGTTCACCATCGCCGCCTGGAGGTTGTCGACAGCGTAGTAGGCGCGGGCGTGCTCCAGCAGCTGCCAGTAGACCACCGCATCCACCTCGATCGAGACGTTGTCGCGGGTGATGCACTGCTGCGGGGGGATGTCGAGCACCCGCTCCTTGAGCGACTCGTGGCTCACCACCCGCTCGAGCCCGGGGATCACCAGGGAGAGGCCGGGGCGCAGCTCCCGGTCGTACTTGCCGAGCCGCTCGACGAGCATCGAACGGCTGCTGCTGGTGACCTTCACACCGCTGAGGCCCAGGCCGGCGAGCACCACCAGCACCGGAATGATCAGCGCTTCCATCCAGAGATCCTGACTGGCGCCACGCTAGGCAGGATGGGGCCGATGGGAAACCGATCCGTTCCCCGCCTGTCCCTCTTTCCCCCTCGGTGCCCCCTGCGATGCCCCCAGCCCCGACCCTCTGGCTGGCCCTGGCGGCCGTGCTGCTGGTGCTGGTTCTGGTGGGGGCCGACACGGACGGGCTGCTGCTGATCGGCGGCCTGGCGGCTCTGGCGCTCACCCTGGCCTCGGCCCTGCTGCCGCTCGTGCCGCCGTTGCCCCAGGTGCTGCTGTTCGCCGTGCTGGTGGTGGCCGGCTACGCCTGGCTGCGGCGCTGGTCGGCCCTCCGCCAGCCCCGCTCGGTCCCCCCCGGCGCGCGGGCGGAGCTGGCGGAAGTCACCACCGCCTTCGATGCCAACGGCGAGGGGCGGGTGCGCTGGCAGGGGCAGAGCTGGGCCGCCCAGAACCTCGAACCGGGCACGAGCCTGGCCCCGGGCACCCAGGTGACGGTGATGGGCCGGGAAGGCACCTGCCTCCAGGTGCTGCCCCGCCACGAGAGCCTGCCGGGCTAGTCGAAGAACATCAGGCTCACCACCTTGCCCATGTCCTCGGCGGTGCGGCAGCTCGAAAGCAGGGTCTCGCTGTCGTGGAAGGCGTAGCAGATCAGCTGGTCGCAGCGGTTGATGATCTCCTGGTTGCAGAGGCTGCTGGCCATGGGCAGGGGCAGCTCGTCGTGCTCGGGCTTCTCCACCAGGTGCAGCACCCGCTCCAGCTGGTTGCGGGATTCGGCGGGCTGACGGTCGAGGCTCTGGGGCAGCAGCACGGTGAGGCGGGCAGGATCGACCTCCAGCACGCTGCGGATCACGGCGGCATTGACCCCCTGGGCACCGGAGGTGATCAGGCTGTGACCCTCCTGGGCCAGGGAGCGGGCCACCAGCTCCACCAGGTGGACGGACACCACCGGCACATGACGGCTGCCGAGGAAGGCGATCCTGCGTTTGCCCCGGTCCTGGAGCATGGCCAGCTCCTGGGCAAGCGTATCGATCCGGTCGAGAGCCGGAAGATCAAGGGACCGGGTCACCCGACACCGACAACCAACCGACCGAAACTAGCAGCGGCCTCAGGCATGGACGGGCAGGCGCAGCCGGCGGTAGAGACGCTCGAAGCGGCAGTTCTCCTCCACCAGGCGGATGGCGTAGGTGGCCTTCACCGACTCGTGCAGCCGCACGTGGCCGATGGCGCCGTCGATCACCTCCACGGTGGTGAGGGTGTCGTGGTCGACCTTGAGCACGGGCACCTCGAGTTCCTCGGCCCGGCTGATCAGCTGGGGCAGGGGCTCTCCGGCCCCCGTGAGAATGAGGCACTGGGTGGAGGCCTCCAGGGCCGCCAGCTGGATGTCGGTGCGGTCGCCGCCGGTGACCACCGCCATGTTGCGCCGGCGGCGGAAGAACTCCATCGCCGAGTTCACGTTCATGGCGCCGATGGACAGGGTCTCCACCAGCAGATCGAGGCCGTCGGGACAGCAGAGCACGCTGGCGCCGAGGCGGCGGGCCAGCTCCTCCACGGTGACGCTGCGCAGCAGGGGGCTGCGGGGCAGCACGCCGAGCACCGGCAGACCGAGCCGCTCCAGGGCCGGCTCCACCGCCTCCTGAACGGCCGGCACCACTTCGGGGGGCACGGCGTTGAGCACGACCCCGGCCAGCAGATCGCCCAGCTGGCGACGGGCCTCCAGCAGCGCGTCGACGCTGCGGCTGTCGCTCCAGGGATGGACCAGCACCACCGGCGCCTCCAGGGCCTGGGCCAGCTGCACCAGAGCCAGCCCGTAGAGCAGCCCCTCGCTGAGACTGCCGGCCGCTTCCAGCAGCACCAGCCGGTCGGCGGCATCGCGGATGCGCTGCTGCAGGGCGGCCAGGCCCTCCCCCGGGGTGAGAGTCCCGGCCAGCAGACGCTCCTGGGCGGCCCCCGGCTCGAGCACGTGCAGGGAGGGGATCAGCTGGTCCCGGGGGATGCCGAGGGTGGCGCCGATGAAGCGGACGTCGGGGTCGATCAGGGGGTTGCCGGGCGCCGCATCGGGGAACGTGTCGAGCGGGTCGTCCAGGCAGGTGGCCAGAGGCTTGCCGAAGGCCAGCGGCACGCCCTGGCGGATCAGCTGGCGGCCGAGACCCAGCACCACCGCCGACTTGCCGCTGAAGGGTTCGCAGGAGCCGATCAGCAGGGGGATGGACATGAGCGACCTCGCCGCAGCCTCCAGGTTGCCGGGCAATCTAGGCAGCACTTCCATCGCGGGACCATGCCGGATCGCTCGAGCGAGGCCCTCTGCGTGGCCGTGACCGGAGCCAGCGGCGCCCTGGGCCAGGCCCTGCTGCGCCGCTGGCATCAGCGAGGCGCCCGGCTGATCGCCCTCTGCCACGGCGACGCCCCGCTGGCGCTGCAGGACCCCGAGGGCCGGCCGATCCCCCTGCGCCAGGTGCGCTGGCAGGTGGGCGAGGAGGCGGCGCTCGAGCCGTTGCTGCGGGAGGTGGACGTGCTGGTGATCAACCACGGCGTCAACGTCCGCGGCGACTGCGGCGCCGACGCGACGGCGTGCTCCCTGGAGGTGAACGCCCTGAGTGCCTGGCGGCTGCTGGAGCTGTTCGCGGCGGTGGCGCGGCGGCGGGAGGATGGCCGGCGGGCCGAGGTCTGGGTGAACACCTCGGAGGCCGAGATCCAGCCGGCCCTGAGCCCCCTCTACGAAGTCAGCAAGCGGCTGCTGGGTCAGCTGCTGAGCCTGCGGGCACCCGAACTGGCCTCCCGGCTGCGCCTGCGGCGGCTGGTGCTGGGCCCGTTCCGCTCGGCTCTCAATCCCATCGGCGTGATGGGAGCCGACTGGGTGGCCGGCCAGATCCTGCTGCAGGCCGACTGGGACTGGGGGCTGATCATCGTCACCCCGAACCCGCTCACCTACGTGCTGATGCCCCTGGCGAGCCTGGGGCGCTGGGCCTATGTGAGCCTGCTGCGGCGGGCCTAGAAGTCGCGGTCGGTGAGGATCTCGCAGCCGTCGCTGGTGACCACGATCGTGTGCTCCCACTGGGCGGAGAGGCTGCCGTCCCTCGTCACCACGGTCCAGCGGTCCTTCAGGGTGCGGCAGGCCTTGCTGCCGGCGTTGAGGATCGGCTCCACCGCCAGGGTCATGCCGGCCCGCAGCTGCATGTTGGGCAGATCCCTGGTGCGGTAGTTGAACACCGAGGGTTCCTCGTGGAGATTGCGGCCGACGCCATGGCCCGTGTAGTCCTCGACGACGGCGTAGCCATGGGCCTCCACGTGATCCTGCACGGCGCCGGCCAGCTCCAGCAGGGTGCTGCCCGCCCTGACGGTGGCCAGCCCCTTCATCAGGGATTCCTGGGCCACGCGGCTGAGCCGACGGGCCTCCTCCGGCACCCCCTCGCCCACGCAGATGGTGACGCAGCTGTCGCCGTGGTAGCCCTCGAAGTAGGCGCCGGTGTCGATCTTGAGCAGATCCCCGGCCTTGATCACCCGTCTGGCGCTGGGGATGCCGTGCACCACCTCGTCGTTGATGCTCGAGCAGATGCTGGCGGGGAAGCCGTGGTAGCCCTTGAAGCTGGGGGTGGCCCCCATGGCGCGGATGCGGGCCTCGGCATGGCGATCGAGATCGCCGGTGGTCATGCCGGGGGCGGCCATGTCGATGATCTCCCGCAGCACCCTGGCCACGATGCGGCTGGCCTGGCGCATGATCGCGATCTCCCTGGCCGATTTCACCTCCACGCCGCGGCGGCCCTTCTGGATGCGGGGGCCGGCCTGGGTGAGAGGGGTGGCACCGCCCTTGACGCCGTTGGTGCTGGCCAGCAGATCGGCGAACAGGTTCATGCGGTGGGAGTCGCTGCGGATGATTCAAGTTATCAATGGCGTCCCTGCGTCCGCCGTCGGTTTCCCGTGCCCAGCCCCACTCCAGCCGCCCCCACCCCGTCCTGGGGCGCCCGCCTGCGTCAGGCCCACGCCTGGCTGGCGCCGCTGGTGCTGGCGCCGCTGCTGATCTCGGCCCTCACGGGGGTGGCGTACCGGCTGCTGCGGGACTGGGGCGGGCTGAGCCGCGACCAGACCCACCCGCTGATGGTTCTGCACGAGGGGGAATGGCTGAAACCCTGGATGGGCCCGGTCGGCGAGACGGTCTACGTGCTGCTCAACGGGCTGGGCCTGCTGTGGATGCTGGTCACCGGCGGCTTCCTGCTGTGGGAGCGGCTGCGACGCGACTGGCGGAGGCGCGGGGGGAGGGGGACCACCTGACCCGGTAAGCTGTTGGTTTGGCCAGGCGCTCAAAGTAAAGGGATGGCAACCGAGACCGATCCGTCAACCGAACCCTCGAGCGAGGAACCCACCACCGCGGTGGACCCGCAGACCGCCGAGGCGGAACTGGAACCCGCTGTGGACACCGAAGCGGCCCCCGCAGGCGTGACGGTCACCACGGGCCGGCGGAGCGCCCGGGCCCTGATCGAGGAATTCGAGGCGGCCCAGCTGAAGAGCGATCTGCCTGAGATCTATGTGGGCGACACCGTGAAGGTGGGCGTCCGCATCCGCGAAGGCAACAAGGAGCGGGTGCAGCCCTACGAGGGTGTGGTGATCGCCAAGCGCCACGGCGGTCTCAACCAGACCATCACCGTGCGACGCATCTTCCAGGGCATCGGTGTGGAGCGGGTCTTCCTGCTGCACAGCCCCCAGGTCGCTTCCGTCAAGGTGGAGCGGCGCGGTAAGGTGCGTCGGGCGAAGCTCTTTTATCTGCGAGACCGGGTGGGTAAAGCCACACGCGTGAAGCAGCGCTTCGATCGCTGAAGCGATGGTGCCACGGGTTTTCCTGCCCGTGTCCTCTCAAGCCTTCCAGGGGTCATCGCCTTGCGCCGTTAGTTCAGTTGGTAGAACGCAGGTCTCCAAAACCTGATGTCGGGGGTTCAAGTCCTCCACGGCGCGTTCGATGGCCCCATCTGCAGTCTCGTGTTTCCGAACATGGAGTTGGATCTACAACCCGGTGATGTCGTCAAGGTGCTGGAATCGGCAGCCCTGGGCTGGGTCCGAGCTCGGGTCATCCGGGTGAAGTCCGGAGGAAGGGTGGTGGTCCAGAGTGACCAGGGCCGGGAATTCACCGCCCGCGGCAATCAGGTCCGTCTGATCGAACCCGCGGGCTTCCGGCCCTGAGCGGTCTGTCCGTCGGCCTGACAGCCCTTAGGGTTCACCCCGTGCCAGGCACGGGGCTTTTTTGTCGCTGCGGGCCAGGATCGCGCCAGACGGCGTTGACGGGGGGCCCGGTGACGATGGATACTTCCGTGGTCGGCGCTGGCGCCGTCGCGATCTCCCACCGGTGCCGGAAGACCTCCAGGGCCTCTCCGTGCCTCGCTCGGCGATCGCTGGACCAGATGGGACTGTAGTTCAATCGGTTAGAGCACCGCCCTGTCACGGCGGAAGTTGCGGGTTCGAGCCCCGTCAGTCCCGTTCTCACCATCCGGAGCCGTTCCCGTGGCCGCAGGGCTTCCCGTACGCGTTCGCCTGGCCCCCAGCCCCACCGGTACCCTGCATATCGGCACCGCCCGTACGGCGGTGTTCAACTGGCTGTTCGCCCGCCACATGGGCGGAGCCTTCCTGCTGCGCATCGAGGACACCGACCGGGAACGCTCCCGGGACGCGTTCACCCAGGACATCCTCGACGGTCTGCGCTGGCTGGGACTGCGCTGGGATGAGGAGCCGGTGGTGCAGAGCGAGCGGATCGACGCCCACCGGGCCGTGATCCGGCAACTGCTCGCGAGCGGTCACGCCTACCGCTGCTACGCCAGCGACGAGGAACTGGCGGCGATGCGGGAGCGCCAGCAGGCCGAGGGGCGTGCCCCCCGCTACGACAACCTCCACCGGGACCTCAGCCCCGCCCAGGAGCAGGCCTACATCGCCGAGGGGCGGGAAGCGGTGATCCGCTTCCGCATCGACGACGACGCCACGATCACCTGGACCGACATGGTGCGGGGGGAGATGCGCTGGGCCGGCAGCGACCTGGGCGGTGACATGGTGATCGCCCGCCGGGCCCCCGCCGGAGCCATCGGCGATCCCCTCTACAACCTGGTGGTGGTGGTCGACGACGCCGCCATGGCCATCAGCCACGTGATCCGGGGCGAGGACCACATCGCCAACACCGCCAAGCAGCTGCTGCTCTACCAGGCCCTGGGGCTGACGCCGCCGCAGTTCGCCCACACCCCCCTGATCCTCAACCAGGAGGGCCGCAAGCTCTCCAAGCGCGACGGGGTCACCTCCGTGGGCGAGTTCCGCGCCATGGGCTACACCGCCGAGGCCCTGGTCAACTACATGACGCTGCTGGGCTGGTCACCGCCGGAGGGGCTGGGCGAGCGCTTCACGCTGGAGCAGGCCGCCGCGGTGTTCTCCTTCGATCGGGTGAACCGGGCCGGCGCCCGCTTCGACTGGGACAAGCTCAACTGGCTCAATGCCCAGGTGCTGCACGGGCTGGCCGCCGGCGAGCTGCGGCAGCGGCTGCTGCCGCTCTGGCAGGCCCGGGGCTGGGCCGGCGAAGGCGCCGCCGCCGACGCGGGCTGGCAGGAGGATCTCTGCAGCCTGCTGGGGCCCTCCCTCACCGTGCTGGAGGACGGGGTCGAGCAGGCCGTTCCCTTCTTCGAGACGCCGGAGCCGGACGACGGTGCCCTGGCCCAGCGCAGCGACGCGGGCAGCCAGGCGGCGCTGACGGCCCTGCTGGCCCGCCTGCCCAAGGGAGACCTCGACGCCACCGCGGCCCAGGAGCTGCTGGCGGAGGCGGCCGCGGCCGCCGGGGTCAAGAAGGGGGTGGTGATGAAGGGGCTGCGGGCGGCCCTGCTGGGCAGCCTGAAGGGGCCCGACCTGCTCGCCACCTGGCTGCTGCTGCACCGCACGGGCGCCGACCGGGAGCGGATCGTCGCCGCCCTCTGAGCGGTTCTGCCGGCGGCGCAGGCCGGGCGGTCTCAGTCGTCGAGGGCGCCGTAGATCGGCTCCACCCGGATCGCCTGGACGCTGCCGGCCCGCAGCACCAGGTATTCGTTGCTCAGGTCGCTGATGGGCACGTTGATGAAGGCATCCGGAACCGCGGCGTTGAGCACCCCGCCGTACCAGTTCTGGAACTCCTCGAGGGTGTTGAAGTGCACCGCATGGTGGTGGCCTCCGCTCAGGAACAGATGGATGGCGTAACGGCGGGGGGTGCGGGCCATGGGGCGGTGGCGACGGCGGCGGAACGCCCACAGGATGCCCCATACGGCCGCAGCAGGCTTGTCGCCGGGCGATAGAGGGGGTGGAGGGGGGCGCCGGAGGCGGTGAAGCCCAGGCATACCAGCAGCGGCTGCCGGGGGGCCAGCAGCTCCAGCACCCGGCGGTCCTGGCCCAGCAGGCGGCCGCCGTTGCCCCAGCCCAGCCAGATCAGAGCCGGAGGGGTCCCCTCGCCCGCCCACCGGGCCTGCCGGTCGCGGGCCTGCAGCCGGCGCCGGATCCAGCCCAGGTTGGCGTGCCCCACCGGATCGGCGGTGCGGGCGAGGACCGCCGGGTCGGGGCTGACGCGGGCGAAGAGATTGAGCACCTCCAGGCCGCCGTAGCCCCAGCCGGCGGCGAAGGCGATCAGCCGCCGCAGGGTGGGGTCGTCGCGGCGCCGGTCGGCGGCGGAAGGATTCAGGCCGATGAAGAGCAGGCGAGTGCCGCGCGGATCCCACACCCGCTCCAGCCACCAGCGGTAGCACCCGCAGGGGCTGAAGGCGGTCCTGCCGGTGGCGTTCACGGCCGCGGCGGGCCGCCGGATGGCAGGCTGTGGCGATCGGCGGGCTGATCCCGGGAACGGCCATGGAGCGGGAGAAACCCCTGTTGCTGCTGGTGGATGGCCACTCCCTGGCCTTCCGCAGCTTCTACGCCTTCGCCAAGGGCGGGGAAGGGGGCCTGAGCACCAAGGAGGGGGTCCCCACCAGCGTCACCTACGGCTTCCTCAAGGCCCTGCTCGACAACTGCAAGGGGCTGGCCCCCCAGGGGGTGGTGATCGCCTTCGACACCGCCGAACCCACCTTCCGCCACGAAGCGGACACCGCCTACAAGGCGCACCGGGAGGAGGCACCCGAGCACTTCTTCACCGATCTGGCCAATCTGCAGCGCATCCTGCAGGACTGTCTCGACCTGCCCCTGGCGATGGCACCGGGCTACGAGGCCGACGACGTGCTTGGCACGCTGGCCAACCGGGCGGCGGACGACGGCTGGCGGGTGCGGATCCTCTCCGGCGACCGGGACCTGTTCCAGCTGGTGGACGATGCGCGGGACATCGCCGTCCTTTACATGGCCGGCGGCCCCTACGCGAAGAACAGCGGCCCCATCGAGATCCGCCGGGCCCAGGTGATCGAGAAGCTGGGCGTGCCGCCGGAGGGGGTGGTGGACCTCAAGGCCCTCACCGGCGACAGCTCCGACAACATCCCGGGGGTGAAGGGCGTCGGCCCCAAGACGGCCCTGGGCCTGCTGCGGGCCCACGGCGACCTGGAGGGGATCTACGCCGCCCTCGATCAGCAGAAGGGGGCCCTCAGAACCAAGCTGGAGACGGACCGGGACAACGCCTTCCGCTCCCGCATGCTGGCGGAGATCCTGGTGGGGATTCCCCTGCCGGAGGAACCCCGCCTGAGCCTGGGCACGGTGGATCCCGAGGTGCTGGCGGCGCGCCTCAGGGAGCTGGAACTGTTCAGCCTGGTGAAGCAGGTGGAGGGCTTCACCCGCATCTTCTCGGCCGATCACTCCGTGGCGGCCGGGGATGCCGCCGTGCCCGCCGAAGCCCCGGAGGTCGCCGCCGCTGCCCCCGCCGCCACGCCCAGCGCCGACAGCGACCCCTCGCCGCTGCCGGCCCTGGAGCCGCAGCTCGTCACCACCCCGGAGGTCCTGGCCGCCCTGATCGAGCGGCTGATGGCCTGCACCGATCCGGCGGCACCGGTGGCGCTCGACACCGAGACCACCTCCCTCAACCCCTTCCAGGCGGAACTGGTGGGCATCGGCCTTTGCTGGGGAGAGGGTCCGGCGGATCTGGCCTACGTGCCCATCGGCCACCGCAGCGCCCCGGCCGAGGATCTGCTCAGCACCCCGCCGCCGCAGCAGCTGCCCCTCGATGCGGTGCTGCTGGCCCTGGGACCCTGGCTGGCCAGCGCCGGGCATCCCAAGACCCTCCAGAACGCCAAGTACGACCGTCTGATCCTGCTGCGCCACGGGCTGGCCCTGGGCGGTGTGGTGATGGACACCCTGCTGGCGGACTACCTGCGGGACGCCAACGACAAGCATGGCCTGGAAGCCATGGCGGAGCGTGCCTTCGGGCTGCGGCCCACGGCCTACGGCGAACTGGTGGGCCGGGGCCAGACCTTCGCCGATGTCCCGATCCCAGCCGCGTCGCTCTACTGCGGCATGGACGTGCATCTCACCCGTCGGCTGACGGGCCTGCTGCGCCGGCAGCTCGAAGCCATGGGGCCGGCCCTGCCGCAGCTGCTGGAGCAGGTGGAGCTGCCCCTGGAGCCGGTGCTGGCCCAGATGGAGGCCACCGGCATCCGCATCGACGTGCCCTACCTCGCGGAGCTGGCCGCGGAGATGGGGGCCACCCTGGCACGGCTGGAGCAGGAGGCCCAGGAGGCGGCGGGGGTGGCCTTCAACCTGTCCTCCCCGAAGCAGCTGGGGGAGCTGCTGTTCGACACCCTGGGGCTCGACCGTAAGAAGTCACGCCGCACCAAGACCGGCTGGAGCACCGACGCGGCGGTGCTGGAGAAGCTGGAGGACGACCACCCGGTGGTGAAGCTGGTGCTGGAGCACCGCACCCTCAGCAAGCTGCTGAGCACCTACGTGGAGGCCCTGCCGGCCCTGGTGGAACCGGAGACCGGGCGGGTGCACACCGATTTCAACCAGGCCGTGACCGCCACCGGCCGGCTGTCGAGCAGCAACCCCAACCTGCAGAACATCCCCGTGCGCACGGAATTCAGCCGCCGCATCCGCAAGGCCTTCCTGCCCCAGGAAGGCTGGCAGCTGATCAGCGCCGACTATTCCCAGATCGAGCTGCGCATCCTCACCCACCTCTCCGGGGAGCCGCTGCTGGTGAAGGCCTACAACGAGGGGGATGACGTGCACGCCCTCACCGCCCGGCTGCTGCTGGACATCGAGGAGGTTTCGCCGGAGGAGCGGCGGCTGGGCAAGACGATCAACTTCGGGGTGATCTACGGCATGGGCGCCCAGCGGCTGGCCCGCGAGACGGGCCTGGGCCAGGCGCGGGCCAGGGAGTTCCTGAGCCTCTACAAGCAGCGCTATCCGATGGTCTTCGCCTTCCTGGAGCTCCAGGAGCGGCTGGCCCTCAGCCGCGGTTACGTGGAGACGATCCTGGGGCGCCGCCGTCCCTTCCACTTCGATCCCGCCGGGCTGGGGCGGCTGCGGGGCAGGGATCCGCTGGAGATCGACCTGGAGGTGGCCCGCCGCGGCGGCATGGAGGCCCAGCAGCTGCGGGCCGCCGCCAACGCGCCGATCCAGGGCTCCAGCGCCGACATCATCAAGCTGGCCATGGTGCGGCTGCAGCGGGAGCTCACGGCCGCGGCGCTACCGGCCCGGCTGCTGCTGCAGGTGCACGACGAACTGGTGCTGGAGGCGGCTCCGGAGGCGCTGGAGACCGTGCGGGAGCTGACCCGCCGCACCATGGAGCAGGCCGTTCAGCTGCAGGTTCCCCTGGCCGTGGAGACCGGCGTGGGTCCCAACTGGATGGAGGCGAAATAGGCCCGCGAAGGTAGGCTGCGCGCCAGCCATGTAGCCGTCATCGATGCCTGAACCGGTGCGGGTGCTGCTGACCGGCCGCCACGGTCAGCTGGGCCAGGCCCTGGTGGCGCATGCACCGGAGGGCATCGCACTGATCGCCACGGGCCGGGACAGCCTGGATCTGGCCGATGGGGCCGCCTGCCGGGAGGCGGTGGAGCGCCACCGGCCCGACTGGGTGCTCAACGCCGGCGCCTACACCGCCGTGGACCGGGCCGAGACGGAGGCGGAGCTGGCCGAGGCGGTGAACGCCGGCGCCCCCGCGGCCTTCGCCGAGGCCCTCGCCGCCGTCGGTGGCCGGCTGCTGCAGGTGAGCACGGATTTCGTCTTCGGCGGGGACCAGGGCCACCCCTACGCCCCGGAGCAGCCGCTGCGGCCCCTGGGGGTCTACGGTGCCACCAAGGCCGAGGGGGAGCGACGGGCGGCGACGGCCCTGCCCCCCGAGAGGCTGTGCCTGCTGCGCACCAGCTGGGTGTATGGACCGGTGGGGGCGAACTTCTGCCTCACCATGCTGCGGCTGCACCGGGCCAGGGCCGCCGCCGGCGAACCCCTGGGGGTGGTGGCCGACCAGGTGGGCTGTCCCACCGCCACCCACACCCTGGCCGAGGCCTGCTGGCGCGCGATCCAGCAGGGGCTGAGCGGGCCGCACCACTGGAGCGACTGCGGCGCCGCCAGCTGGTACGACTTCGCCGTGGCGATCGGGGAGCGGGCGACGGCCTGCGGGCTGCTCGAACGGCCCGCCCAGGTGCGGCCGATCAGCACCGCCGACTACCCCACACCGGCCCGGCGCCCCAGTTATTCCCTGCTGGACTGCACCGCCACCCGCCGCGCGCTGGGGATCGCGGGGCGGCACTGGCAGGCCGCCCTCGCCGAGGTGCTGGCCCAGGTTCCGCCGCCCCCCGCCTGAACCCGCTGCCGACGCCACCCCGCCCACCGCACCCATCTCCCTGCCCAGTCCCGCCAGTCCCGCCACTCCCGCCCCGATGGATCCCACCACCCCCTCCGCCCTCGATCTGCCGGTGCTGCTCGCCGGCCGCCGCCGCATCCTGGTGACGGGCGGGGCCGGCTTCATCGGCGGGGCCCTGGTGCGTCGCCTGCTGCGGGACAGCGCGGCGACGGTGTTCAATCTCGACAAGATGGGCTACGCCAGCGACCTGCTGGGCATCCACAACACCCTGGCGGCACTGGGGGCGGCGGCCGAGGGACCCGACGGGCCGCGCCACCGGCTGCTGGCGGTGGACCTGGCGGACGCCGCGGCCACCGCCGAAGCGGTACGGACGGCGGATCCCGATCTGGTGCTGCACCTGGCGGCCGAGAGCCACGTCGACCGCTCGATCGACGATCCGGGGGCCTTCCTGGTGAGCAACGTGATGGGCACCTACCACCTGCTGCAGTCGGTTCGGGCCCACTGGGAGGGGCTGCCGGCGGAGCGGCGGGAGCGCTTCCGCCTCCATCACATCAGCACCGACGAGGTGTTCGGCTCCCTGGGGGCCACCGGGCGCTTCTCGGAGACCACCCCCTACGATCCGCGCAGCCCCTACTCGGCCAGCAAGGCGGGCAGCGATCACCTGGTGCAGGCCTGGCACCACACCTACGGGCTGCCCGCGGTGCTCACCAACTGCAGCAACAACTACGGGCCCTGGCAGTTCCCCGAGAAGCTGATCCCGGTGGTGATCCTCAAGGCCGCCGCCGGCGAGCCGATCCCCCTCTACGGCGACGGGGCCAACGTGCGCGACTGGCTCTACGTGGAGGATCACGTGGAGGCCCTGCTGCTGGCCGCCACCTGCGGCACGGTGGGCCGCAGCTACTGCGTCGGCGGCCACGGCGAGCGCACGAACAAGGAAGTGGTTCAGGCCATCTGCGCCCTGCTCGACGCCCTGCGTCCCGCCCGCGCCCCCCACGCCGCCCTGATCACGCCGGTGGCCGACCGGCCCGGCCACGACCGGCGCTACGCCATCGATCCTTCGCGGATCAGCGGCGAACTGGGCTGGCAGCCCCGCCATCGTTTCGAAGAGGGGCTGGAGCGCACCGTGCGCTGGTACCTCGAGCACTCCGACTGGTGCGACGAAGTGCGGGGGCGGGCCGGCTACAGCGGCGGACGCCTGGGCCAGGCCGGGACGGGAGCGGGCCGTTGACCCTGCGGCTCACCAACACCCTCACGCGCCGCTGCGAGCCGTTCGAGCCGCTGCAGCCCGGGAAGGTGTCGATCTACTGCTGCGGCGTCACGGTCTACGACCTCTGCCACCTGGGCCACGCCCGCAGCTACATCGTCTGGGACGTGCTGCGCAGGTATCTGCTGTGGAGCGGCTATGCCGTCACCTTCGTGCAGAACTTCACCGACATCGACGACAAGATCCTGCGCCGGGCCGAGGAGGAGGGCAGCAGCATGGAGGTGGTGAGCGAGCGGAACATCGCCGCCTACCAGTCCGACATGGCCGCCCTGCACATCCTTCCCCCCGACCGGATGCCCCGGGCCACCCGCAGCCTGGACGCGATCCGCGCCCTGATCGGCGAGCTGGAGGCGAAGGGAGCGGCCTACTCCGCCGATGGCGACGTGTACTTCGCCGTACTGCGGCAGGCCGGCTACGGCAGGCTGAGCGGCCGCCACCTGGAGGAGCAGCAGGAGGGGGCCAGCGGCCGCACCAGCGAGGCCGAGGAGGCGCGCAAGCGCCACCCGTTCGACTTCGCCCTCTGGAAGGGGGCCAAGCCGGGCGAACCCAGCTTCCCCTCCCCCTGGGGGCCGGGCCGGCCCGGCTGGCACATCGAATGCTCGGCGATGGTGCGCGAGGAGCTCGGCGACACCATCGACATCCATCTCGGCGGCGCCGATCTGATCTTTCCCCACCACGAGAACGAGATCGCCCAGTCGGAGGCGGCCACCGGCAAGCCACTGGCCCGCTGGTGGCTGCACAACGGCATGGTCAACGTGGGCGGCGAGAAGATGTCCAAGTCGCTGGGCAACTTCACCACGATCCGGGCCCTGCTGGAGAGCGGCGTGCGCCCGATGACGCTGCGGCTGTTCGTGCTCCAGGCCCACTACCGCAAGCCGCTCGACTTCACCGCCGAGGCCCTGGCGGCGGCGGCGACGGGCTGGAAGGGCCTGGACGCCGCCCTGGGGCTGGGGGAGCGGCACGGGGCGGCGCTGGGCTGGAGCGCCCCGCCGGCAGGCGCGGCCACCCCTGCCGATGCCCCCGAGGCGCTCGGCGAGGAGCTGCTGCGGGCCCGCGAGCGCTTCGCCGCCGCCATGGACGACGACCTCAACACCTCAGCCGCCCTGGCGGTGCTGTTCGAGCTGGCCCGCCCCCTGCGGGCCCTGGCCAACAGGATCGAGCGGGGCGAAGCCGACGAGGCCGCCGCCGGCGAGGCGGCAGTCCTGGAGCCCCGCTGGCGGTTGCTGCGGCAGCTGGCCGGGGTGCTGGGCCTGGAGGCGGAAGCGGCCGCCGCCACGGTGGATGAGGCCGCGATCCAGCGGCGGATCGAGGAACGCCGGGCCGCCAAGACCGCCCGGGATTTCGCCACCGCCGACCGGATCCGGGCGGAACTGGCCGCCGAGGGCATCGAGCTGATCGACCGCCCCGGCGGCGTCACCGAGTGGGTGAGGAGCTGAGGCCCTACGCGAGCCGGTCGAGCACCGCCTGGATCGGGATCACGCTGCGACCGGGATCCCCGGGGTCGGCAGAGCTGTCGACCACCTGCCAGTCGAGCCCGGCGGCGCGGCCCAGCAGTTCCAGCATCAGCCAGGCACCACCCTGGGGCCGGATCTCGATCATGCGCGCGCCCTGCGAAGCGAGGAAGGCATTGGCGAGCCCGGCGCCGTGGATGCCCACGAAGCCACGGGCCCGGCCGATCAGACCATTGAGCGCGCGGATGTCGTGACGCCCTGGGTCGAGGATCAGCACCCCATGGTTGCTGAGCCGCTCGAGCAGGTCCGGGTAGTTGCTGAAATGGCGGCCCTGGGGAGCTTCGGTGGGAGCGGCCAGATCACGGCTGAAGCAGATCCAGTGATCCTGCAGCGCCACCTCGGCGGATGGCTGCTGCAGCGCCCCGCGCAGCAGCTCCAGGCCCTCGCGGTAGTCGTCGATGGCGAAGAACCACTCCCGCCGGGGGTGAGGGTGGAAGCCGCTGCCACCGTTGAAGGCCACCGGTTGCAGCACCAGCCGTTCGACGCGGAAGGCGCCGGGGAGATCCCCTCGGAAGCGCACCTCGCCGGGCCAGAGCAGACGGCGCAGATGGCCGAGATTGGCGTGGGTTTCGCGACTGGCCAGCAGGGTCAGCGGCCCAAGCTCGCTGGAGAGCCGGCGCATCGCCGCCAGCTGGGGCAGGCTGTCGGAGAAGAAGTGGGCCAGGTTGCGGTGGCCGACGATGTCGTTCAGCAGGCACCAGGTGCCGGCCTGCGGCTCCAGGACAGGAGGCGGATCCGGCAGGGGCCGCAGGCCGATGCCGTCGCCGCGGCGTTCGAGCCGGTAACCGGCGACCCGCTGCATCCAGGGGGCATCCGGCCAACCCGGCGGGAGGTACTGGAGGGAGTCGCAGAACCACTGGCCGTCGGCGATGGCACCGATGGGCAGCACCACGGCGTTGCTGGCCGGGTGATGGCTGAGGCGATGGGTGTGGAGCGGCTCCGGCCAGGGGAAGGGTGCGGCGGTCAGGGTGGGCGCGAGGAAGCCACGGGGAATGACGGCCGCCGCCTCGAGCTGCTGACGCGTCGCTGCGATCCATTCCTGCTGAGTGGGATGGAGCTCCAGCAACCGATCGATCAGTGGCAGAGCCTGGGCGGACAGATGGGGATCGGCCTCGCCCTGCTCGTGGATCCACAGCGCGCCGTAGCGGCAGAACTGCTCCTCCATCACCGCCACCCAGTCAGGCTCCTCGGAGTCGGTGGCCAGCAGCCAGCCGAAGAGCCGGGCGCCCCCGAGGGCCAGGGCGATGGCCTCCGCTCGGCGCTCCCCGGGCAAGGTCAGCATGCTCTGGTGGCACGCGGCTCCGAGCTGCCGCAACCGCTGACGTTCGGCCGGATCCGGCCCTTCCCGGACCTCCCCCGGCGGGATGCCGGCCCAGTGGCGGCAGGCCTCGGCGAGCTCGGGGCTCAGAGCTCCGAGCGGATCAGGCTGGGGCTGGCCGGAAGCGGCGCTCATGGCTTCGGCGCGTCGCTGCTGACTCTGGCACTGGCCAGGGGCCGTCAGGAGACCATCGCCGCCATGATGACCCCACCTCGAGCACCCCGGCGGACAGGAGTCAAACCATCCGATGGAGGTCAGCCCCCCGGTCACCCAGCCACCCTCAGCCGTCGCTGCGTGGCGGGATCGGGCCACCACACTCGACCTGGCCAGGGAATGCCTGAGGCGCCAGGGCCTGGTCAAGGTGGCGGAGCTGGTCTGGGAAGGGGTGATGGCGTCGGAAGCCCGCCTCGACAGCCACGATCAGCAGCTGCTGCTGGATCTGGGCCTGGCCTGCCATCGGCAGATGCTGGCCGAGGCCGCGGCTGACCCCGATCAGGCCATCGACCTGGCCTGCTGGGGAACCCGTCTCTTCGGGCATCTGCTAGATCACGCCTCCCCCCAGGCCGAGTGGGTGGCGATCCACCATGAGCAGTTCTGCCGCTATGGATCCATCTGGATCCATGGGCGGCTGAAGGCGCCGGACGCCGGCCCGTCCTCCAGAGAGCGGCGGGACCTGCACGTCATGGCCCTGCAGATGCTGGAGCGGCTGGAGACCTATCACACGCCGCTGCCGGACTGGGTGCCGGAGCTGCGGCGGGAGTTGCTGGCCATGGAATCGGCCGCCGTCCCTGCCGCGCTGGCGGCCACCCCTGGGGGGGAGCCTCTCATCGCCATCGTGGGCAACTGCCAGAGCCATCCGCTGTTCCTGGGGCTGGAGCGGGCCCTGCCCTCCCATCGCTTCCACTTCTGCACTCCCGTGCATCTCGCCAGCAAGGAGGAGGTGGCGGAACTGCACCGGGTGCTGCGGCACACGCACCTTCTGGTGATGCACCGGATCACCCCGGGCTATCGCGACGGCATCGGCCTGGACGGCGCCACCCTGGAAGCCCTGCTGCCTGCAGGGGCCCGGGCCGTCGTGCTGCCGAATCTGCACTACGAGGGGTACCACCCCACGATCGGCTACGCCCATGACGACCGGGGCCAACTGCCCGCACTGGCGGCCGAATCCCCCCTCGGCGACTATCACGATTTCCTGGCGATGGCGGCCGCCGAGCAGGGGCTGGAAGCCGCGGCACTCCTGGCGCTGCCCGCCAATGCAGCCATGGAAGAACTGCTGCGAGGCTGGCACCGGCGATCGCTGCAGGAGCTGGCGAGGCGAGAACAGGATTGCGACCTGTGCCTCTCCCGATGGCTGGAGGCGAACTACAACGCCCCCGACCATCCCCTGCCGCTATTTCACACCTTCAACCACCCCAGCAACCAGCTGCTGGAGCGGTTGCTCGGCGACCTCATCCGGCTGCTGGAGCTGCCGGCGAGCGTGGAGCCTGCCACCATTCCCGGCACGGTGGAGAGCCTGGGGCGGCAGCGCCACGGGATCCTGCCCTGGACGCGCCAGGCCCTGGCCCTGCCGGCCTGGGCCAGCGGCGATGGGCGCAGCGACTGGGAGAAGGCCTGGAGGCTGGAAGAGCAGCTGAACGCCTCGATCGCCTTCTACCGGCGGCACGACTGGCTTGTGGCGTGCAACCGCCAGCAGGAGAAGTTCCACCTGGCGGAAGATCTGCTCCGGCTTGCGCTCTCAGGCGACTGAACCAGCGTCACGATGCCGCTCCTTGACGACGCAGTTCCTGGGGATCGTGAGGACGTTCGGCCATGACTACCAGAATCCAGGGAATCTCGGCTCCGAGGATGCCATAGGAGGGAGAGTGAATGGCTTCGATCCGGGGATCCTCGAAGCCAGCATCACGCAGCTGATCGAGAAACTCCCAGCCAGGGATGCGGTAGACGAGCGAACCCCGTTCCGTCTCAAGCGGATCGCCGTGGTACTCGGGCTCCATCAGAAGTTCGGGGCCCTGATCCCGCCCGTGATGGAGGGCCTTCACGGTCGATTCAAACTGGCCATAGGCGAAGGGCACCGTGCCGATGAACATGCCCCCGGGGACGAGCACGCGGCAGATCGACCGGAGGGCCGCCGGCAGGTCGTAGACATGCTCCAGCACCTCGTTGCAGATCACCACATCGAAGCTTCGATCCTCGAAGCCGAGATGGCAGAGGTCTTCATGGCGCACCTGCTGGCGCCGGGAATCCTGAGGATCCGGAAGGTACTCGCTTCCCTGGTAGTGGCCCACGAGGCCCCGCAGACGCTCGGCAAATGGCGTGATGGCCTCCGGGCAGTAAAGACGCAGGTCTTCGAGGCGAGGGAGCGCGCCCGCTTCGATCCGCTGGCGCAGCAGCAGCAGCACGGCGCGCTGACGTGAAACGAGCCCGCCATGGCGAAGCGTTTCCCGGTAGTTGGTTCCCTCCAGCTGGAGATCCCCAGCCGCGATGGGGGTGTCGTCCAGCGGGTCATGAATACCGTTGAGGGCCATCAGACGCAGGCTGGTCTGCACGTGGCCGGCGAGAGAACTCCATTGCTGCTTGAAATCGCCGAGAAAAGCCTCCCTCTGGCGATAGGTGCGCTGATCCAGGACGGGAAACGCCAGAGGCACGGAACCTGCGAAGACCACCGCCAAACCCTACCGAGAGCTCCCGGCGGAGGCACGGGATCTGCCCCGATGTCCCAGACGATGGGGCCATGGAGCTGCCACCGATCGCTCGACGCTGCGGCGGGAAGCTTCTAAGCTCCTGTCCATGAGTCAGACCTCCTCCACCGCAAGGGATCAGCCAGCCATCGATGCCGAGATTGCCAGCCTCAAGAGCCAGTTGGACGAGGCGCGCGACGAAGCGGAACTCAATCGTCTGCAGCTTCAGCAGGTTCAAGAGGAACTCGAATTCTACTTTTTGGCTCATCAGGAACTCCATCAGCTGCTGGAGCGGCACCGGCAGGAGGAGCGACGGGCGGAAGTCCTGATCGCGGCGTTGCTGGAGAGGATCGAAGCTACCAGTAGCTGAATCGGCGCCCAGCGGTCAGCTCTCCAAGGCAAACCGGGCTTCCGCCTCGCCGAGGCTGCCGGAGAAGCGCTCAAGGTCTTGGCGGCAGGCGTCAAGATCACGATCAGCTACTTCTTCTTTGGCGATGATGGGATGGAGGGGGATGCCAACTCGTGCAGCCGCCCGCGCCAGAAACTGAGAGAAGCGATGCAGCTCCTCCTTCCCAGGCAAATCGGTTTGGTTCCCTGCAATTGGCCCAGCGATCGTTTCTGCCTGCAGGAGCAGGGAGCGCAAGGGTTGCCATTCGGGATCTTCGGCCACCAACCGCTGCAGCAAATCGAGCGCCGCCACGGCATCGCCACCATCAAGCAGAGACCGGGCCTGCATGACCCCCACCCCTCGCCGGGCCTCCCGGCGTCGTTGGCGAAACACCTCAGCCAGCTCCGGTGGCACCAAAGCCAGCGCCTTTCCCCAGTAATCCATGGCCATGGCGATGGCCCCGGTCTCAACGGCATGCCTGGCAGCGATGTCCCAATACCAGTGGTTTCGCCTGGTTTCTGTTGTGGCCGTGGCGATCCAGCCGGCGCAGCGGTCGAGCTCACCAGCTGCCAGGGCAAGATCGGCTGCCTTGATGCAGGCATGGGGCCAGTCCGGGCGGATGTCTGCCAAGACCGACCAGAACTTCAGGGCCTGTCTTGGGCTGGCCTCGATCTCAAACTCTCCCACCAGCCTGGCGAGGAAGGGCTCGATCGGCGGCAAGCTGTCGTCACCGAAGCGAATCAGCAGGACCATTTCATCCAGTCCTGAACCGCAGAGGACGGTTGTCCAATCCGCCTCGGCACGCCGTCGCCACGTTTCAGAAAGCGAAGCGATTTCTAGATGGCGCCAGTTCCTGATCCGATTGGCCAGCGCTCCCGCGGCGTCACGTCGCTCCTCATGCGATGCCCCTGAGTGATCGACTGGGGCCGACCACAGCCCCCAGACATCAGGGACCAGAGCCAGGGAAGGATCGAGACGATCCGCCTCCAGGAAGGCCAGGTCTGCTTCGTGGACATGACCGGCGAGAAGCCAGGCCAGGCTCACTTCCAAAGCCAGTGCTGCATCCCAGACTGGGGAGGATCGAAGACGTCTGACAAGACCCCTCAGTTCATCTGCCAGTCCGTAGCGACCGATCCAATGCAGCTGCTCCAACCAAACGGATCGGCTGTCCGAGGTGTCGCTTAGGAGCTGCTGGCGGAGTTCCGATGCCGTAGGCCAGCCAGAAGGGTTCACTGCAAGAAAATCACTGGCACCATTGTGCGGCGATTCAAGCCGTCAGGCATCGGAGCGGATGGTTCGGATGGGTCGGGTGGTGATCGTCGATCCGGCCTTCGCCAGCAGCGCGGGACATCACGTCGACGTGAACGACCAGTTGCTGGAAGTCTTGTCCCAGCAGGGATGGGCCGTGCAGTGCTGGTGTGACGAGGCGGTGACCCGCGGGGGATGCATTGGCGTCTTCAGCGGCTGCGGTTACGTGGATCCCCGCCATTGGGCCGACCTGGGTGGCACGGTGCATCTGGCCAAACGGATGGAGCGGCAATTTCTGAAGGCGCTGGGACGGCCGGCGGGCGAGCCCCCCCAGCCGGTCATTGGATGGGTGCTCCATACGGCCCTGCCCTTCCAGTTGCTCGGGCTAGCCAGGGCTCTGCGCCACCAACCGCGAGCGGTAGTGGTGGTGAGCCTGATGTTTTCGCCAGGGGAAACCCTGGAAGGAGAAGGGGGGGTCCCCTCCGCGGTCGCCAACTGCAGGATGGCTCTCAGCGCCCTTGCGCGAGCCGTCAAGCAAGGCGGCCATCGGCTTCACCTGCAATTTCCGAGCCAACAGGGCCAGGAGCTCTACACACCAGTTCTGAAGGCGGCAGGCCTGAGCAGCAGCGGCCTTCACCCTGCCGTGGTGGGCACCGAACGGCGAATCGCAACGCATTCAGTGGCTCCCCCCCAGTGCAGCAACAACCGAGCGCGGATCCTTTTGCACTGGGGTGACACCAAAGTCGGCAAGGGTCGGCAGGAAGCCCTGGAAGTGGTGACCCGTCTCCTTAACGGAGGCCCCTTGCCACCACCGCTGGACTCTGCGGAATGGCTGTTCCAGCTTCACAGCGAAGCCCCGCTCCCGGAGTCTGAGCGGGTCCTGCTCGACCGTGGCCGCCAGCAGGTGAAGGGCTTCCTCTGGCTGAACGAGCGGGTTGGGCTGGTGCGGATGCAGGAGTTGCTGGCCGGGTGCGACGTGGCCCTACTGGCCTACGACCCGAACCTTTACAGGTACCGGAGCTCCGGCCTGCTGTGGAGCTACGCTTCCGCCCGCTGGCACAGCCGACGGTCCGCCGCCATCGTGGGTCGTTCTGGTGGATGGCTGGAGCGCGAGGCCCGTGATCTGGGACTCACGTGGTGGAGTGGAGCAGATGGGAGCTGGCTGGAGAGCCTTGCCTCCGCCGTGATTCAGAGCAGAGCCGAAGCATCCCGGGGAGCGGACCAGTACACGGATTACGGGCGATGGATGCTTGGCAATGGCTTTGCAACGCATGTGGCAGAACTGATCAAGAACTCTGAACCGACCTGACTGGGAAGTCTGCAGAGGGTCTATTCCTTGGTTTGCAGTCCCGCGGGTTGCCGGAGCAGGGAGCCTGCGAGACGTGGAGCAATGGAACATGGGTCCACTTGTCTAGGAGTTTGCAGAAAAACCC
>JMRP01000006.1 GCA_000708525.1 Cyanobium sp. CACIAM 14
AAGCCTTCATGAAGCTTTACAACCCGATCGTAAAAGATGAGAGCCGCCCAGCGCGAAGGGAGCCGCCGCCGCGGCCGTGGAATGAGCACAAATGCCCAGCGGGGCCTGACCAGCGGGCGATTCGCCAGAGTGTCACCTGCTTCCCGCCGCCGGGCCACGGCCCGTTCGTCCCTTCCACCATGTACGTCGTCGAGATCTCCCTCCGGCTCAGCCCCATGCCCGTCGCGGTCCAGCGCAAGGAGCTGGACGATGCCCAGGCCCTCTACGCGGAGGTCCGCCAGGCCCTGGAGACCGGCCACCCCCGGGTGCTGGAGCTGACCTGCGAGAAGGACGAACAGAAACGGGTCAGCCTGCTCAGCGGAGAGGTCCTGGCCGTTCAGATGTACGAGAAGTCGGGGGTCGCCGGCGGCGGCAAGCGGCCCGGCTTCAGCTTCGAACCGTGACACCCTCTCCGACGGAGCAGCCTCCCCTGTCCGTCGAGGGACTGCGTTTCGGCTGGGGCCAGGCCCCCCCGGCCCTGCGGGACTGCCGGCTGGAGATTCCCGGACCGGGGCTCTGGATGCTGGTGGGCAGCAACGGCAGCGGCAAGAGCACCCTGCTGCGGCTGATCGCCGGCCTGCTGAGCCCCGATGCCGGGCGGATCCTCTGCTCCTGCAAGCCCGCCCTGGTGTTCCAGAACCCCGACCACCAGCTGCTGCTGCCGAGCTGCGGCAGCGACCTGCAGCTGGCTCTGCCGGAGGGCCTCAGCAGCGGGGAGCGGGCCGATCGGGTGGCCCAGGCCCTGGCCCAGGTGGGCCTGGCGGGCCTGGAGCAACGCCCCATCCACACCCTCAGCGGTGGTCAGAAGCAACGGCTGGCCATCGCCGGGGCCCTGGCCAGCTCCGCCACGCTGCTGCTCCTCGATGAACCCACCGCCCTGCTCGATCCCGACAGCCAGGCCGGGGTGCTGGACCTGATCCATCGCCTCTGCCACCGCAGCAGCGCCCCGCTGACGGCTCTGTGGATCACCCATCGCCTCGAGGAACTGCGGCGCTGCGACGGCGCCGCCCTGATGCAGGCGGGCCGCATCGGCCCCTGGCAGAGCGGGGAGAGCCTGCTCCGGAACCTGGCCCCCTTGCCCGCCGGCAGCGCCGAAAGGTAAGGTCATCTGGCTCGCAGGACGGGCCCATTCCTCGGTAGCTCAGCGGTAGAGCGGTCGGCTGTTAACCGATTGGTCGCAGGTTCGAATCCCGCCCGGGGAGTTTTTCCACCCTTCACCGCCGGACGCTCGCAGGGCATGCCGCCGGCGAGTGACATCTCTGCAGTTCACCGACGTCCCCGGAGAGAGAGGGGCGCGCGCGCAGGGCGGCCAGGCAGAGGAGAAGTGGAAAAAAAGATGAAGATCTCCCGCGGATCCACGCTGCTGCAGGCAGGCGGACCCCTGCCCTGCCGGAGATCTCGCCCCCCCGCCGCGGGCCCCAACCGACCAACACATGCAACGGACCGTATGCGAATGGAAGCGGAACCGGTGAAAATGTCATCCTTCGTTGAGTGAGTCGGTTGCCGGAATCGTCCGGCCTGCCTCAGTTCGGGAGCTTTGCCTCCTCAACGGCCAACCGTCCACCCTCCCTCCTCCCCCCGCCGTCTCCCGGGCAGCCCCCCTGTCAGGTTCCGACAACGCACCGCCGCCAGCCATGAAGCCCTGCATCCTGCTGATCGAAGACGACGGCGACATGCGCGAACTCGTGGCCGGCCATCTCGAGCACGGCGGCTTCGATGTGCACCGGGCCGAGGACGGCATCAAGGGCCAGGCCCTGGCCCTCCAGTACGGCCCTGATCTCATCCTGCTCGACCTGATGCTCCCCAAGGTCGACGGTCTCACCCTCTGCCAGCGTCTGCGGCGCGACGAGCGCACCGCCAAGATCCCCATCCTGATGCTCACCGCCCTGGGCGGCACCAAGGACAAGGTCAGCGGCTTCAATTCCGGAGCCGACGACTACCTCACCAAGCCCTTCGACCTCGAGGAACTGATGGTGCGGGTCAAGGCCCTGCTGCGCCGCAGCGAACGGGCTCCCCTCTCCACCAAGCACAGCGAGATCCTCAGCTACAGCTGTCTCACCCTGGTGCCGGAGCGGTTCGAAGCCATCTGGTTCGATGCGCCGGTGCGGCTCACCCACCTGGAGTTCGAACTGCTGCACTGCCTCCTGCAGCGTCACGGCCAGACGGTGGCGCCCTCCCTGATCCTCAAGGAAGTGTGGGGCTACGAGCCCGACGACGACATCGAGACGATCCGGGTGCATGTGCGCCATCTGCGCACCAAGCTGGAGCCCGACCCGCGCAAGCCGCGCTTCATCAAGACGGTCTACGGGGCGGGCTACTGCCTGGAACTCCCTCCCGCCGATCAGCTGGAGGCCCTCGCCAGCCTCGTCAAAGAAGCCCGGGCGGCCCGCCAGCAGGGACAGACCGTGCGCGGCAGCGCGGCGGCCTGAGCCGCCCGCTAGGCGCCCAGATCCAGCAGGGCCACCTCCCAAGCCAGCCGCGGCTGCACGAACGCCAGCAGGTGGCTGCGCAGCTGTTCGATGCGTCTGAGGGGACCCTGCTGGCGGCGCCTCCGCCAGAGCTGGAGCTGCCACCAGTCGAGCAGCCACAGCTGCTGCTCGCCATCGAGGGCTTCGCTGAGGTCCCGGGCCAGGGCCAGGGCCTCCATCGGATCCCGGCCGAGGGCCAGCAACCGCTCGGCCAGCCCCTCGGGAAGGCCTCGCCAGAAGCGTCGGTGACGCAGCAGCGCTCCGGGCGACCCCGCTGCCAGCTCCAGCAGTTCCGGCGGGTCGCCGGTGGCGTCCACGGCGACCTGCTCCTGCTGCGGCTGCCGCCGCAGCACGTCCTGCATCAGTGCGGGGGAGAGACGCACGAACGGGATGGGCTGGCACCGGGAGCGGATCGTGGACAGCAGCCGTTCGGGGGCCGCCGTAAGCAGGATGAGCAGGCCGTGGCCCGGTTCCTCCAGGGTCTTGAGCAGGGCGTTGGCGGCCGCTTCGGCCATCGCCTCGGCCGCCTCCAGCACCACCAGGGAACGGTCCCCCTCCACGGGGCGACGGGCCAGGAACCAGGTCACCTCCCGCACCTGCTCGAGCCGCAGCTGCGGGGGGGTGCGGCGGCCGATCCCCTGCTCCTCGGCCTCCGACGCCTTCACCAGCCGACCCTGGTGCTGGTAGGTGGGCTCGACCCAGAGAAGGTCGGGATGGTTGCCCTGCGCCAGCCGTCGCCGGATCGGCTCCGATCCGGCGACGCCGCCCGAGAGGATGCCTTCGAGCAGACGCAGGGCCGCCAGCCGGCGGCCCACCCCGTCGGCCCCCGTGAACAGATAGGCCGGGGCGAGCCGTCCCCGTTCGAGGGCCGCCGTGAGCAGGGTCACCGCCCGCGGCTGGCCGATGAGATCGTCGAACAGATCAGCCACGGCCGCCCGCGTCCGGAGCCGCCCCCAGGTGGCGCGCGATCAGCTCGCGGCAATGGGCCGTCACCCGCTCCCGGGGCAACCCAGCCTCCACCCGCTGCCAGCCCCGTTCGCTTGCCAGGGCGGCGAAACCGTCGCAGACCCGCTGCAGGAAGGCCTCCCCGGCGGCCTCGATCCGGTCGGCAGGACGATCTCCCCGGCGCCGCAGCGAGCCGGTCAGCGGCAGGTCGAGCCAGAGGGTGAGGTCCGCCTCGAGCCCTGACGTGGCCATGGTCTCCAGCTGGTGGATGGTGGCCAGGGGGAGACCGCGGCCGTACCCCTGGTAGGCGGCGGTCGACCCGGTGAAGCGATCACAGAGCACCCAGTCGCCTGCCTCCAGGGCCGGACGCAGGCACGTCTCCACGTGCTGGGCACGGTCGGCGGCATAGAGCAGCAGTTCGCTCAGGCCGGCGGGCGCGGCACCCTCCGGCGGGCTCAGCAGGAGGGCCCGCAGGGCCTGGCCCAGGGCGGTGCCGCCCGGTTCCCGCGTCACCACGAGACGGGCCCCGCTCGCCATCAGGCCGCTGCCGGGCAACCAGGCACCCAGGGCCTCGATCTGGGTGGTCTTGCCGCAGCCATCGATGCCCTCCAGCACCACGAGCCGACCCCTCATGACGGCGGATCCACCGGCGGGGGCTGCAGCAGCAGGGCGTTGCCGACCACGGTGATCGAACTGCAGGCCATCAGCAGGGCCGCGAGCCCGGGGGAAAGGCGCAGACCGAACCCGGGAAGCAGCACCCCCGCCGCGACCGGCAGCACGATCAGGTTGTAGCCGAACGCCCAGGCCAGGTTCTGGCGCACCTTGGCCATGGTCCGCCGGGCGATCTCCAGGGCCCGGACGATGCCCGCCAGACCCTCGCCCATGACCACCAGGGAGGCGGTGTCCTGGGCGATCTGGGTGCCCGTGCCGACGGCGATGCCCAGATCGGCCGCCGCCAGGGCCGGAGCGTCGTTCACACCGTCGCCCACCATCGCCACCGCCCCCCGGCCGCGGGCCAGCAGGATGCGCTCCAGCTTGTCCTCGGGTCGCAGCTCCCAGGCCAGCTCCTCCGGCCGCAGGCCGAGCCGCTGACCAAGCTGCTCCACACTGCCCTGGCGGTCACCGCTGAGGAGCCCCAGCCGCAGGCCCAGCCGCCGCAATCGGGTGACCGTGGCGGCGGCATCAGGGCGGGGCCGGTCCTCCACGGCGAGGAGCCCAAGCAGCACCCCATCGGCCGCCACCGCCAGCACGGTGGCACCGGCGGCCGCCAGCGCGTCCTGGAAGGCCGCGCCGGCCGCCTCCAGCGCCACGCCGTCGCGGGCCAGCCAGGCCAGCCGGCCCACCCGCACCTCAACGGAGCCCTCCAGCCGGCCCTGCACCCCCTGGCCCGGCACGGCACGGGCCTCGGCGGCGGGCAGGAGCGGCAGCTGCCTGGCCTGAGCCTCCTCGAGCAGGGCGTGGGCCAGGGGGTGGCGGCTGTGCTGCTCGAGGCTGGCCGCCAGCTGCACCAGCCGGTCGGCCCCGAGGGCCGCCCCGGCGCCGACGAGCCGGACCGCCGTCACGCGGGGACGTCCGATCGTGAGGGTGCCGGTCTTGTCGAACAGCACCGCCTCCAGCCGCGAGGCGATCTCGATGGCGTCACCGCCGCGGAACAGCAGACCCGCGCGGGCCGCCACTCCCGCTCCCACCGTGATCGCCGTGGGGGTGGCCAGCCCCAGGGCACAGGGACAGGCCACCACCAGCACGGCGATGGCCAGCTGCAGCGCCAGGGAGAACGGTGTAACCGTGACGGCGGCTCCGCCGTGGACATGGAGTCCCCGACCCGCCGCCGGCGCATCCAGGACCCCGGGCCAGACCTGGCAGCCCCAGAGCCACCAGAAGAGCAGGGTGGCCAGGGCCAGGACCAGCACCGCCAGGGTGAAGCGTCCCGCCACCCGATCCGCCAGCCCCTGAATGGGAGCCTTGCGGGCCTGGGCCCGCTCCACCAGCTGCACGATGCGGGCGATGGCGCTCTCGGCGCCGCAGCGCTGCACCTCCAGCACGAGCGAGCCGGAGAGATTGAGCATGCCGGCGGCCAGTTCGCTGCCCGGCTCCACGGCCCGGGGCAAGGGCTCGCCGGTGAGGGAGGAGGCGTCCACGCTGGAGATTCCCTCCAGCACGCGCCCATCCACCGGGACCCGATCACCGGGCAGCAGCCGCAGCCGGTCCCCCGGCCGCAGCCCGCCCACCCGCACCTGCCGGGGTGGGCCTTCGCCCAGCAGCAGCAGGGCGTGATCGGGCTGGAGGGCGCTGAGCTCGCCGATGGCCCGGCCCGTCCGGTAGCGGGCCCGCTCCTCGAGGAAGCGGCCGGTGAGGACGAAGCCCAGCAGCATCACCGGCTCGTTGAAGTAGCAGGGCCAGCCGCTGCCGGGCCAGAGCCAGCCCACCAGGCTGGAGAGGTAGGCGCTGGCCACCCCCAGGCCCACCAGGGTGTCCATGCCGGGGACGCCGGCCAGGGCGGAACGCAGGCCGCTGGCGAGGATCGGCCGGCCAGGGAAGGCCAGGGCGAGGGAGGCCACCAGGGCATGGGTCCAGGGCGTGCCCAGCAGGTGCCAGGGACCGGGCCAGGGCAGCCGGCCCGCGTCGGCCAGATGCCCCAGCCCGGAGACGGACAGCAGCAGCAGCGCCACCACCAGCTGGCGCCAGTGGCTCCACCAGTGCTCCTGCCGGCGGCGCTCCCGCTCCCCGGGCACGTCCTGGCCCTGGCTGCGAGGCCTGGCGCGGAAGCCCAGGTCCTCGAGGCCACTCAGCAGCGCCGGAAGGGGATCCAGGCAGGCCCCGTCGGACCCGGCGGCCGCGGGCTCCAGCTCCACCCAGGCGGTGCGGGTGAGCAGGTTGACGCTGGCCTGGCCCACACCGGGGGTCTGCAGCAGCCGGCGCTCCACGGCGCGGACGCAACCGCCGCACTTCATGCCCTCCACATCGAGCAGCAGCGGCTCGGAACCCTGCGGCCGCGGCTGGATCACCGCTTCGGAGGGCATGGAAGAAGAGGTGCTGGCGATCACGCGGGGGGACGCCCAGCGGGGACGGAGCGGATCCCCAGGCTAGGGACCCATGGGGCCTGCGCCGGGGTCCGCGGCACCCGAGGCAGGATGGGGCCAGATCCGGACCTGGACCCTTGCCCCGCTCGCAGCGCAACGACAACTTCATCGACAAGAGCTTCACGGTCATGGCCGACCTGATCGTCAAGCTGCTGCCGATCGACCCCAAGGCGAAGGAGGCCTACGTCTATTACCGCGACGGCCTCTCGGCCCAGAACGACGGGGATTACGCCGAGGCACTCGAGAACTACGAGGAGGCCCTCAAGCTGGAGGAGAACAGCATCGACCGGGGCGAGATCCTCAAGAACATGGCGATCATCTTCATGAGCAACGGGGAGGAGGAGAAGGCCCTCGACTACTACCGCCAGTCGCTGGACGCCAATGCCAACTCCCCCTCCTGCCTGAAGAACATGGGCCTGATCTACGAGAAGTGGGGACGGCTGGCCGAGGAGAGAGGTGACCAGGACGCGGCCGACCGCTGGTTCGACGAGGCGGCCGTGCACTGGAGCAAGGCGGTGCGGCTCTACCCGGGCGGCTACCTGGACATCGAGAACTGGCTCAAGTCGACAGGACGCAGCAACGTCGACGTCTACTTCTGATCGGCGCCTACGTCTGATCGGCGGGGTTCACCCCCAGGCCGGCCACCAGGGCCTCGGCCACCGTGGCCGCCTCCAGCAGCTGCAGGCCGAGGCCGGCGGTCAAGGGCCCCAAGGCGCTGCCCCGCGGCACCACCACCCGGGTGAAGCCGAGACGGGCCGCCTCCTGCAGGCGCAGCTCTAGCTGGCCCACGGGGCGGAGCTGCCCCCCCAGACCCAGCTCCCCCACCAGCACCGTGCCCGCCGGCAGAGTGAGGTCGCGGTAGCTGGCCACCACCGCCGCGGCCACCCCGAGGTCGGCCGCCGGCTCCTCCACGGCGAGGCCGCCGGCCACCGCCAGGTAGCAGTCGAACCGAGACAGGGGCAGCCCCATGTGCTTCTCCAGCACTGCCAGGATCTGGTGCAGGCGGTTGGTGCCGATCCCGGTGGCGGTCCGCCGGGGGCTGGCGTAGCTGGTGGGACTCACCAGGGCCTGGATCTCCACCAGCAGCGAGCGGGTGCCCTCGCAGGCCACGATCGTGGCGGTGCCCGGGCTGGGACCATCGCCGGCCAGGAACAGCTCGCTGGGGTTGCCCACCTCAACCAGTCCGGAGCCCTGCATCTCGAACACCCCCAGCTCATGGGTGGCCCCGAAGCGGTTCTTCACCGCCCGCAGCAGCCGGTGGCTGGCGAAGCGGTCCCCCTCGAAGGTGAGCACCGCATCCACCAGATGCTCGAGCACCTTGGGACCCGCCAGCATCCCCTCCTTGGTGACGTGCCCCACCAGCACCAGGGCCGTGTGCTGGCGCTTGGCGATGCGCTGAAGCGCGGCGGCGCATTCCCGCACCTGGGACACCGACCCGGGGGCGCTGCCCAGGTCGCCGTCGTGCAGGGCCTGGATGCTGTCGATGATCGCCACCGCCGGTCGCAGGGTCTCCAGTTCCTGCAGCACCAGTTCCAGATCGGTCTCCGCCAGCAGCTGCAGGCCGTCGCCGGCGGCGGCCGCTTCCCCGTCACCCGGCGGCGGAGCGGTGGCGGGGCCGTCGTCCGCCAGGCGCCGCCAGCGCAGCTTGACCTGCTGGGCCGATTCCTCGGCACTGACGTAGAGGACGGCGGCACGGGACGCCATGGCCCGGGCGCTCTGCAGCAGCAGGGTGCTCTTGCCGATGCCAGGGTCACCGCCCAGCAGCACAAGGGAGCCGGGCACCAGGCCACCGCCGAGCACCCTGTCCAGTTCCGGGTAGCCGCTGGCCAGGCGCTGCAGGGGCCTTTCCCCCACGGCCTGGATCGGTTCGGAGCGGCGCGGGCGCCCCGGGGACGGGGACCCGGCGGACGCTCCGGCCCCGTCGTCGGCCAGCGGACGCCGGCGGCGGCTGTCGCCGCCCGCCTCCAGCTGCTCCACCAGGGTGTTCCAGCCGCCACAGCCGGCACAGCGGCCGAAGAACTGGCGGGTCCTCGCCCCGCAGGCCTGGCAGACGAAGCTGGAGCTGGGGCGGGCCAAGGGCGGGTCGCGGGGTGTATGAAGAAAGGTGGCGGTTGGTGAATTCGCGACCTCGCCACCGGTTCAGTGGGTCGAAACCGTGTTGCATTCTCCGTGCCGCAATGACGGCCTCTGCCACCGCCAAGGAAACCATCCTCGTCGTCGATGACGAGGCGAGCATTCGCCGGATCCTGGAGACCCGCCTTTCGATGATCGGATACCAGGTCGTCACCGCCAGCGATGGCGAGGAGGCCCTCGAGACCTTCCACCGCGTCCTGCCCGATCTGGTGGTGCTCGACGTGATGATGCCGAAGCTGGACGGCTACGGCGTCTGCCAGGAGCTGCGCAAGGAGTCCGACGTGCCGATCGTGATGCTGACCGCCCTCGGCGACGTGGCGGACCGCATCACCGGTCTCGAACTGGGCGCCGACGACTACGTCGTCAAGCCCTTCAGCCCCAAGGAGCTCGAGGCCCGCATCCGGTGCGTGCTGCGGCGGGTGGAGAAGGAGCAGGGGGCCGGCATCCCCAACTC
The DNA here is from genome assembly GCA_000708525.1 of Cyanobium sp. CACIAM 14. Lineage (GTDB taxonomy): Bacteria > Cyanobacteriota > Cyanobacteriia > PCC-6307 > Cyanobiaceae > Cyanobium. The sequence goes on from JMRP01000006.1 coordinate 9,120, forward strand.
CGGCGTGATCCAGGTGGGCGATCTGCGCATCGACACCAACAAGCGCCAGGTGTACCGGGGCGACGAGCGCATCCGCCTGACCGGAATGGAGTTCAGCCTCCTGGAGCTCCTGGTGAGCCGCTCCGGCGAGCCCTTCAGCCGCGGCGAGATCCTCAAGGAGGTCTGGGGGTACACCCCCGAGCGTCACGTGGACACCCGGGTGGTGGATGTCCACATCTCCCGGCTGCGATCCAAACTGGAGGATGATCCGGCCAACCCCGAGCTGATCCTCACGGCCCGGGGCACCGGCTACCTGTTCCAGCGCATCGTTGAACCCGTTGCCACCGAAGGATCCTGAAGGCAGCGGCCGCGATGGCCGCCGCCTCTCCCAACCACGGACCAAGCCCAACCGGACCATCCGCCGTCTGGTCATCTGGTACAGGCGCAATGCGGCCGTCACCAGCCTGGTGGGCACCGCCACCGCCACCGCCACCGGAGCGGCCTCCGGGGCGGTTTCCGTGGCCGGCAGCGTGGCCGGCGCCGCCACCAACGTGGCGGGATCCGTGCTCCAGCCCCTGGTCTTCGACCCCCTGCGGCGCCTGCAGCAGGGCGCCGGCACCGGCAGCGCCATCGACGACCGGGCGCGCCTCTGGGTGGCCGTCGACGGCATGGGTGGGGACCATGCCCCGGGGCCGATCCTGGAGGGCTGCCTTCGGGCGGTGAACCTGCTGCCCCTGCGCATCCGCTTCGTGGCCGAACCGGACCCTCTGCGTCGGGCCGTGACGGCCATGGGCCTGGGCCACGACCTCGACGAGGCGGTGGAGCGCGGCCTGATCCAGCTGGTGCCCAGCGGCCCATCGGTGGAGATGCACGACGAGGCCACCGTGGTGCGCCGCAAGCGCGATGCCAGCATCAACCTCGCCATGGATCTGGTGAAGCGGGGTGAGGCCACCGCCGTATACTCCGCCGGCAACTCCGGGGCGGTGATGGCGGCGGCGATCTTCCGGCTCGGCCGGCTGGCCGGCATCGACCGCCCCGCCATCGGCGCCCTGTTTCCCACCAAGGACCCCGGCCAGCAGGTGCTCGTGCTGGACGTGGGGGCGAACATGGACTGCCGGCCGGAATGGCTGCACCAGTTCGCCCTGCTGGGGAACATCTACAGCCGCGACGTGCTGCAGGTGAAACGGCCCCGCATCGGCCTGGTGAACATCGGCGAGGAGGCCTGCAAGGGCAATGATCTCTGCCTGCGCACCCACCCGTTGCTCTCCAGCGACGAGCGCTTCGTGTTCGCCGGCAACTGCGAGGGGCGCGACATCCTCTCCGGAGACTTCGACGTGGTGGTCTGCGACGGCTTCACGGGCAACGTGCTGCTGAAGTTCCTGGAATCGGTGGGCAGCGTCCTGCTGGACGTGCTGCGGGCCGAGCTGCCCCGGGGCCGCCGGGGGAAGGTGGGTTCGGCGTTCCTGCGCAGCAACCTGGTGCGGATCAAGAAGCGCCTCGACCATGCGGAGCACGGCGGCGCCCTGCTGCTGGGAGTCGACGGGGTCTGCGTGATCGGCCACGGCAGCAGCCGGGCCCTCTCGGTGGTGAGTGCCCTGCGGCTGGCCCACTCGGCCGCGAGTCACGGCGTGATGGAGGACCTCCACGCCCTCGGCCGGGGAAGCGCCGGCGTGGCGACCACCTGTGGTTGACTGAGCCCACCTGTGAACCGAATGGGTGCCGCTCAGGGCAGACACCGCTGGGACGACGGCCTCCCTCCGGGGCATGGCTCTGGTGGGCTGCGGCCGTGCCCTTCCGGCGGCCAGCATCAGCAATGACCAGCTGAGCGAGAGAGTCGAGACCAACGACGACTGGATCCGCAGCCGCACCGGCATCGCCGCCCGCAGGGTGGCCGGCCCCGGCGAGACCGTGACCACGCTGGCCGCGGAGGCCGGTCGGGCCGCCCTCGACCATGCAGGCTGGGCCCCCGGGGAGGTGGATCTGATCCTGCTGGCCACCTCCAGCCCCGACGATCTGTTCGGCACGGCACCGCGGGTGCAGGCGGCCCTGGGGGCCAGCCGGGCGGTGGCCTTCGACCTCACCGCCGCCTGCAGCGGCTTCCTGTTCGCCCTGATCACCGCCGCCCAGTACATCCGCGGAGGGGCGATGCAGCGAGTGCTGGTGATCGGCGCCGACCAGCTCAGCCGCTGGCTCGACTGGGACGATCGCCGCACCTGCGTGCTCTTCGGCGACGGGGCCGGTGCCGTGGCCGTCCAGGCCTGCCGACCCGACGACGACGGGCTGCTGGGCTTCCGCATGCATTCGGACGGCAGCCGCAACGCCTGCCTCACGCTGGCCCAGGTGGATGTACGGAGGCCCCTGCTGGGGGGGCTCTCCCACCAGTCGGGCGGTTTCGCCCCGATCCACATGAACGGCCAGGAGGTCTACAAGTTCGCCGTGCGCGAGGTGCCCGCGGTGCTCGCCGAGCTGCTGGAGGCCAGCGGCACGGATCCGGCCGCCGTCGACTGGCTGCTGCTGCACCAGGCCAACCAGCGCATCCTCGATGCGGTGGCCGAACGCTTCGCCATGCCCGCCTCGAAGGTGCTCAGCAACCTGGCCGCCTACGGGAACACCTCGGCCGCCACGATCCCCCTCATGCTCGACGAGGCGGTGCGCGACGGGCGGGTGGGGGCCGGCGACCTGATCGCCAGCAGCGGCTTCGGCGCCGGCCTGAGCTGGGGCGCCGCCCTGTTCCGCTGGAGCGGTCCGGGGACCCCGCCGGCCGACGCCTAATCTCCTGCCGTTGAACGGAGGGCTGGCATGGCCATCGCCTGGGTGTTTCCGGGACAGGGCTCGCAGAAGCCGGGGATGGCGGAGGGGGTGATCGGTCTGCCCGGGGCCCGGGAGCGGTTCGATCGGGCCTCCGAGCGGCTCGGGCGGGACCTGCTGGCGATCTGCGCCGGCGCAGAGACGGACGGAGCTGAGGTAGCTGGAGCCCCCGGGGACCTCAACGACACCCGCAACACCCAGCCGGCCCTGTTCGTGATCGAAAGTCTGCTGGTGGACGAACTGCGGCGCCAGGGACGCCAGGCCGAGCTGGTGGCGGGCCACAGCCTGGGCGAGTTGGTGGCGCTTTACGCCGCCGGGGTGTTCGACGCCGAGACCGGCCTGGCGCTGATGCAGCGCCGCAGCGAGCTGATGGCCGCCGCCGGCGGCGGGGCCATGGCCGCGGTGATGGGCTTCGACCGCGACGAACTCGAGCGGGTGGTGGCCGCCACCGAGGGCGTGGTCATCGCCAACGACAACAGCGCCGCCCAGGTGGTGCTCTCGGGAACGCCGGAAGCAGTGGCGAGCGTCAGCGCCACGGTCCGCTGCAAGCGGGCGATCCCCCTGGCCGTGTCCGGCGCCTTCCATTCCCCCTTCATGGCCGCCGCCGCCGAGGCCTTCGCCGCCACCCTCGAGGCGGTCCCCTTCGCCGATGCGCGGATCCCCGTGCTCAGCAACGCCGATCCCCGGCCCGCGACCTCGGCCGCCGTCCTCAAGGAGCGCCTGCGGCAGCAGATGACCATGGGTGTGCGCTGGCGGGAGACCATGGAACAGCTGGTGAGCGCCGGCATCGGCACCGCCGTCGAGATCGGTCCCGGGAATGTGCTCAGCGGCCTGATCAAGCGCAGCTGCCCGGCCATCGAGACCGCCCAGATCGCGAGCGCCGCCGACCTGGGGCTGTGAGGCGCCGACGCCGCCCACCGGCCGATCCCCCTGCCCTGCTGAGCACTCCCCGGCCCAGCCTCACCTACCGGCTGATCAGCTACCTGCTGGTGTTCCCCGTCTACCGCCTCCTGTTCCGGGGCCGCACCGCGGGCAACGCCAACGTGCCGATGGAGGGAGCCGTGGTGGTGGTGGCCAACCACGGCTCCCATCTGGACCCGCCCCTGCTGGGCCACGCCCTGGGCCGGCCCGTGGCCTTCATGGCCAAGGCCGAGCTGTTCCGGGTGCCGCTGCTGGGGCCGATCATCCGGGCCTGCGGCGCCTACCCGGTGGAGCGGGGCGCCGGCGACCGCGAGGCGATCCGCACCGCCACCGACCGGCTGCTGCAGGGCTGGGCCACCGGCGTCTTCCTGGACGGCACCCGCCAGCGGGATGGCCGGGTCAACAGACCCCAGCCGGGGGCGGCGCTGCTGGCGGCCCGGGCTGGCGTGCCCCTGCTGCCGGTGGCGATCATCAACAGCCACCTGGCCCTGGGGCCTGGTGGCAAGGGTCCTCGGCTGGTGCCGATCCACATCCGCATCGGCACCCCCATTCCGCCACCCGCCTCCCGTCGCCGGAGCGATCTGGATGCGGTCACCCTGGCCGCCCAGGAGCAGATCAACCGGATGCTCGACCTGGGCCCGATCAGAGGATCCCTGCTTTCTCCAGCCAGGGAGCGACCCGCTCTTCCACCCACGGCCTGATGTCCCGGCCGCTGACCACCCAGAGGGCGGCCCGCACCCCATCCCGCCAGAGCCGCCCCCGGCCCTCGACGACGCAGAGGGAGCCGCAGGGCACCGACACAGGCGTGAGGTGGATGCCGCGGCTGCCGGCGACGATCCGTCCCACCAGCAGGGCCCGCTCCATGTGATCGCTGGAGGTGACGAGCAGGGCGTGGCGGATGTGGGCCTTGCGGAGGTCGTCGACCAGGGAGGTGAAGTTCGAGACCGTGTCGCGGGCACGGTAATCCAGCTGGACCTGCCGGGCCGGCAGACCTTCCTTCTGCTGGAACAGCCAGTGGGCGTACTCGGGGTTGGTGCCGCCGGTCACCACCACCGGCAGGCCGTCGCTGCGGGCCAGGCGGGCCGCCGCCGCCTCCCGGTCGGCGTCTCCTCCCAGCACCAGGATCATCTGGGGCGGCGGCGGGGTGGGCCACCACCAGCCGCGCGAGAGCCACAGCAGACCGAGGCCCAGCAGACCGAGACCCACCAGCCGTCCCGGAAAGCGGCGGCGGCGGCGAACCGGCGGCAGCGGCCGCGGGCGGCGCTCCCGGGTGGATTTCTGCGCCGCCACCGGCCCGGCGGCAACCCGGCGGCGGCGCCGGCGAGGCCGGGGGCGGGGCTCGGGCCGGCTCAGCACGGGAGCGCCTCCACCGGACTGGTGGGATAGAGGGGCAGGACCGGCTGCCAGGGGGCGTCCAGGCCCGCGGCCGCGATCGCCTCGCTGAGCGTCAGCAGCTGGAGCACGTCGTCGGGCAGATCGACCCGGGCGGCATGCACGGGGGTGTCCCCCAGCTCGCCGGCGGAGCGGTGGAGCCGGGGAACCTCCAGCTCGACCACCCCGCCCGGCCGGGCCGGATCGGCGGCGTACAGGCCCGCCACCACCCCGCGGCGGGGCAGGTCCTGCACCAGCCAGAAGGGACCCGCGCCGGGGGGATCGGGACCGGTGAGGAGGCGGCGCGCCATCAGCAGGAAGCTGCTGACCCCATCGAGGGGAACCTCCAGCTGCTGGGCGAGGGTGCGGGCCAGCACCACCGTCAGACGGGTGCCGGTGAAGCCGCCCGGACCGGTGGCCACCGCCAGGCGCCCCAGATCCGGCCAGGCGCTGGCGGGAAGCACCGCTTCGATGCTCTCGAACAGGCCATTGGAGAGGGAACGGCCCAGCGGGAAGCAGGCCAGGCGCTCGGGCTCCGCCGCCCCGAGGCGCTGCAGACCGACGCCGAGGCTGTCGCTGGAGCTGTGCAGGGCCAGCAGCCAGGGGCCACCGCCGGCGACCGGGCCCCTCATGTCGGCAGCGGCTCCTCGGGCCTGCAGCGCCGCCAGCGGCCCGGATCGGCCCGGAAGTCGGAGCAGGCCCGCACGTCCCACTCCACCCCGACCCCGCCCGGCCCACCGCCGGCCTCCAGAGCGATCACCTGGACGTGGATGCGGGGCTGGCTGGGGCTGAAATCGGGGCAGGGATTGAGATGGTCGACGCCATGCTGGCGTTCGACCGCGTGGTAGGCCTGACAGCGGTCGACCCAGTGGCAATCCACGCAGATGCACATGCCGCCGTGGCCCAGCAGGGCGCCCATTGTGGCGTCTGATCCGGCGCGTCAAGCCCGGGAGCTGTGGCAGGCCCTGGCCCCGGAGCGCTGGCCCCTGCCCCCCCGGCAGCTGCCGGCTGGGACGGTGCTGGTGGGGGGAGCGGTGCGGGATGGGCTGTTGGGCCGCCTGACGGCGAAGCCGGACCTCGACCTCGTGGTGCCCGTCGATGCCATCGCGCTGGCCCGCAGCCTGGGCCGGAGGCTGGGCGGCAGCTGCGTGGTGCTGGACCCGCAGCGATCGATCGCCAGGCTGGTGCTGGCGGGCTGGACCATCGACCTGGCCCGGTGTGCCGGTGGCGATCTGAGGGCCGATCTGGGCCGGCGCGACTTCACCGTCAACGCCATCGCCCTGCCCCTGCCGGCCACGCCTGCAGCGGACGGCCGAGCCGCCGCGGAGCTGCAGCTGATCGACCCCTGCGGCGGGATCTCCGATCTGGCGGCGGAGAGGATCGTGGCGATCAGCGAGGCCAACCTGCTCGACGACCCGCTGCGGCTGCTGCGGGGGGTGCGGCTGGCCTGCGAACTGGAGTTCACGATCGCGCCGGGCACCTGGGAGCTGCTCCAGCGCCACCGGCAACGGATCGACGCCGTGGCCGGCGAGCGCGTGCTGGCGGAGCTGGAGCGCCTGGCCCGGTCCTCCCATGGACATCAGGGACTGGCCCGTGCCCTGCAGGCGGGGCTGCTGCAGCCGTGGGGGGCCGTGGGCGGGGACGGAAGGCTGCTGGAGATCCTCGGGCCCCACCGCCCAGGGGTCTGCGGCCTGACTCCCGAGGAGGGGGCCTGGGCCCTGCCGCTGGCACGGCTGGCGGCCGTGCTGACTGGTCCGGCGCTGGAACGGCTGCGGGCCAGCCGGCGGCTGCAGCAGCGCTGCCAGCGGCTGCGCCGCTGGCGCGAGCGGCTCCTGGAGGCCTCCGGGCCAGCCAACCCGCCGACCCTGGACATCCTGGCCGAAGCGGAGCGGCTGGAACTGCAGCGCCAGCTGGAGGAGGACCTGCCTGCCCTGCTGCTGCATCTGGAGGGGCCCGGGGCCAGGCGGGCCCTCGAGCGCTGGCGGAACCCGGAGGATCCGCTCTACCACCCCAGGCCTCCCCTCGATGGCCGCCAGCTCCAGCGCCTGCTCGGCCTTCCCCCGGCCCCCAGCTGGGCCGCCTGATCGACCACCTCACCTGCGAGCGGGCCTTCGGACGGCTGCCCGAAACGGCAGCGACGGACACAGCGGCACCAGCCGGTCCGGCCACCACCACCGCCCTGGTGGCGGAGGCCAGCCGCTGGCTGCGCCGTCAGAACGAGACTTCGGAGAGGGACCCTCGGCGTGATTAACTGCTCTGGAATGGCGTGATCGCACCGCCTGTCACAGTTTTTTCCTCCTTCCCGAGCCCCCCTGCCATGAGCGTTCGTCTCTACGTCGGCAATCTGCCGCAAACCTTTGATGCCAAGGAGCTGGAAGCGCTCTTCTCGAACGTGGGAGAGGGGGTCCGCTTCAAGGCCGTGAACGACCGGGAGACCGGTGCCTGCCGCGGCTTCGGCTTCGCCAACGTGGATGACCTGGCCCTGGCCGAGGCGGTGATCGCCCAGCTCAACGGCAAGGATTTCGGTGGCAGCGCCCTGCGGATCGAGATCTCCGAGCAGCGCCGCGACGGCCGTGCCGCCGCCGGTTCCGACCGGCGTCCCGGCAATGCAGCGGCCGCCCGCAAGAGCGTCAACAAGGTGGTGCATGCCGATTCCGTCGGCGAAGGGGCCCCCGATCCCCGCTGGGCGGCCGAGCTGGCGAAGCTGAAGAACCTGCTGGCCAACCAGAAGGCGGCGGTCTGAGCCACGGCGGCGGCCCCTGCGCCATCCCGCAGCCCCAAGGTGCCGTGACGGCACCTTGGGGCCTCGCCGCCTGACCTTGCCCCTCTCAGACCTGCACGGTCAAGGCAGCACGGCCATCAGGCCGATCACACCGATGAAGATCGCCAGGAAGACGAAGCCCATCCGCGTCATCTTGCGCTCATGGTTGTCGATGCCCGCCTGAACGTCATCGCTCACTTGTTGCCTGAATGCGGAGATGGTCCGCTCCTTCTCTTCGGGGGGAATGGGCTGGAGGCTCATCGGCTCTGCAGGGCGGGCGGGGAAGCGGGTTGGTGATCATGGGACGAAATCTCGGCGGATCGCGGCCTCAACCCCGGTGAAAGTACCAGTAGGAACCGATCGCCAGCAGCACCATCAGCACGATGGGCACCGCGATCGCCGCCATGCCGTTGTGGCTCCTCACCACCCGGCCCTCATGGGCGACCACCGCCTCGCGGATGCTTGCCTGCATCTCCTCCCGCAGCCGGGCCAGGTCGGATTCGAGGGTTTCGTTGGAGTAGAGGTCCCTGAGACGATCGAAGACGCTGCGCCCCAGGACGAGACTGCGCTCCGGGTGCTCGAACAGCAGGTCCATCAGCTCGTCCCGGCTGAACACCAGCAGTTCCGAGGGGCGCGCCGCCCTGGCCGTGTGCGCTCGCGGGCGGCCGTCGATCACCTCCAGTTCGCCGAAGACATGGCCGGGACCATGGCGACCGTCCACTCCCTCGCCGGTTTCGGGATAGAGGGTGATCAGTTCGATCGCACCTGTCCGGACGAGATAGACATCCTCCCCGCTGTCGCCGCTTCGATAAGCGAACTCGCCGGGCTCGAGATGGAGCTTTCGCAACGCTGACAGATCAATATCGAGTCACTCTAAATCCTCAGACCATCTCAACTTGGATCCACGGCTAAACGGTGCTAAAAACGGCCGGTGATCCCATGGAAGCCGTGTCGCAAGGACTTTCGCAAGGAGTCTCGCCTGGAGCCTCAGCCGAAGTCTCCCCAGGCCTCTCCCAGGCAGAGTCTCCTGGGTCCTCGATAGGAATGACTCCGGGGCTGGAGAATTTCTGGTACGCGGTGGAACATGCCCACGCGCTGAAGGATCGCCCTGTCTCGGTCACGCTGCTGGGGCGCCGCTATCTGCTGTTCCGCGACGCAGCCGGCCGGCCCCATGGCCTGGCGGATTACTGCGCCCACCGGGGAGCGAGTCTGGGCCTGGGCTGGATCGAAGGATCCTGTGTGCGCTGCCCGTACCACGGCTGGAGCTACGACACGGAGGGACACTGCGTGCGGATTCCGGCCGATCCGCCGGGCACACCGATTCCGGCCCGGGCCCGGATGCGAACCTTCCCGGTCAGGGAGCAGTCCGGCTTCCTCTGGATCTTCCCCGGCGAGGCGCAGCGGGCCGCCGACGTGCCGATTCCCCCCTTCCCCGAACTGGATCAGCCGGGCTGGCGCGCCGTCAGCGGTCACTACACCTGGAACGCCCACTTCAGCCGGGTGGTCGAGTCGGGGCTGGACACCTCCCACGCCCCCTTCGTGCACAGACCCTTCTTCGGCAACCGGGAGGAGGCGAGCGTGGAAAGCCTGGACATCCTGAGCGAACCCGACAGGGTCTCCACCCATCACAAGGTGAAACCGCCCAAGCGGGTCGGCCTGCTCAAATACATCGTGAAGAAGGAACGGAGCCATTCCAGCGCGACCCTCACCGGCTATCTTCCCAATGTGAACAGGATCGCACTCGACTTCAACTGGAAGGGTTTTCAGTACATCTACTTCGCCAGCAACATTCCGGTAGACGACAACACGACCCTCACCAAGTGGATCGGTGTCCGCAATTTCCTCCCCTACCGCTGGGCCGACGGCAACTCCATCCGCAACACGGTCGACACCTATGAGGAGGACAGGGCGGTGGTGGAAACCCAGCCACGGGGGCCGTCCTGGACCAGCCAGGGCGACGAGCTGCTGCTGGCCTCCGATCAGCTGATCCTTGCCTACCGGCGGGCACTTGCCCGGGCCTGTCCGGCGGCGTCGGGCGTGGCGGCGCGCTGAGATGGGCTCACCTCCTCCCTGGCCCACCGACTGCTGGTATGCGGTGGGGCTCTCCAGCCAGGTGGGCCGCCAGCCCCTGGGCCATCGCTTCCAGGGATCGGACGTGGTGCTGATGCGCGATCACGGCGGCCGGGTGCTGGCCTTCGAGGGCCGCTGCGCGCACCGCGGCTGCTCCCTGGCGGGGGGATGGTCCAGGGACGATCGGCTGGTCTGCCCATACCACGGCTGGCAGTACGACGCCGAAGGGAGCTGTGTGCGGATCCCGGCGCTGCGGGCGGAGGAATCGATCCCCCGACAGGCCCGCCTGCGCACCTTCCCCACCCGCGAACGGCACGGCTTCATCTGGCTCTGGGTGGCAGGACACCAGAGCAGCCCCGTCGGAGAGGTGCAGGACATTCCCGAGCTCGCCGGTCTGACCCTGCGGGACGGCGGCGACATGGCCTTCACCTACGGCACCCACTTCACCCGCACGATCGAGAACGGCATCGATCCCACCCATGCCGCCTTCGTGCATGGCAAGAGCATCGGCCGGGTGGACCCACTGGCCGATTTCAGCCTGGAGCGCTACCCGGTCACCGTGGAAGCCGGCAGCCTCTACGGACGCATGCCGATCAAGGTGAAGAAACTCACGGGCCTCACCCGCCTCCTGCTCAGGGGCGATGCCGCCAATGCCTTCAAGGAGTACCGGTTTCTCTATCCGAATGTGGTCGTCTCCATCGTCCACTTCGGGGCCGTGACCCTGGCGGCGCTCCAGGCCCACGTCCCCGACAGCGACAGCGCCACCACCGTCCGGGTGACCAACGGCAGGAACTTCCTCATCGCCACCCCTGGTCTGAATCGGCTGTTCGACCGCATCACCCTGGACACGGGCCTGCAGATCTCCAGGGAGGACGCGGCGGTGATCACGGAGCAGGAGCCCAGGCAGGTGAGCTTCCGCGGCTCCAACGAGGTGCTGATCGAATCCGACCGGATCCTGGTCGAATACCGACGCATGATGCGCGAGCACGCCCGGATCTGAGCGACTGGGTCCCTCCGCTCAGGAGCCGACTTCCACGACGGCCGGCGCCGGTTCCCGCACCCCCCGCAGCAGGGGAGCACCCACCAGGCACACCGCCGCCTGCAGCAGGAAGCAGAGGGAGGGGGAGAGGTCGTAGAGAACGCCGGCCAGCATGGGGCCGAGGGCACTGGCGAGGCCCGTCAGGGCGAGCAGGCTGCCCAGCATCACCCCCTGGCGGTTCTCGGGCACCAGCCGGGAGACCAGACTCCGGGCCGTGGGGATCACGCAGGCCGCTCCCACCGAGAGCATCACAGCCGCGGTGACGATCACCACGGCAGCGGCCGCTCCGAAGATCCGTGCGACGGGGAGAAGGGCGATCCCGGCCGCCACCGCCAGCAGGCCATAGACGTTGAGACGGGCCTCCCCGTGGCGACGCACGAGCCTCCCGGTGAGGGCCACCTGGACATAGGTGACGGTGAGACCGACGATCACGAAGATGCCGCTCGACTGGGAGGCCGTCCAGGAGAAATGATCCTTGAGGTAGAGCACCAGCAGCGTGGTGAAGCCGCTGAACGCGAAGTTGAAGCAGCAGAACGAGAGCGCCACGCGATTGGCCTTGGGCAGGGCCAGCAGTGCCAGAACCGGCGCCAGTCCATTGACATGGGACAGCTGGAACGGGGACCTGCTGGCGCGAGGGTGGCTTTCCTGCAGATAGAGGAAGGCCATCAGAAAGTTGTAGGCCGCCAGAGCGGCCGCCACGAACACCGGGATGCGCATGCCGAATCCCACCAGCGCGCCGCCCAGGGCTGGGCCGGCAATGGCTCCGAGGCCGAAGGCGGCCCCGCTGATGCCGAAGTTGCGGGCCCTGTTGGCCGGCGTGGAGATGTCGGAGATGTAGGCCTGCGCCGTGCCGACCGTTGCCGTCGAGACCCCGTTGATCGCCCTGGACAGGAAGATCAGTCCCAGCGTGCCGGCCAGGCCGAACAGGAACAGGGAGAGGGAGTTGATGGCGACGCAGAGGAGAATCACCGGCCGCCGTCCATAGGCATCACTGAGGGAACCGATGATCGGGGATGCCAGCACGGAGAACAGGGTGGCCGTCGACGCCAGCAGCCCAAGGGTGAATCCATCCGGTGAGAACTTCTCGAGGATGAAGGGGAGAAGGGGATAGACGATGTTTTCGCCAAGCTTGTCCAGAAGCAAGGTGAAAAAGACGATCACCAGGGGGCTGCGCAGCTTCTGGATCATTCGCTTGTCAGTGCTGGGCCGTCCAACTTTGATGACGCCGCCAATCTAAGGGGTTCCGCAGTCTGACCCTGGACACTTCGCTTAAGATCCCCGCACCAACCTCAAGGCTTGCAACGTCTGAGCATGTCAATTCCTGGGCCCGTGGCAGACCTGTCCGTCACGCAGCCCCCATCTCCAGGCGTGTCTCAACTGGCTCAGAATTGTTGGTACGCCATCGCCTCTTCCTTTGCCCTTCGCCAGGGACCCGTTGCCGTTCCCTTCGCGGGCCACGATCACGTTCTCTTCCTGGATGGCGACGGCCGGCCGCGGCTGTTCAGCGACCGCTGCCCCCACCGCGGAGCCTCCCTCGCCCTGGGCCGCATCGAGGGTGGCTGTCTGCGCTGTCCCTTTCACGGCTGGAAGTTCGCCTCCGACGGGACCTGCCTCGAGGCTCCGGCCGAACCGGCCGGTTCACGCCCCCCGGCCCGCAGCGACCTGCAGGGTGAACGGCCGGTGGTCGAATCCGGCGGCTTCGTCTGGATGTGGTGGGGTGCGGGGTCTCCCGACCCTGGCCTTCTGCCCGATCTGCCCCTCTTCCCCGCCGCGGCGTGGGGTCACGTGGAGAGCAGCTTCGACTGGGACACCCACTTCAGCCGGGTGATCGAGTCCAATCTCGACAATTCCCATGCCTACTGGGTGCACAAGAGCACCTTCGCCAGTCAGGACTCGCCCCTCTCGGTGCCCTTCGACCTGCGCAAGGAGGAGCGGATGATCGCCGCCACGGTGCGCTTCGAACTGCCGGTCAGGGGCCTGCTGAAACTGGCACGCACTGTGATGGGCCAGCGCGGCCCCCTCTGCGCCACCACCACCTTCAGCTTCTACTACCCCAATCTGAACATCGTCGACACCAGCATCGGCGACCAGCTGCGATTCGTGTTCTTCAACGCCAGCCTGCCCCAGAGCGACAGCCACACCCTGGCCCGCTGGGTCAAGTATTCGAAGCGCAAGCCCTTCCGGCTGCCCGGAAGCGACGCCAAGTCGATCGCCATCTCCCGCACGATCTTCCTCGAGGACCATGGTGTGGTGCGCAGCCAGCGGCCGGCTCCCGTTCCCCTCGATCTCACCCAGGAACGCCACGTGGCCTCGGACATTCTCTCAATCGAATACCGCCGCATGCACCGCCGCTGGCTCGAGGCGGAAGCGGCCGTTACCATGACGCCCGCCGACGCCCCGTCCTCGTGACCGACACGCCGCGCGTCGACAGGCTGGATGGCCTCCAGCGCCTGCGCCGGCAGGCCTGGGGCAGTCGGCGCCGGAAGGTCGTCACCGTCTCACTGCTGGCCGTGCTCGGGTTGGCGTCGTGGCAGCTGAGCCACCGCCCCGCGCCGCCGCCGCCGCCGCTGGCCCCCCGGGCCGTCACCGCCCTCGGCCGCCTCACGCCGAGGGGAGGCGTCGTCCCCCTCTCCACCGCCTCCGGCAACAGCGGCGGCTCGGAGGTGGTGGCGAAATGGCTCGTACCCGAGGGCGCGATCATCCGCCGCGGCCAGCTGCTGGGCATTCTCAGCAGCTGGGCCTCCCTCCGGGAGGGTGTGCTCCAGGCCGAGACCCAGCTGGCCCTGAGCGAGGCCAAGCTGGCCCAGGTGGATGCGGGCACCCGCCAGGGAGCCCGGCTCAAGGCCGAAGCCGACCTCAGGGCGGAGCAGGTGCTGATTCCCTATCTGCGGATCAGCCGGGAGAAGAGCGTGGAGCTGTTCAAGGCCGGTGCGATTTCCGAAGAGGAGCTCGGCAAGGCCGACGCCGCCCTGGCCCGGAGCAAAGCCAACGTCCTGGCCCTCAAGGGCACCCTCGAGGACAGCCTCACCGTCCGGCCGGTGGATCGTGAAGTGGCCCTGGCGGAGCTTTCGGTCTCCAGGGCCACGCTGGCCCAGGCCCGCAGCCAGCTGCGGAACGCCGAGATCCGCTCGCCGCTCGATGGACGTCTGCTGCGGATCTACAGCTGGCCCGGCATGAAGGAAACGGATCAGGGACTGGCGCAGATCGGACAGGTGGGCGCCATGCAAGTCTGGGCACAGGTCTTCCAGAGCGATGTTCCCAGAATCCGCCGCGGCCAGCCGGTGGAGGTCTGGGCCGAGAGCGGTGGCTTCAGCGGCAGGCTGAAGGGTACGGTCCAGGAGATCACCGGCGAGGTGTCCGCCAGGGATCTCTTCAGCGTCAACAGCAACAACAACGTCAACGCCCGTGTGGTGCTGGTCAAGATCGACCTGAGCCCCGGCGATTCCAGCCGGCTGGCGAGGCTCAGCGGACTGAACGTGAACGTCCGCTTCCTGCCGTGAGCGCCCGTTCTCCGCGGCACTGGCTGGGCGATCTGCCGGTGGCCTGGCTGCAACTGAGGCGTCAGCCGATCCGCTACCTGGTGGCGGTGACGGGCATCGGCTTCGCGGCGCTGCTCATGTTCATGCAGCTGGGCTTCCAGTCGGGCCTGCTGACCAGCGCCACCACTTTCTACCAGGCCCTGATGACCGATCTGGTGCTGATCAGTCCCGGCACCCGCGACAGCGGAGCGTTCCAGCAATTCCCCCAGTCCCAGCTGTACCAGGCCCTCGGTGTGCGCGGGGTCACGGATGTCATCCCCGTCTATGTGGCCAATGTGAATGCCCAGCAGATGGGGGGAATCAAGCCCACCAGCCTGCGGCTGATCGGCTTCGATCCCGACCAGCAGATCCTCGATCTGGCCCCGGTCCGTGAGCAGATCGACAGCATCCGCACTCCGGGCTATGTGCTGTTCGACGCAGCGGGCAACAGCAACACCGGCCCGGTGGCGGCGGCGGTCAGGGCCCAGGGCGCCCAGACCATGATCCTCTCCGACTTCTCCAAGACCTTCCGGGTGGTGGGTCTGTTCCGGCTGGGATCCACCTTCGCCGCGGACAGCAACCTGATCAGCAGCGACAGCACGGCACTCCAGCTCGCCTACAAGCAGATCAACGAAGGCGAGATCTCCCTGGGGCTGATCCGCGTGGCGCAGGGCACCGCCATCGCCGAGGTGCAGCGCCATCTGCGCGCCCTCTACGGCAATCAACTCGAGGTCTTCACCAAGCCTGAACTGATCGCGAACGAGCAGAACTACTGGAATACCAGCTCGTCCTTCGGGATCATCTTCGGCTTCGGCACGATCATGGGACTGCTCGTGGGCGGTGTGATCGTCTATCAGGTGCTGTACACCGATGTCAGCGATCATCTGCACGAATACGCCACGCTCAAGGCCCTCGGTTTCCGAGACCGCTTCCTGCTGATCCTGGTGCTGCAGGAGGCCTCGATCCTGGCGATCTCCTCCTTCATCCCCGCCGTTCTGGCCAGCACCGCCATGTACGCGTTCCTCACCGCCGTCTCCGGCATCCGCATCGAGATGACCGCCGACAAGACCCTGCTGGTGCTGGGCCTCACCACCGGCGTCTGCACCCTGGCGGCAGCGGTGGCCCTCAACCGGCTGCGGGATGCGGATCCCGCCAGCGTGTTCTGAAACCCATGCTGCCGGTCGTTGCCGAGAACCTGCGTCACTCCTACGGGGAGGGGAAGCTGCGCAGCGAGATCCTCCACGGCATCAGCTTCACGGTGAATCCTGGCGAGATCACCCTGCTCGTGGGCCCTTCCGGCAGCGGCAAGAGCACCCTGCTCACCCTGGTCGGCGCCCTGCGGTCCGTCCAGGAGGGGTCGCTGCGGGTGCTGGGCACCGAGGTGCGGCGCTCGAGCGAAAGGATGCGCGTGGAGATCCGCCGCCGCATCGGCTTCATCTTCCAGAGCCACAATCTGGTGGCCTCCCTCACCAGCCTGCAGAACGTGGCCCTGGTGCTGCAGCTGAGCGAGCCGGATCCGCGCCGGCGTCTGCAGCGGGCCACCGACCTGATGGAAGCCGTGGGGCTGGGCCATCGGCTGCACCACTTCCCCTCGGAGCTCTCCGGCGGCCAGCGGCAGCGGGTGGCGATCGCCAGGGCCCTGGCTCCGGAGCCCGACCTGATCCTGGCCGACGAACCCACCGCCTCCCTCGACAGCACCTCGGGGCAGGAGGTGGTCGCCCTGCTGGGGGAGCTCTGCCGCAAACGGGGCAGCTCGGTCCTGCTGGTGACCCACGACCTGCGGCTGCTCAACGACGCCGATCGGATCTGGGCGATCGAGGATGGCCGGGTCCAACCCTGGCAGGGGTCCCACGGATGACGCGTCCCGCAGGCCCCGAAGCCTCCCTCCCTGATGCCGCCACTCGAGCGGCCGCCATCTACCCGGAGGACTGGCTGGGCAGCTGGCAGTGGCAGGGGCACACCGTGAGCTACGTGGGCAGCGTTCCGGAGCCGGTGGCGTCCTCAGGCCCCCGCCCCGTCCTGCTCATCCACGGTTTCGGCGCCTGCAAGGAACACTGGCGGCACAACCTGCCCCAGCTGGCCACGCGGCGTCCGGCCTTCGCCATCGATCTGATCGGATTCGGAGCCAGCAGCAAACCCCCCTCCCGGCTCGACGGCGAACCGGAGGATGGACGGGCACTTCGCTACAGCGTCGACCTCTGGGCGGACCAGGTGGCGGGCTTCGTGCGGGAGGTGATCGGCACGCCGGTGCAGCTGGTGGGCAACTCGATCGGGGGGGTCGTGGCCCTGGCCGCCGCCGTGAGGCTGCAGGAGACCGTGGGGCAGGTGATCCTGATCGACTGCGCCCAGCGCAGTCTGGATGATCGCCGCCTCAGCGAACAACCACCCCTGCGCCGGGTCGGCCGTCCCCTGCTCAAGCAGCTGGTACGCCAGCGCTGGCTCACGGGCCGTCTCTTCCGCTGGCTGGCCAGCCCTGGCGTGGTCCGCCGGGTCCTGGCGATCGCCTACCCCTCCGGCGGCGGCCTCGACGACCAGCTGGTGCAGATGCTGCTCACCCCGACACTGAGCCCCGGCGCCGAGGAGAGCTTCCGGGGCTTCATCAACCTCTTCCGGGATCATCTCGCCCCCGATCTGCTGGCGGAGACCAGCGTGCCGGTCCGGCTGCTGTGGGGTGAGGCGGATCCCTGGGAACCGGTCGCCGAGGCCCGGCGCTGGGCCGTAGCCTTTCCCGGCGTGCGCGACCTGCGCATCCTCCCCGGCCTCGGCCACTGCCCCCATGACGAGAACCCCGCCCTGGTGAATCCGGTGCTGGAGGAATGGCTGGCGCAGGGGGATCAGGCCGGAGCCTGATCGCCGGAGGTGGCGGCGCCGAGCCGGGTGCGCCAGCGCCGGCGGTCGGCATCCCAGCCGAGCCAGCCCCGTTGCTGCAGGCCTGCCCGCAGGTCCGCCGCCGCCGGCCCGGGGGACCCGGCGGCGATCTCGCACAGCCGCTCCAGTTCCGTCTCCTCAAGACCGGCCCGAAGTCCGAGGGTCAGCAGCCGCCGCAGGGGTTCGGGTTCCAGCGCCAGGAGCCGACTCATGGTGAGGGGACCCTCCGGCAGGAGGCCATCGCCGTCAGGGCCGGCGGCGGGGTCCGGGGGCTCAGAGGAGCGCATCGGCAAGATCGCCGGCAAGCTCGGTCACGCCGGCGCTCCAGGGGTGAGCAGGAGCATCCACCAGGGCCAGGCTGCCGCTGGCGATGGTCAGCAGGTCTTCGCTGAGGGGAAGGATCGCCCCCACCGGAATGCCGTAACTCTCGGACACCCTGGCGCGCACCTGAGCGGCATCGAAGTGGGGGGGCAGCTTGTTCACCACCAGACGGGCCTGGGGAACCATGAGCCGCTGGGCCACCTCGATCGCCACGGCCGTACCGAGGTAGTCCTGCTGATCGGGACGCATCACCATCACCAGGCAATCGGAAATGGCGGTGGAGAGCAGGGTTTCCTCGTTGATCCCCGGATGGGTGTCGACGACCAGCAGATCCAGATTCAGGGACTGGCCGAGGCTGAACAGGGCATCGTTGAGGCGCTCCACCTCGTAGCCCTCCCGCAGCAGCCTGGCGATCCTGTCCCCTTCCATGGCGGCCGGCACCAGGAACACCCTCCCCTTGCCCGCCCGCAGTGAAGCGGGAGTCACGTCATGGGAGCACTTCTCAATTGGAACGGAACCCTGAAGATGGTCATTCAACGTGTGGGATTCCGGACCCGCCGTGAAACCGAAGAGCACATGAATACCCGGTGAAGCCAGATCGGTATCGAACACACCGACCCGCAATCCCCTGCCAGCGAATGCGGCAGCCAGATTCGCCGAGAGGTTGGATTTTCCGGTTCCACCGCGAAAGGAATGGACGGAAATGATCCTGGTCATGAAGCGATCCAACGCTCGGACGTGGGAAAATCATAGTCGTCGCACTGCAGGCACTTTGGACC
Organism: Cyanobium sp. CACIAM 14; assembly: GCA_000708525.1. Taxonomy (GTDB): domain Bacteria; phylum Cyanobacteriota; class Cyanobacteriia; order PCC-6307; family Cyanobiaceae; genus Cyanobium. The sequence goes on from JMRP01000006.1 coordinate 27,555, forward strand.
TCCGCCACCGGCTCCGGAAACAGCCGGCACGAGTGGATCGACAGCAGGGACGGCGCCCTCTGCGTCTGTCGGTCCGTCTGATGCTTCTGGGCATCAGCGGTCCACTGGTCAGTCTGGCCATTTTTCTTGTGCTGGCCACGGCCGGCTCCGTGCGACTCGCCGATAAAGCCAGGAACCAGATCAGTGCGATGTTCGACCAGGACAATCGCTCCGCTCTGGCCATCACCACATCGATCATCCAGAAGACCTCCGAAGAGATCGACAAGGAACTCAACGAGGATGCGCAGGAACTCCGCCAGCTGCTGCAGCCTCTGACGATTGATTCCCGTGGCGCTTTCTTCTGGGAGGGTCGTCCGCTGCGCCCCGACGATGCCGCCAGGACACTGAACGATCGGTTGCGACTACCTCTGGCCCTGCGTCAGGAGCGCGCCAGCATCTACTACGAGGACGCGGCCGGGAGATGGCGTCGCCTCACCGGGATCACCAGCCGGGGAGAAGCTCTCAAGCCAGGCTGGGAGGCACCCGATGAAACGGTCAGGCAGTTCAGGTCCCTGTTCGACGAGGGCCGCCGCCCGGACCAGCCCCACAAGGCCATGGTCCACCGTGATGGGGAATGGATGATGGCCAGCATGATGCGCCTGCCGTCCGGACATCCTTCCGGCCGGCGGATGGTCCTGCTGCTTGCCGTGCATACCGACGCGGCCACGAAGCTTCTGGCTGCCGGCACGAGCCTCTTCCCGTACCGAACCCATCAGACCGCCTTCTTCGGCTTCACCCCGACGGGTGCGATCTTCTGCAGTTACGAATCCCCGCATTCGCGGGCCTGCGAGGGCCTGCAGCAGGCCCTCGCGCAGAGCGGCGGAATTCCCTATCCCGGCCACCAGCAGGGCGCAAGGAGCGCACCGATCAGCGGCCAGATCTTCGAGAGGGAAAGCAGCCTCCCTCCCCCAGGGGGCCGACGACCGGTCCTGCAGCACCTCTACATCGCCACCTTCCCCAACTGGCACTGGCTGGCCGTGATCGCGGTGCAGGCCAATGCCCTCGAAGCGGCGCTGACGCCGATGAAGGAAGCCGTGGCCCGCATGATCCAGTTCCTGGTGGCCCTCACCTTGATCCTGATCGGCGCCAGTGGCGTCGCCGCCTGGATCATCACCCGCGGCATCCGCCGGGAACTCCGCCAGCTGGCCGCCGCCGCCGATGCCATCGCGGACGGACAGGGCCATCAGACCCTCGTCTACGGCGCCGACGACGCCATCGGCAGGCTGGTGAGGGCCTTCAACCGGATGTCCGGGGCGGTGGAGGAGCGGGAGAACTCGCTGCGCGCCCAGATCCGCCAGCTGGAGATCAACATCAGCGCCAGCGACCTTCAGGGTCAGGTCTGCTCGATTCTCAGCGACCCCGGCTTCGAGAGCCTCAGCGCACGGGCGCAGGCGATGCGACGGCGGCGGCAGGAACAGATCAGCGCATCTGGGCCAGCCGCGCCGGCAGCTGGAGAGTCTGGAAGGGATGGCCCACCGCTTCGATGAGGCCCGGATCGCCGGCGATGGCCAGGCCGCTCGAGCGGCTGAGCTGGACCAGGGTGTCGTTGTAGGTCGCCAGGTTCTGGATGTAGGAGCTGACCGCCTGGCTGATCTCCTGCTGGGCCTGCACCACATCGGTGATCGTGCCGTAGCCGGCGTTGAAGCGCAGGGTCTGGAGCCGCAGGGCTCCGTTGGCCGCCTTGACCCGGTCGGCGCCGTCCAGAACGATGCTGCGGCCGGACCGGGCCTGGGCCACCAGGGACTGCACCTCGCTGCGCACCTGCAGCAGGGTGGCGCTGTAGGTCTCGGCGGCGGCGGCGGCCTGACGGCGGGCGGCGGCGGCGTTCATGCGGGCCTGTCCCCCGTCGAAGCCGGTGAACGTCACCTGCAGCAGGGCGGATCCGTTCCAGGCGTCGGAGCGGGCGTTGGGCACGAACGGCGGGCCCTGGTTGAGATACCCCACCCCCTTGGTCCAGTAGAGGGAGGTGATCAGCTGCAGGGTGGGGCGGTAGGTGGCCAGGTAGATCTGGGCCTGGGCTTCGTTGGTCTGGACGGCGAGGAGCTGCTGCTCCAGCACCTTGCGGTAGGCGATGCTCGCGGTGAGCGTGTCGTCGAGGGAATGGGGCCAGGCCCCGAGGGGAGCCAGGGTCGTGGAGGGCCGGAGGGCGTCCAGGCTCGCCGTGGCCAGCAACGCGGCCAGGTTGGCCCGGGCCGTCTCCACCTGCTGCTCGGCGAGCAGCAGGGACTGGCGGTCGGCGAGGAGAACGGTCTGCTGCTTGTAGACCTCCAGCCTGGAGGCCACGCCCATGCGCACCCGGGTCTGGGCGAGGCGATAGAGCAGTTCGTCGTTGGCGACGATCTCCCGCCCGGTCTGCACCGCGGCGATGGCCCGCTGCAGATCGATGAAGGCCGACTGGGTCTTGAGGCGCTGATCGCGCCGGGCAATGATGTAGCTGTCCGCAGCCTGACGGACCTGATACCTGTTCTGCCAGATCGTGGCCGAGCGGGTCGGATCGATCAGGTTCCAGGTGGTGTCCACCTGGCCGATCGCCTGGAAGTAGCTGGCCTCGAACACCCTCACGCTGCCGAGACCGGAGCCCGAGATGGGGAAGCCCGCGGAAGCGCTGAAGGGATAGTTGTAGAAGGTCTTGGATCCGTAGGGGCCGCCGTTGAGGCTGAAGTTGAGCGTGGGCCACCAGCTGGCATAGGCGGCCCCGAGGCTGTTCTGGGCGGCCACCAGGGACTGGTAGGCGGCTCGCACCACGGGATTGCGATCCACGGCCCAGTCCGCCGCCTGCTCCATCGTCAGGGCCCCCAGGATCTCCCGGGGGAGTTCGGGGAGCCGGTCGCCGGTGGGGGCCGGACCGGGCCATCCCGCCCCCAGCCCCTCCACCGCCTTCACCTCGGGCGGGCTGACCGAGGCGGGAAGCGGCTGGGCCCGGAGTCCCGGGAGGGACAGCGTCCCGGCGCTCACGCTGCCGACCAGGGCGCGAAGGAGCCAGGGCATCGACGGCCCCCGGGCTGGGCAGATCGCAGGCCTCCTCATCGGGCCTGGGCGATCACATAGGAGAGGGGAAGATCCAGAAGTTTGCCGACCCTCGGGACGAAGGCACGGTGGTTGAAGACGTCGTGATCCAATCGCTCGATGACATCAAGGATGCCCCGATACAAGCGCAGGGAGGCCCACACAGGCCAGCGTGCATCGGGGGCCAGCCAGCGCACACCGGCCTCGGAACGGTTGAACCAGTCACGGGCGCGCGAGAGCTGGAAGCGCATCAGAGCGTGCCAGTTCTCATTGAGACGGCCGGCCATCAGATCGTCCTCGGAGTAACCGAAGCGCTGCAGATCCTCCTGAGGAAGATAGATGCGCCCGCGGCTGCGATCCTCCCCCACATCGCGCAGGATGTTGGTGAGCTGGTTGGCGATGCCCAGCGCCACGGCGGCCTCGGAGGTGTCGGGGGGTTCGCTCCAGGGGGCGGAGGTGTAGGCCTCATCCACGCCCATCACCTCCTGGGTCATCAGCCCCACGGTTCCCGCCACCCGGTAGCAATAGAGCTCCAGCTCGGCGAAGCTGGCATAGCGATGGCGCAGCACGTCCATCCGCTGCCCCTCGATCATGTCGAGATAGGCCTGCAACGGCTGGGGAAAGCGCTCGATCGTGTCCACCATCACCCGGTCGAGAGCATCCACCACCCGTCCCGCAAACAGGGCCCGGGTGCGCTCCTCCCAGGCATCGAGCCGCTCCAGCAGGGCTTCGGGAGGGAGTGTCTGGGCCTGGGCGCTGTCCATGAGTTCGTCGGTGCGGCGGCACCACACGTAGATGGCCCAGATGGCGCGGCGCTTGGCCGGCGGCAGGAGCATCGTGCCGAGGTAGAAGGTCTTGGCCCAGCGGGCCGTCTCCTGGCGGCAGAGTTCGTAGGCCTCCTCGAGGTCGCAGACGGGGCCGACGGGCAGCGGGGCCAGCACACTCACGCCGTCGCCAGGCTGGGGGCCGGGGCGGGCCCCTCACCGTGCCCGGCGAGTTGGCGGTCGATGGCCGCGGCGCAGAGCTTGCCGCTCAGTATCGCCCCCTCCATCGAGGCCAGATAACGCTGCATGGTGAAGCAGCCCGCCAGGAAGAAATTGGGGATGGGGGAATCCTGGGAGGGGCGGAGCTGCTGGCAGCCCGGCACGGTCTTGTAGACGGAGAGGGGGGTCTTGACGACCACCGACTTGCGCAGCCGGGCGGGGGAGTTGCCGCTGAAATGGGCTGGGAACAGGCGCTTGAGCTCCTCCAGGGTGGCCGCCACGATCTCCTCGTCCGGGCGACCGATCCAATCCTTGGCCGGAGCGAAGACCAGCTCCAGCATGGAGCGGTCCGGATCCTCGTATTCGCGGCAGGTGTTGCTCATGTCGGCGTAGACGCTGAGCAGGTCGGACCGGCTGAACAGCAGATGGTCGATGTCGGTGAGCTTGCGATCGAACCAGAGATGGATGTTGATCACCGGAACGCCCCGCAGACCGTCCAGCTTGCGGAAGTAGGGGAGCTGCTTCCAGGGCTCGGGCAGCAGCAGCTTGAGGGGGTCCACGGGCATGGCGCTCACATAGGCATCGGCCTGGATCACCCGCTCGGGCCGCCCCTGGATGCCGCCGATGCGAAAGCCGGTGACGGCGCCGCTCGCATCGATGAGGATCTCCCTGAGCGGTGAATTCAGATGCACCTCGCCACCTCTGGCCTCGATGGAGTCGACGATGGGCTGGCAGAGCCGTTCCGGAGGGTTGCCATCCAGGAACGCCATCCTGGAGCCGTCCGACTCCTGGAGAAAGCGGTTGAGGGCGGTGAGCACCACCGTGCTGGAAATTTCATCGGGACCGATGAAATTCAGCGCCTTGCTCATGGCGAGAAAGACCTCATCATTAACCCGCTCAGGGATATTGTGAATCCGCAGCCATTCACTCCAGCTGTACTTGTCGCATTCCTCCACATACTCCTGACCTCGCAGCATCGCCGGGACCAGCCCGAGACCGAAGGCGATCTTCTCCGGCCAGGTGAGCATGTCGTTGTTGCCCAGGATCGCCGCCACACCGTTGAAGGGTGCTGGCAGGTCGGGGAAGTCGAAGCGGCTGTAGGTTCCAGGGTCCTCCCTCTGGTTGAAGATCATCGAGTGGGACTTCCACTGCAGACGATCTTCGATATCGAGCTCGGCGAAGAGTTGGCGCATGTTTCGATAGGCGCCGAAAAAGATGTGCAGGCCGGTCTCGTACCAGTCGCCATCCTCGTCGCGCCAGGCCGCGACCTTGCCGCCGAGCACATCGCGGGCCTCGAGCACGATCGGGACATGGCCGGCGTCGCAGAGGTATTTGGCGCAGGACAGGCCGGCCAACCCGGCCCCGGCGATCACGACCCGCATGGCGTACCCAGGAACAGCAGCAACCTTATCGGGCTCCATGGGGGGAGTGAGCCGAGGCACATGCCGCAGCAGCGGAAAGGGCCTGGGACCTACCTAAAGTCATGGCGGCATCCCAGGGGTGCCGCTGTCCCCTTCCCCCACCCGATCGCGAGGCCGTGACCATGGTCGAGACGCTGCTGAAGTCCACCACCCGCCACATCCGCTTGTTCACGGCCCGGGTCGAGGACGACGCGCTCGTTCCCGATCCGGGGCAGCTGACCCTCGACATCGATCCCGACAACGAGTTCCTCTGGACCGACGCCGCCCTCGACAAGGTGCGCGGCCAGTTCCGCGAGCTGGTGGCGGCCCGGGCCGGCCAGGACCTCACCGACTACAACCTCCGCCGCATCGGTTCCGAACTCGAGGGGCTGATCCGCCAGATGCTGCAGGCTGGTGAACTGAGCTACAACCCCGAGGCCCGGGTGCTCAACTACTCGATGGGGCTGCCGCGCAGCCCGGAAACCCTGTGAACCGCTCCCGCAGTGCCGCCGGCCGCCAGGACGCCGGCGGCTACGGCCCTCGCTCCGACCGCTACGACCAGGACGCCGACCGTTTCGCCACGGGCTATGGCCGCGGCAGCGAGCGGTCCTACGGCCGTGGGGATTCCCGTGGCTACGAGCGCGGCGGCTACGACCGTGGCAGCGTCGGCCGCGGCGACGATCCGCGCTACGGAACTCAGGGACGGCGAGGCTCTTCCCCTGGCGGCGGCGGCCCGGCGGGGGGAGGGCCTGGCCTCCAGCTCAACGTGGCCACCATCGCCGTGCTGGCCGGGGTGCTGGTGGTGGGGATCGGCATCGGCAGTGCCGTCACCAGCACCACCCAGGGCAACCAGGGGAACATCGCCAGCGCCCAGCAGCTCGACATGGCGGTGCCCGATCCTGAGTTCTGCAAGCAGTGGGGAGCCAGCGCCTTCGTGATGGACATCGAGCTGTACACCACGATGAACCCGAGCAGCAGCTTCGTGACCCAGCCCACCCTCCAGCCCGGTTGCGTGATCCGCCGCGAGAACTGGTCGGTGCTGCAGAAGGAGGGGGCCGTGACCGCCGAGCAGATGCGCCAGTGCAAGCAGCGCATGAACACGTTCGCCTACATCGGCTCGGTGCGCGACAAACCCGTCGTCCGCTGCGTCTACCAGACGGACATCACCGGCAACAAGTTCCAGACCAGGGGAACCGCCGGCGCCGCCGACGATGCTGTGGGGATCACCCCGGAAGCCGATCAGTTCTGATCAGCTCTGAGCCTGGCGCAGGGGGCTGTCCGGGCTGGCGAACACGGGCAGCACCTCCCGCCGGAATGCCTCGGAGGCGCGGGAGCAGTAACGGGCGGGGTGGGTGATCAGCTTAAGCTGGCGTCGCACCATCAGGTCGGCCACCTGGGGCCGGTGCAGGGTGCCGGCGGCCAGCTCCCGCTCGATCGACACCACCGGCAGGAAGGCGGCCCCCAGGCCGGCCTGGACGGCGTTCTTGATGGCTTCGAAGGAGTTGAGCTCCATCTCGATCTTGAGCCGCTGCACGTCGAGCTTGGAGCGGCTCAACAGCTGGTCCACCATCTTCCGAGTGGTGGACTGGGCGTCGAGACAGACGAAGCCGAGGCGGTAGAGGTCGTCCTTGGTGAGCTCGGGCAACCGGGCCAGGGGGTGCTTGGGCGGCAACACCAGGGCGAGTTCGTCATTGGCATAGGGCACCACCTGCAGCAGGTCGTTGAGATCCGCCGGCAGTTCGCCGCCGATGATCGCCAGATCGATCTGGCCGTTGGCCACGCTCCAGCCGGTCCGGCGGGTGCTGTGCACCTGCAGCTGCACCGCCACGTCGGGGTACTTCTGCCGGAACAGGCCGATCATCCGGGGCATCAGGTACGTGCCGGTCGTCTGGCTGGCGCCCACCACGAGCGAACCGCCCCTGAGGTTGTGCAGATCGTCGAGGGCGCGGCAGGCCTCCTGGCACTGGCTCAGGATCCGATCGCAGTAGCTCAGCAGCAGGTGACCCGCTTCGGTGAGCTGGGCCTTGCGGCCACCGCGGTCGAACAGCGAAACATCAAGCTGCTTCTCCAGGTTCTGAATCTGCAGGCTCACCGCCGGCTGGGTGACGTAGAGACTGTCGGCCGCCTTCTTGAAGCTGCCCTCGGTGGCGATCGCCCGCAGGATGCGGAGCTGGTCCAGGGTGAAAGGCAGATCTGCCATGGGTGGTGAAGGCCGCGGGGAGACCGATGGCCGAATCCGGCAAGCCGTGCGGAACTCTAAGGGTCCTGCCCGATGGCGAGAATCTCGCGAATACATCCCCGCCGCCCAAGCCCCGATGCCCTCGACCGTCCCGCTGCAGGCGGGCAGCCAGCACAGCACCCTGGTGATGCTGGCCCTCCTGGTGGCCTTCGCCCTGATCCACAGCGGCGGGGCCTCCCTGCGGGCCTGGGGGGAGGAGCGCATCGGCGCCCGGCTCTGGCGGCTGCTCTTCGCCGGGGTGAGCATCCCCTCGGCCGTGGTGGTGGTGGGGTACTTCCTGGCCCATCGCTACGACGGGCTGCGGCTCTGGAACCTGCAGGACCGTCCCTGGGTCGTCCCGCTCGTCTGGACCGGCACGGCGATCAGCTTCCTGTTTCTCTATCCCGCCACCTACAACCTGCTGGAGATTCCCGCGATCCTCCAACCCCGGGTGCGGCTCTACGCCACCGGGATCATCCGGGTGAGCCGCCATCCGCAGGCCGTCGGGCAGGTGCTCTGGTGCGCCACCCACCTCCTCTGGATCGGCACGAGCTTCATGCTGGTGACCTGCGTGGGGCTGATCGGCCACCATCTGTTCGCCATCTGGAACGGAGACCGCCGGCTGCGCAACCGTTTCGGTGCCGCCTTCGAGGAACTCAAGGCCAGCACGTCGGTCCTGCCCTTCGTCGCCGTGTTCGACGGCCGTCAGAAGCTGGTGGCATCAGAATTCCTGCGGCCCTCCCAGCTGGGCATCGCCATCGCCGTCGCTGTGTTCTGGTGGGCCCACCGCTGGATCGGTCTGGCGGCCACCAGCTTCTCCCGCACCGCCCTGGCCCACTGGCTGGGCTGAAGCGGCCTGCTGGGAGCGCCTTCGGGAGGTGGGCAGCCCCCCACAGACCGCCGGGCCTGCCGGGAGCCCTGCCTAAACTCCCGCCAACGGACCCCTCAGGATGCCTTCCGCTTCCGAACTCGCCTGGCTGATCCCGGTGCTGCCCCTGATCGGGGCCTGCCTCACCGGCCTGGGGCTGATCACCTTCAACCGCACCGTCAACCGTCTGCGGAAACCGGTGGCCCTGCTGCTGATCAGCAGCGTCGGCATGGCCGCCGTGCTCAGCTTCGCCATCCTGGCCGAGCAACTGGCGGGAGCGGGGGCCACGGAGGTTCTCTTCGACTGGGCCGGCGCCGGCACGTTCAACCTCCAGATGGGCTTCCGGGTGGATGCCCTTGGGGCGGTGATGCTGGCCCTGGTGACCACCATCGCCCTGCTGGTGATGGTCTACTCGGATGGCTACATGGCCCACGACAAGGGCTATGTCCGCTTCTTCACCTATCTGGCCCTGTTCAGCAGCTCGATGCTCGGGCTCGTGATCAGCCCCAACCTCCTCGAGATCTACGTCTTCTGGGAGCTGGTGGGCATGTGCTCCTACCTGCTCGTTGGGTTCTGGTACGACCGGGATGGTGCCGCCAACGCCGCCCAGAAGGCCTTCGTGGTCAACCGGGTCGGAGACTTCGGCCTTCTGCTGGGCATTCTCGGGCTTTTCTGGGCCACGGGCAGCTTCGGTTTCGAGGAGATCGGCGAGCGGCTCTCCGCGGCCGTGGCCGGCGGTGGCCTGCCCACGGCGGTGGCCGTGCTGCTCTGCCTGCTGGTCTTCATGGGTCCGATGGCCAAGTCGGCCCAGTTCCCCCTGCATGTCTGGCTGCCCGATGCCATGGAGGGTCCAACACCGATCTCGGCCCTGATCCATGCCGCCACCATGGTGGCGGCCGGCGTGTTCCTGGTGGCCCGTCTGCAACCGGTGTACGAGCCCTTTCCCTCGGTGCAGGCCACAATCGCCGTGATCGGCACCATCACCCTGTTCCTCGGGGCCTCCATCGCCCTCACCCAGATGGACCTGAAGAAGGGGCTGGCCTACAGCACCGTCTCCCAGCTGGGCTACATGATGCTGGCCATGGGCTGCGGAGCCCCCGTGGCCGGCATGTTCCACCTGGTCACCCATGCCTTCTTCAAGGCGATGCTCTTCCTCGGCTCCGGTTCGGTGATCCACGCCATGGAGGAGGTGGTGGGCCACGAACCGGCCCTGGCCCAGGACATGCGGCTGATGGGAGGTCTGCGCCGCTGGATGCCGGTCACCAGCACCACCTTCCTGATCGGCTGCGTCGCGATCGCCGGCATCCCTCCCCTTGCCGGCTTCTGGAGCAAGGACGAGATCCTCGGCCAGGCGTTCAACAGCTTCCCCCTGCTCTGGGCCATGGGGTTCATCACCGCGGGGATGACGGCCTTCTACATGTTCCGCCTCTACTTCCTCACCTTCGAGGGGTCCTTCCGAGGCCTCGACACCGGCCTCCGCAGCCGGCTGCTCGCCGCCGCGGGCCAGGCCCCGGAGGAGTCCGCCGGCGAGGCACCTCACGGCCATGCCAACCATCCCCACGAATCGGGCTGGCAGATGGCCGCCCCGCTGGTGGTGCTGGCGGTGCCCTCGGTGCTCATCGGCCTGCTGGGTACGCCCTGGAACAGCCGTTTCGCCGGCTTCGTCGATCCCTCCGAAGCCGCCCACCTGGCCGAGCACTTCCGCTGGAGTGAATTCCTCCCCCTGGCCGGTGCTTCGGTGGCCATCTCCGTCGTGGGGATCGCCGTGGCGGTTCTCGCCTACGCCCTGCACCGCATCGACCTGGCCACGGCCGTCGCGGGCCGCTTTCCCGCCATCAACAGCTTTCTTGCGAACAAGTGGTATCTCGATGCCATCAACGAGAAACTGTTCGTGCTGGGCAGCCGCCGGCTGGCGCGCCAGGTGCTCGATGTCGACTCGAAGGTGGTGGATGGGGTGGTCAACCTCACGGGCCTGCTGACCCTGGGAAGCGGCGAGGGTCTCAAGTACTTCGAGACCGGGCGGGTGCAGTTCTATGCCCTGATCGTCTTCGGCGGGGTCATCGGACTGGTGGTCCTCTTCGGTGCCTTCGGCTGATCCCCCCGTGCCTGCCGGCTCGATGCGCGAGGTTCCAGCACAGGCGCCAAAGGTGCGGCTGGCGGTCGTCGCCGGTCATCCCGTCCAGTACGTCGCCCCTTGGCTGGAGCAGCTGGCCCGGGAGCCCGCACTGGAGCTGAAGGTGTTCTATCTGTGGGATCTGGGGGTCTCCGAGGCGCGCGACCCCGGTTTTCTCAAGCCCCTGCAATGGGACATCCCCCTGCTGGAGGGCTACCAGCACGTCTTCATCCCGAACCGTTCGAGGACTCCGGGCAACCAGCATTTCCTCGGCTACATCAACCCTTCCCTCAACGGAGTGCTGAGGGACTGGAATCCCGATGTGGTGCTGCTGATGAACTACGCGTTCCTCAGCTACCTGATGCTGCTGATCGATCCCCGCTTCTGGACCATCCCGTTCCTCTTCCGGGGGGATTCCCACGATCTGGCCCGCTCTCCCGGCCTTCGCGCCTCGCTGGGGCGAGCCCTGCGCGGGCTGATCTTCCGCCGCTTCGCGGGGTTCCTGGTGGTGGGCGAGGCCAATCGCAGCTACTACCGCCGTTGCGGTGTCCCCTGCTCCAGGCTCGTCGAGGCCCCCCACGCGGTCGACAACGCCCGGTTCCTTGCGGCCGCCGCCGAAGCTCGCCGGGACGCCCAGGCGCTGCGGGACCAGCTGGGCATCCCCCATCGCCGAAGCGTGGTGCTCTTCGTCGGCAAGTTCGTGGACGTGAAGAGGCCATTCGACATCCTCGAGGCCTTCGCCCGCCTGCCCGAAGGCCTACGGGACGACGGGGCGCTGGTCTTCGTGGGGGACGGTCCCCACGGCCCCTCCCTGATCCAGCGGGCCGCCGACGCGGGCCTGAGCAACGTGCATGTGCTGCCTTTCCAGAACCAGCAGGCGATGCCCGCGATCTATGCCCTCGGCAACGTGCTGGTCCTGGCCTCGCAGTCGGAGACCTGGGGTCTGGTGGTCAACGAGGCGATGAATCTGGAATGCCCGGCCATCGTCAGCGACCACGTGGGCTGTCGTGGGGATCTGGTGGTGGAGGGCCACACCGGATGGATCTACCCCACGGGAAACGTCGACGCCCTCAGCCGCTGCCTGCGCGAGGCCCTGGAGGATCCGGAACGACTCCATGCCATGGGCCGGCAGGCCCGTCGCCATGTGGAGGCGTTCAACTTCGCCGGCATCACCGATGGCCTGCTGCGTGCCATCGAAGCCTGTGGCACCGGCGGCCGCAGCGGCAGCACCGGCGGTCCGCTGGAGCAGCCGCCCAGGGTCACCTCCCGGTCGTCCGGCTGAGCGGCGATGGATCGGCTGGCCGAGTACTTGAAGCGCGGATGGCACGGCAAGGGGAACCATGCGGTGACCGATGTGATCATCAATGCCGACGATCTCGGTTACTCCGAGGCCGTCAACCTGGCGATCGAGCAGGCCCTGAGCCTGGGCAGGATCAGCAGCGCCACCCTGATGGCCAACGCGCCGGCCACGTCCGGCGGCCTGGCGGTGGCCCGCCGCCATCCCGAGGCCAGCGTCGGCATCCACCTCAATCTGACCGAGTTCGAACCGCTCTCGGATCCCGCGCCACTCCGAGACGTGGGCCTGCTCGACGGGTCGGGGCGTTTCGCCGGCACCATCCGCTCCTTCAGGGCAAGCCGGGCCCTGCAAAGGGCCTGCTTCGCTGAACTGGACGCCCAGATCCAGCATCTGCGGGACCAGGGATTCCATCCCTCCCATCTGGATTCCCACCATCACATCCACACGATCGGCTGGATGCTGCCCGTGGTGCAGCGACTGCAGCGAAGACACGCCATCCGCAGGCTCCGCAACACGATGAACGTGTACGGGGGCAGGGACGTCGACGGCAGCCCGGCGCGGCGAGCTCCTTCCCTCCGGCTGCGGTCCGCGAAGCGGGCCTGGCAAGTGGCGATGCGCCTGGGGGGTGGCCGCCTGCCAGAGGTGTTCACCGGCCTTCACATCTTCCTGGAGGATCCCTCCCGCCCCGAATTTCTCTCGGCGTCCTCGATCGAACTGATGTGCCACCCCGGCCAGGATGGCTTCGAAGCGGAAACGGCGCGGCTGCTCGATCCCGGCAGGCCGGTGCTCGATGGCCGCTTCCGCCTGCAGACCTTCCACGACCTGCCTGACTGAGACAGGCCCGCCCCGGCACCCCGCGCGCCTCCCTTCGATCTGTGTGACATCGCCCACGGGTGGCCTGTCCCGCAGGTCGGTATTTCTACACTCCGCCCAGATGGACAGCACCGTTCTGTGCCCTTTCCCTGGCTGAGCACCGCGATTCTGTTCCCGATCGGTGCCGCTCTGCTGATCCCCTTCGTGCCCGACAAGGGCGATGGCCGGCAGGTGCGCTGGTATGCCCTCGGGGTCGCCCTGGTCACCTTCCTGGTCACGGTCGGCGGCTACCTGAACGGCTACGACCCGGCTGATCCCGGCCTGCAGCTGACGGAGCGGGTGCAGTGGCTTCCCGACCTCGGGCTGGCCTGGTCGGTGGGTGCCGACGGCCTGTCGATGCCCCTGATCCTGCTCACCAGCTTCATCACGGCCCTGGCCTGCCTGGCCGCCTGGCCGGTGAGCTTCAAGCCCAAGCTCTTCTACTTCCTGCTGCTGGCCATGGACGGAGGCCAGATTGCGGTCTTCGCGGTACAGGACATGCTGCTGTTCTTCCTGGCCTGGGAACTGGAGCTGATCCCCGTCTATCTGCTGCTGGCCATCTGGGGCGGCAAGAAACGCCAGTACGCCGCCACCAAGTTCATTCTCTACACCGCCGGCAGCTCCCTGTTCATCCTGCTGGCGGGGCTGGCCATGGGGTTCTTCGGCGGCGGCCCCCCCAGCTTCGAGTTCACGGAGCTGGCCACCAGGAACTTCGGCACCGGCTTCCAGGTGGTCTGCTACGCCGCGCTGCTGATCGCCTTCGGGGTCAAGCTACCGGTGGTTCCCCTCCACACCTGGCTTCCCGATGCCCACGGGGAGGCGACCGCCCCAGTGCACATGCTGCTGGCGGGGATTCTGCTGAAGATGGGCGGCTATGCCCTGCTGCGCTTCAACGTGCAGCTTCTCCCGGAGGCCCACATCCAGTTCGCCCCCCTGCTGGTGATCCTTGGGGTGGTCAACATCATCTACGCGGCGTTGACCTCCTTCGCCCAGCGCAACCTGAAGCGGAAGATCGCCTACAGCTCGATCAGTCACATGGGATTCGTGCTGATCGGCATCGGCAGTCTCAGCGACCTGGGAACGAGCGGCGCCATGCTCCAGATGATCAGCCATGGCCTGATCGGCGCCAGCCTGTTCTTTCTTGTAGGCGCCACCTACGACCGCACCCACACCCTGCAGCTCGAGGAGATGGGTGGCGTCGGCCAGAAGATGCGCAAGATGTTCGCTCTTTGGACGGTCTGCTCCCTGGCCTCGCTGGCACTCCCGGGGATGAGCGGCTTCGTCTCGGAGCTGATGGTCTTCGTCGGCTTCGCCACCAGCGAGGCCTACAGCCTCGGCTTCCGGGTGGTGATCGCGGTGCTCGCAGCGGTCGGGGTGATCCTCACACCGATCTATCTGCTGTCGATGCTGCGGGAGATCTTCTTCGGCAAGGAAAATGCCGAGCTTGCCTCCCATACCCATCTGGTGGATGCAGAACCACGGGAGATCTACGTGATCTCCTGTCTGCTGGTTCCGATCATCGGCATCGGCCTCTACCCTCGCCTGGTCACCGACAGCTACAGGGCGGCGATCGAGACGCTCGTCGACCGGGAGGCCGTGGCCCTCGTGCGGGCCGGTCGCCTGCCCATGCAGCCCGTGATGGCCGGCAAGACGCTCGCCAGCCTGCCGGCCTCACGGCTGCATGCTCCCGCGATCGGCTGAGCCGGCGGCTTCCATTCCTTCCTCCTCAGCCTTCGACCCAGCGCCGGCGGCGAGGTGTTCCGGTTACGAAACTCTGCGCAGGCCCCCGCCGGAACCTCTGCCCTCCGGTGAGGATGCCTACGCTCCTGCATCGCACAGCAAGCGTCTCCATGCGCCAGATCAACTTCCTCCTGATCTTCAGCTTCGGCCTGGCGACGGTGATGTTCACCCTCGAGAACACCACGGCCACCACCGTGCACTTCCTGCCGGGAGTGAGCACCACCCTGCCACTGGCGGCTCTTCTGCTGGTGGTGGGTGGCATCGGTGCCACGGCCGCCTGGATCTACGCCGTCTGGAGCGGGGTGGTGAAGAAGGTGGAAACCCTCCAGAACGCCGGTGAGGTGGAAGCCCAGCAGGTGCGCATCACCGAGCTGGAGAACGACCTGCGCCGCTATCGGGCCACGGTGGACGCCCAGCTGGGGCTGCTGCCGGCCGCGGGGGGGAGTTCGGCCCGCTCCTCCGAGGCGGAGAGCGAGGAAGGGCTCTCCGTGGTGAGCGACTGACGAGGCAGCTGGGTCGTCCTCTCCACCGCCGGGAGGGCCACGACTGGTGCCTTCCGGCATCCGCCGGTACCTTTCGGTCGGGAGGCACCTCCGGAGCGGGACATCGCGCGTGGCTGAAGCGGGCGCCAGGCTGGCCATCCGGTTGCTGCAGGACGCGGCGGAACGGGGTGACATCGATCCCTGGGATGTGGATGTGATCGCCGTCGTGGACGGCTTTCTCGACCAGCTGCGCCAGCGCATCGAGCTCCCTCGCCGGCTGGCCCGGCATGGGGGGAGCTACGAGAGGGATCTGGCCGACTCCAGTGAGGCGTTCCTGGCGGCGTCGGTGCTGGTGGGCCTGAAGGCGGAACTGCTGGAATCGGCCACCTTCCCACCGGAACCGCTGCTGGAGGATTCCTTCGCCGAGGAAGATGACGGCCCTGGCTGGGACAGCGCCACTCTGGTGCTGCCGCCGAGGCCGGAACGCCATCTGCGGCGACGGCCTGTGGCCCCACCGCCCCTGCGGCGTCCCGTCACCCTTGGTGAGCTTATCCGCCAGCTGGAGGACATCGCCGAGCGGCTCGAGCAGGACGGCGGGGCTGGCAAGCCCCGCCCCCGCCAGCGTCGGTTCAGCGAACGGGCCGCCATCGCCCAGGTGGCCGCCCTGGCCCACCGGGAAAAGTTGCCGGAAACCACCGCCGCCCTCAGTCGCTTCCTGCAGCACTGGACACCCACAGCCACCTGTGGCGCCTGGGTGAGCTTCGACGCTCTGGTGCAGGCCTGGGCAGAGGCCGTGGAGAGCAGCGGCCAAGCCACCTCGGAGGAAGATCTCGACCGGGACCGGGTGGGCGTGTTCTGGGCGCTGCTGTTCCTCTCCTCCCAGGGCAAGGTGGAACTGGAGCAGGCAGGCGGCCTCTACGGCCCGCTGAGCCTCCGGCGCCTGCGGGAGGAAAGCGGCGATCCGGTCGTGCTGCCGCGGCTTCCGGCCAAGGGGTCAGATGGGGGGCCGGCTCGTGAGGCAATGGCAGCCTGAGCGTTCTCCTTAGGCTGTGCGCTCACTCCGACATGAAAAGACGCCGATGAAGGCGATGATCCTGGCGGCAGGCAAGGGCACAAGGGTGCGTCCGATCACGCATACCACGCCCAAACCGATGATTCCGATCCTGCAGAAACCCGTGATGGAGTTCCTGCTCGAGCTGCTGCGGGTGCATGGCTTCGATGAAATCATGGTGAATGTCTCCCATCTGGCGGAGGAGATCGAGAACTACTTTCGTGATGGCCAGCGTTTCGGCGTCCAGATCGCCTACAGCTTCGAAGGACGCATCGAAGATGGTGAACTGATCGGTGAGGCACTCGGTTCGGCTGGCGGCCTGAAGAAAATCCAGGATTTCCAGCCCTTCTTCGATGACACCTTCGTGGTGCTCTGCGGCGACGCCCTGATCGATCTTGACCTCACTGAGGCCGTCCGTCGCCATAGGCAGAAGGGGGCCATGGCCAGCCTCATCACCAAACGGGTGCCCCGCGATCAGGTCAGCAGCTACGGCGTGGTGGTCACCGACGAGCAAGGAAAGGTGCTCTCGTTCCAGGAGAAACCCTCCCTGGAGGAGGCCGCCAGCGACATGATCAACACCGGGATCTACATCTTCGAGCCGGAGGTCCTCGACTTCATCCCGAGCGGCGAACCTTTCGACATCGCAGGGGATCTGTTCCCGAAGCTGGTGGAATCAGGAGCCCCCTTCTATGCTTTGCCCATGGAATTCGAGTGGGTGGATATCGGCAAAGTCCCAGATTACTGGCAGGCCATCCGTAGTGTGCTGCAGGGCCATGTGCGCCAGGTTCAGATCCCCGGCAAAGAGGTAAGGCCTGGCATCTACGCGGGCCTGAACGTCGCGGCCGACTGGGACAGGATCCATGTGGAAGGTCCGATCTTCGTGGGTGGCATGACCAGGATAGAGAACGGCGCCACCATCATCGGGCCCGCCATGATCGGCCCAAGTTGTCACATCTGCGAGGGAGCCACGATCGACAATTCGATCATCTTCGATTACTCCCGCATCGGCCCCGGCGTTCAGCTGGTGGAGAAGCTCGTGTTCGGCCGCTATTGCGTGGATCGCAACGGCGATCACTTCGATCTCCAGGAAGCCGCCCTCGACTGGTTGATCACGGATTCACGCCGTCAGGATCTGGCCGCTCCCTCACCCCAGCAGAAGGCCATGGCCGAGCTGCTGGGCAGCGACCTCGCCGTCAGCCACGCCCACTAGCTCCGCCAGCCGCAGGATCTCTGGGATGCGATGTTCCGCCTTGATCGCCATCAGGTGCACCCCCTGGGCGATCGACCGGTAGGCGGCCACCTGCTCGGCCGCGATCGCCACACCCTCGGCCGCCGGGTCGGCCGCAGCCGCCAGGCGGTCGATCAGGCACTGGGGGATGCAGGCCCCGGGGACCACCCGGTTGATGAACTCGGCATTGCGGGCCGACTTGAGCAGGAAGACGCCGGCCAGGGCCGGCAGACCGAGCGGACCGGTGATCTCCTCCACGAACCGGCGCAGACAGCCCGCATCCATCACCATCTGGGTCTGAAGAAAGCGGGCCCCGGCCTCCTGCTTGCGCCGGACCCGGGAACGGAGCCCGCTCCAGCTGGTCGACTGGGGATCGGCGGCCGCGCCGGGGAAGAGTTCGGTGGCGCCATCCGGCAGGGTCCCCCTGACCGGGTCCTCGCCGGCGTTGAGACGCCGCACCAGCTGCAGCAGCCGCACCGCCTCCAGTTCGTTCACGGAGCGGGCATCCGGCTGATCCCCGGCACGCACCGGGTCCCCCGTCAGGCAGAGCAGGTTGCGGATCCCCAGGGCATGGGCTCCCAGCAGATCGGCCTGCAGGGCGATACGGTTGCGATCACGGCAGGTCATCTGCAGCACCGGTTCGATGCCGGCCTCCAGCAGCAGACGACAGACCGCCAGGCTGCTCATCCGCATCACGGCGCGGCTGCCATCGGTGACGTTGACCGCGTGCACGAGGCCCCGCAGACCCGCCGCCGCCGCCAGGGTGCGGGAGACATCCGCTCCCCGTGGAGGCGTCACCTCCGCCGTGACGGCGAAGCGACCTTCCGCCAGGGCCTGTCGAAGCTGCAACGGCCATCTCCATGTCGGGGGCATCATGGAGCAGCAGCTGCCTAGAGTGAAATACCGCCGCCGGGATGCCCAGGGCTGATCCGAGGCAACCGGCACCTTCCCTGTTCCCGGAGCGGCCCACCGTGCACCCACGCAGCGAGCTTTCGGAGCGAGAACTGGAGATCATCGAGCTGGTGGCCGCCGGCCTCACCAATCAGGAGATCGCCGGTCAACTCACCATCAGCAAGCGGACGGTCGACAACCACGTCAGCAACATCTTCACCAAGACGGGCGCCAAGAACCGGGTGGCACTGCTGAACTGGGCCATGGACCATGGCAAGATCTGCCGCGACGGGTTCAACTGCTGTGCCCTTCCCAGCGAGGAGAACGGCGCGCTGCCGGGCTGAGCCCAGCCGGGCTGCGGCGAGGCTCATCCCCCGCCGCAGGCCGTCGCCAGCAGGTCGTCACGTTCCCCTGCCGGCCAGTCGGCCAGAGGCCTCCTGGCCAGGGAGGCGTTGCTGAGGTCCCGGCGGTCGGTGATCTCGGTGGCACACCAGACGGGCAGCTCCAAGGCCCGGTCACCCCGCTCCAGCTCCACTTCGGCCACCACCAGGGGCGCATTGGCGCCCTCGAACACGTCCAGCACCCAGTCGCCTCCGGGCAGGTCCAGGGCGAAGCGCGTCTTGACGACCCCATGGGCGGCCAGGGCGAGCAGGGCTTCCCCGTCGGAGACGGGAATCGGGTATTCGAACTCCAGGCGCGCCAGGGCCCGACCCTCGGGGGGCGCAGGGGCCTTGAGTGTGAGGAAAGCGCTCTGGGCTCGCCCAAGCGGCCGAGCCAACCGCACCCTCAGGCTGAGCCCTTCCTCTCCCGTGGCCAGATACCCCTGGCGGATTGCGGTCTCAGCGTGCAGGCGGTCGCGCAGCTGGTCGCGCCACGCCCCCCCCCTGACCAGGAAACGGCGCTCGATTTCCAGGGCCATGGCAGGAACGACAGCACAAACGACAGTGACAGGGCGACGATGGAGAAGGAAGCGAGGACAGAGGAGGCCCCAGTCCAGGGGGACCTCTTGCAATGAGACTCTCAGTTGTGGGACGGCTCACCCGCGGTGAGGCTTCCGGCCCAGTGGAGCTTGTGGGTGAGGGTGCGGTAATAGGAGGGACTCTGCTCCAGTTGCAGCATCAGGGCGGGATGGCGGCCCCGCTCCAGGACGCAGCGATCACCGGGTTCGAGCACCGTGGCATGGGCGCCGTCCTTCCAGAGCCTCACCCGCCTGCTGGTCTCGCCGAGGGGCCAGACCGAGAGCCTGGAGCGGGGCGGCACCACCACGGCACGGCTGGAGAGGCTCATCGGACAGATCGGCGTGACCACGATCGCCTCGATGCCCGGATGGAGGATCGGCCCACCGGCCGCCATCGCGTACCCGGTCGAGCCGGTGGGCGTGGCGATGATCAGCCCGTCGCCACGGTACTGATCCACCACTTCCCCGTCGATCTCCAGCTCCAGCACGCAGGTGGGAGAGAGCTCATCGAGACAGGGGCGGAAATAGAAGTCGTTGAGCGCCGCGTGAGGGCCATCACCGACGTCGTCCTGCTCGCCACCGGATGGGACGTCTCCCGCCAGGGGCACCCCATCCGCCCGGTCGATCCGGGCCTCCAGCATCATCCGGCTCTCGATCGCGAAGCGGTCGTCCCTCAGCCGTTGCCAGAGAGAATCGCTGGGGTCCGACTTCCCCTGCATCCCGTTGCCGTTGCCTTCGGCCTCGAGCCGCAGCAGGCTCCGGTCATGGGTGAGAAAGCCCAACTGGCCGCCGACGTTGAAGCTCAGCACCGGGACCCCGAACCTGGCCAGATGGCGGGCGGCCCCCAGCACGGTTCCATCGCCACCGAGCACGATCGCCAGGTCCGGGAGTTCCGGCTCGGTGGCCAGAAGGCCGGGGAAGGGGTTCATCGCGAGGCCACTCACCGCGATGGTCACCTTGACTCCCTGGGATCGCAGATCCTGGGCACAGCGCCGGGCCTTGCGCTGGGCTGTCTGGCTGCCATTGCGAAGGATCAGCCAGACCCTCTCAAGGCGCATGACTCAGGGAACGGAGGCGAAACACCCCTACCAGCGGAGCAGATTGAAACGCTCCATGTCCACCGTTTCGCGGTTGCGGTAGAGGGACAGGAGGATGGCCAGGCCCACGGCGGCCTCGGCGGCCGCCACGGTGATCACGAAGATGGCGAACACCTGGCCGCGGATCAGCTGACCATCGAGGTAGTTGGAGAAGGCCATCAGATTGATGTTGACGGCATTCAGCATCAACTCGATGCTCATCAGCACCCGAACGGCGTTGCGGCTGTTGATCAGACCCCAGACACCCGTGCAGAAGAGCACGGCAGCCACGGCAAGAAAGGCTTCAAGAGGGATCGGAGCGGTGGGATCGGTGATCATGGCTTGGTGACGAGGGTGGGCTGGGACTCGGCCTTCTCGATGAGGAGAGGGGTCCGATCCTTTTCGATGAGGCCCTGATCGGCCGGTTCACCGGTGATGATGTCGGTGCTGAAGACGTCGCGACGGGCCAGGACGATCGCCCCGATCATCGCCATCAGCAGCAGCACCGAAGCGAGTTCGAAGGGAAGGAGGTAATCGGTGAAGAAGTGCTCGCCGATGCGGATAGTTGCTTCCTCGCCCACGGGCAGGGGGCCAGGGAGCGCCCAGGGGGTGGTGAAGGCCACCCGGAGCAGAAGTGCGAACAGTCCGAGGCAGACACCACCGGAGAGCAGGCGCCGCAGGAGAAGTCCGGGGACCTCGGCCAGAGCTTCCTTCTTGTTCACGAGCATGATCGCGAACAGGATGAGCACATTGACGGCACCCACATAGACCAGGATCTGGGCCGCTGCGACGAAGCTGGCGTTGAGCAGGAGATAGAGGCCGGCAACCGAAAGGAACACGCCTCCGAGCAGGAAGGCGGAGTAGACGATGTTGGGCAGAAGCACGACACCGAGAGAGCCCGCCACAACTGTGGCGGAGAGCACCAGGAAGCAGATCTGCTGGGTGGTGGAGGCGATCGTCATCAGGAAGCTCCGGAGCGGTCGGAAGTGGCGGCCTCGGACGGGGAAGCCCCATCGGAGGTTTGCGGAAGGGTGGCGAGCACCTGGGAGGGAAGCTGGCCCGCCCGGGGTGCGGAGGCGGGAACACCATGAGGATCCATGGCCCCCTTGGGCAGGTAGGCCAGCTCCCGCAGGGCGAACACCGAGGGATCGGTGGTGACGCTGGTAGGCAGGCGGCCGAGAGCGACGTTGTCGTAGTTGAGGCTGTGGCGATCGAAAGCCGCCAGCTCGTACTCCTCGGTCATCGATAGGCAGTTGGTGGGGCAGTACTCCACGCAGTTGCCGCAGAAGATGCAGACCCCGAAATCGATCGAGTAGTTGCGGAGTTCCTTCTTCTTGGTGGCCTTGTTCATCACCCAGTCGACCACCGGGAGGTTGATCGGGCAGACACGCACACACACCTCACAGGCGATGCACTTGTCGAGTTCGTAGTGGATACGGCCCCGGTAACGCTCCGAGGGGATCAGCTTCTCGTAGGGATACTGGACCGTGATCGGCCGCCGCCGCAGGTGGTCGAAGGTGACGGCCAGACCCTGGGTCATGGTCTGGGCCGCGCTCACCGCGTCACGGGTGTAATCACCGACTTGCTTGAGGAACCCGAACATTGGCAGGAGGCGAGAGAGTTACGGATTGGGCACCATGATGGCCCCGGAGGAGCCTGATTGTTGGTATCCGGGTTGCGGATTCAGCCGCCGAAGGCGACCGGGAAGGCCAGCTTGAGGCCGGCCGTCACCAACAGATTGACCAGCGCGACGGGCAGCAGGAACTTCCAGCCGAGGTCAAGGAGCTGGTCGATCCGAACCCGCGGGGTGGTCCAGCGCAGCAGGATTGCGAAGAACACCAGCAGGTAGGCCTTGAGGATCGTGCTGATGATCCCGATGGAACCCGTGATCACCTGCACGAGGGGGGTGTCGGGAGACACGCCCAGCCAACTGGTGATCCATTCCACGGGAAGCGGGAAGCTCCAGCCGCCGAGGTAGAGCACCGAGACCAGCAGGGCGGAGAGGACAAGGTTGATGTAGCTGCCCAGATAGAAGAGGGCGAACTTCATGCCGGCGTATTCGGTCTGATACCCGGCGACGAGCTCCTCCTCCGCCTCCGGCAGGTCGAAGGGCAGGCGCTCGCATTCCGCCAGGGCACAGATCCAGAAGATCAGGAAACCTACCGGCTGACGCCAGATGTTCCAGCTGAAGATGCCGGCTCCGGTCTGCTGGGAGACGATGTCGACCGTGCTCAGGGAATTGCTCATCATCACCACGGCCAGGACGGCAAGGGCGAGAGGAATCTCGTAGCTGATCGACTGGGCCGCCGCCCGCAGACCGCCCAGAAGGGAATACTTGTTATTGCTGGAGTAACCGCTCATCAGCAGGCCGATGGGCTGGATGCTGCTGAGAGCGATCCAGAGAAAGATGCCGACACCGACATTGCTGATCAGCAGGTTCTGACCAAAGGGCACCACCAGCCAGGAGAGAATCACCGGCACCACCACCAGCACCGGTCCGAGGCTGAACAGCAGGGCATCCGCGCGGGCGGGAATGACGTCCTCCTTGAAGACCAGCTTGAGGCCATCGGCGAGGGGCTGAAGGATCCCGAGGGCCCCCGCGTATTCGGGACCGATGCGCTGCTGCACAGCGGCGGAGATCTTTCGCTCCAGCCAGACGCTCACCAGAACCCCGACCACGGCGCCCACCAGCACCAGCAGCATGGGGAGCGGCAGCCAGAGCAGATGGGCCGCACCGGCCGTGAGACCAGCGTTCCTGGCCAGATCGATGAAGCTCGACTGGAGATCGAGCCCGGCAGCCCCGGGGGCGACACCTAGCAAGCCAGTGGTCAGCATCAGAGAACTCCGGTGGAGGGGAACTTAGGGGAAAACGGGTCAGGTGGTCGGCAATCAGGCGGGGACGGGACGGCTCTCCAGGGGAAGCCAGCCCCGCTCGGCGCTACCGGTGTAGATCTGCGAGGGACGGTAGATGCGGTTGGCACCCAGTTGTTCCTTCCAGTGGGCAAGCCATCCTGCCGTACGGGCGATGGCGAAGATGGGGGTGAACAGGTCGCGGGGAATACCGAGCTTCCTGTACACGAGTCCTGAGTAGAAGTCGACATTGGGATAGATGCCCTTCGGCCCCAGCCGTCGGGCGGCCACCTCCTCGAGCTTGCGAGCCACGTCGTACATGGCGTCGTGGCCGAAGCGCTGGAACAGTTCCTCGGCCAGCCCCTGCAGGATCACGGCCCGAGGATCCTTGACCCGGTATTCGCGGTGGCCGAATCCCATGATCTTCCGCTTCTCCGCGATCGCCCGATCCAGCCAGGGTTCCACCTGATCGATGCTGCCGATCTGGTCGAGCATGTCGAGCACGTCCTCGTTGGCGCCGCCGTGGAGGGGACCGGCCAGCGTTCCCACGGCGGAAGCCACGACCGCGTAGGGGTCGGTGAGGGTGCTGGCGGTGACCCGGGCACTGAAGGTGCTGGCGTTGAGACTGTGCTCGGCGTGCAGGATCAGACAGGCGTCGAAGATCCGGGCGGCCAGGGGATCGGGTTCCCGTTCCGTGAGCATGTAGAGGAAGTTGGCCGAATAGGCGAGGTCGTCACGGGGCTGGATCGGATCCTGTCCTTTGCGGATCAACTGGAAGGCCGCCACCATCGTGGGGATCTTGGCGATCAGCCGCACCACCGCATCGACGATGTACTGGGGGTTGTCGAGCGCCCTTCGCGAATAGAACAGCCCGAGGGAGGCGGCACTGGCCTGCAGGGCATCCATGGGATGGCCCGTGGCCGGGAAGCACTTCATCATGTCCCGGATGCGGAAGCTCACCCGCCGATGCATCTGGACCTCCTGCTCGAATTCCCGCAGCTGGAAGATCGTGGGCAGCTCCCCCCAGATCAGCAGATAGGTGGTTTCGAGAAAGCTGCTGTGGCGGGCGAGCTGCTCGAGGGGATAGCCGCGGTAGGTGAGCAGTCCCCGCTGCCCGTCGATGTCACAGATGGCCGACTGGGTGGCCGGCACCCCCTCGAGACCGGGTCGGAACGGGGGACTCGCCAGCTCCGGCGATGCCGACTGGAGAGGGGTGCCCTGAGGGTGGTTCGCCTCTGGGTTGCTCACCGCGACCATGCCGTCACCTGTGGAACGAGGGAAACTTAGGCGCAGGACCCAGGGACTGGCGTAGCACCCGCTGCCGGCAGGGGCTCAGCGGCTGGCGAGCCAGATCCTCGGCCGCACCAGCCACTCCAGCCGGGCGCCCCCCGCCAGGGAACGGCCCGCCGCGACAGGGGGAAGCCGCAGCAGGGCCAGGCCGGCCTTGCGCAGGGCGATGGAGCCTGGCTCCGCTCCCAGCAGCCGGGCGGCCAGCAGGCCCAGATCCGGCTCGTGGCCCACCAGCAGCAGTCGCCACGGGCGATCGGGGGTGGCACCGACGGTGGTCGCCGAGGATCCTCCGCCGTCCTCACCCGCCAGCCAGGACGGCAGCAGGGGGAGCGGATCGCCCCCCGGCTCCAGGGCCTGGGCCAGCTCCAGGGCATCGGCCAGACCGGCGGCCTGGGCGATCTCTCCCGTCTGCCAGGCCCTTGTCAGGGGACTGGAGAGGAGCCGGTCGGCCTTCAGGCCCAGCCGCACCGCCCTCTCCACGACGGCGCGGGTTCGGACCCGGCCGTTGTCCGTGAGCGAGCGATCCGCATCCACGCCGCCCAGTGTGCGCGGTTCGGCGATGCCATGGCGCAGCAGCAGCAGTTCCCTTGCCGGTTCCGCCATCGTCAGTCCCCTCCGATGCCGAGCAGCCCTTCCACCAGCATCGCGCCAGGCTCTCCCTTCAGCGCCAGGGCCAGGCCTTCGACAGGTTCGGAGAGGGGGCCGCCAGCGAGGGCGGTCAGCCGCTGCCAAGGCAACCATCCCGACAGCAGGGCGCGCCCCCCCGGACCATCCAGGGCCCACTGCAGGGCCGCGTCGGGGACGGCGAGAGCCTCCAGTTGCCGCCGGCGCTGGCGACTGCCTCCGCCTTCGGGACCGTCCAGGCTTTCGAGCTGACCCAGGGACTCCCCCCACCAGGCCTGAGCGTCCCTCTGCCAGCGCCAGCCCGCCAGCGGGGCCTGCAGCTGCTCCGGCCGGCCATCGCGCCGGGGGGGGCCGGCCTGCAGCCGGGTCCAGACCAGCAGCGAACGGCCATCAACTTCCAGAGGGGCCGAGATCAGTCCCTGGGTCGCCAGGGACGTCTCCACCGCCGTGGCCTCCGGACGATCGGCCGCCGTCCCCAGCAGCCAGCGATCCCCGCGGGCCGCCGCCAGCAGCGGCCCGTCGTCGGAGGCCACCACCAGGGCCGGCAGGGGGCCTGTCGCACCCTCCGCCCCCGCCATCCGGGAGAGCAGCGGCTGCAGCAGGGGCATCGTGGCGACGGTGGCCGGGTCCTGCACCAGGGCGAGGCTGGCGGCAGGGCCGTGCAGCGTCTCCAGCAGGTCCCGGAGCACCCCATCGTCCGCACCGACCTCGGGCAGGTCCGTGGCCGGCGGTAGTTCCAGCAGGGCCGAAAGCCGCAGGTTCACTCCCTCTGGCCGCAGGCTCATCAGCAGTGCCCCCGGCCTCTGCTCCGCCGCGGCCGGCAGGGGCAACCCCAGCCAGCGCTCCAGGGCCTCCGGTTCCGCCTTCAGCAGGGCGGCCCCTCTGCCCAGCCGCTGCAGTCCTGCCTGGAAGGAGGCCTGGCCGGCCTGGTTGAGCTCATCGATCTGGGACACGTCCAGCGCCTGCTCCAGCACGCCCCGACCGGAGGCGATCAGGACCAGGTCGTCATCCACCAGGGCGGTGGCGAGGGGCATGGGCGAACGGCCGACCAGGGCGCCCTGGCCGCTGATCAACCCCATGCCCCGGTAGGTGCTGATGCGCAGATCGGTCCCGGCCAGGCTGCGGGTCTGCCAGAACCGTTGCAGGAAACGACGGGCGCCGTCGTCATCGCGGCTCCCCAGGGCCAGCAGCCAGCCTTGCCGGGAATCCCCGTCGCCGGACCCGCCAGCGGGGACGTCGATCAGGGCCAGAGCGACCGGAGCCGCCAGCCAGGGTCGCAGTTCGCTCTGGTAGTCGAGGCCGACCGCCGCGAAGGCCCCATCGCGGAGCCGTGCCACCGCCTCGGCCGCCTGGCGCCGCTGGCGCGGTGGAGCGACCGCCCGGGCGTAGTCGACCACCTCGTTGCCGTCGCTGAAGAGGTACAGGCTGAGGGGCGCCTCCCGTGGCACGAACCGGGCGGCCCGGGGGATCACCAGAGGCAGACGCTGAAGCCGCAGGGCACTGCGCTGCCACACCAGCCACCAGCCACCGATGCCCAGACCGAACGCCACCAGCACCAGCGCCAGCAGCACCGCCAGGAAAGGGCGGGCCTTCATGCTTCCTCAGCAGGATGGGACCATCCTGACGCCACCCCTTCTGTGACGCCCGCGATGGACGAGTCCAGCCTCCCCGGGACACCCCGGAGTCTCTCCGCCGTGGAACTGCATCGGCGCCTCGAGGGGGGGGAGCCTCTGCGGATCGTGGATGTGCGGGAGGACGCCGAACTGACCCTGGCCCGCCTGCCCCATGCGGTGCTGCATCTGCCCCTCAGCCGCCACAGGGAATGGCTTCCTGACCTGGAGAACCGACTGGAGAGGCACCAGCCGCTGGTGGTGCTCTGCCATGCCGGCATACGCAGCTGGGACTTCGGCTGCTGGCTGATGCAGGAGCAGGGCTACAGCGATGTCTGGAATCTGCGCGGAGGCATCGATGCCTGGAGCCGCGAAGTGGATCCGCGGGTTCCCCGTTACTGAGCGTCGGCAAGAGCAGGTCTTGCTCCCGACCCTCCCTAGGATCCGACGACTGAATTTCTTTCGTTCCCTCTGCCCTTGGATCCCCTGCCGCGCCGTCAACAGGAGGTGCTCCAGGCCACAGTGCGGCACTACGTGGACACGGTGGAGCCCGTGGGCAGCCACACGCTGGTGCGGCGTTTCGGGCTGCCGGCCAGTCCGGCCACGGTGCGGACGGCCATGGGAGCCCTGGAACAGCGAGGTCTGCTGACCCAGCCGCACACCTCCGCCGGTCGCATCCCCAGTCAGCAGGGCTACCGCCTCTACGTGGATCAGCTGCTGCCGGCACCGGGTGCCGCCGCCCTGCAGCTGGAGAAGGAGCTGACCGGCATCAGCCTGCAGTGGGCGGCCCTCGACGATCTGCTCCTGCATCTGGCCCGTCGCCTCGCCGATCTCACCGGCCTGCTGAGTCTGATTACCCGCCCCCAGCGCCCCAGCCCGCTGCTGCAGGAGGTTCGGCTGGTGCCCAGCGGAGACCGGCTTCTGGTCTTTCTCGTGCAGGGCCCTGACGTCAGCACCAGCCTGAACCTGCGGCTCGGAGCCGGTCTGGAGGAGGAACTCCCGATCCTCGAGCGCTGGAGCAACCAGCAGCTGCGCGCCGGTGGCAACGGCCACATTCCCTGGGAGCGGCTGCCCTCGGAACTGCGTCGCAGCGGCGGCCTGCTGCGCCAGGCCCTGGAAAGTCACCACCGCATCCGCAGCGAGGAGCTGGATGCGGTGGTCGCAGCTGGACTGGGCGGCCTGCTGGCCCAGCCGGAGTTCAGTCACACCTCCCGCCTGCGGCCCCTGGTGGAGTTGGTGGAGAACGGCCCCCGCGCGGTCCTGGGGCCGATCGACCCCCGGGGGGGGATGCCCACCGAGGGCATCTTGATCGGCACGGAGCATCCCCACGCGGCCCTCGGTCAGTGTGCCGTGGTGCAGGCCACCTACCGCTCGGGCCACGGGGGCCGCGGCCAGGTGGGCCTGGTGGGACCGATGCGCATGGCCTACGCCACGGCGCGCTCAGCGGTGCAGTCCGTCGCCTCGATTCTGGACAGGCTGCTCAGCTGATGACCTACTGCGTCGGCTTCCTGCTGAAGAACGGCCTGGTGCTCGCCTCCGACTCGCGCACCAATGCGGGCGTGGACTACATCTCCACCTACAGCAAGATGCACGTTCTGGAGCCGGCCCCTGACCGGCTGTTCGTGCTGATGGCGGCGGGCAATCTCGGCACCACCCAGGCGGTGCTCAATCGCATCCGCCGTGACATCGAGAACCACGGCGCCGGCCCCAACCCCCAATGGGCGCGAAAGGATGACCCCCCTGTCGGCCCCGATCTGCTCACGGCCCGGTACCTGTTCGAGGTGGCCGACTACGTGGGCCGGCTCAACGTGATGGTGCAGCGGGAATTCAACCCCAACCTGAGACAGGCGGGCGCCAGTGGCGAGGCCAGTTTCATCCTCGGCGGCCAGATCGCCGGCCAGCCCCACGGTCTTTACATGATCTATCCCCAGGGGAACGCGATCATGGCCACCGCCGACACCCCCTTCCTGCAGATCGGCGAGACAAAATATGGCAAGCCCCCCCTGGATTACATCGGTCACCCGGATCTGACCCTCGAGGACGCCGCCAGGCTCTGCCTGGTGTCCGAGATCGTCACGCGCCGCTCCAACCTCACCGTCGGTCCCCCCTTCGAGATCGCCCTTGTCCGCCGGGACGAACTCAGGGTGGGACGCCGCCTGAAGCTGGAGAAGGACGCTCCGGAAATCAACCGCACCATGGAAGTGTGGGCCCGCCACATGCAGGAAGGTCTTGCCAAGCTTCCCCGGTTCACCTGGGAGCAGGATCCGCTCTGAGGACTCAGGTCCAAGGGTCATGCCCCTCCCTGGGTCCCTGATCTCCATGAACGGCTCAGCGGATGGATCAGCGGACGGGAGGGCCTTCATCCCAGCCCGAAGGCCCCCGCGAGCGGGCGTCGATGGCTTCGGCCAGTGGCTGGAACGACCCGGAGGGGCAAAGAAGGCGGCTTTGGCTCCAGAGAATCGAGGGTAGAGTTGGTCACCAGGCCATCTGTTCTGGATCGATCAAGGAACGACGGGTCTTCGGTCATGGGGAAAGCGTTCTCAACCGGCGATAAGACGATCACGATCGCTTCCTTTTCACTTGTTCTTTTGACTCTAGCCTATTGCTCCTGGCTCGTGTTCTGGAGGCTGGATGAGGTGCCAGGACTGCACGCGGACGAAGCATCCTTCGGCCTGCTCGGGATGGAGTTCATGCGAAGCCATGTCAAGACTTTTCATGGCTTGAACAATTACACGGGCTCCCTCTACCCATGGATCGCTTCTCTCGCCTTCCGGATGGCAGGCACAGGCCTGGAAACCCTGAGGGGTATCGGGGCAGTATGCAATCTCGCTGCCCTGGCGATACTGGCTGGGTCGCTCCTTCGCTACAGAGGCTTCAGAGCTCTCCTGGCCTTTCTTCTGCTCTTGCTTGCCTCCCCCCAGATCCTGGTCAACGCTCGGATCGCCTGGGAAGTGACATCCTTTCAATTTCTGATCATCAGCATTCAGCTATCGATTCTCCTGAAGTCATGGCATGATCGCAGATTAAACACAGCTTTGGGCTTGCTGTTCATGGCAATCACGAGCCTGGGCGTCTTCAACCATTTTATTTTCATCTCGAACATTCTCGGATTCACAGCAGCCGCGATCGTTCTCTATTCTTTCCAGGCGAAAGGCGGCGATCACCGTCTTTGGGCAGCCAAGCTGGTCCACCTCGCCCTGGCGACACTTTTCATCGCTGCAGTGCTGTTCCTGCTGAAGCCAAGGGTGGGCGACGCCCAGAGACAGTACCTTGTAGTTCTTTGCTTCGCCATCGCAATAGCACCAGCGGTTTACTCCTTCGTGGCACAGTCGTCGGAAGGCCTGTGCAGAATAGCCATTGACACTCCAGCACAGCATCTGTACGCCCGTATCGAGCAGCTCAAGAATCAATGGAGAAGGCTGAATGCACGGGGTTTCTGGCAGATTGGATTCATGCTGACCTTTCTTTCAGGGCTCGCCGTTCTACTGGGCGCAGGATCATTATCAGTCTTTCACCGGCTTTACGTTCATAGCTGGGGCCTGCTTGGCTCGATCACAAGCGTTCTCCCACTTCAGAGAGTCTTGAGCGCGAGAGTGAGCCCAGCCTACTTTGCTGTTTCCCATATCTTCTGGGGCCTCATGGTTGTCCTATACATGGCTGCCATGATCAAGAGTCTTAGGCACAGCTGGCGATCAAAGATGCAAAACCAAGGAGAGTCCGACTCGGCGGATCTACTCTTTTTTCTTTACCCCATATTCTGCTATATTTCACTGCTTCCATTGACAGGCAGGAGCTCCGAAAGATACTACATAATCTCAGCCTACCTCTTCCTCTGCTGCCTCTCAATTACAGCCTCAAGAGCATGCACCTTCACACTTCTGGCAGGCTACGGCAAGACCTTCCAAAAACAATTCAATTCTTTGCTTGTCGGATTAATGTTCGTGCAGATTGTTCTCGCCCAGTGGACCACCATTGATGCCGTGGTTCTGAATCCTAGGCTTGACGATCCATTTCAGGTTGAATATCCTGGCTATCTCGATACATCTTATCATTTTGCCGACACGAAAACCCTCTCAGACTATCTGCAGAACCACGGCCTATGCACAGCCATTGATGCAAATTATTTTATTCTTTCACCGCTGCACTTCTATTTTGCCATCAACCCACCCATCAGGCACTGCGAAACCGGCAAGAGAGTCATCATAGACTATTGCGAAGGTTGCAAAAGTCCTGTCAAGAACTTCAAAATACTGTCTCAATAGCCAAAGACGATCTCTATTACCACGGCCTTGGCAGGCCCAGAACCCTTAGATAAAAGTAGACCTGTACGATAATTCCGATCGGAGACGCCGATATCCATCCATAAGGACTCCATGAGACAATCTCAACTCCCCAGATGGCTAAGCCCAGTGCCGGGAACCAACGGGGTAGGATCAATTCCTTTAGAAATAGGGGCATGCGGGTAAAGTCTGCAAATTTTACTTGCCACTCCAGGGGCGTTTGTACTGAGACGAGAAAAGCAGACAGCAAGCACAACACTATCCAGCGCCCATGATCCCATGAATGATAGAAGAGCAAGGACATGAACAAGAACTGGAAGAGGGCAGCGCAAGCAAAGTACCAGGCACGGATCCTTGATTTCTGCCCAATGGCGGATGCAATGAACAGAACCCCACTGACACTGGCCACAAGCAAAATCAACCAGAGAGGAATTCCGAAATGCTGAGTGAATAACATTTTCTGTGAATCAGCGATATATTTGCTACTGGGTGTCGCCAGCCATGCGATCGCCCCTTGAGGACCAGGGAAAGGAATAGCGGGATCATAGGCTCCTCTCCAGGAAAGAGCGATGTCGGCTGAACGCTCCTGCGTTCCTCTGAAAAGCAGCACGACACCAAAGGCCACGATCGGAATCAACATGAAGACCAGTCCACGCCAGGCCCTTCTGATGATCGAAAGAACATCCGGGATTGCCGTCTCGCAGACCACACAGGAGCGCAGAAGAAGTAACGCAACCGCTGCAGGCAATCCCAGAAAGGCGAGAAGCTCATAGGAGAGGATGCCCAGGCCGAGCATCAACGCTGCCAGACAATCATAAATTCTGCCTCTGTCGACCGATATCAGACTGAGCGCGACTGCGAGGACACCAAGAATCAGGAAATCCTTGCGAATCAACACCCTGTCTATAAATACCGGATAGCCAAGCAATGGCGTCGTCAGCAGAACCCATCGAGGAACGATCCCCCTCGAACGCTGCCATAGCCAAGCAAAAAAGACAGCGTAGAGGACAAGGCAGGCAACGACGATGCTCAAGCCAGGTGGCACCTTCCATACTGAATAGAGGCCATGCACTATCGCCCCTGGCAAACCTCGACGCTGAAAGCCTCCGGCATAATCGATCAGCCATTCCGTCATGCCGAAGTTGGCCGCGAAATCCAGCGGTTGACCCGCCAAGCGAAAAACATAGACAAGACGTTCTGAGAGTCTTGCCAGAAAAGCAATCCCAAAGAACATCATCAATGCTCGATTCCACTGCCCCTCGTTCATCGCTCTAATCCCTTTACTTCCGCCATCCTGGGCTGCCTCAAGAACCAGTGTGGTTGAGAACGTGAGGCTAAGTCAACTTGGCATGAAAGCGTGCGCACAATACCAAAAAAAGATTACGCCATCATTGGAGTTGTGGATCAATCCCTGTCCGTTCTCGAAAAGTCCCATCCTTCCTCATTGCCTCCGTCACCACCTTGACTCATCCTGGCCATCCCCGACGCTTCAGTCAACACAGAAGTCGTGACACGCAAAACCAGCCTCCAACGAAGATCCCATCCTGTGGCGGATCACTCCCACAGGTGGCGCCCGGTCTCGCCCGGTCTCTGAGAAGATGGATCTCTGAGACCGCAGATCTCGGAGCGAACACCCAGGGGATGCGTCAGGTCTGCAGCCCCCCGAGCCGCTCGGCGACACTGGTCACGTCCTTGTCGCCGCGGCCGGAGAGGTTCAGCACCACCTCGGTGCCCGGCGCCAGGGTGGGGCAGAGGGATTCCAGCCAGGCGAAGGCATGCGCGGTTTCCAGGGCAGGGATGATCCCCTCCAGTTCGCTTATCCGCTGCAGGGCCCCCAGGGCCTGATCGTCGGTGACTGCGGCGTATTCGGCCCGGCCGATCTGGCGCAGATAGCTGTGCTCCGGTCCCACGCCCGGGTAGTCGAGGCCCGCACTGATCGAATGGGCCTCCTGCACCTGGCCCTCGCTGTCCTGCAGAAGCAGGCTCATGGCGCCGTGGAGCACCCCCACCCGGCCTTCGGTGATCGTGGCGGCATGGCGGCCCGTGGCCACCCCCTCCCCGGCAGCCTCCACACCGATCAGGCGCACGGTGGTGTCCTGCACGAAGGGATGGAACAGCCCCATGGCGTTGGAGCCGCCGCCCACGCAGGCGATCAGCACATCCGGCAGCCGGCCGAAGGCCTCATGGCACTGGGCTTTCGCCTCGTGTCCGATCACGGCATGGAAATCCCGCACCAGCATCGGATACGGGTGCGGGCCGGCCACCGAGCCCAGGATGTAGTGGGTGGTCTCCACGTTCGTCACCCAGTCGCGGATGGCCTCGCTGGTGGCGTCCTTGAGGGTGGCGGTGCCGGCGGTCACCGCTTGCACCGTGGCCCCCAGCAGGCGCATGCGGAACACGTTGAGGGCCTGGCGGCGCATGTCCTCGGCGCCCATGTAGATCACGCACTCCAGCCCGAAGCGGGCACAGACCGTGGCGGTGGCCACGCCGTGCTGACCGGCGCCGGTCTCGGCGATGATCCGCTTCTTGCCCATCCGCAGCGCCAGCAGGGCCTGACCGAGGGCGTTGTTGATTTTGTGGGCGCCGGTGTGGTTGAGGTCCTCGCGCTTCAGCCAGATCCGCGGCCCTCCCTCCGGGCGCCGGTAGTGGGCGCTGAGACGCTCCGCCTCATAGAGCGGCGTGGGCCGGCCCACGTAGGTGCGCAGCAGATGGTCGAGACGGCCCGTGAAGGCCGGATCGGCCCAGGCCTCGGCGGCGGCCGCCTCCAGCTCCGCCAGGGCGGGCATGAGCGTTTCGGGAACGTACTGGCCGCCGAAAGGCCCGAAACGGCCCAGCGGATCCGGTCGCGCCGATGGATCCAGGGCCGCCGTATCCAGTGCCGCGGGATCCGCGGGATCCACCGTGGCAGCAGCAGCGGAAGGGGAGGGTACGGCTGGAGTCACCGGCGGAGAAAGGGGAGACCACACCCTAGGCGCGGCGGTGGAAGCGATGACGCAGGCATGCCGGTGATGCCGAGCCTCTTCTTGATCTGCCGGCTGCCAGCTAATGTGAGGTAGGTTGAATTGCAGAGCTTTCTTTTCCAGATGCTGCCGGAAGAATCAGATGCTGCCAGAAGAGTATTTTGCGACACTCCCCCTTGCAGAACGGCTGGAGCGAACGGATTCCGATCTGGCACGCAACATCTATTCCCCCGAAGTGATGCAATTTCTTCAGGAGGGGGTGGTGATCTTTCCTCAGGTCATCGAGCCACAGCTGCTTGATCACTTCGAGAACGACCTCAATGGGCTGCCCGGACTGGCGGCGACGTCCCTGCTTCACGGGATGATCGGCATCGACGGGAGCACCGAGCACTATGAAGCCAGGGTTCTCCGCAATCTCACCGTCAGGGGCATCACGGACTTCCGCCAGGCGGGGCCCGGCCTGAAGTTGACCGATCTGCA
Organism: Cyanobium sp. CACIAM 14; assembly: GCA_000708525.1. GTDB lineage: Bacteria > Cyanobacteriota > Cyanobacteriia > PCC-6307 > Cyanobiaceae > Cyanobium. The sequence continues at coordinate 61,851 of JMRP01000006.1, forward strand.
CCGCTACTTCGAGTCGGCCCGCTCCCTGGCCTTCGCCGGGCCGATCATCCGCTTTCTGGCAGAACTCTTCGGCTCCGCACCCGCTCTCATCCAGTCACTGACCTTCTGGAAAAGCAGTGAACAGCCACTGCATCAGGATTTTGCCTACGTTCATCACCACAGCCTGCTGGGCCACCTGGCGGCCGCCTGGATCCCGCTGGAGAACATCCACGCGGACGCCGGACCGCTCGTCTACTACAAGGGCTCGCATCGACTGTCTCCGTCCCAGTTCTTCCAATGGCAGAAGGACGAGATTCTCTGCACACGTGATGATGCCGTCCAGCGCGGCCGGGACTATGGGGACCATCTCCAGGGACTGATCCGGGAGCAGCACTGGGAACCGAGCATCTACCTGCCCCGTCGGGGCGACCTGCTGATCTGGCATGGCGCCCTGATTCACGGCGGCAGCGCCATGCGCGACCCGGCCCTGACCCGGCGCTCCTACGTCTGCCACTACACCGCAGCGGCCGCTCACAAGGCACTCGCTGCCCATCGGGTCGGTGGTGGTTATGACTTCTCCGAGCCTCCTTCACTGCCCGAATCGCTCCGCCCCAGACGCTGGCCCAACAGGGTCGCCGGCAAGGCCGGCCGCCTCCTGAAACGTGTGCTCCCAGGGAGACGGCAGCATGGCTAAGGGAGGTTGGCAGGAATTCAGCCGGCCTGAAGGCCTGCAACGCACGCCCCCCCGGCCCCTCCCATCCCCCGGGGTGAGCGACGGGTGCGGATCCAACGCACCAGGGCTGGCAAGGGAGGCAAGACGGTGACGCTGATCACCGGCCTGGAATTGTCCGAGGCGGAGGCCCGGGCCCTGCTCAGGCAGCTCAAGGCCAGCTGCGGCACCGGCGGCACCCTCAAGGATGGTCAGATCGAGCTGCAGGGTGATCAGCTGGAGGCGGCGCTGACGGCGCTTGAGAGGCAGGGATTCCAACCGAAGCGGGCCGGCGGCTGACGACGGGCATGGGCCAGGAGGGGAGAATGCCCCCATCAAGCCCTGTCGAGTGCCTTTCCGCGATGACCCTTCCCTCCTCCAGCCAGGCCTCCGGAACGGCAGGTCCGGCCCTGCAGGCCCGCAACATCGTCTGGCACCACTCCACCGTGACGCGGGCGGCCCGGGCCCATCAACGGGGGCACCGAAGCGCCATCCTCTGGTTCACCGGCCTCTCGGGTGCCGGCAAGAGCACCCTGGCCAACGCGGTCAACTCCGCGCTGTTCGAGCAGGGTCTGGCCTGTTACGTGCTCGACGGCGACAACGTCCGTCACGGCCTCTGCAGCGATCTGGGCTTCTCCGACGCCGACCGGGAGGAGAACATCCGCCGGATCGGCGAAGTGGCCAAGCTGTTCCTGGATGCGGGGGTGGTGGTGCTCACCGCCTTCGTCTCCCCCTTCCGCGCGGATCGCCAGAGGGCCCGGGAACTGGTGGAGCCGGGGGACTTCCTGGAGATCCACTGCGCCGCCGAACTGGAGGTCTGCGAACAGCGCGACACCAAGGGCCTCTACGCCCGGGCACGCGCCGGCGAGATCAAGGACTTCACGGGCATCTCCAGCCCCTATGAGGCACCGGACAATCCCGAACTGCGGGTGGCCACCGGCGAGGTCAACCTGGACGGATGCGTGGCCCAGGTGCTGCAGGAACTGGAGCGGCGAGGCATCATTCCCGAGCCGGCGGAGCCCTGAGCGACTCGGGCGCGGGCAGTTCGGGACTGGCCAACCCGGGGACTGGCGGGCGGAAGCGCAGGGCCCAGGCATCGAGGAAGGTCTTGGCACAGCTCGCCACCGGCACCGCCAGCAGCAGGCCGAGCAGCTCGCCCAGTCCCAGCAGCCCCCCCAGCCGGGCCCCGATCGGCAGGCTGATCAGCAACCAGGCCGGCTGCAGCCCCACGATCGATCCCATCAACCGCGGCTGGATCACCTGATCCACCACCTGGCCGACGCTGATGGCCACCGCGAGCACCTCCAGGCCGGTGCGGGGCTCCTGCAGGGCCAGCAGCAGGCTCACCACCACGATCGTGAGGGCGCTGGCATAGGGGATGAGGGTGGTGAAGCCGATCGCCACGGCGAACAGCACGCCGTAGGGAATCCCCAGGAGGGTGAAGGCGATGCTCTGGGCCCCGCTGAGGATCAGGGCCAGCACCACCTGGCCGGCCACATAGCCGCGGAAGGTGCGGTCCAGGGTGGTGAGCACCAGGGTGCGGGCCCCGGCGGGCAGCCATTCGGCCAGTCCCAGGGCGATGCCCTCCCCACCCAGCAGCAGGAACACCGCCAGCACCAGCACGATCACCACGTTGACGGTGATGCTGACGGTGGCCCCCAGGATCCCCAGCAGCTGCTGGCTCAGCTGGGAGGCGAGCTTGCTGGCGCGGGTGATCAGATCGCTGCTGAGGCCTCCGAAGTCGGTGGGCAAGCCGCGTTCGCTGGCCCAGCTCTGGAGCCGCCCCAGCAGGGTTTCACCCTGCGCCAGCCAGCCCGGCAGGGCCAGCACCAGATCCCCCAGCTGCTCCACCAGGCGGGGCACCAGCACCAGGGCCGCCAGCACCACCACTCCGAAGCTCAGTCCGAGCACCAGAAGCAGGGCCACCGGACGGGGAAGCCCCCGGCGGATCAGCCAGCGGCTGGGGATGTCGAGCAGGAAGGCGAGCAGCGCGGCGGTGAGGAACAGGGCCGGAAAGGGCGCCAGGGGGAGCAGCAGCTGGCGCAGCACCCAGAGGTTGAGCACCAGCAGGGGCAGGGCGATGGAGAAGCGCAGCCAGGGGGGCAGCACCAGCCGCTCGAGCATCGGCGGGGGCGGGGCAGGGCCCCGGCGGATGGACGGTCGCGAACAAGCTTGGCGTCAGGGGCGTGCCGCCGCCAGCGCCTCAGCCCTGGCCCATCGTCTCCAGGTAGGCCTCCGGGCCCAGTTCCCGCAGGCGGGTGTCCCTGGCCACCACCTGATCGTGCAGAGCACGGCGATGGGCCTCGAGGGCCTCGGCGAGCACCGGATCGGCGGTGGCCAGGATCGCCGCCGCCAGCAGTCCGGCGTTGAGCCCCCCGCCGATGGCCACCGTGGCCACGGGGATGCCCGCCGGCATCTGCACGATCGAATGGAGCGAGTCCACCCCCGAGAGGGCCTGGCTGCGCACCGGAACGCCGATCACCGGCAGCATCGAGAAGGCGGCCACCATGCCGGGCAGGTGGGCGGCACCGCCGGCGCCGGCGATGATCACCCGGATCCCCCGGGAGGCGGCCGCCTCGGCGAAGGCCGCCATCTCCCAGGGGGTGCGGTGGGCCGAGAGCACCCGGACGTCCGTGACCACGCCGAGCTCCTCGAGGATCCGGGCCGCCGGCGCCATCGTCGGCAGGTCGGAATCGCTGCCCATCACGATCGCGACACGCGGGCGAGGGGGAACGCTTTCCCGAGAGGGGACACTTTCCATGGAACGGGGATGGAACCGGGACGGCGAGGATGGCATTGTCCCGTCCCGCCGCTGCCCGGATGCGCTGGCTGACCAACCTGCGACTGGCCGGCCTCGAACGGGGCAGCGACGATGACCGCGTGCGCTGGCGGATCGGCGTCGACCGGGAGGGGCTGATCGCCCGGGTGCGGGAGACGCCGGCCGGAAGCCGGGCCGCCGGCGAGGACTGGGGCGGTGACTGGCTCTCCCTGGGGGGCGTGGATCTGCAGATCAACGGGGGGCTCGGCCTGGCCTTCCCCGAACTGACGCCCTCCGACCTGCCCCGGCTGGAGGGCCTGCTGGAACTGCTCTGGCAGGACGGTGTGGACGCCATCTGCCCGACCCTGGTGACCTGCGCCAGTGGTGCTCTCCGCCAGTCCCTGGAGGTGCTGGCGCAGGCCCGTCGCCGGCACCGGCCCGGCCGCTGCCGGCTGCTGGGGGCCCATCTGGAGGGCCCCTTCCTGGCGCCGGAGCGGCGCGGCGCTCACCCTGCCCAGCATCTGCGCCCTCCCAGCCCGGAGACCCTCGATGCCCTGATCGCCGGCTTCAGCGGGGGACCGGAGGCCGACATCGCCCTGGTCACCCTGGCACCGGAGCTGGACGGGGCCGCTGAGGTGATCGCCTCCCTGCGGGACGCCGGCGTGGTGGTGAGCCTGGGCCACAGCAGCGCCGACGAGGCCCAGGCCAGGGAGGCCTTCGCGCGGGGGGTAGGGATGCTCACCCACAGCTTCAACGCCATGGCCGGCCTGCACCACCGCGCCCCGGGACCGGTGGGCGCCGCTGTGCTGGCAGGATCGGTAGCCCTGGGGCTGATCGCCGACGGGGTCCACGTGGCGCCGACCATGGCCGTGCTGCTGCAGCGCCTGGCGGGGCGCCAGCTGGTGATCGTGAGCGATGCCCTGGCCCCTTACGGACTCGCCGAGGGCGCCCACCGCTGGGACGAACGGCTCCTGGTGGTGAAGGACGGCAGCTGCAGGCTGGAGGACGGCACGCTGGCCGGGGTCACCCTGCCGCTGCTGGAGGGGGTGCGGCGGCTGGCCGGCTGGAGCGGTCTGGCCGGGACCTCGATCGCCGCGGCGACCCTCGCACCGCGGCGGGTGCTGGGGGAGCGGAAGACCCTGGAGCAGTTGCTGCTCGGCCGGCCCCTGGCGGACACCCTGCGCTGGAGCGCTGGGGACGGCGGCCTGCGCTGGCGACGCACCGAGGCGGAGGGAGCCCCCAGCCAGGAAACGCCCCAGCTGTCCGGTCCCTAGGATCCCCGCCACCTGGATGGCTTCCGCCCCCCATGCCCCCGGAACTGCAGCACACCGAGCAAGCCGAGCGGGAAGCGGAGAAGCAGGCCGAGAAGGCCGAGGTGCAGGCCTATTTCGAAAGCACCGGCTTCGAGCGCTGGAACCGCATCTACAGCGACAGCGACGAGGTGAACGGCGTCCAGAGGAACATCCGCATCGGCCACCAGAAAACGGTGGACGCCGTGCTGGAGCTGCTGCGGCAGCAGGGAGATCTGGCGAACCGCAGCTTCTGCGATGCCGGCTGCGGGGTGGGCAGCCTCAGCCTGCCCCTGGCCGCCCTTGGCGCCGGCTCCATCGAGGCCAGTGATCTCTCGGCGGCCATGGTGGCCGAGGCGAGCCGCCGGGCCACCGCCGCCGGACTGCCTTCCGAGCGGCTCCGCTTCACCACCTCTGATCTGGAGAGCCTCCAGGGTCGCTACGACACGGTGATCTGCCTGGACGTCTTCATCCACTACCCGCAGGCGGCCGCCGAAGCCATGGTGCGGCACCTGGCCGCCATGGCAGAACGGCAGCTGATCGTCAGTTTCGCTCCCTACACGCCTCTGCTGGCCTTGCTGAAGCAGATCGGCCAGCTGTTTCCCGGCCCCAGCCGAACCACCCGGGCCTACACCCTTCGGGAGGAGGGGATCGTGGCGGCGGCCGCCGAATCCGGCTTCCGGCCCGTCCACCGCTGCCTCAACCAGGCCCCGTTTTATTTCTCCCGCCTGATCGCCTTCGAGCGCACCCTGGGCTGATCCCCATCAGCCATTCGCCAGCCATTCCCCAGAGCGGGGCAGGCATGGATCCAGCACGCTCCGGACAGCCCCTGACCCTGAGTCAGCTCCTCGGAGCGCCGCGGCCCCTCCCGGCCAAGGGGATGGATCCCCATCTGGGCCGGGGCTGGAGCGAGCAACACGCCTTGCCGAGACTCCCCTTTCACCCGTTGCCCCTGGCCACCCAGCGGATCGAGGCGTCGCTGACCACGACGGGCTGGCCGGCCCAGCCCCTGGTGGAAAGCGGTCAGCGTTGCATCGCCGATGCTGGCGGCTGAGGCCCTACTCCCGGGAATCCTCAGGCCCCCTGCCTGACCCCTGCGATTTCCCCAGCACATACCCAGCCATCGTGCCAAGCAGACCAAAAGCGGGAGCGATCTGCTGACTGGAGTAACCCGCGACGATGAAGAAGACCGCCGAGTTGATGATCAGCACCGTGGTGAAGAGCCGTATGATGAGTTCTGGATTCCTGATGGCTCTTGCAGCCACTGCAGCCAGCAGAAGGACGATGAGGCCATAGGCCAACACCGCTCCGCTCATCGTCATCGTATCCCGCGGAGACCAGTTGTTTGGCGATTCGCTGGATGACGGCGCTGTGCCGGTCTCTCCTTTGGAGCCCAGCGCCTCATCGATGACTTTCAGTGCAGCCGTGTCCCGTGGGCTGCCGCCCTGATCCGGTGCAGCCGCGGCAGCGATGGAGAGGATCATTGGCCACGACTCCGCAACGCCTCCTGCGCCACTCTCAGAGCCTCCCTCAGCTTCGGACAGGTGCAGATCTTCGTGGAGGCGCTCGAAGACAGAGACCCCCCAGCCTCCGGAATCAGGCCCTGCCGCTGCATGGCCAGACCGGACGACGGCGGACAGGCGATCTGCTCGGGATTCATGGCGTCTTCGGCACTCAGCTCATCGATCCTCTGGAGGCTTGATGGCATGGCATCGCTCGTTACCGGGCCGCAGAGCGACAGCCCCGTGCCCGCAAGAAATGCAGCGGCGGCCATCTCGCCCAGCCGGCTCTGGATCCAGGCGAGGGTTTCCGCTGTCAGACAGGGCTCCGCGAATGCCGGCCGAGCCAGCAGGACGGAAGCGGCCAGCAGCGACCCTTGACACCACCGCTTCCAACGCATGGCCTCCTACCCCAGCGGATACACGAAACCTCTGAAGATGACCTTATGAATGAAGACCCGATCCCGGACACTTGGCCGAAACGCTTCGACACATCTGCGCCATGGGTTCATCTCCTGGAAACCCATTGGCAGATCGGAAATCCCGATCGGGACTGCCTGACCTCAGCTTCTGCCGAGCCAACGATTCAACCGGGCCCATCGGGCTCCGCATCGGAATCCGACGCCATGGGGTGAACGAAGTGACAGCCGGTGGCGACAGCCGCAGGCCCCTCCGGCAGTGCAGCCTCCAGCGCCAGGGGGCTCCCATCCGGGCGCGACAGACACAACCGCTGGGCACGCAGCCGGTAGCCCCCCTCTCCCGGCAACGCTCCGGGTCGAGCCAGCCCCCCGGGGACATACAGGGGATCACCCAGTAACGGCGCCCCGACGGCCGCGCAGTGAATGCGGATCTGGTGGGGCCGTCCCGTGGCGATAGCCACCTCCACCACATCGGCCTCCCGGCCACGCTCCAGCAGGGTGAGCCGGCTGAGGGACGGGAGGGCATCCGGTTGCCCTGTCTCGACAGCGCACCAGATCGCTCCCAGCAGAGGGTGGGAGCGACGGCCGATCGGCGTGGTGATCAGGAGGCTCTCGCCGATCGCCAGTGCCAGGTCACCCGGGACGAGCCAGGCCCGGTAGATCTTCCGGCATCCGTTCACTCCTCCTTCGTTCTGGCAGGGAGTGGCCCTCTGCCCACTGGGGCACCCATCCGCGGAAAGCGAAGCGGTGCTCTCCCGCAACTGGGCGCTCAGCCAGGCCCGGGTCCCCGGCCGGCGGGCGCACACCAGCAGCCCGGAGGTGAAGCGCCCGAGCCGGTGCACCGGCCGCGGCACGCCGGCGGGATCCGCCCCATGGCGCCGCTCCAACAGCCGCAGCACGGTGTGCTCGAGGAAGCCACCCGCCGGCAGCACCGGCAGGCCGGCGGGCTTGTCGATCACGTGCAGGTCACCGTCATCGAACACCACCCGCCAGCCGGCCGGCACGGCCGGTTCCCACCAGGGGGGCCGGTGCCAGGCCAGTCGATCCTCCACCGCAAGGAGGGCATCGGCCCCGAGTCGCTCGCCGTTGCGTTCGATCTCGCCGCTGGCCAGGCGCCGCTGCCATGCCTGCCGCTGGGAATGGCGGTAGCGACCGGCATAGAAGGCACTCACCTCCTGTCCCGCGGCGTCGGCAGCGATGCGGTCGCGGTAGATCCAGCCCCCATTGACCCCTGGCGGCAGCCAGCCCTCGGTCGCCAGCCCACCTTCGGTGGCGCTGGGCTCCATCAGCGCAAGCGCCGATGCCCTGGCCTCCAGCCGGCCCTCCTCACGGACAGAGCGAGACGGCCTTCACTCCACCAACCCGTGCTCGAGGGCGAAGCGCACCAGTTCGGTGCGGCTGGCGGTGCCGGTCTTGATGAAGAGCCGGCTTACGTACTTCTCCACGTTGCGGATCGAGGTTTCCAGCCGGCGGGCGATCTCCTTGTTCATCATCCCCTCGGCCACCAGCTGCAGCACGCTTGCCTCCCGGGGGGTGAAGTCGAGCTTGACGTCAGGAACGGGCTTGCCGGCACCGGGGGCGCCGCCTCCCAGCATCGAGCGGATCTCGGTGATCTGGCGGGCCATCGCACCGATGTCGGCGTCGGCGAAGCGGGCCGCCTCCGCCAGCAGCCGTTCCTGGCGACGCACCACGTTGTGGACCCGGGCCACCAGCTCATCCGGGTCGAAGGGTTTGGGGATGTAGTCGTCGGCTCCCGCCTGGAAACCCGCGATGCGATCGGCGGTCATGCCCTTGGCGGTGAGGAAGATCACCGGCGTGCCCCCGAGCCGTTCGTCGGCCCGCAGCCGCTTCAGCAGGCCATAGCCGTCGCAGCGGGGCATCATCACGTCGGTGATCACCACATCGGGCATCTGGGCCTGGGCCGCCGCCCAGCCCTCCTCGCCGTCGTTGGCGGTGGTGACGGTGAAGCCCTCGTCCTCGAGGTAGGCCTTCACCGCGGTCCGCAGGCCCGGCTCGTCATCCACCAGCAGAAGCCGCACCGGGGTGCCGGTCGCTGCTCCGCCAGCATCCCCCTGCACGGTGGCTTCCGCGTCGGCACCGCCGGAGGCGTGAGGTGGATCGTTGCTCATGGGGGAAATCTATCGAGCGGGAGCCAGCAGGATCTGCTCCCGCTCCGGCAGTTGCCCGCTGTAGCCCAGCCTCCGTGCCACGGCAGCGAGGCTGGCGGGGTCCCTGCCGGTCTGCTCAGGCACGCAGACGGCCCACCAGATGAGGTGATCCAGCCGGTTGGCGGGGGTGATCACGCCGCCGGGGTTGAGTTCACGCACGATCAACCGGCTCCGGGTGCCGGTGATCCGCAGGGGGGCGGAGACGCTGCAGCTGATCTTGTCCGTGGCGACGGTGACCCGGTCATCCAGTTCCTGCCACACCTGCACCCGCCAGAGCCCCTGCTGGGCCGGGTCGGCCGCGAGCCCGTAGATGCCCACCACCTCCCGGCCCCGGTGGGTCACCTTCTCCTGCACCAGCCGAAAGCCGGCCGGCCTGTTCTCGGCGTTGTCGCGGGCGGCGCCGGCCGGGGCCGCGGGCTCGGCCTGCGGCTGGGCCGCCGCCGGCGCCAGGCCCAGGGCCAGCAGCAGGGCGAGAGCCCCTGGTAGGCAAAGACGGTTCAGCATGGTGACCATGCTGACCTACCTGGACCATCACGCGAGCACCCCGTGCGATCCGGCGGTGGTGGCGGCCATGGCGCCCTGGTGGACGGAGAACGCCGCCAATCCCTCCAGCCGCCTGCACAGACCCTCCCTGGAAGCGGCGGCGGCCGTGGCCATCGCCCGCGCCCGCGTGGCGGAGGCCCTGGCGATGGCCAGCGAGGCGGTGATCTTCACCAGCGGCGCCACCGAGGCGAACAATCTGGCCCTGCGGGGGGTGGCGGAGGCGGCCCTGGAGCGGGGAGACCCCCGCCGCGGACTGGTGACGCTGGCCACCGAGCACCGGGCGGTCCTGGAGCCGATGGCCTGGCTGCAGCGCCATGGCTTTCCGCTCACCGTGCTGCCGGTGCAGGCCGATGGCCTGATCGACCTGCAGCGGCTGGCCGGGGCCCTCGCACCCGGCACCCTGCTGCTGTCGGTGATGGCGGCCAACAACGAGATCGGCGTGCTCCAGCCCCTCGAGGCCATCGGCGCCCTCTGCCGGGAGCGGGGGGTGCTGTTCCACTGCGATGCCGCCCAGGCAGTGGGCCATGTGCCCCTGGCGATGGGGGAACTCGGCATCGACCTGCTCAGCCTCAGCGGCCACAAGCTCTATGGCCCCAAGGGGATCGGCGCCCTGCTGCGGCGGCCGGGGGTGGAGCTGGCCCCCCAGCAGCTGGGGGGCGGCCAGGAGGGGGACTGCGGGGCGGCACCCTGCCGGTCCCCCTGATCGTGGGACTGGGGGCCGCCGTGGCAGCGGCGATGGCCGACCGCCAGGAGCGGGCCGAACGACTCGGCGGCCTGCGCGACCGGCTCTGGCGGGACCTGGCGGCCCTCGGCGGGGTGCACCGGAACGGCCATGCTCACCACTGCCTTCCCCACAACCTCAACGTCAGCATCGATGGCGTGGACGGCACCCGCCTGCACCGGCAGCTGCGCCGCTCCCTGGCGGTGAGCAGCGGTTCGGCCTGCAGCCAGGGAAGCCCCTCCCATGTGCTGGCCGCCCTGGGTCTGGACCGCCGCGCCGCGGGTGCCTCCATCCGCTTCGGTCTGGGCCGGGGCAGCACGGCGGCGGACATCGAGGCGGCCGTGGCGGCCGTACGCGAGGCCGTGGCGGACCTGCGTGTCCCTGCCTAGGTTCTCAACATCCCGTCGTGGATTCATGGCCACGCCCGTCGGCCGGCAGACGCCCCGGCTCGACTTCGGTGACGCGCTTCAGGAGGGCTGGAGGGCCTTCAGCCGAAGCCCGGCGGCCTTCGTGGGTTTCCCGCTGGTGGTCGTGGCCCTGCAGTTCCTCATCCAGCCCCTGCAGAGCCGCATCAGCCATGGTGGTGTGGCCTCCGTCGATCCCCTGGACTGGCTCCTCTATCTGATCGGGCTGGCGGTGAACCTTCTGCTCAACCTCTGGTGCGCCCTGGGGCTGGTGCGGGGGGCCGGCAGCGCTCTGCAGGGCGGTCGCCCGTCCCTCGGAGAGCTGATGCGCTGGGACGGCAGGGTGTTCCTCCGGCTTCTGCGGGCCTGGCTGCTGCTGATGCTTGTGGTGGTGGTGCCCCTGGTGGCGATCCTGGTGCTGGTGGGCGGTCCCCTCACCCTGCTCGGGGTCTTCGCCGACCGGCTGGTGCCGATCAGCCGCACCCTGGTGGAGGTGCTGGGTCTGGCCCTGGCCCTGGTGCTGTTCCTGCTCCTGGGGGTTCTGCTGCTGGTGCTGATCTACCTGACGATCAACCAGAGCTTCCTGACCCAGATCGTGCTGTTCGAGCACACAGGCGCCAGGGCCACCCTGGAACGCGGTCGCGATCTGGTGGATCCCAGCTGGCTCATGGTCCTGCTGCTCAACCTGATCGAGAGTCTGCTGATGCTGCTGGGGCTGCTGGCCTGCCTGGTGGGCTTCTTCGTGGCCTGGCCGCTGGTGGTCTGCATCTCCACGGCGGCCTACCGCCAGCTGGTGCTCGCCAGCGGCAGCCCCGACCCACTGCCGGCCCGCCTCAGCCACTGAAGCGGGGGGCGAGCGGGCCGGCCGTGAGCAGCACGAACCCCGCCACGCCCACCAGGGCCAGGAGCAGCTGGGCCAGCCGGCTCACCAGCATGCCGGCGACCACCGCCAGCCCCACCAGCAGCGAGCGGCGCAGACGACCCAGGCCCGGCGGCCCGAGACTGGGCGGAGCGGTGATCAGCTCCCCGAGGCTGGCCCCCAGCAGCGGACCCGCCAGGGCCCCCAGCAGCGGCCCTCCCACGGGCAGGGCCGGCAGCAGCCCCAGCAGACCCACCAGCAGGCCAAGGCCGGCACCCACGTAGCTCCAGCGGGTGGCCTGCAGCCTGGCGGGACCGAGCAGCAGTCCCAGGGCTTCGGCCCCCCAGCCCATCAACAGCAGCACCGCAGCCAGCGCCAGGGCCGGCCAGCCTGCGGCCCAGCCTGCGGCCCAGCACCACAGCAGCGCCCCCAGGGGCAGCAAGGTGAGGCCGGGGGCCACCGGCAGGAGGGTGCCGGGGATGGCGAGAGCCTGGATGAGCAGCGCGCACCACCACAGCAGGTCGAGGCGGTCGAAGCTCGGCGGAAGGACAGGAGGCATGGCGGCAGGATCAGCCCACCCGACGGGCCACCCGCAGCTTGGCGGAGCGGCAGCGGGGATTGCTCCGCTGCTCCTCCTCGCCGGCGACCTGAGGCTTGCGGGTGAGCCGCTCCAGGCGCGGATCCTCCAGGAAGGTGGACTTCACCCGGCGATCCTCCAGGGAGTGGAAGCTGATCACAGCCAGTACTCCGCCCGGAAGCAGCCAGTCGGGTGCCCGGCTCAGCAGCTGCTGGAGGGCCCCCAGTTCGTCATTGACCGCGATCCGCAGGGCCTGGAACGTCCGGGTGGCGGGGTGGATGCGGCCGTGGCGGGCACGGGGGGGAAAACAGCCGGCCACCACATAGGCCAGATCGGCGGTGCTGCGGCCGCTGCCGGCCCATGGGCGCTCCGCCACAAGGCGCCGGGCGATGCGACGCGACAGCCGCTCCTCCCCGTAGAGGTGGATCAGATCGGCCAGCGCGGATTCCTCCAGCCGATCGATCAGCTCGGCGGCGGTCTCACCCGTCTGGGGATCCATGCGCATGTCGAGGGGGCCCGCGCTGCGGAAGCTGAAGCCCCGCCCCGGCTGATCCAGCTGGGGACTGCTGACTCCCAGGTCGGCCAGCACCCCCATGAGGGGAACCGGAGGGGTGTAGCCGGCGAAGTTGGCGGCCTCGATCCGCACCCGGTCGCCGAAGATCGCGAGCCGCTCCGCCGCCGCGGCCCGGGCGGCCGGGTCCCGGTCAAGGCCGATCAGGCGCAGCCGAGGATGGGCCGCGAGCAGCAGGGCGCTGTGCCCACCGCCGCCGACGGTGCAGTCGAGCAACACCGGCGCCCCCTCCTCCCCGGCCCCCGGTAGTCCAGACAACCCGGAGAAGGCCTCGAGCACCGGATTCGCCAGAACGGGGAGGTGAGCGAACGAAACAGCCATCCCACCTTCCTAAGATCCCGGCACCTCATTCCTGGCAAAGGGCATGACCCAGCTCGAGACCCGCACCGAGCCGATGGTGGTCAACTTCGGGCCGCACCACCCGTCGATGCACGGCGTGTTGAGGCTCGTGGTGACCCTCGACGGCGAGGATGTGATCGACTGCGAGCCGGTGATCGGCTACCTCCATCGCGGCATGGAGAAGATCGCCGAGAACCGCACCAACGTGATGTTCGTGCCCTATGTGAGCCGCTGGGACTACGCGGCGGGCATGTTCAACGAGGCGATCACGGTGAATGCACCGGAGAAGCTGGCCAACGTGCCCGTGCCGAAGCGCGCCAGCTACATCCGGGTGCTGATGCTGGAACTCAACCGCATCGCCAACCACCTGCTCTGGCTTGGCCCCTTCCTGGCCGACGTGGGAGCCCAGACGCCCTTCTTCTACATCTTTCGGGAGCGGGAGATGATCTACGACCTGTGGGAAGCAGCAACCGGCCAGCGTCTGATCAACAACAACTACTTCCGCATCGGCGGGGTGGCGGTGGATCTCCCCTATGGCTGGCTCGAGAAGTGTGCCGACTTCTGCGACTGGTTCGGTCCGAAGATCGATGAGTACGAAAAACTGATCACCAACAATCCGATCTTCCGCAAGCGTATCGAAGGGCTCGGGGTGATCAGCAGAGAGCAGGCGATCAACTGGAGCCTTTCCGGTCCGATGCTGCGCGCCTCCGGTGTGCCCTGGGATCTGCGCAAGGTCGATCATTACGAGTGCTACGACGATTTCGAGTGGTCAGTGGCCTGGGAGAAGGAGGGCGACTGCTACGCCCGCTATCGCGTCCGGATCGAGGAGATGCGCCAGTCGCTGAAGATCCTGAGGCAGGCCATCGCCATGATTCCCGGCGGGCCGACCGAGAACCTCGAGGCGCGCCGGATGGCTGAAGGCAAGAAGAGCGAGTGGTACGGCTTCGACTATCAGTACATCGCCAAGAAGGTGGCCCCCACCTTCAAGATCCCCGAGGGTGAGCTCTACTGCCGCGTCGAGTCCGGGAAGGGGGAACTCGGTGTGTTCATCATGGGCAACAACGACGTCACCCCCTGGCGCTGGAAGATCCGCGCGGCGGATTTCAACAACCTCCAGATCCTCCCCCACATCCTCAAGGGGGCCAAGGTGGCCGACATCATGGCCATCCTCGGCTCGATCGACGTGATCATGGGATCGGTGGACCGGTGAGCGCCGCCGGCCGGCGCTGGAATCGCCGGCTCTCACGCTGCCGTTCCCTCCTCCCGGCCGGTCTCACAGGTCTGTTGGCGCTCAAGGGACTGCATCCAGGCCTGCCCGGCCTGAGCTGCCCCCTGCGAGCCCTCACGGGCATCCCCTGCCCCACTTGCTACCTGACCCGCGCCACGGCAGCGGCTCTGGCGGGTCGGCTGGAGGAGTCCCTGGCATGGCATGCCTTCGGGCCGCTGCTGGCCGGCGGACTGGTGGTCTGGTCGGTCCAGGCCCTGCGGACCGGACAGCTGGTTCCCGGCTTCCTGAACGGACGCCGGCTGAGCCTGGCGGCCGTGCTGCTGCTGCTCTACTGGGCCGCTCGGATGGTTCTGACCTACGCCCTGGGCCTGGCGGCGTTCCCTGCGGGCGGTCAGCTCAGGACGCCCTGGTGGTAAGCGGCATTCTGGATGTAGAAGGTGGCCACGGGCACCGCCACCAGCGAGGCCAGGCCGCAGGTGAAGACGGACACCACCAGCACAAGCAGCCAGGCCACCAGTTCGATCCCGGCGAAACGGCGGCCCGCGGGCGAGCCGTAGACCGCCTGGAAGGAGGAGGAGAAGGCGTCCAGGATGGGCAGCTCGGAGAGGAACACCTTGTTCACATAGACGGGCATCACGAGGGTCACGGCGAGGCCGGGCAACAGGCAGAGCACGAACCCCAGCGCCGCGACGACGGTGAACAGGGCGCCGGCCAGCAGGTAGCGGACGGGCCGCTGCATCAGAAGGCGAAAGGCCGTCTCGGGGCCGATCGTCTCGCCGCTGGCGTAGTGCATGGCAGGCACCGCCACGAACAGGACCCCCACCAGGTTGGAGAGAACGGAGAAAGGCAACTGGACCAGATGGGCCAGCATCGCAGCGACGCCGCCGGCGGCCTCGGCCCCGCTGCCGGAGCTGCCGGAGAGGCCCACGCCCACCAGGGTGAGAGCCAGCGAGGCCATGAAGCCGACGCCGGCGATGACGATCGTGCCGACCCAGATCAGCAGGATCGTGGGGATGTGGGCCAGGAACGCCTCCCAGGCCTTGCTGATGCTGGGTGGCTCGTAGGCGATCGCGGCGGCCAAGGGGTTGCGGTGCGCACTGAGCGGAAGCTAGGGGTGCTCCGCTGGGCCAGCAACGGTTCCGGGCGGATCCTGGGCCGGCGACTCACCGCGGCTGCCGGTGCCAGCATGGGCCGAGGGGCGCCGAGACGGCGCCGCGGAGGTTGCATGTCCTCGTCCCTCCCCACCTCCCAGCACCCTGTCGCCGGGTCGTCGGACTGGCTGCTGCTCTGCCGCACCGTGCGCTTCGGCGACACCGACGCCGCCGGGGTGATGCACTTCCACCAGCTGCTGCACTGGTGCCACGTGGCCTACGAGGAAAGCCTGGAGCGCTTCGGAGTCGCCCCGGAGCTGATCTTCCCCGCTCCGGGCCGGACCCCGTCCGTGGCCCTGCCGATCGTCCACGTCAGCGCCGACTACCTGCGGCCCCTGGTCTGCGGCGATCCCCTCGCGATCTCCCTGCGGCCGGCCTCGCTGGATGGCAGCAGCTTCGAGGTGCGCTACAGCTTCATCCTCCGGGGCAAGCAAGCGGCCACAGGGCTGACCCGGCACGTGGCGATCGAGACGGTCAGCCGGCGGCGGACGGCGTTGCCGGAGCCTTTGACGCGCTGGCTGGAGGCCAGCCGGACGGAGGGCTGACGGCCGCGGGGTCCACGGCCGCTCAGGCCCCCCTGAGGCTGGTGGCGAGCGGCTGGTCCTGCGCCGCTTCCGGGGCAGGCGACCAGGCCTGCCGGGCCTGACGGCTCTGCAGCTGGGCCGTCACCTGATCGATCACCACCGACCGATAGACCAGGAAATGTTCGTCGAGCATCAGCATCCAGAGGTACTGATCCAGCCGCCGGGGATGCTGCAGAGCGATGGAGGCGAGATGCCGCCAGAAGCGCCAGCGCGTGTCGCGGAGCACACCCTGCCGCCAGAGCATGACAAGCAGCCCCCTCAGGACGCCTGACTGTCTGACGTAGGCCCGAAGACCATGGCCTGTCGCGGGCCTGGGAGGGGGATCGCCAAGCCTGCAGCAGTAGGCGTAGACCCGTTCCAGATAGTTGCGGGGTTCATACAGCTGGCTGAACGCGGCGATGAATTCCTCGGCGATCTCCGGCATGGGCCGGGTCGGCCTGAAGTTCACTAGGTTGGTCTGCACGCCCTCGTCGAATCGACCATCGCCGTCGAGCAGCCGACCTTCCCGCTCGAGCCGGTGCCAGAGGGCGGTGTTCGGCAGCGCCTGCAGCACACCCAGCATCGCCACGGGAATGGCGGTGCTGGTGACGAACTCCACGATCCGCTGGCCGGCGCCCGCTTTCTCTCCATCGAAGCCGAGGATGAACCCCGCCATCACCTGCAGCCCTCGGGCCGTGATCGTCTCCACCGCCAGCTCCAGGGAACTGCGGGTGTTCTGGAGTTTGTGAGCCACCAGCAAACTGCTGTCATCCGGTGTTTCGATTCCCAGAAACACCCGACGGAAACCACACGCCACCATCAGGTCCATGAGATCGGCATCGGCAGCCAGATCCACCGAAGCCTCCGTGGTGAAAGAGAATGGATATCCCTTCTCACGCTGCCACGCCAGAAGCCGGGGCAGCAGGATCTTCACATTACGCTTGTTGCCGATGAAATTATCGTCAACAAGCATGATGTCCCTTCGCCAGCCAAGATCGTAAAGGGCCTCCAGTTCGGCCAGGAGTTGATCCGGTGTTTTTGTGCGAGGCTTGCGCCCGTAGAGAACGATGATGTCGCAGAATTCGCATTGATAGGGGCAGCCCCGTGAATACTGAACGGCCATCATGTCGTAGGCCTCCAGATCCAGAAGATCGAACCGGGGCAGGGGCGATGACGTGACATCCGGCTTTTCGCCCTGGGCGCCGAAGACGCCGTTGGCCTCCCCCCGCTCCAGGGCGGCAAGGAACGCCGGGATGGTGATCTCCCCTTCATCGAGGATCAGGTAGTCAGCGCCGGTGAGCTCGGGCGCCTCGGGGGTTGAGGTGGCGAACGGGCCACCCACCGCCACAGGGACCCCGTGCTGCTTGGCCGCCGCGATCAGCCGGGCCAGGTCGCGCTTCTGCACGAGCATCCCCGAGAAGATCGCCAGATCGGCCCAGTCCCATTCCGCGTCGGTCGTCTCGCGGATGTTGCTGTCGATGAGCTTCAGGTTCCATGAGGCGGGCAGAAGCGCCGCCACGGTGATCAGGCCCAGCGGTGGCATCAGCACCTTGCGGCCCACCATCTCCAGGACGGCATCGAAACTCCAGAAGGTCTTCGGAAAACGCGGGTAGACGAGCAGGACATTCATGGTGACGCCAGCAGCCGTTCGCTTTCAGGCAACCTGCCTGGACGGAGAGCAACCTTCTACGGACGGCCTTCATCGGATCGTTTCATCCTCGCCCAGACCGTCAAGGAATCACCCGTCGTTCCCGCCGACCATCTGCAGCGCCCCTGGCGGTGCGCCGGGGACGATCAGCGCCTGTGCAGCAGCGCCCAGAGAAGTCCGGCCAGCTGGAGGGGCAGCAGCCCTCCCATCAGGGCCAGGGGGTGGAACCCCTCCTCGGGAAGGGCCCCCAGGAGGCCGAAGCTGAGCAGGCCACCACCCGCCAGCAGGACGAGGGCCAGCCGGGCGGGACGGGTCGGCCTCAGAACCACTCCCGGGTGGCGTCGATGTAGCGGGCCTGGAAGTCCTCCGGACTCGTGGTGAGGTAGATGACCCCTTCGATCACCCCGATGATCCCCATCACCGAGCCTCCGAAGCCACAGGTGAGCACGGTGACGAGCAGCATGATCAGCCCCGCCTTGCTGTACCCCAGCACGAACTTGTGGATGCCGAGGGAGCCGAGAAAGATGGCGAGCAGCCCTGCCGCCAGCTTCCTGTTGCTGGCCTCGACTTGTTGACTGTCGGTCATTGGCCTGGAGGGCTGTCACCGTGCTTCTAGCGAGTCCAGCCAGTGCTGCCAACGGGGGCGCTCCCACTTGCCGATGCCATTCAGGGCCAGCTCAGGACAGGAACACCAGCGGCGGGGCCGTTCATGGGCCGGCCATGCGGCCGTCAGATCCCTGAGCTTCGCCAGCAGGGACTGGGGATCCTGCCCCTCGGCCGCCCGCACCAGCGCCACCAGACGCTCCCCCCAGGGAGGATCGCTGCGCCCCAGCAGCAGCACCGCCACCAGGGGCAGGGCGTGCCGATCGGCCAGTTCCGTGAGCCGCCGCTCCAGCTGCTCGGGGAAAACCGTCTCGCCGCCGCTGCTGATGGCGCCATCGGCTCGCCCGAGGATTTCCACGCCGCCCGCGGAGAAGCGGGCCACGTCCCCGCTCCGCCACCAGCCCGCCCCGTCGCTTCCCGGCAGGGGTTCCAGCCGCCCCTTGCGCAGCCGGCCCGGGCTCAGTCGGCTCGTCTTCACCTCCAGGGCCGAGGTGCCGGGGTGGAGCCGCAGCCGGACATCCGCCAGAGGGGAACCGCAACCCTCTCCTCCGGCGAGAAAGCGCTCCGGAGTCAGGGCGCACACCATCGCAGCGGTTTCGGTGGCGCCGTAACAGGGAGCCAGAGGGATCTCCTCTCCCCGGGCCCTGCGGGCCAGCTCCGGCGGGAGGGAGGCACCCCCCACCCAGATCACCGTGCACTGCCGCAACCAGGCCGAGGCTGCGGCAGATCCCAGCAGCCTGGACAGCTGGGTGGGCACCAGGGACAGCACCACCGGCCGATCGGGAGGATGCGGCGCGGCTTCCGGCAGACGATCGGGGTCCCGCATCAGCCCGGCCGCCAGACGCCGATGGGAGGCCCGCCACTGCCGTGCCCGCAGCAGGGGCATCAGGCCGCTGACGTGGTGGAACGGCAGGGGATTGAGGTGGAGGCAGGCCGCCGGATCGATCCCCAGGGCCTCCAGCCAGGCTCCGGTGGCACCGGCGGAGGCCTCCAGGTGAGCCAGGGGCTGCAGACACCAGCGGCGGCCGCCGCTCGATCCTCCGCCCGGCACGAGCACCCCCGGTCCCGCCGGAAGCGCCGACTCCCGCGAAGGCCCCTGAGGCGATGGATCCGGATCGGCGGCCAGGGCCTCCGCCAGCAGCGGCTCCTCCTCGGGAGCGGCCAGCGCCACCAGCGCTTCCTGGCGCCAGGCCCGCTCCAGAGCCGCTCCGAACGCCACCGGATCCCGCTCCCGCAGGAGCAGGGGCGGCCGGGACCCGCTGCCGACACCGGCCACCGTCAGACCTCCATCCCGGGGGTCTCGGCGCCTGGAGGCCCAGCGCCCCCTGCCAGAGGCCGGCTGTCCACGACGCGGAACTGTCTGAGCCCGCGATCCGGCGCCCAGGTGAACAGGGCCAGGGTCGTCAGCGTGACAGGGTTGGTGGGCACTGGCTGATCCAGCAGCAACCGCTGGATCCTGGCTCGCTCCGCGGGACCGCTGCGGCGGGGTGGCCGGGCCAGGGTGATGTGGGGGAAGGGATCCCGCCCCTCGGGGGGCCTTCCGGCGGCGCCGAGGATCGGCTCCCGCCACAGCCGCATCAGCCCCACCAGCTGGGGATGCCCGTCCTCCAGGGTGAGGCCGAAGGCCGACGGGGTGCGCCGCGGGCCGAATCCCCGCCAGCCTCCGGCCGTGATCGCGATGGGCGGATGGCGCAGGGGAGCCGCGGCCTGCCACGCCTGCCTGGCCGGCTCCTCGCCGCAGGGCCCGAGGAAGGCCAGGGTGACGTGAAGGTCCTCGGGCACCAGGCGACGCAGCGGCACCGGCAGGCGCTCGGCTTCGATCGCCCAGCCGGCCGTGACCGGCAGAGGCCATCCGATGAACCAGTTCGGCCGGGCCACCGATGGAGACGACCCGGCCAGGCCTCCCGCCGCCATCTCCGCAGCGTGCGCCCCCGTCACCGGGCCGCCTCCCACACCCGGGTCGGCGCCGCACTCCAGAGCTCTCCGGATGGCAGCCATCCCGGCGCCAACCCCGGCGCGGACGGGGTGGGGCCCCCTGGCCTGGAGGGCCGCCAGGTGGGCGGTCCAGCGTGCCCCGATCCCGGTTTCGAAGGCGGTGCTGAGCACCACCCGGCCGCCGGGCCCCGGCTGCTTCACCGGACCGGGAGTGCCGCCCAGGCCTCGCAGCGCCCGCAGCAGGGGCCGGGGGTCGCCCTCCTGGGAGGGACGTCGCACCTGCCAGCCGCTCCAGCGGCGCCGCAGCTCCGGTCGCGACGCCAGGGATTCGTCGAGGGCCACCGGGATTCGCCGCGCGAGCCGATCGAGTCCATCCTGATCGTCCGGGGGCAGGGGCTGCTCGAGCCATTCCAGCCGCCGCTCCGATGCCAGCCGCTCCGCCCAGGCGTTGGCCGTGACCCGGTCCCAGCCCCCGTTGGCATCGAGCCGGAGACGGGCCTGGGCCGGCAGCCGGTCGAGCAGGCGCTCGAGCAGGCGGCGCTCCACGCCGTCGGCCGCCGCCGCCACCTTCCACTTCAGCGTGAGCGGCTCCCTCCCTGCCACACTCTCCCTTTCCCCCTGGTCCTCGGCGCCTCCGCCCGCGCAGACAGAGGCGATGGCCTCGAGCATGGCTTCACCGGCCGGGAGCAGCCGGGCCGCTGGCGGAGCTGCGAGCCAGCCGCCTGCAGCGGCACCCACCTCGCCGTCCATCTCCGCCAGGGCCGCCCCCAGGGCGAACGCCAGCGTGGACGGCAGCCCGGCCAGGGCCCCCTCCAGATCGGCCCGGGCCATCTCCCTCCCGAGGCCGCCCATGGCCACCTCCAGCGCCGGCAGATCCGCCGGAGCGAGCGGTGCGGCCTCCCCCCAGCCGAGGCGCCCCGTCCCGCCGCTCTCCAGCCTGATCAACCAGCCCCGTTTCCGCTCCAGCCTGCCGGTCGCCGTCACCAGAGGCCGCGCCAGCCGGAACTCGAACGGGCGCCACTCCAGGGCGAGGCGCTCACCGGCCCCTCCCCCAGCGGCTCCGGCGTTTCCCAACCCCCGCGCGGCGGCGGTCACCGGCCCACCGGCGCCCCCAGCCAGGGCCCGAGGGCCAGGCCGCAGGCCAGCCCCAGGCCGTTGAGGGCCTGGAAGCGCAGGGCCAGGAACTTGCTGCCGACGATGCGCTCGGGCCGGTGGTGGTGCTCCCCCAGCAGACGGATCAGGGCCCGGGCCGGCGGCAGGCCGATGCCCCCCAGCAGGGCGGTGATCGGCCACCAGCCCAGCAGCACCGGCGCCCACTGCAGGGCCAGGGCGCTCGCCACGAACCAGGGAACCAGGGCGGCGGCCCTGTCGGTGCCGAGCCGCACCACCGGGGAACGCTTGCCGTGGGCGGCATCCTCCTCCACCTGATGGAAATGGGAGCAGAACAGCACCAGGGTGGTGGCCACGGCCGGCCCGCTGCCGAGCACCAGGGCCGGCCCCCAGGGGACGCCGCCGCTGCCCTCTCCACCGGGGGACAGGGCCAGCAGGGCGGCACCAGTGGCGCAGGGGCCGAAGGCGAGCCAGCAGAGGGGCTCCCCCAGACCGCGGTAGCCGAGGCGGAAGGGCGGCCCCTGGTAGAGGTAGCCCAGAGCGCAGCAGAGCAGCACCAGCAGCAGCACGGCGGGACTGCTGCGCAGGGCCACCAGGGCCATCAGCGCCAGGCCGAACAGCAGACAGCCATGGGCCAGCTGCAGCACCCGGTCCCGCCGGCCTGTGAGGTTGACCACGGAATGGGGTTTGCCCAGCGTGTCCACGCCGGTGTCGGCATCGAACACGTCGTTGGCCAGGTTCTCCCAGGCCAGCAGGAGCACCGCGGCCAGCAGGAACAGCAGCAGCTGATCCACCCGCAGATACAGGCCCTGGCCCAGCCGCCAGCCGGCCGCCAGCAGCACCGGCATCACCGCCACGGCATACATGGGCCATTTCACGGCCGCGCGCCAGAGGCGGCGGCGATCAGCGGCGATGCCCCCAGGGGCGTAACGGCTTGCGACGACCTGTGGCTCGGACATGGTGGCCGCGGACGCTGGGCGGGGAAAGGCCCATACATTTGAGCAGCCTTCCGCCCCGGTCCCACGGCCCCCTTGGTGCAGGCCCCCGCCAGCTTCGCCGCGCTGCTCATGGCAGCCACCGCCGCCGGTCGGCGCCTGGAGGAGGACGGAGTGCTCAGCCTGGCCGTACCGATGGCCGGCCTCGACCCGCTGCTGGCCCTGCCGCTGCTGGGCGGGGGCGATGACTTCCGCTTTCTCTGGGATGGTGCGCCGGGGCTCAGCATCGCCGCCGCTGGGCACTGCAATGGCCTGGAGCTCAGCGGGCCGCGTCGCTTCGAGCTCGCCCAGCGCTTCTGCAGCCTGAGCCTCAGCCGGCTGGCGTGCGAACCGGGACCCACCCCGGCCCTGGCCCGGCCCCGGGTGCTGCTCGCCTTCGCCTTCTTCGAGAGCCCGCTGCACCCCGGCACCGGGGCGGCGGGGGTGCAGGCGGTGCTGCCCAGCTGGCAGCTCAGCCGTCAGGGGCGCCACTGCTGGCTGCGCCTGCAGCGCTGTCTGGGAGGCGGCATCACGCCCCGCAGCGTGGCCGAGGAGCTGTGGGAAACCCGCCGGCGCCTGGAGATGGTGGTGCGGCAGGGGACCCCGGCAGGGAGACGGGGCGAAGCGGTGGGCATCGCCCATCGCTCCAGCTGGCACACGGGCTACCGCTCGGCCCTGGAGCAGGCCCTGGAGCTGGTGGAGCGGGGCGACCTGCAGAAGCTCGTGCTGGCGGTGCGCCAGCAGCTGCTGCTGGATGGCCCCCTCGACCCCCTCACCCTGCTCTCGCACCTGCGCCGCAGCCAGCCCGGCAGCTGCCGCTTCCTGTGGCAGCAATCGCGGCGGGAGGCCCTGCTGGGGGCCTCTCCGGAACGGCTGCTGACCCTGCGCCAGGGCCAGTTGCGCAGCGATGCCCTGGCCGGCACCGCCCCCCTGGGAGCACCGGCCGACGACCTGCTCCATTCGATCAAGGACCGCCACGAACACGAACTGGTGGCCGAGACGATCACCGCCGTGCTGCAGAAGGCCGGACTCGAACCGCGGCGGCCGCGCCGCCCGCGTCTGGCACGTCACGGCTCCCTCGTGCATCTGCACACCCCGATCACCGCCTCGCTCCGCGGCCAGGCCCCCCTGTCTCTGGCGGAGGCCCTCCACCCCACCCCGGCGGTGGCGGGTCTGCCCCGCCGGGAGGCGATGGCCTGGCTGCGCAGTCTCGAACCGTTCGAGCGGGGGCATTACGCCGCCCCGATCGGCTGGATCGACACCGAAGGGGATGGGGACCTGCGGGTGGCGATCCGCAGCGGCACCCTGCGGGGCCGGCACCTGGAACTGACCGCCGGCGCCGGGCTGGTGCGCGGCTCCCATCCCGAACGGGAGCTGCAGGAGGTGGCCCTCAAGCTGGGGGTGCTCCAGCAGCAGCTCAACCTGCCGGTGGCCGCAGCCTTCGGCTGAGCCCGACAGCGGCAGCCACCGAGCTCAGCCGGCGAGCAGCCGTTCGATCACCTGGTCCGCCAGAGGAATCCCCCCCAGCCGCTCCACCTCACGGATACCGGTCGGACTGGTCACATTGATCTCGCTGAGCCGGCCATCGATCACGTCGATTCCCACGAAGAACAGGCCTTCGGCCTTCAGGGCAGGGGCCAGCGCACTGCAGATCTCCCGCTCGGCCCCGCTCAGGTCGCACGCCTCCGGCTGGCCGCCCACCGCCAGGTTGCTGCGGAACTCCCCATCCCTGGGCAGACGATTGACCGCGCCGAGGGGTTCGCCGTCCACCAGCAGGATCCGCTTGTCGCCCTCCCGGACGCCGGGGAGGAAGGCCTGCACCATCACCGGCAGGGTCTGCTGGAGGGTCACCAGTTCCAGCAGCGCCCGCAGGCCCGGCGTGCCGGCGGCGGCGAAGACCACCCCCTGCCCGGCGCGGCCCCCGAGGGGCTTGAGCACCACCTCCCCGTGGTCGGCGGTGAAGGCCGCCAGGTCATCCACCCGGCTGGCCACCAGCGTCGGCGCCATCAGCTGGCTGAACCGCAGGGAACTGAGCTTCTCGTTCCAGGCGCGCAGCGCCGCAGGGCGATTGAGCACCCGCACCCCCCGGCGCTCCGCCAGCTCCAACAGATGGGTGGCGTAGAGATAGGCCTCGTCGACGGGCGGATCCTTGCGCATCCAGACCCAGCGGAAGTGATCCAGGGGCAGCGGCCGCGGTTCCCCGGCCTCGTGCCAGGGCTCGGGCACGATCCAGCCGTCCCCGCCGGGGCGCACCTCCGCCAGCCGCAGGGGCCGGGCCCAGGCCATGGCCCGGTGGGAGCCATCCGCGGCGCCCACGGCGGACAGATCCGCCGGGGTGCACGCCCAGACGGCGAGGCCGGCGCGCTGGGCCGCCTGCATCAGGGCGACGCTGGAATCCTTCGCAGGACGCAGAGCGGCGACCGGGTCGACCACGAACAGCTGGGCGTCCCGGTCGCGTTCGGCGGAGGGGCTCACGCGGGCAGGCGCAGCAGGGAGAGCAGATCGCCGGCGCTTTCGAGCTTCTCCAGTTCGGAATAACCACCGATCGCCTTCCCGTCGATGAAGATCTGGGGCACGCCGGTGCGCCCTCCGGCGCGCTTCATCATCACTTCCTTGTTGAGTTCATCGTCATCGATGATGTACTCGTTGTAGGTGACACCGAGACGGTCCAGCAGTCCCTTGGCGCGAATGCAGTCGGCGGAGAATCGCAGGGTATAGATCTCCACCTTGGCCGGAGGCTTCACCTCCGGCGCTTCCAGTGCGGGCTCCTGCGGTGGGGCTCCTGGACGCTCCATCAAG
This sequence comes from Cyanobium sp. CACIAM 14, assembly GCA_000708525.1. Taxonomy (GTDB): domain Bacteria; phylum Cyanobacteriota; class Cyanobacteriia; order PCC-6307; family Cyanobiaceae; genus Cyanobium. The sequence continues at coordinate 86,697 of JMRP01000006.1, forward strand.
TCCTGAAAGATTTCCTGATCACCACAGTAGAGGCCTCCCGCCCGTGAGGCACCGCGCCCTCCCCCCTCCTGATACGGTCGTGTCACAAGCTCTGTTGGCCGCGGTGCTCGACCTCACCGATTTCAAGCGGGACCTCTCCGAACTCACCGACCGCCTGGGCCAAGCCCAGGACTGTCTTTGACGTACCGGCCCTGAAGGCCCGCCAGCGGGACCTGGAACAGCTGGCTTCCCAGCCCGGCTTCTGGGACGACCAGCAGCAGGCCCAGAAACAGATGCGACGGCTGGACGAGGTGAAGGCCCAGCTCGAGCAGTTGCAGCGCTGGCAGGGCGCGATCGACGACGCCCAGGCCACCCTCGAGCTCTACGCTCTCGAACCCGACGACGACCTGCTCAGCGAAGCCCACGCAGGCCTGGCGAAGCTGCGGGGCGACCTGGATCGCTGGGAGCTTGAGCGGCTGCTGAGCGGCCCCTACGACAAGGAGGGGGCGGTGATCACGATCAACGCCGGCGCCGGCGGCACCGATGCCCAGGACTGGGCCCTGATGCTGATGCGCATGTACACCCGCTGGGCCGAGGACCACGGCATGAAGGTGACCGTGGACGAGCTCTCGGAAGGGGAGGAAGCGGGCATCAAGAGCTGCACCATCGAGATCGACGGGCGCTACGCCTACGGGTATCTCCGCAACGAGAAGGGCACCCACCGGCTGGTGCGGATCTCCCCCTTCAACGCCAACGACAAGCGCCAGACCAGCTTCGCGGGCGTGGAGGTGATGCCGAAACTCGAGGAGGAGGTGAAGCTCGACATCCCAGAGAAGGACCTGGAGATCACCACGTCCCGCTCCGGCGGCGCCGGTGGGCAGAACGTGAACAAGGTGGAGACCGCCGTTCGCATCCTGCACATCCCCACCGGACTGGCGGTGCGCTGCACCCAGGAACGCTCCCAGCTCCAGAACAAGGAGAAGGCGATGGCCCTGCTGATGGCCAAGCTCCTGGTGATTGCCCAGGAGCAGCGGGCGGCCGAGATCGCCGACATCCGCGGCGACATGGTGGAAGCCGCCTGGGGGAATCAGATCCGCAACTACGTGTTCCACCCCTACCAGATGGTCAAGGACCTGCGCACCGGCGAGGAGACGACCGACGTGCAGGGGGTGATGAACGGAGACCTGGATCCCTTCATCCAGTCCCTGCTGCGCCAGGGTGTGGAGGTCGCCGCCGAGGCGGCCGCCTGATCCCCGCCCGCCATGCCCGAACCCGCCACCCCCGAGCCCGCCGGCACCGACGCCCCCGCCGGGGAAGGGACGAGCTTCGTGAAGCTGGCCATGCGCAACATGGTGCGCAAGGGACGCCAGAGCCTGGTGCATTTCGGCCTCACCGCCCTGGGCCTCAGCGCATTCCTAGTGCTGATCGCCTGGCTGGGCCGCCCCAGCCTGCCCCAATGACGACCCCGGCCCCGGCCGGGCCGCCCCCCGCCCTCGATCTGGCCTTCGGCCTGCAGGCCGGCGGCGAGGCCCCTCCACGGGGTTGCGTGCTGGTGGATCCGGGACTGGCCGAGGGCCGCTGGAGCGCCCACCTGGCCGCCTGGCTCGGCCAGCTGCAGCCGGAACTGCCGGCGCGGCTGCAGGCCCCGGGCTACAGCCTGGGGCTCGAGCTCTGTGACGATGCGGCCATCGCGGAGCTCAACCGCTCCTGGCGACAGATGACCGGCCCCACCGACGTGCTGGCCTTCGCCGCCCAGGAGGGAGCCCCTCCGCTGCCGCCGGCGGCAACCGATGACGACGAAGCCTGGCTGGAACTGGGCGACATCGTCATCTCCCTGGACACCGCCCGCCGGCAGGCCGACGCAGCGGGGCACACGCTGGAGCAGGAACTGCTGTTCCTGGCCAGCCATGGACTGCTCCACCTGCTGGGCTGGGACCACCCCGACGAGGCCAGCCTGGCCGTGATGCTGGGGCGCCAGGCGACGCTCCTGGAGGCGTGTCCCCCCTGACAGGGGCTGCCTGCTCCGGCCGGCGGGGGTAGTGTGCCGCTGGTCCATCCCACGGCGGTGCGGTGCCCATGCACGTTCCAGAGGAACAACCATCGGCCCTGCACAACGTGTCCGGTGACCTGCATCGCCGCGGACGCCGGTTCCGCGTGGGAGCCTGGAAGGTGGCTGGAGACCTCCCGGCCAGCTTCCGCTATGCGGCGCAGGGTCTGGCCTACGGCTTCGCCAGCCAGCGCAACTTCCGGATTCACGTGGTCACCGGCGCGCTGGTGTTCGCCCTGGGGATCTGGCTGCGGCTGGGCGTGGATCGCCTGGCCGTGCTGGTGCTCACGGTGGCGGCGGTGCTGGTGCTCGAACTGCTCAACACGGCCACCGAAGCGGTGGTCGACCTGGCCATCGGCCGCCAGTTCCATCCCCTCGCCCGCATCGCCAAGGACTGTGCCGCCGCGGCCGTGCTGGTGGCCGCCCTCAGTTCCCTCGCGATCGCCCTGCTGCTGCTCGTCCCCCCCCTGCTGACCCGCCTCGGCGCCTAGATCGATCCCCATGCTCCTGGTTCTCGACAACTACGACAGCTTCACCTTCAACCTGGTGCAGTACCTGGGCGAACTGGCCGCCGAGCACCCCCTGGCCGCCGAGCTGCGGGTGGAGCGCAACGACGCCCTCGATCTGGAGGCCATCCGGGCCCTGGATCCGGCGGCGATTCTCATCTCCCCGGGGCCCGGGGATCCGGACCAGTCGGGTGTGTGCCTCCAGGTCCTCAGGGAGCTGGGGCCATCGGTACCGATCCTGGGGGTTTGCCTGGGCCACCAGGCCCTGGCCCAGGTCTACGGAGGACGGGTGGTGCGGGCCCAGGAGCTGATGCACGGCAAGACCTCCCCCGTGCGCCATCACGGCCAAGGGGTGTTCGAGGGCCTGCCCGATCCCCTCACCGCCACCCGCTATCACAGCCTGATCGCCGAGCGGGAGAGCCTGCCCGACTGCCTCGAGATCACCGCCTGGCTGGAGGATGGCACGATCATGGGCCTGCGGCACCGCGAGCACCCCCACCTGCAGGGGGTGCAGTTCCACCCGGAGAGCGTGCTGACCCAGGCCGGCCACGAACTGCTGGCCAATTTCCTGCGCCAGGCGTCCCACTGAACCCCCGCCGGCTGGGGGACAGGCAGGGCGCTGCTAGCTTCTCGCGATCTCACGGGCCCGGTGGGGCCAAGCACGACGCCATGCCCGCCCCCACCCACGGCACCACGATGACCCAGCGGCGGGCCGCCGGTGTGGCCCTGGGTCTGGCCCTTGCCGCCGGGCTCTCCCTGCCGGCGGTGGCCCAGAAGGGAGGGGGTGTCACCATCACCGGTCTCGGCCACAGCGCCCTGCTGATCCAGGGCGGAGGCGCGAGGGTGCTGCTGAATCCGTTCCAGCCGGTGGGATGCGCCGCCGGCCTGGCGGCGCCGCGGGTCGGTGCCGATGTGATCCTGGCCAGCAGCCAGCTCAAGGACGAGGGCGCGCCGGTGGCCAGCGGCCGGTTCCTGGTGAAGCCTGGCTCCTACCGGCTCGCCGGGCTCCAGATCGAGGGCATCGCCGTCCCCCACGACCGGGTGGGCGGCCGGCGTTTCGGCAATGCCACTCTCTGGCGCTGGCGCCAGGGGGGCCTCGACATCGCCCACCTCGGCGGCACCGCCGGCAGCCTCTCACCCACCGACAGGGTGCTGCTCGGCCGTCCCGACGTGCTGATCATCGGGGTGGGCGGCGGCGCCAAGGTGTACACCGGCCCGGAGGCCGCCGAAGTGGCCCGGACCCTGCAGGCCCGCCGGGTGATCCCCGTGCAGTACAGCAGCGGCAAGCCGCCGGCTGGCTGCGATCAGGGTTCGGTGGAGCCGTTCCTGCAGGCCATGGCCGGCGCCAAGGTCCGCCGCAACGGGGGCAGCATCAGCGTGGTGCCGCCGGTGGGGGATGGCACGGTGATCGAGCTGCTGCGCTGACAGCGCTTCGCTGCTCCGTTCCAGGCCGTGCGGCCTCAGCCAGCCACCCCGATCCCCTCGATCCGCCGGTAGCTCTCCCAGAAGCGGCCCATCTGCTCGCGGGTGCCGATGCTGACCCGCAGGGAACCGTCGATCAGCGGCTTGCCCGCCATGGAGCGCACCAGGATGCCCTCCCGGCGCAGATCCGCCTCCACCGTCACCGCCGGGCGGCGGGGCCAGAGCAGCAGGTAGTTGCCCCCCGCCGCGTGGTGGCGCACACCGGCAGCGCGCAGTTCCGCCACCAGACCGTCGCGGGCCCTGAGCACCTCCGCCACATAGGCCTCCACGTAGGCCGGATCGGCCAGGGCGGCGTGGGCGGCGCTGACGGCGAAGCTGTTGACGTCGTAGGGACCGCACACCCGGCTCACCCGATCCACCAGGGCGGGGGCACCGATCGCGAAGCCGATGCGCAGGCCAGCCAGGCCGGCGGTCTTGGAGAGGGAGCGCAGCACCAGCAGGTTGGGATGGCCGGCGAAGGGATCGCCCGCGCCGGTGGCACGTGCCTGCAGGAGCGGCAGCACGCTGTCACCGGTGAAGGCCTCGTAGAGCTCGTCCACCACCACCAGCGTGCGGGGCGCCGCCGCCGCCAGCTCCAGGATCCGCTCCGGCCCCAGGCGGGTGCCGGTGGGATTGTTGGGGTTGCAGAGCAGCAGGAGGCGCGGAGGATCGGTCTGACCCTCGCGATCCACGGGCTCGAGAGCGCGGCGGATCTCCTCCAGCGGAAAGCCGAAATCGGGCAGGCGGTAGGGAATCGCCTCGATCACCATCCCCTGCATGCGGGCGCAGGGGGCGTAGTAGCCGAAGGTGGGGCTGGTGGTGAGCAGCCGCTCCCCCGGGGAACCGAAGGCGTGGAAGATGGCGTGGATGGCCTCGTCCACCCCGTTGAACAGACCGATGCCGGCGGGGGAGAGCCCACCTGCCCCGAGGGAAGCGACCACGGCCTCCCGCAGGCCGTCGTATTCGGGGTAGATCGCGTACTGCTCGGCAGGGATGGCCCGGATCGCCTCCACCACCTTCGGACTGGGTCCGATGGTGTTCTCGTTGAAATCGAGGCGCAGCAGCCCGCGGCGGCCCTCGAGGGGGGCGCTGTAGGCCACCAGAGCCTCGACTTCCCGCCGGGCGGTGATGTGGGTCACGGGAAAGCGCTGCCCCAGTCACCGGAGGTGTCGCAGACACCCTGGGGATTCAGGGCCTCCTCGAAGCTCCAGGGACAGGCCGCGGGCAGCTGGCGCAACGCCAGATCGGTCTCCCGCAACGCCTGATCGACACCCACATCGTAGCCGTCCTCCATGGCCTCGTTGAACCGCGCCGCGAGGCCGGGATTCCGCCTGAGGAGGCTGGCGATGGCTCGGCGCTGCTCACGGACGGTGAGAAACCAGCTGCGGCAGCGCCGCTCCGGTTGGTGCTCCCATTTCAGCAGGTGCGCCAGCAGCACTCCCAGCCGGCTGACCAGCTCCCGAAATTCCTGGCGGCCCAGCGCTTCCGGTTCCTCCGTCAGGTGGCTCCAGTCGAGCCGGGAGCTGTCACGATCCCGCAGGGCGGCGCACTGCTCTTCCACCCACCCATAGAAATCCTGCTCGTAGCTGGCGGCCTGCACGGCGAGGCGGCTGCAATTCATCCCTCACCCTAATGAGAGCGCGGGAATGAGAGCGCGGGGGCGGGAGCACGTCGAGGCCTGGTGCCCCAGCAATCCTGCGCGCCCGACCATCGCGATCGCGGGTCACTACATGCGCTCGAGGGTGGGAATGCCGAGAAGGCCGAGACCCAGTTTGAGCGTATCCGCCGTGAGCCGGCAGAGGGCCAGCCTTGAGGCGCGGGCCGGTTCCTCGGCCTTCAGCACCGGCACCTGGTCATAGAAACGGTTGAACACCTGGGAGAGCTCGAAGAGATAGCCGCACAGCCGATTGGGCAGCAGTTCCTCCTCCACCTCCAGGATCACGCGGTCGAACTGCAGAAGCTGGCGCACCAGCGCCCACTCCTGGGGTTCGGTGAACACCAGCGGCCCGGTGATGTCCCCGGCATCGGCACCGCCCCGGCGGGCGATCCCGGCGATGCGCACCACCGCATAGAGCAGATAGGGGGCGGTGTTGCCCTGCAGGGCCAGCATGCGATCGAAGCTGAACTGGTAGTTCGTGATCCGGTTGGTGGACAGATCGGCGTACTTCACCGCCGCCAGGCCCACGGTGGTGGCCACCTGGGTGACGAAGGCCTCGTCTTCCTGGCGGCCCTCCTCCGCAAGCCGCCGGCGCAGATCGGCCTCGGCCCGCTCCACCGCCTCGTCGAGCAGGTCTTTCAGCCGCACCGTGTCGCCGGCGCGGGTCTTGAGCTTCCTGCCGTCCTCCCCCTGCACCAGCCCGAAGGGCACGTGCTCCAGCCGGCCGCCCTCGGGCACCCAGCCGGCTCGGCGGGCCACCTGGAACACGCCGGCGAAATGGGAGGCCTGGCCGGCGTCGGTCACGTAGATCAGCCGCCGCGCCCCATCGCCCTGCGGAGCTGGCGCGAAGCGGTAGCGGATCGCCGCCAGGTCGGTGGTGGCGTAGTTGAAGCCACCGTCGCTCTTGCGCACGATCACCGGCGGCGCCGGGCTGGGCTGGCCGTCCTCCCCCACCAGGAACACGCACTGGGCGCCCTGGTCCTCCACCAGCAGCCCGGCGGCGGCCAGATCCTCCACCACCGCCTCCAGGAACGGGTTGTAGAAGGATTCGCCGCGCTCGGCGAGGCGGATGTCGAGGCGGTCGTAGATCCGCTGGAACTCGCGGCGCGACTGGTCGCACAGCAGCCCCCAGGCCTTCAGGGACACCGGATCGCCCCCCTGCAGCTTCACCACTTCCTCGCGGGAGGCCGCCTGGAAGGCCTCATCGCTGTCGAAGCGGGCCTTGGCCTGGCGGTAGAAGGCCACCAGATCGCCCAGGTCCACCGCATCGGCCGCACGTAGCGCCTCGGGGGCCACCTCCCGCAGATGGGTGATGAGCATGCCGAACTGGGTGCCCCAATCGCCCACGTGGTTGAGCCTCCGCACGGGATGGCCGCGGAACTCCAGCACCCGCGCTAGGGCATCGCCGATGATCGTGGAACGCAGATGCCCCACGTGCATCTCCTTGGCGATGTTGGGGCTGGAGAAATCCACCACCACCGGCGGGGCATCGGCCGCCACCGCCGGCACCCCGAGACGGGGATCGGCCAGCCGCCGACTCACCTCCTCGGCCAGCACCTCGGGCCGCAGGGTGAGGTTGATGAAGCCCGGGCCGGCGATCTCTGGGGGCAGGCACAGCGCCGCGAAGGCGGCATCCGCCTCCAGTTCCGCCACGATCGCCGCCGCGATCTGCCGCGGCGCCTGCCGCAGGGGCTTGGCCAAGGCCAGGGCCCCGTTGGCCTGGAAATCACCGAACTCCGGCCGGGACGCCGGCGCCAGTTGGGGATCGAGGGGCCGGCCGGCTTGCACGGCGGCATCGGCCGCCTCGGGGAAGGCCCGGTTCAGGGCCGCCTCCACCAGGGCAATGAGGTCCTTGAAAAGCAGGAGCATGGAGGCCTTGAACCAGAAGAGCGGCGCCAGGAAGCCCCCTGATCATCCATCCAAGGGGGGCGCAGGGCTGCCGGCCCGAGACTCTCTGGCAAGGGGGGGGGGGGGGCGACAGCGAGGACTCAGAACGCCGCAGGTCCGTTGCAGATCCGCAGCGGAGTGAAGGCTTGATCCCTCCAGCTCCTGGATGCGCCGCAGCCAAGCCAAGGACTCGTCAGCGCGTGGGAGGGCACCCGACAGCCGGGGACATCCCTTCTCCCGCAACAGCTGTCAGGGACACAAACAGTCAGGCCAAGGCGTCAGCGCGGTCCAGTCATTGGCACTGGAGGGTCGAAGACCATTATGAAGAACCTCCATCTGCCTGAAGGGGGATGGGCAAGGAAGAGGTGTAGCCTGAACAACAGATGAACGTTGTCGCCATGGGTCCATCCACCAACAAGGCCACAATGCCCAGCATGGCTGCCCGTCTCGCCGGCGCCTCCACAGCAGCAGGGCTGCTGTCCCTGCTGGCAGGCATGCCCGCTTTCGCGGCCGACCCCTACTTCACGCTGACGTTCGATTCCACTGCCGCCAGCAGCACTGATGGTGGGCACACTGGGATCAAGGGCCAGGCCACTTATACCTTTTCAACGGCCACTCCCGGCCAGATGACGCTCAACCTGCAGAACCTCTCAGGATCCCCAGCCACAACCGCTCTGCTGGTTAGCTCTGGCTTCAATGCACCCACCAACCCACCGTCCACCTCAGACGTCACCGTAGCTAACGGCACAGGAATCGCCCCTTGGGTTGTTTCCTTGAACGGCAGTCTGCAACCCTTTGGATCATTCGACGCCTGCACATCAATCAACAGCAGTGGCGACTGCGACGCTAGCGGCTCTCCCAACGCCGGCCTGGCCATTGGTGATCCGGCCAAAGACGTGGCAACCTTCACGCTGACCAGCGCCAATCCCCAGCTTACTACTGCTACGCAGTACCGAGATGCCTTTGTGAAAATGTTTCAACCTCCTAGTGGAGATCCCAGCCAATTCGCAGGCAGCTACTTCATGCGATTCAAGGCAATAACGGGGACGGGATCTCTCGCCTCCTGCACATCGACACCAGACGGAAGCTGTAGCGATAAAATCTGGGCTACAAGTATTACCACAGGCGGCGGTGGAGAAGCCCCTCCCGATTCTTCTTCTGTGCCAGGTCCGCTTCCACTCTTTGGCGCCGCTGCCGCTTTCGGGTATAGCCGTAAGCTCCGTCGCCGCATGAAGCAGTCATCCATGTTTGGCTGAGCATCACATCCACGCTGCCTCCCGCAGCTCACAAACCCCAGACTCATGAGCCTGTTCATCTTGAGCAGGCTTTTTATTTCTCGTTCATGGCCCACCAAGATGTAGGCAGGATCTCGGCAGACATTAACTTCGATTCAGGCCGGGTAGGCCCACACCGATGCTTCTCTCATCCCCTGATCGCACAGCTTGTGGCCTGGGCCTTCGCCAAACCTCCTGCGGAGCAGCTGCCCTCCCTTGCTTGACAACCGCACGAACAAGGAAATCACCATGGCAACACATGAGCCGATATGACCCACACATCAAACGTTCGTGCGTTCAGAGTCAGTCTTCTCGCCAATTTCCCAATGACTCCGTCCCCACCAAACAGACATTCTGAAGCAGCGATTTTCGCCAATCGCCTGGCCGTGGTATCCATGGCTCTGTTTGCTGTCTATCTTGTCTCGGTTCTCACGGCCACCTTGCCCTTCAGACTCCTGGATCTCTTATGGCAGATGAAAACGATCAAAGTGGCAACCGAGGCAGCTTCGATACCCTTGCTCGGGCTGGCTCTTTTGCATCTGACCGCCTACCTGTGCCCTGACAACATCCCCATCCTGAAACGGCGGAATGCCTTTGCTCGGCTGGCGATCCTCGCCTCTCTCGGATTTCTGCTGTTCGTCCCCTTGCAGGGCTATAGCGTTGTTAAATCCTATCGTATTGCCAACGAAGTTTCCAATCTGCAGCAAGGCAGTGCGACCCAACAAGCCGACACCGTTCGCAAAGCCATCGAGCAGGCCTCCAGTACCGAGGACCTGAAGCAACGCCTTCTTGATCTCAAGCGACGCAATGTCCTCCGCACCCTTGATATCGAACGATTTCCGGCCATCCCCCTGCCTGCACTGAAACAGCAACTTCTCGCCCAGCTGAATCAGGCGGAAGGTCAGTTCAAGGCGACGGTCGCATCCATCGACCCCGCCACAACCGATCGGGTCACGCGAGAGAGCCTGAGCCTGATGCTCTCCTCCCTCGCCTTTGCGATTGCCTTCGCCTCCCTCGCCCAACGCAGGAACAGCAGCGTTCCCTTTCTGGTGGAGCTCCCCTCCCTGCCCGGCCGTCTGATCGATTCGCTGCGGCCCCGCCGGTCTCGCACCGGCCAGGCGAGCACGGGGTTGGGCTTCCTGAAGTCCGCTTCCAAACGCGAAGAGGAGTTCTTCGAATCCCTCGCCCCTCCGGAGGATGAACCTCCCCCGTCCCGATAACGGGATCGACCGGCTCAGTGCCTGGGGATTCCGCACGCCAGTTCCCGACCATCTCCAGGCCATCCCTAAGCCCCGGCCAGATCGCAGACGGCTCCGCCCACCCGCTCTGGCGGTGTAAAACATCGATGGCCCAAGAATGCAGCTGGCAAAGAGGACGGTGGCGACACGTTCCGGCTGATGTTCCTCCACGATTGACGATACGAGCACCAGCAGATCCCCCTGAAGCGCTCGGCCACCACCACCTCCAGATGGCGCACAGCGCACCGGCTGACAAGTCCTCGCGTTTGCTGGAGAGACGCGCACGATGGGAGCGCTGGGTGCCAGCAGCTGATCTGACGTGACCCCCCTTATCGGTCCAGGCCTTATGAGAGTGGGTGATCATGGTCATGCGGCAACTCCCTGTTGAGCTGCCTCCAGGGGCGTACGCCCCTGGAGGGCCGAGTGTGGCCTGATCGTGTTGTACTCCCAGCGCCACCGATCGGCGAGGATCTGAGCCTCAGGAGCCGTGGTGAACAGCTCGGTGTTGAGGAACTCATCCCTGAACCGTCCGTTGAACGATTCGGCAAAGCCGTTCTGCCACGGCGATCCGGGCTCGATGTAGGCCGTTGCTGTTCCGCTGGCCTCGCACCAGCTCCGTAGGGCCTGGGCGATGAATTCCGGCCCGTTGTCCGAGCGGATGAACGCTGGCGCCGGGTAGAGGCTTGTGAGGTCCTCCAGCACGGTCACCACGTCCCTGGCCTTGCAGCGCCTGCCCACCCGGATGGCCAGGCAAAGGCGGCTGTGCTCGTCGATCACGTTCAGGAACTTGAGTCTGCGGCCATCGGCGGTGGCGTCGAACTGGAAATCCATGGCCCACACCTGGTGGGGATGCTCGGCCTGGTGCCGCCGCACCGAGCCGTCCGCGGGCCGTGCCCGCTTCTGCTTGCGGGGAGTGGGGCGCTGGAGCCCCTCCTCCCGCCAGAGCCGTTGCACCCGTTTGTGGTTCACCGTCCAGCCCTCTCGGCGCAGCAGCCGGTAGGCCATGCGACGGCCCCAGCGGATGTGCTCAGCGGCGATCTCGCGGAGACGATGCCTGAGCTTGGCTTCCTCCAGGTCGACGACCTTGCCCCCATGGCGCTGGGTGCTGCGGTGCTGGCCCACCACCCGGCAGGCCAGGCGCTCTGAGGCCCGGTAACGCTCCTGCAGGACCACGACGGCCCTGCGCCGGCGTTCCGGGCTCAGAAGTTTCCCTCGGCAAGGTCCTTGAGCATCGCCTTCTCCAGCTCCGCTTCCGCCAGCAGCTTTTTGAGCCGGGCGTTCTCCTTCTCCAGTTGGGTCAGCCGCCTGGCCTCCTCGGCCTGCATCCCCTCGTACTGCTGCCGCCAGCGGTGATACGTCGGCTGGGTGACCTCGATGACGCGACAGACCTCCGCAACGGTCTTGCCTTGGGCGATCAGCTGCTCCGCGGTTTTGAGCTTGCGGATGATCTGCTCCGCTGTGTGCCTGGTGCGTTTCATGGTGGAGTCCCCGGCCCAGTCTGGCCGGTTGAGGACTCTCATTCACCCTGGTCCGGTTTCTGGGGTCCACGTCAGATCGCCCTGGGATCCCTGATCAACCCCCCTCCTCCTGAGGGGATGGATCAGGACCGGGAGAATTGCAGCACCCCCTCGCCGGGCGCGTGGTCAGCGTTTCCATATCAGGATTCGCTCACCTGAGGCGTCCAGTCAGGACGACGGGCGTCCCAGCCCTTGAGGAAGGCGTTGGGAGAAAGCCTGCAGGGGCGGCCCTCCGGGCGGCGCAGGCGCCGCAGAAGCGCTGAAGCGGTGAAACAAACGCCCAAAACTCCTCAGACCCTGCTATGGTTTTGGTGAAAGGCAGCTTAAGACCGAGCCGGTCGTCCCCATGAAGCGATCTCTTCTGGCTCCGATCGTTGCCCTTGCGGGGGCCTCCCTCCTCCTGAACGGAGGGCGGGCGTTGGCTGCCAACAACTTCTTCAGTGTCGATCTGAACAAGACCTTCGGCGATGCCTACACCGGTGTCGCCGCCAGGATGGAATTCACATTCGGCGGCAGTGACAGCGCTTATACACTGGGTCTGAAGATCATCAATACCTCCGGAAGCGCCATCAACTCATCTTCGCTCACAGGATTCGCCTTTGATACGCCTGGCATCGTCAACGATTCCACGCTCACCTACGACCGCAACGGCACCAACTTTTATCGGGCCAACGATTCCCTGACCATCAGCCCTGCTCCCTCGTTCGACTTCTGCGCCAGCACGGACAACAACATCAGCAATGGGACCAATTGTGGATCAGGCTCCACCGCACAAGGGCTCGCAAAGGGACAAGACGCCACCGTCAAGTTCACCTTCAACACCACTACTTCCACCAACCTCGAGAACGTAACGAGCAGTTTCTTCTCTCTCTTCAACCAAGTAGCCGTCAACGGCAACACGGCTGACCCCAATACCGTCGTTCTTGCAGCTCGCTTCCAAGCCATCAACTCAAGCAGCCTTTCGGATGGTAGCGACAAGATCACGGGCAAACCCACGAGCGGTCCTGGTCCCGCACCCGTTGATGAAGTGCCAGGTCCCTTGCCTTGGCTCGGCACTGCAGCCGCCTTCTCCTACAGCCGCAGACTGAGGCGTCGCCTGGCACGCGCCCGTGCCGCCCACACCAGTGAAGCCTGAGCAGCCCCAGCTGGGCACTCCCTGAACAGGGCCCAGCCTGAATCCAGGCACGCTGCTGCCGAAGGGCTGGCCTCTGAGCCGCCGCCATGGTTTTCTGGGTGGGGTGCGGAGGTCACGCCACCTAGCAGATCCACCCCAGGTCAGAGAAAGACCCCACTGGCCCTCTGGCTTGCAAGGGTGAGCATGGCCACGGGGGCACGACGGGGTGCGGTGTCCCTCACCTCCAACGCAACCAAGCCCATCCCAAGCTGCCCGAGACCATGGATGAATCGTCCGAGTTCAAGCTCTACGAGGCATCCATCCTGGCCGACCGGTTGAGCCTCCTTTCCCTGGCGCTCGTGGTGCTCTTCCTGGCGGCCGCGGTGGTGGCGATCCTCCCCCTCGCCCTCTTCAACGAGCAATGGCAGCTCAAGGCCATCCGAGCGATCGTGGATTCCGCCTTCCTTCCCCTCCTGGCTCTGGGGTTGTTGCATCTGGCGGCCTATCTGGATCCTCAGAATCCCGCGCTACAGAGCCGCCGCAGACTCGCAGCGCGCTGGGCCATTCCAGCGGTGCTGGGCTTTCTGCTGTTCATTCCCCTGCAGGTGTCCGCCGCGTGGAAAACGGTGGCCGTGGCCAATGCCAATGCCGCGCGCCAGTTCGAACGGGCCAACGACACCTTCAACATCCTCCGCGACATCATCGTGCAATCGCGGAGTATCGATGAATTGCAACGGCGCCTCGACAACCAGCAGAATCGTGGCGTGCGTCTCAACCTGGAAGGCAAGGGGGTTTCCCTCGAGCAGACGAAACAGCAGCTTCTTGACCAACTGGTCGTCGTGCGGGATGCCGTCACAGCGCGTGTCAGCACCCCGGATCGTGGTGCCACCGAAGCGTTGGCGCGTGACACCGCCAAAGTGGTCATCTCCTGCCTGGCCCTTGCCCTGGCCTTCGCAGGCAGCGCCCAGCGCAAGGGCAGCGAGGTGCCGCTTCTGGTCGAATGGCACACCCTGTGGGTGACCCGCGCTGCCCAGGGAGGGCATCCCGAAACCCGGCCATCGCCAGGCTTTTCGCTGGGCAGCAGCTCCCGTCCTCGGGAGGAGGACTACTTCGAGCAACTCGTGCCTCCCGAGGAAGAGCCGCCGCCCACTCCCTGACGCACGGGACACTTCGCCGGCAGGCCACGGCAGCGAACCCCGTCGCCTTGTCACTGGCGTCCTTGATGACACCATCGGCACCCCTCCCCCATGGGAGGTGCGCCAGGGATTGAACCGTTCAGAGTCACCACGACTCCAGAGGACAACCATCATCCCCTCGGCCTGAGATCAGGAGCGCGAGGGCACCGGTCATGGGATCCCATTCCCCTTCTCGCCAGAAGATTCCTCTCGGCATGGACTTAAATGCCCCATAGACAATCCATGCCCCCACTTCAGATTCCGGCCTCACGCGGCCCCAGGCCTCGGAGCCTCCTAAGAGCATGAGAACATCCCTTGTGGCATGGGATGTCTCGCTCATTTCCATCCCTCACTGGCACCTCTGCCGGCGCGTCAAGCTGATCAAGGCGACAACAGAACCACATGATGTCCGGAGGACGGTTCGCCGGGCCTCACACAGGTTTATGAATTCGAGTTCACGCCATTCGAGACAAGGACTTAAGACCTCGCTCATGCTTGGCTACAGATTTCTCCTGGCGAATTGCCGTTGGCGCAAAGGCAGAGATGAATTCCATGGTGGATCATCCATTGGTGATCAGATCGACTTCCTCCCCATCAGCGACAACCCCACCAGAGCCAGTCAGCCCAATGCCCTGTCAGTGACGACCTGGGGGGAAGTTTGGGTTGGCGCATCCGAGCACAGTTGGATGATCACCCGGTGAAGTTGCTGCCGTTGGCTATTTCAACCGAACAAGGCCATGTCTGCAAGAGCAAAGACGGCGGGAGCCCGCGCCGCTTCCTTCCTTGGTCCCCAGGTCGCAAGCCAGGCCAGCAGGTCATCCGATCCCCTCTTGCCCATGGCGGACAGCATCGCTCCAGCGACAGGGGAGAGCGCGCCCCCACAGGTTGCCGGTTCCTCTCCGGCCCCACTGGCGACACCACCCCCAGCAACCGACGCCACAAGGCGGCTACGCACAACTGCTGAACCGGCCGGGGCAGGCCGTGGCGGCACCTTCCAGGGCGACGCCACCATCTCCCTCACGCCGCCCGTTTCCCTCGGCAGCCATCAGCTGCTCCCTCAGTCCTTCACCGCCGCCATCGCCGCCGGACCCACCGGCTCCGGCTCCGCCGGCAGCTCCTGCCTCTGCAAGGACTGCAGCACCCTCGCCATCGACTCCGGTTCGAACGCTCCCACCAGCTCCGCATCCACCGGCCTCGCCCCCGTCGTCCTCTCCGGCACCGTCAGCCTCGCCCCCTCCGTCGATCTCAGCAAGACCTTCCAGCTCCACAGCAACCCGGCCGCCACCAAGACCATCTTCCTCGACTTCGACGGCTTCAGCATCAGCTCCACACCCTGGGAAAACGGCGGCGCCCTGCA
>JMRP01000007.1 GCA_000708525.1 Cyanobium sp. CACIAM 14
ACCATGGCAGAGCCTCCGGCTCGAGCACCCTGCCTCTCCTGCAGGCACCGGGCACGATTGCATGAACGGGTCCAAGAGCCCTGGGGAGCAAGGGCGTTCCGAATCCCAGCAGGCCACCTTGCGTCCATCGGCCAAGGCTCCGGCTCTGCAGCCATCTCGATCGCATTTGAGATGGCCATGATGGCGCACTTGATGCTGGTGGGCTGCGCTCTTCCTCGCTTGCCGATACCATCACGGTGTCTTCCGGCCGATCAGGTCGCCTTCCGGCAGGCCGTCCCTACACGGTGATCCGCAGTGCTGCCACCAGGGTCTGGCGCCAGGTGCCTGGCAGTTCCCAGTGGTCGGCTCCCAGCCGGATCCGGGCGGCATAGGCGGCCGTAGCCAGCAGCCCCTCGGCCCGGGCCGGAGGCACCGGCACGTAGACGAGCACCTCAAGCTGTTCACCGGCGGCGGTGCTGACCACCACGGCCTCGCGTTCGTAGTGACAACCGGTGCCCACCCCCTCCTGTGCGTCCAGGATCGCCAGATCCTGGGGAAACAGGTGATGCACCACTCCCCAGCAGTGGCTGTCGGCCTCAGGGACGATCCCCGCAAAGCCAGCCCCGGTGAGGGAGCGTTTGGTGATCCCCCAGCGCCAGCCGTCCAGGCGGGCCACCAGCCCCTGGCCGTCCCAGCGCGGGCAGCGCGCCCTGAGCTGCAGCGGATCCAGGTTCGATCCATAGCTGAAGGCCGGCATCCTGCCCGGCTCGGCGAAGGGGAGCCGGTTCACTGAGGACGCCTGTTCACTGCGGCCGTCAGAGGTGTCCCTCGGGCTCTGCAGGGTCGGCCCACCGTCACCAGCGGCATCCCTGCACCGAGATCCGGTAGCTGTAACCGAGGGCGCCGGGATCACCGCTGGCGCCGACCTTGAAGTTCATCTCGGTGGCCCCCTTGCCGGGGACGGCGGGGTAGGGGCCGAACATGCGACCAGTGCCGATCGCCGGCCTCAGGGTTTCGCTGAAGACCTGCAAACTGCTGCCATCGCTGAACTTCATGTAGCCCTCCACCGGATAGCTGGCGTTGGGATCAGAGGAATTGGCCGTGAAGTAGAACCTGAAGCTGCTGTAGGGCCGGGTGACCAGGAAATCGGTGTTCCAGTTGGTCTTGCCGATGATCTTGCCGGGCCCCACTGATTTCGCCACCACCGGTGAGAGGCCCTTGCCCCCGATCGGGGGCAGGAAGCTGCACCGGGACTGGGCCAGCACCTTCGGGGTCGGCAGCGGCACCATGGCCATCACGACACCAACGACCACCAGGGGATGCGCAAGGATCGAGCGGGCCATCATCACGACGGACGTGCCTTCGCCCGCAAGCGACTCACGGATGTCGAGCGGACGGCAAGCTGCAGGCGCAGGAAGGATCAGCTGCGAGGCTTGATCAGCTGCAGCACCTGGGGACCGAGTCCACCGGCTCGTCGTTCACAGTCGAGTCCTTCCAGTATGGCCCTGGCGGAAGCCTCCAGATCGCCATCATGGGCGGCCTTCCGTGCCCGTTCGTGGCAGGTGGCCGCCTGAAGAAGCAGACGCTGGCGGGCGTCGGGCTCTGGCATCATCGGCGCCCCCGCCTTGGGGCGTGCTGAACGTTCCGCCTTCCAGGCGACGGGGGCGGATGGACTGGAGGCGATCATGAACGGCAGGGGATTCGCACCAAGGAAGGCATCTGGGAAGGCATGTCGCAACGATGGAGTTGGTGTGTCTCGAACCCCTTCGTTGCAATCACATTATCGCATCACAGATTGCCTGGCCGAATTCTCATGAAGCCCGCAAGCGGAACGAATTCGAAAGAAATCAGCCCCTTGGGTGATCTCAAGAACGGGAGCGCCGAATGGCCGGCCTCGCCTGCGCCGGCCAGCGAATCTCAGGTGCCGGGTTCCTCCAGATTCCCGCCCAGCGCAGCGATCTGGGAGCGCAGCTGGGCCGAACGCTGCTGATCACCCCGCGTCAGAGCGACGGCAAGGGCGAACTCCAGTTTCTCGAGCTGGTGACCTCCCTCCTCAAGGGAGTGACGGCGCCACTGGCACTGGGGCGCAGGGCCGGTGGGGCGCGAGACGCCGTTCTGGTGAACGGAGCCTGAGGAGGACGGGCAAGGGGAGGTGGGGAAGGCCATGGCTCTGTTTCTTTTCATTTTGTCACGCCTGGCCAGGGTGGCGTGCTCTCAGGCGGCAGCGGAATAGCCGCCATGTCCCAGGGCGTCGACAGGGGCGGGTTCTGCCGGGGCGACATCGATCTCCAGCAGATGGCGACAGTCCTGGAGCAGCCGCTCGACGTTGTCGAGGCTGGCCAGTTCCTCGGGCTCCGGCTGGGCCTGGCGCGACGCCTGCAGCTCGACCGCCGCCAGGCGCTGCTCCAGGGTCACCAGCCGTTGGGAGAGCGCATGAATGGTTTCTGCAAGATCTTCGGCATTGCGGGTGATCCGGAAGGACACCGAGGCGGGAGCCATGGCAGGACAGGCGGCTGTGCTGTGCCGCATGACAACACACCCGACCGGTCCTCTCAAGCGTCGGTGGCGGAGATCTCCCAGACTGGGGCCTGCTGATGGAGCCCCGGGCGGATGAACCATCCCTGGCATCTGCTGATGTACGCGATGGCCGGCTTCGCCGGGGGCCTGCTGGCCCTCCGCACCGGGATCCCCGCGGCGCCCCTGGCTGGCGCCTTGCTCGGGGCCGCCCTGGTCAGCGTGACCGGCCGGCTCGACGTGGCCCAGTGGCCCATCGGCACCCGCACCCTGCTGGAGATCGGGATCGGCACCGTGATCGGCACCGGTCTCACGGGCACGGCGCTGCTCGAACTGCGCCAGCTGTGGCGACCGGCCCTCGTCATTACCCTGACCCTGGTGCTCACCGGCCTGGCGGTGGGCATCGCCTGCAGCCGGCTGATGGGCATCGACCCGACGGTCGCCTTGCTGGGGGCCGCCCCTGGGGGCATCAGCGGCATGAGCCTGGTGGGCGCGGAGTTCGGGGTGGGCGCGGCGGTGGCCACCCTCCACGCAGTACGGCTGATCACGGTCCTGGTGCTCCTGCCGCTGGTGGTCAGGCTGGTGCTGCCCGCGACCGCTCCCCCCGGCGGCTGAACCTCCCTGGACAGAACCCCAGAGATCGATACGTTGGGCCACCCCGACCACCCGTCCCGGTCCCATGGCCCCCCGTCACCCTCTCCATCCCCGACTGGGCCTGATCGCCCTCATGGCGGCCGCCGCCGGTCTGCTGGGCACCGTCGGTCCCCTCCGCAGCGCCCATGCGGGCAACGAGATCGAGGGTCCCGGCGGCAAGGGAGCCCAGGTGTACTGCTTCATGCGCAACAACGGCAACGTCCATGAAGTGAGCTGGACCGCCGCCTATGCCCTGATCAAGCGGCAGAGCGCCGGCGTGTTCAAGACCTCCCCCGAACATGCCGCGGTGATGATCACCGAAGCGGTGGTTCAGAACCCCGGCACTTACCCCGATTGCGGCCGCTTCCTGGGGGATCTCTACGCCCCGCGCCCATCTGGAGGCAGTGCCGCCAGTCCCCAGGCCAGTCCCACGTCCATCTCGGTCGTCGGCGGTGGTAGTGCTGGTGGCAGCGGCATGACCCGGAGTGAGCGTTACAACTGAGGGGTTTCGCCGGCACGCCCCGATCCCTACTCGCCACGGCAGACAGCGGACCGCGGCCCTGATCGTCGTTCTCCTGCTCGCCGGGTGCGCCGAGGAGCCCCTGCCCCAGCGGCCGATCAGCCGCGAGGACTGCCTGCGGACGGTGAAGCTTGAGGAACTGCCGGCGGCTCTGGAGCGCTGCGACAAGGTGGTGGCGGCCTTCCCGAAGGACCCTGGCCCTCTGAACGAGCGCTTCCTGCTCCACACCCTGGCCGGTGACACTGCCGCCGCCTGCCGTGACATCGCCACGGCGACCGCCCTGGCGGCGAAGGTCCCCAGGGGCGGGCTGGATCCGATCCTGCGGCAGGACCTGGAGGTGCGGCTGAAGAGCTGCCGCGGGGAGGAGCCTCGACCGACGCCCTCCCCGGGGGCTCACGAGCGTTCCAGCCACTGACGCACCAGGTCGGGCAGTTCCCGCTGACGACGCCGGTCGTCGCGGCTGTCCAGAAGCCGGGAGATCCGCTCGGCCTTGCTGGCGATCAGCTCGTCCACCAGCCGGTCGGCGACCCCCAGCTGCAGCCAGTGGCTGGTGAGGGTGGCTCCCATGCCGATGCGGTGGCAGCGATCCTCCGCCTGCTCGGCGTCGCCGGGGGTCCAGGGCCGCTCGATCAGGACCACATGCCGAGCCCGGTGGAGGGTGAACCCCAGGCCGCCGGTTCCGTAGGTGGCGATGAGCAGGGGGCGTCGTCCCGCCTGAAAGTCCTCCACCAATCGCTGCCGGCGGGTCGGGGGGACCGCCCCGACCAGGGGTCCGCCGTCCCCCTCGCGGCCCAGCTGCCGGTGCAGGGCCAGCGCGGTCGCCACGAAACTGGTGAACACCACCACCGCCTCACCCCGAGCCAGCAGGCCGGCCAACAGATCCACGCTGGCGGGCAGCTTGTGATGGGAGCCGATCTGACGCAGGGCCGTGAACACGGCCAGCGCTTCAGCGTCGCGTCGCACCTCCCCGGCCAGCGCCCGGCGGCGGTAATCGGCGATCCGTGCCTCGAGGGCCCGCTGGAAGCCCTCCGCGGCGGCCCCGTCGAGCCGCACGGGGTGCTCGAGCCGCTGCTTCGGCGGCAGGTCCAGACACTGGGCCTTGCGGCGATGCAGCACCAGTGGGCGCACCAGCCGCTGCAGCTCCTCCAGCTGGCTGGCGCCGCTGGCCTGCCAGATCCGCCTCCCCCCCTGCTCCCGCCAGTGTCCCTGGCAGTACCGTTCCTCGTAGTGCCGCTGGTCGGACCCGAGCGGGTGGCCGATGGCGGCCAGCAGGGGAAAGAGCTGGACCGGCCGCCCGTTCTTCATCGGGGTGCCCGTGAGCAGCCAGATCGCGCGCAGCCGGGGATGGCGCGCCAGCCGCAGGAACGCCTGGGTGCGGGCGGCGCTCATGGTCTGGGCGAAGTGGGCCTCGTCGACGATCAGCACCGTGCCGGCGGCCGGCAGCTCGGCGGGCAACCGGGCCCAGCTGTGCAGCTCCAGGCGCAGTCCCAGGGCCGCCGCCTCCTGCCGCCAGTGGTGGTGCAGCCCCGCCGGGGCCACCACCACCAGCCGGCAGTCGGCCAGACGCACCAGGGCACGGCCGGCGACCAGCGCCGTCAGGGTCTTGCCGAGGCCCATCGCATCGGCCAGAACGGCCCCGCGGCGCGCCAGCAGCCAGCGCACCGCCAGCCGCTGGTGACGGAACAGACGGCGACCATCGGGGAGCTCCCGGTCGGCAGCGGCGGCGGCCACGAGGGCCCTGTGGGCGGGGAGAGGCGGCAGCGGCTGGCCCAGCCAGGTGAACCAGCGGGCCAGCTCAGGGGTGAGCGGGAACCGGCCGCCGCACTGGCGCTGCAGGACCTCCGCCGCCTCCAGGGGGAACTGCCAGCAGCGGCGACGGCTCAGCCACTGGCCCCGGGGACGGATGGCCCGCAGCTGCGCCTGGGTCACGGCGTCGAAGGGACTGACCACCTCGATCAGGCCTGAGGGGCCCAGGCGCATCTCCACCAGGGGGGCGGCCAATGCGTCAAAAAGCAATCACCAACACATTGACACCCTGGACAAGGAGGCCAGACTCCCGCCAACCGAGGCGCGCTGATGCAGGCCAGGGATGGAGTCTTTCTCGAAGACCTCTGCCCCAAGCTGCGAGCGCGACGATGGCGGCAGTCGCTGCACTGGATGACGGGCGGGCGCTGCCTCTACTGCGGCGAGACTTCGGAATCCATCGATCACGTGCATCCACTCAGCCGCGGAGGCATGAGCGTGACCGAGAACTGCGTGCCGGCCTGCCTGGGCTGCAATGGGCGCAAGGGCGACAGCGATGCCTTCGCCTGGTACCGGAACCAGCCCTTCTACGACCCGCGGCGGGCGATGGCGCTCAAGGCCTGGACCGAAGGGGACCTGCGGCTGGCCCTGCGACTGCTGCAGTGGGTCAGCCCCGGCGAGCCGGAACCGGGTTCCGCCGCCCAGGGCGGAGAAGGTCACCAGACGCGGCAGGCGTCCACCCCGTTGTGGCGCTGGCAGATGGCCTCCTGATCCTGGGGATGCTCCGGCGCCAGCAGCACGGCCGCCAGCACCAGCCCAGCCGCCAGGATCAGTGGCATCCCGACGTGGACCCGGGCCTGTGGCCGGATCCGGCCAGGGCGGATGCGGCCGGGGGCGAGACTGGCGGAGAGGCCGGCACTGAACGCAGAGGTGGTCACGGAATCGAGGCTGGATGATGGTACAGATGTACTGACGGCTGGCGGATCTGTCAACCAGGCGCCGGCTCCGGGGGGGGTGGTGCATGCGGCGATGCCCGCCGCGGCCGCCGCCATCGGCCGCATGCTGGTGCTGGGCGGTGGCTACACGGGCCGCCGCATGGCCGAGGCTCTGGAAAGGGCCGGCGTGCCGGTGGTTCTCACCCGCCGGCAACCCCTGGCCAGCCAGGAGCGTCCAGGGTGGCTGCGCTTCGATCCCCATCAGGGTGTGCTGCCCTCCCCGCAGGACCTGCTCGGCATCACCCACGTGCTGGTGACGATCCCTCCCGATGCCGGCGGCCGGGATCCGGTGCTGGACGCCCTCCTGGCGCGGCTGCTGGAGCTGCCTCTGGACTGGTTGGGGTACCTCTCCACCACGGGGGTCTACGGAGACACCGGCGGCGCCTGGGTCGATGAGAGCAGCCCCACCCGACCGCTGCTGGAGCGCAGCCGGGCCCGTCTGGCCTGCGAGGAGGCCTGGCGCCGCAGTGGCCTGCCGGTTCAGGTGCTGCGGCTGCCGGGGATCTACGGGCCGGGCCGCAATCCGCTGGAGAACCTGCGCAACGGCACCGCCCGCCTGATCCACAAACCGGGCCAGGTGTTCTCCAGGATCCACGTGGACGACATCGTCGGGGGCCTGCTCCACTGCATCGCCCTGCCGGCCGTCCGGAGGCCCGAAACCCTGATCCTGGCGGACCGCTTCCCCTGCCCTTCCAGCGAGCTGCTGGGGCTCGCCGCCCATCTGCTCGGCTGCCCGCTGCCGCCGTTCGAGCGCTTCGATGAGGTCGCTCCCAGCATGAGCGGCATGGCCAGGAGCTTCTGGAGCGAGAATCGCCGGGCCTGCAGCCGGCTTCTGAGGAGGGGACTCGGCTACCGCCTGCTCTACCCCTCCTATTGGGAGGGATTGTCGTCAGGAGTCGGGAGCTTCTTCGGCGCTCCGAAGATCTTGTGATCCGTCAGGGACGGCACATTCAGATCGGAACCCATCTTCTGCCAATCGACCACGATCCACTGGTTCCGCAAGGCATACCCAGCCCCCAGCAGCAACACACCCAGAAGAATCAGACGGACCATGGCATCAGCCGAAGGGCACTGGGCCACATGCAAGCGGAGCCGGGGGCGCCTTGTCATCTCCCTGGGGGATCCGGCCGGCATCGGCGCCGAAGTGACCCTCAAGGCCCTGGCGGGGCCGCGTCCCGCGGGAGAGGAGGTGGTGCTCGTGGGTTGCTCCCGCTGGCTGCGGCACTGCCACGAACGGCTGCGGCAGCTCAGCGACGTTCCCCTGGCAGACCCTGCCGGCTTCAGGCTGGTGGACATCCCGCTGGAGCGACCGATCACCCCCGGGATCAGCTGTGCCGCCGCCGGAGCCGCCAGCTTCGCCTGGCTGACACGCGCCGTGGAGCTGGTGGTCGGGGGCGATGGCGACGCCCTGGTCACGGCCCCGATCGCCAAGGCCAGCTGGGCCGCCGCAGGCCATGCCTACCCCGGCCAGACCGAACGGCTGGCGGAACTCACCGGCGCCGGTGACGCGGCGATGCTGTTCACCGCTGCGGCCCCCGGTGGAAACTGGCGATTCAATACCCTGCTGGCCACCACCCACATCCCGCTGGCCGAGGTGAGCCTGCGGCTGGGGCCCGACCTGGTCAGCCGCCGGCTGGACGCCCTGCTGGCGTTCTGCCGGCGCTTCGCCGCCAGGCCCCGACTGGCGGTGGCGGGGCTCAACCCCCATGCGGGGGAAGAGGGGCAGCTGGGCCGGGAGGAGCAGGACTGGCTGATCCCGACACTCCTGCAGTGGCAGCAGCGACATCCGGAGGTGCGCCTGGAGGGGCCGGTCCCACCGGACACCTGCTGGCTGGAAGCGGCCGCCGCCTGGCGGGGCGACGCCGCAGGGGCGGACGGCTACCTCGCGCTGTACCACGACCAGGGCCTGATCCCCGTGAAACTGCTGGCCTTCGATGCCGCCGTGAACACCACGCTGGGTCTGCCGTTCCTGCGCACCTCCCCGGACCACGGGACGGCCTTCGGAATCGCCGGCCGAGGGGTGGCGAGAGCCGAGAGCATGGCGGCGGCGATCCGGACCGCCCGGGAACTGGGCTAGGCGGTGCGGATGCGCATCAGCACCTGGCCGAACTCCACCGGGGTTCCGTTCTCCACCAGGATCTCCACCACCTCGCCGCTGACCTCGGCCTCGAGTTCGTTCATCAGCTTCATCGCCTCGAGGATGCAGACCGGTTGGCCGGCGGTGATGCGGGATCCCACTTCGACGAAGGGAGGCTCTCCCGGCGCCGAGGCCCGGTAGAACGTGCCGACCATGGGTGCCGTGATCGCCTGGAGATCGCTGCGCACCGAAGCCGACGGCGGTGGCGGAGCCGACGGAGCGGGAGGCGTGCCGGTCGGGGCGGGGGCCGCCGGCAGTGGGGCCGCCGCCGCCGGTGCCTGGACAACCGTGACCGGGGCTGCGGATGGGAGGTTGCGGCGCACCTCCAACCGGAAGTCGTCACCCTCCAGCCGGAGTTCCTGGATGTCACTCTCCCCCAGGAGAGCCAGCAACTGACGCAGTTGGTCGTGGTCGAGCTGCATGGGGATCAGGACTCCCGTCCGAGGTAGCTGTCGGTGCGGGTGTCGACCTTGATCTTCTCGCCGATGGAGATGAACAGGGGCACCATCACCTGGGCACCGGTCTCGAGGATGGCGGGCTTGGTGCCGCCGGTGGCGGTGTCGCCCTTGACGCCGGGGTCGGTCTGGGTGACCTCCAGCACCACCGAATTGGGAAGCTCCACCTCCAGGGGCTTGCCGTTCCAGGAGACCACGCTCACCTCCATGCCTTCCTTGAGGTATTTGCGGCCGTCACCGATCTGCTTGGCGGTGAGGCGGGTCTCCTCGTAGGTGGACATATCCATGAAGACGTAGTCGTCTCCTTCCATGTAGGTGTGCTGCAGGGTCGCCTTCTCCAGAAGGGCCTGGGGCATGGTCTCGCCTGCCCGGAAGGTCTTCTCCACCACGTTGCCGCTCTGCACGGCCTTGAGCTTGGTGCGCACGAACGCCGATCCCTTGCCCGGCTTGACATGGAGGAACTCGACGACACGCCAGACCTGACCGTCGAGTTCGATCGTGGTGCCGGTACGAAAGTCGTTGCTGGAGATCATTCCGGCGGATCGGATCGGGGGATTGTACGTCTGGCTACAGGCTCTCCCCGTGACGGTGTCCCTGGAAGGGACTGGAGGTTGTGCCAAAGTCCAGGCAGTCACAAGGGAAACCATGGACCGGCGACGCAGGTGCAGTGGCTTCAGCAGGCTCGCGGCACCTCTGGCGGGACCGCTCGGGACCGCCCTGGCCCTGGTGCTCAGTCTGCTGCTGGCGGCCCCCCCGGCCTGGGCCTACCTACCCCAGGGCAACGCGGTCAGCGATCCCACCGCCCTGCTGCGCAATGCCCTGCCGATCGAGCAGGAGGATCTGCAGAATCTGCAGCACCGCCTCGAGGACACCAGCGACGACCTGCGGGCCAAGCGCTGGAACAGCCTGACCGGTTCCGTGCGCCGGGCCCAGTCGCTGCTGGCCGGCAGCCGCGATCGCATCCTGGCCAGCTTCGACGTCGCCGACCGTCCCGCCGCCGGCGATCTGCTGACCGATGCGGACGGCCGTCTGCAGGAGCTCGCGGCCGCCGCCGAGGCCCAGCAACGGGATCCATTCCTGGCTGCCCGGCGCGAAGCCCTCGCCGACATCGGCCGGGCCGAGGCCCTGCTGGTGGGCCCCTTCCCGTTCACGATCCCCGCTGAATTCGATGCCCTGCCGCGTCTGCTGGGGCGCGCCACCGTGCGACTGACCACCACCAAGGGTGACCTGATCACGGTGGTGGACGGCTACAACGCGCCCCTGACCGCCGGCGCCTTCGTGGACCTCGTCCAGCGGGGTTTCTACGACGGCCTTCCCTTCGACCGCGCCGAGGACTTCTACGTGCTGCAGACCGGCGATCCCAAGGGTCCGGAGACGGGATTCATCGATCCGGCCACCAAGCAGGAGCGGCGGGTCCCTCTGGAGATCAAGGTCCCCGGCGAGGCGGCCCCCTTCTACAACCAGACCTTCGAGGATCTGGGTCTGTTCAAGGCCGAGCCGGTGCTCCCCTTCGCCAGCAAAGGCACCCTGGGCTGGGCCCATTCCGACAAGAACCTGAGCGACGGTTCCTCCCAGTTCTTCCTCTTCCTCTTCGAACCGGAGCTCACCCCCGCCGGCCTCAACCTGATCGACGGCCGCTACGCCGCCTTCGGCTACGTGGTGGATGGGCTCGACGTCCTGGAGGAACTGACCGCCGACGACGGCATCGTCAGGGCCACGGTGATCGAGGGGGCGGACAACCTGCGCCCCCATGCCTGAGGGGCCCACCCTGGCGGAGCTGGGGGAGGCCGAGCTGATCAGACGCCTCGGCGCCTTCGCCCCGACCGGCCAGTTCGGCGACGACGCGGCCCTGCTGGCCCTGGGACGGTCCACCCCAGCCTGCCCCCACCGACTCCAGCTGGTGGTCAACACCGATGTGCTGGTGGAGGGGGTTCATTTCAGCGACGCCACCACCGGGGCCACCGACGTCGGCTGGCGGGCCGCCGCCGCCAACCTCTCCGACCTGGCGGCCATGGGCTGCCAGGACGCCCTGGGGATCACCGTGGGACTGGTGGCTCCGGGACACACCCCCTGGTCCTGGGTGGAGGGGGCCTATGCCGGCATGAGCGAGCTGCTGATCGCCCATGGGGGCGTCCTGCTGGGGGGGGACTGCAGCGACGGCCGCCAGCGCCTGCTGGCGATCACCGCCCTCGGGCGGCTCGCAGACGATCGGGGCGGGCCCATCCGGCGGGGAGACGGGCGGCCGGGTGATCATCTGATCTCCACAGGCACCCATGGGCTGAGCCGGCTGGGTCTGGCCCTGCTGCAGGGGGCCGACCTGCCCTCACTGTCGGCGGCGGAGCGCGAGCGGGCGATCGGCGCCCACCGGCGTCCGCGGCCCCGCTTCGACGCGGTGGCGGCGCTGGCCGGCTGCCGACCGACGGGCCTGCCCTGGCGGGTGGCGGGTTGCGACAGCAGCGACGGACTGGCGGCCGCGGCGGAATACCTGGCGGTGGCCAGCGGTTGCACGGCCCTCCTGGAGCAGGCCGCACTGCCCGTGGCAGCGGGGCTGGAGGGACTGGCCGAGGCGGAGAGCTGGTGCCTCTGGGGCGGCGAGGATTTCGAGCTGGTGCTGGCCCTGGAGCCGGCATGGGCCGACGCCCTGCTGGAGCAGCTGGAGGGCTCCAGCCGGATCGGCATCCTGACGGCCCCCCAGCGGGCTGGGGCGCTCCTCTGGTCGGAGGGCGGGGAACCGATCCGGCCCCCGGGGGAGGCCTTCCGGCATTTCACCTGAGGGGCTCTCCATCTGAAGGGTCAGAGAACCCGCTGGAGCCCCATGGGGCCTCAGATGGGGAGGCTCACTTCCAGTTGCGGGCGACCACCTCGGCCAGGTCGACGACGCGCTGGCTGTAGCCCCATTCGTTGTCGTACCAGCAGATCACCTTCACCATGTTGTCCCCCATTACCAGGGTCAGATCGGCGTCGACGATCGCCGACTCATCGGTGCCGGCGTGGTCGGTGGAGACCAGGGGCAGGTCGCAGAACTTGATGATGCCCTTCATGCCGTTCTCCGAAGCCGCCTTGAGGGTGGCGTTGACTTCCTCCTTGGTGGTGCTGCGGCTGACCTCGAGAACCAGATCCACCACCGACACGTTGGGGGTGGGGACCCTCAGGGCGATCCCGTTCAGCTTGCCCTGCATCGGCGGATAGACCAGAGCGACGGCCTTGGCGGCACCGGTGGAGGTGGGCACGATGTTGACGGCGGCAGCCCGGGCCCGGCGAAGATCGCGGTGGCTGGCGTCGAGGATCCGCTGGTCACCGGTGTAGCTGTGGGTGGTGGTCATCGTGCCCTTGACGATGCCGAAGGCCTGGTCGAGCACCTTCACCACCGGAGCCATGCAGTTGGTGGTGCAGCTGGCGTTGCTGATGACGGCGTAGTCGTCATGGCGGTACTGGTCGGCGTTGACGCCGACGACGAAGGTGCCGACACCTTCACCCTTGCCGGGGGCGGTGATCAGGACCTTCTTGGCGCCCGCTTCGATGTGCTTGCTGGCCCCCTTCTCATCGATGAAGACACCCGTGGCCTCGATCACCAGATCGACGCCCCACTCCTTCCAGGGAAGGTTGAGGGGATTCCGGTCGGAAAAACATTTGATCGCCTTCCCGTTCACCACGATCGTGTCGTCGGTGTGGCTCACTTCCGCATTGCGGATGCGGCCCAGCATCGTGTCGTACTGGAGCAGGTGCGCGTTGGTCTTCGGATCGGAGGTGTCGTTCAGACCGACGACCTCGATGCCGGTGTTGGCCCCGCGGCTGAGCCAGCAGCGCATGAAGTTCCGACCGATTCGGCCAAATCCGTTGATCGCTACGCGCAAGGTCATGGCAGAAGGCGGTGAAACCCGCTAAGAAGGGAGGATTTTGGCTGCCGATCATACAGAAATGAGGTTCCTGCCCTTTCCCGCAGCCGCAGGGCCCCGGATCGGACGGTCGGCAAAGCGAAGTATCTCGTAAAGGGTGGAGGGGGGTTCTGCCGTTATTTTCGGCGTGGCCTGGAGGCAGCCCTTGATCCCGAAGCTCGATCGCCGTCAGCCGCTCCACTTCATCGGGGCCGGTGGCATCGGCATGTCCGCGCTGGCGGGGATCCTCGCGGAGAGGGGGTTCAGGGTCAGCGGCTCGGACCCCCGCCCCGGGCCGGCGCTGGAGCGCCTCCACGCCGTCGGCGTGCGGATCTTCCCCGCGCAGACCGCCGAGACCATCGCATCCCTGCTCGCGGGGGGCGATGGGCCGAGCCCCGCCGCCACCGCCCCCCCTCCCCTGGTGGTGATCAGCTCGGCGGTGCCCCCAGCCAATCCGGAGCTGAGTGAAGCCCGACGCCAGGGCCTGACGATCGTGCACCGCTCGGACGTGCTGGCGGCCCTGATCAATTCCCAGCCCTCCATCGCGGTGGCGGGCAGCCATGGCAAGACCACCACCAGCACCCTCATCGCCACGCTCCTGGAGGCCGTGGGCGAGGACCCCACCGCGGTGATCGGCGGCATCGTGCCGCTCTTCGGCAGCAACGGGCGTCAGGGCAGGGGTCGGCTGCTGGTGGCGGAGGCCGACGAATCGGACGGCTCCCTGGTGAAGTTCCGGCCTCACCTGGGGGTGCTCACCAACATCGAACTCGACCACACCGACCACTACCAGGACCTCGCCTCGCTGGTGGCCACCCTGCAGCGCTTCGCCGGCGGCTGCACGGCCCTGCTGGCCAACCGGGACTGCCCCGTGCTGCGGGAGCATTTCGAACCCTCCAGCTGGTGGTCCACCACCAGCCCGGAGGACGTGGCCTTTGCCGCCATTCCGTTGGAGGAACGGGGCGATGGCACCCTGGCCGCCTACCACGAGAACGGGCTGGCGCTGGGCAGCATCGAGGTGCCCCTGCCCGGTCGCCACAACCTCAGCAACACCCTGGCGGCCATGGCGGCCTGCCGGCTCGAGGGGGTGCCGTTCGAGGCCCTGCGGCGGGCGGTGGCGGGCCTGCGCCCGCCGGGCCGCCGTTTCGACTGCCGCGGCCTCTGGCAGGAGCGGGCGATCGTCGATGACTACGCCCACCACCCCAGTGAAGTGGCGGCCACCCTGACCATGGCCCGGCTGATGGTGGACAGCGGGCGCAGCCCGCTGCCGCTGGTGCCTCGCCGTCTGGTGGCGGTGTTCCAGCCCCATCGCTTCACCCGCACCGCCCAGTTCCTGGAGGACTTCGCCGCCGCCCTGTGCCGGGCGGACGCGGTGCTGCTGGCGCCCCTGTACGCGGCCGGCGAGGCCCCGCTGGAAGGAATCTCCAGCCCGGCCCTGGCCGAGGCGGTGCGCGCCATCGCCCCGGACCTGCCGGTGGAGGTGGCGCCCAGCATGGACGCCCTGGCGGAGCTGGTGGCCGACGCCACCTGTCCGGGCGACCTGGTGCTGGCCATGGGGGCCGGGGACGTGAACAGCCTCTGGGACCGCCTCGGAGCCCTGAACGACCGTGGTCGCCCCCCGGCCCTGGCGGCCTGAGGGGATGGTCTCGGCACCCTTCGGCGAACCCCGTCGTTCGATCCCGCTGCGGGAGTACACCACCTGGAAGGTGGGCGGCCCTGCCGAATGGTTCGCCGAGCCTGGCGACCAGGAGGAGCTGATCGCCCACGCCGCCTGGGCAGCCGGCACAGGAGTTCCCTTCCGCTGCATCGGGGCCGGCTCCAACCTGCTGATCGCCGACGCCGGCCTCGCCGGCCTCACCCTCTGCAACCGGCGGCTGCAGGGCAGCCGGCTGGACCCGGACCAGGGGTGGGTGGAGGCGGAGGCGGGCGAACCGATCCCCACCCTGGCCCGCAAGGCGGCCCGCAGCGGCCTGCGGGGTCTGGAGTGGGCGGTGGGCATCCCCGGCACGGTGGGAGGGGCTGTGGTGATGAACGCCGGAGCCCAGGGGGGCTGCACCGCCGAATGGCTCCATTCGGTACGGGTGCTGGATCCCCGCAGGCCCAAGGTCCCCTTCGAGCTGCCGGCGTCCGCTCTGGACTTCGCCTACCGGCACAGCCGCCTCCAGGAGGAACCCCTGCTGGTGCTCTCGGCCCGGTTCCGGCTGGAGGCGGGCCACGATCCAGCGGCCGTCACCGCCCGCACCAGCGCCAACCTGCAGAGCCGGACCAGCACCCAGCCCTATCAGCAGCCCAGCTGCGGCAGCGTGTTCCGCAACCCTGAACCCCTCAAGGCGGGCCGGCTGATCGAAGCCCTCGGCCTCAAGGGGGTCTCGATCGGCGAGGCCCAGGTGTCACCGATCCACGCCAACTTCATCGTCAACACCGGAGCCGCCACGGCCGCGGACATCGACGCACTGATCCGGCTGGTGCAGGAGCGGGTGCTCGCGGCCCGAGGGATCGAGCTCCACCCCGAGGTGAAGCGGCTGGGGTTCTAACCTGCGCCCACGCGTTCCTCTTAAGGCATGGCAGGCTTCGGACTCCCCAATTTCGGACAGCTGACCGAGGCCTTCCGCAAGGCTCAGCAGATCCAGCAGGACGCCCAGAAGCTCCAGGACGAGCTCGATGCGATGGAACTCCAGGGCAGCGACCCCGACGGCCGTGCCAGCGTCTGGCTCTCGGGCAACCAGCAGCCCCTCCGGGTGCAGCTGAGTCCGGAACTGCTCGCCGAACCGGTCGAAACGGTGGAAGCAGCCGTGCTGGCGGCCCTCTCCAAGGCCTACGAAGTCTCCACCAGCACGATGCGAGAGCGGATGGAATCACTCACCGGGGGTCTGGATCTTCCCGGCCTGGGGAGCTGAGGTCCTGCTCCACCGTCTGCCGCCGGGTGCGGCGGGAGGGGAGGCGCCACTGGGGTTCGAGCAGCGGTTCGAGCCGGTCACCCCGCTGACGCAGACCTGAGCCACTCCGGCGGGGCCGGCCCCCCCGCGTCGGGGCACCCGCCCGGGCCTCCAGGTCCTCCAGACAGCGGCCGAAGAGATCCTGGCGGTCCCATCCCGCGGCCATCGCACAGCCAGGATCCCCCTGGTGGCGGCAGTTGGCGAAGCGGCAGGGGGTGGCGGCGCGGCGGGCCCGCAGCTCGGGGAAGGCCGCCGCCAGATCCTGAGGGTCGGATGGCAGCGCGGGCGTGTTGAAGCCGGGGGAGTCGGCCACCAGGGCCCCCGGCACCAGGGGGAACAGTTCGACGTGCCGGGTGGTGTGGCGGCCCCGGCGCAGGCGACCGGAGACGGCGGCGACACGCAGCTCCAGCGCCGGAACCAGGGCATTGAGCAGGCTGCTCTTGCCCACGCCGGAGGGACCGCAGAGGACGGCGATGCCGGGTTGGGCCAGCAGGGCCCGCACTGCCTCGAGACCCTCCCCGGTCCGGGTGGAGACCGCCACCGCGCCGTAGCCCCAGTCCTCCAGCCGCCCGCACCAGGCCCGGGCCTCGGCCGCGGGCAGCAGATCGGCCTTGCTCAGCACCACATGCACCGGCTGGCCGGTGGCCTCGGCGGTGATCAGAAACCGGGTGAGCTGCAGCGGATCGAGCATGGGCTCCGCCAGGGCCACGACCACCACCACCCGGCTCACATTGGCCACCGCCGGCCGCTGCAGCAGGTTTCGGCGCGGCTCCAGGCCCACCACCGCGCCCCGGCGGGCCCGCCAGTCGATGGCGCCCACCCCCACCCGGTCGCCCACGACCACCTGCTGGCCGCTCTTGTCGAGGCGGCTGCGACGGGTGCACAGCAGAGTCCCGTCCACTCCCGGCGATGATTCGCCATCGAGCGTCACCAGGCAATAGTTGGCCTGAAGGGCCACCACCCGTCCCGGCAGCGGCTCAGGCCCCATCCCTTCGCACCAGGAGTCTCACCCCCTCGCCAGCGGCGAACGGGGCCGGCTCCGCACGCTCCACCACATGGCCCTCGGAGCGCAGCCCCTCCCCCACCATCTGCTCAGGTTCGCCTTGGTCCAGATCGACCTGCAGCCAGCCGCCGGCCGGCAGCTTCTCGAGCGCCAGGCGAGCCCGGATGAAATTCAGCGGGCAGGGGGTGCCCCTGAGGTCGAGCACCGCCGGGGCCCCGGAAGGATCCTGCCCCGATGGCGACGGTCCCGTCATGCCGTTCAACCGAAGAGGCCGCCGAACAGGCCGCTCTTGTGATGGGGACGCTGACCCTTGCGAGTGTGGTGACCGGCCAGCTGCTCCAGGAGTTCCCGCTCCTCGCCGCTGAGCCGGGTGGGCAGCTGCACCTTGACGGTGAACTGATGGTTCCCGCGGGCCACCGGATTGCCCAGCCGGGGCACTCCCTTGCCCTGCAGGGTGATCACCGCGCCGGGTTGGGTGCCGGCGGGGATCTCCAGCTGCTCGTGGCCGTCCACGGTCTCCACCTCGATGGTGTCCCCAAGGATCGCCTGGAGGTAGTTGAGGGACACCTCGGAATGGATCGTGACCCCGTCGCGGCGCAGGTTGGGATGGGACTGGACGGCAAGGAAGACGTAGAGATCGCCCGCCGGGCCGCCCCTCTGGCCGGCATTGCCCTCCTGGCCCACCCGCAGCCGCGTGCCGGAATCGACCCCGGCGGGAATGTTGATCCGCAGTTTCTTGCGCACCTGCTGCAGCCCTTGGCCTCCGCAGGCAGGGCAGGGATCGGCGATCACCTGACCGGTACCCTCGCAGCTGGGGCAGGGCGCCACCTGGGTGAAGCTGCCGAAGGGCGTGCGGGTGGCCCGCCGCACCTGGCCGGCACCGCCGCAGGTGCCACAGGTGGTGGGACCGCTGCCGGCCTTGGCACCCGAACCGCTGCAGGTGGTGCAGGTTTCCAGATGGCGGATCTGAACGTCCTTCTCGCAACCGAAGACGGCTTCGCTGAAGCTGATGGTGAGGTCCAGGCGCAGGTCGTCCCCCTGGCGGGGCCCGCGGCGGCGCGCGCCGCCACCGGCAGCTCCGGCGGCACCGCCGAACCCGCTGAAGAAGGTCTCGAAGAGGTCGGCGAAGCCCCCCATGTCCCCCATGTCGGGCATGCCGCCACCGCCTCCCAGGCCGGCCTCGCCGAACTGGTCGTAGCGGGCCCGGGCCTGGGGATCGCTGAGAACTTCGTAGGCCCTACCGATCTCCTTGAACCGCTCCTCGGCGCCGGGATCCTTGTTGACATCGGGGTGGTACTGACGGGCCAGCCGCCGGTAGGCCTTCTTGAGACTGTCGGCGTCGACGTCCCGGCTGACCCCGAGAAGGTCGTAGAAGTCGGCCATCAGCCGTCCAGCTCCCCGCCGCCGGACGTCGGGGAGTCGGAGGAGCGGACCTCACCCCCAGGACCGGGACCCATCGACACCTTCACCAGGGCATGCCGCAGCACGCGACCGTTGAGGTGGTAGCCCCGCTGCAGCTCCTCGATCACCACGTCCTCGGGATGATGCTCACTGGGTTCGCGCAGCACGGCTTCGTGCAGTTTGGGGTCGAAGGGTTCACCTTCCACCCGCATCGGTGACACACCGAGCTGCTTGAACACATCGACCAGCTGCTTGTACAGATTCTGATAGCTCCGGTGCAGGCTCTGGGCCTCCTCGCTCTGGGGATTGAGCTGCTGCCGGGCGCGATCGAAGTTGTCGACGACCGGCAGAATCTCGGTGAGGGTGGTGCAGGTGATGTGCAGGCGCTGCTCGTCCTGATCACGGCTCTGGCGCTTGCGGAAGTTGTCGAAATCGGCCGCAATGCGCATGTACTGGCTCTTGAGTGCCTCGTTCTCGCTGCGCAGAGCGGCGAGTTCGGATTCGAACTGCGCCATCCGATCGGAGCCAGCGGCGGGGTCCGAAGGCGTCTCGACGGAGGTGTCGCCGCTGGCCTGCGCTGGGTCACCCCCAAGAGCTGACGTCACCGGGTCCGCCCCACCAGCGGTCGTGGCCTGCAGATCCTCGAGGAGGGTCTCGACCCGGGCTGCATCGACCGTGCCCTCCTGGGGATCGATCCGGTCCTCGTGGGCAGGGGTGGTTTCGCCGGTCATGCGTTCTGGCAGAGCTCTCAGATCCCGTTATGTTGAATGCCCAGCAGCCCACCCCACAAGCGGCGGAAGCCCGCACCTTCACCGGCTTCCCTCCCCAAAGTCCCTTTCCATGCAACCCGAAAGCCTCACCCAGCGTCCTCAGGTCAACGGAACGGAACCCACCTCCCTCTTCCACGATCTCGATCTGGGTCAGGCCACCACCGTCCAGCCCCAGCGGGCGGCCGAGACCGAGGATCTCGAAGCCAGCAGCTCGGGCGATGGCGTTTCGCCTGTCATGAGCCTGGTGGACCGCATCCTGATCGAGTCCCTCACCACCGGCACCAGCGACGTCCACGTCGAACCCCAGGAGGACGGACTGCTGATCCGCTTCCGCCAGGACGGGGTGCTGCGCAGCATCGACAAGCTTCCCCGGACCCTGGTCCCGGCGGTGACGTCGCGCTTCAAGATCATGGCCGATCTGGACATCGCCGAACGGCGGCTGCCCCAGGACGGCAGGATCCGCCGCAACTTCCGCGGGCGCACCATGGATTTCAGGGTCAGCACCCTGCCCGGCCGCTATGGCGAGAAGATCGTGCTCCGACTGCTGGACAGCGGCGCCACCCAGCTCGGTCTGGACAGCCTCATCACCGACCTGGACGCCCGCAAGACGCTGCGGGACATCGGCTCCAAGCCCTTCGGCATGATCCTTGTCACCGGACCCACCGGCTCCGGCAAATCCACCACCCTCTACGCCCTGCTCTCCGAGCGCAACGACCCTTCGATCAACATCTCCACGGTCGAGGATCCGATCGAGTACACCCTCCAGGGGATCACCCAGACCCAGGTGAACCGGGAGAAGGGCTACGACTTCAGTTCCGCCCTGCGGGCCTTCATGCGGCAGGACCCGGACGTGCTGCTGGTGGGGGAGACCCGCGACCTGGAAACCGCCCGCACGGCCATCGAAGCGGCCCTGACCGGCCACCTCGTGCTCACCACCCTTCACTGCAACGATGCGGCGAGTGCCTTCGCCCGGCTCGATGAGATGGGTGTGGAACCCTTCCTGGTGAGCGCCTCGCTCCTCGGGATCGTCTCCCAGCGACTGGTGCGGCGTCTCTGCGGGGAATGCCGGGTGTCCTACCACCCCAACCCCGGCGAGCTGGCCCGCTTCGGCCTGGTGGCCAGCGATGAGAGCGACATCACCTTCTACCGCGCCAACACGGTCCAGCCGGGAACGGAGGGCTGCTGCAGCGCCTGCCAGGGACGGGGCTATTCCGGCCGGGTGGGTGTGTACGAGATCCTGCGCATGAACGAGAGCCTCTCCTCGGCCGTGGCCAAGCGGGCCACCACCGAAGAGCTGCGCCGGCTGGCCCTGGAGTCCGGCATGAAAACGCTGCTGGGGTACGGCCTCGACCTGGTGCGTCAAGGGCTCACCACCCTGGATGAGGTGGAGCGCATGCTGCTCACCGATACGGGACTCGAATCGGAACGCCGCGCCCGGGCCCTGAGCACCCTCACCTGCCGCAGCTGCGGCGCCGGCCTTGAAGACGAATGGCTCGAATGTCCCTACTGTCTGAGCGTTCGCAACTGAGCTGAATGGAACTTCTCATCGAAGACCTGATGCAGGAGCTGGTCAAGGAGGGCGGTAGCGATCTGCATCTTTCTGCGGGAGATCCCCCCTACGGACGCTTCAGCGGCCAGTTGCGGCCCATCGTTCAGGACACCAGACTCACCGAGGAGAGTTGCAACAAGCTGATCTTCTCGCTGCTCAACAACGCGCAGCGAAAGACCCTTGAGCAGAACTGGGAACTCGACTGCTCGTACGGTCTCCGGGGCGTGGCCCGCTTCCGGGTGAACGTGTACCGCCAGAGGGGCACCTATGCCGCCTGTCTGCGGGCTCTCGGCAACACCATCCCCAGTCTCGACAAGCTGGGTCTGCCCCCGATCGTCGAGGAGATCAGCAACAAGCCCAGGGGGCTGGTGCTGGTGACGGGCCCCACGGGGTCCGGCAAGACGACGACCCTCGCGGCCCTGATCCAGCACATCAACGCCACCCGTTCGGAACACATCCTCACCATCGAGGACCCGGTCGAATTCACCTACAAGAACGTCAAGTCGGTCATCCATCAGCGGGAACTCAACGAAGACACCCGCAGCTTCGCCAACGCCCTGAGGGCGGCTCTGCGGGAGGACCCCGACGTAATTCTGGTGGGTGAGATGCGCGACCTGGAAACCATCCAGCTGGCCATCACCGCCGCGGAGACCGGTCACCTCGTCTTCGGCACCCTGCACACGAGCTCGGCTTCCCAGACGGTCGACCGGATGGTGGACGTGTTCCCCGCCGGCCAGCAGACCCAGATCCGGGTGCAACTCAGCGGCAGTCTGCTGGCGGTCTTCTCCCAGACCCTCTGCAGGAGCGCCCAGCCCAGCAACGGGGCTTTCGGACGGGTGATGGCCCAGGAAATCATGATCAACACCCCCGCCATCGCCAACCTGATCCGGGAAGGCAAGAGTTCCCAGATCTATTCCCAGATCCAGACGGGTGCCAACCAGGGCATGCAGACCCTTGATCGGGCCCTGGCCAACCTGGTGGAGGAAGGCAAGGTGACCCGCGAGGAGGCTCTCCAGAAAACCACCAAACCCGACGAGCTGATCAGGCTTCTCGACCGATGAGCTCGCCGGGCTTTCCCCCGCCTGAGCCCCAGCCCCCTTCCAGCCGCACGCAGCGATGACTGCCTTCGTCGTCACCTACACCACCAAGTCCGGCCAGCGCCGGGAGATGACCCTGAATGCCGACAATCCCTCCATGGCCAGGAGGGAACTGCGCCGGCGGGGCATCCTTGCGACCACCCTGGTGCGGAAGGAGACCCCCCCGGATCCCCCAGGGAACGGGTACGAAGGGTGGGTCCTCCGTCTCGGGGCTGCTGGCCGATCTGCTCGAGGGGCCGGTGACCATCCGCGACAAGGCCCTCTTCGCCAACAAGCTCTCCGCCCTGGTGGATGCGGGTGTGCCGATCCTGCGCAGTCTCGACCTGCTGCGGATTCAGCAGCGCTCCAAGAAGATGCGTCAGGCCCTCACGGGGATGACTCAGGACGTCAACCAGGGGGACAGCCTCGGCAACTCGATGCGTCGATGGCCCAAGGTCTTCGACAACCTCAGCATCGCCATGGTGGAAGCCGGCGAGGCGGGTGGTGTGCTCGACGAGACTCTCAAGCGCCTGGCCAAGCTGCTGGAGGACAACGCCAAACTCCAGAACCAGATCAAGGGCGCCATGGGTTACCCGGTCACCGTGCTGGTGATCGCGATCGCGGTGTTCCTCGGCATGACCATCTTCCTGATCCCGACCTTTTCCAGCGTCTTCGCCCAGCTGGGTGCGGAATTGCCGTTGTTCACCAGGATGATGCTCGCCATCAGTGACTTCCTGCGCTCCTGGCGGGCGCTGATCCTGCTGGGGGTGCTCGTCTCGATCGCCTTCTGGCTGGTATCGATCTACAACACCCCGATCGGCCGACGGCAGATCGATGGCTTGCTTCTCAAGCTTCCCCTGTTCGGAGAACTGCTTGAGAAAACAGCCAGTGCCCAGTTCTGCCGCACCCTCAGTTCCCTTTCCAAAGCCGGGGTTCCCATCCTTCTGTCCCTTGAGATCGTGAGAGAGACGACCACCAATTCCGTGATCGCCGATGCCATCAGCTCCTCCAGGACCGAAGTCAGCGAAGGCATGCCGCTGAGTGCAGCTCTGCGCATGAAGAACGTCTTCCCGGAGATGTGCGTGAACATGCTCGCGATCGGCGAGGAGACCGGAGAGATGGATGCCATGCTCTCCAAAGTGGCTGACTTCTACGAAGATGAGGTGACCGCCATGGTCAAGGCGCTGACCTCCATGCTCGAGCCGGCCATGATCGTGCTCGTGGGCATCATCGTGGGATCCGTGTTGCTGGCGATGTATCTGCCGATGTTCTCGATCTACGAGCACATCCGCTGAGCGCCCAGGGCCCGTCCTGCCAGCCAGCCCGAACTCCAGCAGTGCTGGAAGTTGAACCCCCCCGTCACGCCGTCGACATCGAGGAGCTCGCCCACCAGATGCAGGCCGGGGCAGCGTCGGCTCTCCATCGTGGCCAGATTCACCTCCGCCAGGGGAACGCCCCCCGCGGTCACGAACTCCTCCCCGAAAGGCCCCCGGCCGGCGATCCGGTAGCGGCTGTTCCGCAGGGCGGTGATCAGCGCCTGCTCGCCCCGGCGGGGCAGATCGGCCCAGCGCAGCTCGGCGCCAAGCCCGTGGCGCTCGAGCAGATGCCGCCAGAGACGTCGGCTGAGATCGGGCCAGGGGCGCCAGTTGCCCAGCAGACGGCGGGCCTGGTCGCGACGCGCCTCGGCGAACCATCGCTCCAGCTCCGCAGGCGGGCGGCCACCACTCCAGTCGACCCGGAGCTCGGCACGGTAGCGGCACATCCGCAGGTCCCGGGCCGCGAAGGCGGTGAGCCTCAGGAGGGCCGGACCGCTCAGCCCCCGGTGGGTGATCAGCACGGCCCCCCGCTGGCGCAGGTGCGCGTCCCTGGGCGGGGGCGGGGAACCCTCCGCCGCTGGCGGCAGCAGGAGCTCCAGCTGGACCGGGTCCATGGCCACGCCGGCCAGGTCCGCCAGGGGGTGATCCCCCAGGCTGAGGGAGAACAGGGAAGGCACCGGCTCCACCAGGCCATGGCCCAGGGAGGTGGCGATCCGATGGCCACTGGGGTGGCTCCCCGTCGCCAGCACGAGGCGTTCGGCCAGCACCGTGGCCCCGGAGCGCAGCCTCAGCCGGAAACCACCGCCCTCCAGGGCTTCCGCCGCCTGGCCGGCCTGCCCCGTGTGCACCGCCACCCCGGCGCGGATCGCCGCCTGGCGGAGGGCGTCCACCACCGATTCGGAGCGATTGCTGCAGGGAAACATTCGCCCATCGGGCTCTTCCACCAGCTGGAGCCCGCGGGCCTCGAACCAGGCCACGGTGTCGCCGCTGGCGAAACGCGAGAAGGGACCGCGCAGGGCCCGGCCGCCACGCGGGTAATGCTCCGCCAGCACCCGGGGATCCCAGCAGGCATGGGTGACGTTGCAGCGGCCACCGCCGCTGATCCGCACCTTGTGCAGCGGCTCGGACGTGGACTCCAGCACGATCACGCCGCCGCCGGCCGTTCCGACCGCTTCCGCCGCGGTGATCGCGGCCATGAAGCCGGCGGGACCACCCCCCAGCACCAGCACGGACGCACGGCTGGGCAGCATGGAGCCATGGAGCACAACTACCGCTTCAGTGTGGCGCCCATGCTCGACTGCACGGATCGGCACTTCCGGGTGCTGATGCGCCAGATCAGCCGGCACTGCCTGCTCTACACCGAGATGGTGGTGGCCCGGGCCCTGCACCACATCGCCCGTGGCGGCGCCGCCGCGGGCCTGGGGGAACGGCAGCGTCGACTCGAGCGGCTGCTGGGGTTCGATCCGATCGAGCGGCCCCTGGCGCTGCAGCTCGGCGGCGACGACCCGGAGCTGCTGGCGGATGCCGCCCGCATGGGGGCCGACTGGGGGTATGACGAGATCAACCTGAACGTGGGCTGCCCCAGCGAAAAGGTGCAGCTGGGGCGGTTCGGTGCCTGTCTGATGGCGGAGCCGGAGCGGGTGGCCCGCTGCGTGGAGGCCATGGCGACGGCCACGACGCTGACGGTGACCGTGAAGCACCGCATCGGCATCGACGAGCGGGACTCCTACGAGGAACTGCTGGCCTTCGTGGACACGGTGGCCTCAGCCGGCGCCGGCCGGTTCGCCGTCCATGCCCGCAAGGCCTGGCTGAACGGTCTCGACCCGAAGCAGAACCGCACGATCCCTCCCTTGCGCTGGGATCTGGTGCAGCGGCTCAAGCAGGAGCGCCCCCACCTGAGGATCGAGCTCAACGGTGGGCTCCAGGAGCTGGGTTCCTGCCAGGAACAGCTCTCCTGGGCAGACGGTGTGATGGTGGGTCGGGCGGCCTATGCCCACCCCCTGCGCTGGAAGGGGGTGGACAGGGACGTGTTCCGGGATCGGAGCGCCCCTGAGGCAAGCCCCTCGACCGTGGTGCGGGGCGTGATCCCGGCCGCCGAGCGGTGGTGCGCGGCGGACGGGCGTCTCTGGCCCATCGCGCGGCACCTGGTGCACGTGGTGGAGGGGGTCAGCGGTGCCCGCCACTGGCGGGGGTGGCTGACAAGGGAGGCGGGCCGGCGCGACGCGGGCGCCGAGGTGCTCGACGAGGCCGCCCGACTGCTGGAGGAGCGGGGCCTCTGAGACGGCAGGGATCCGGCAGGGAGGACGAAGGCGGCGCCGGCCGGACCCTCGCCATCGATCCCGCATCAATCCTGGGCAGCCCCCTCCTCCCCACCGCCGCCGCTGCGGCGACGGCGAACCCGGCCGGCCTCGAAGGAATCGCTGGCGGCACCGCCGCCGCCATAGCTCCGGTCTTCCCAGCCCCTGGCGCCGGAGCCGCGGTCGGCGCCGTACCCGCCGGCCTCACCGCCGCGGCCATAGCCGCCGCCGTAACCACCTCCACCGCCACCGCCATAGCCGCCACCGCCGTAGCCGCCCCGCCGGGGGCCACCACCGCCACCGCCGCCGCTGCGGGGTTCGGCCTTGTTGATGCGAAGGGGGCGACCCATCAGCTCGGCGCCCTGCAGCGCCTCGATGGCCCGGGTCTCCATGTCGGCATCGGCCATCTCGATGAAGGCGAAGCCGCGCTTGCGACCGGTGTCGCGCTCGAGCGGCAGCGAGCAGTTGACCACTTCTCCGTAGGGCGCGAACAGCTCTGCTACGTCTTCCTGTTCGGCGCGGAAGGGAAGATTGCCGACGAAGATACTCACTGACCGATGCGGGGGAACTGAGGGGCGGAGGACCGTGGCGCGCGCGGGCGCCTGCAACGGTCCAAGACTAAGACCGGGACGCCTGATTCTCCCGTCCCGCGGCGGAGTCTTCCCCGATCCCCTCCAGGCGGCCCCGCGCCCGCCGCAGCTGTTCCGCCACCCGGCTGAAGCCGGTGCCGCCCTCACTGACCCGGGCCGCCACCACCTGCCGCGGCGCGATCACCGCATGGATGTCCGCCTCGAAGGTGGGATGCAGCTCCCTCCAGCGCTCCAGCGGCAGCTCCGCCAGCAGAAGCCGCTGCTGCAGACAGTCCTTCACCAGGCCGCCCACCAGCTGATAGGCCTCCCGGAACGGCACGCCCCGGGCCACCAGATAGTCGGCCACATCGGTGGCGTTGGAATAATCGGCGGCCACGGCGGCCTCCAGCCGGGCCGGCCGGAAGACGAGCCCCTCCTCGAACAGGACCGCCATCGCCTCGAGGCAGTCGAGGCAGGTCCGCACCCCGTCGAACAGGGCCTCCTTGTCTTCCTGGAAGTCCTTGTTGTAGGCCAGGGGCAGGCCCTTGATCATGGTCAGCAGCCCCATCAGATGGCCGAACACCCGCCCGCTCTTGCCGCGCACCAGTTCAGGGACGTCGGGATTCTTCTTCTGGGGCATCAGGCTGCTGCCGGTCGCGCAGCGATCGGTGAGTTCCACGAACCCGAACTCCTCGCTGGCCCAGAGGATCACCTCCTCCGCCAGGCGGCTGAGATGCACCATCACCAGGGACAGGGCCGCCATGGTCTCCACGGTGAAGTCCCGGTCGCTCACCGCATCGAGGCTGTTGCTGTAGATCGCCTCGAAGCCGAGTTCCTCGGCGGTCTGGCGCCGGTCGATCGGCACCGGCGTTCCCGCCAGGGCCGCCGCCCCGAGGGGGCAGACGTTGACGCGGCGCCGCACGTCGGCGAGGCGCTGCCGGTCCCGCTCGGCCATCTCCACGTAGGCGAGCAGGTGATGGGCCAGGCAGAGCGGCTGGGCCCGCTGCAGATGGGTGTAGCCGGGAATCAGCGTGTCGGCATGGGCCTCGGCCTGGCTGAGCAGGGCCCGCTCGAAGCGGACCAGCGCCGTATCGATCGCATCGATCCGCCGCCGCAGCCAGAGGCGCAGGTCGGTGCCCACCTGATCGTTGCGGCTGCGGCCCGTGTGCAGCTTCTTGCCGAGGGGACCGAGCAGGGCGATCAGCCTCCGCTCTACGGCGAAGTGGACGTCCTCGGCCTCCAGACCCGGGTTGAAGCTGCCGGCGGCCGCCTCGGCGCGGATGATCTCCAGGCCCTCGATCAGCCGCTGGGCCTCCTCCGCCGTGATCACACCACAGCGGCCCAGCATGCGGGCGTGGGCCACCGAGCCATCGAGATCCTCCTGGAGCAGGAGGATGTCGAAACCGATCGAAGCATTGAACCGTTCGATGGCCGGATGCAGACCCTGCTCGAAGCGATCGCTCCAG
Organism: Cyanobium sp. CACIAM 14; assembly: GCA_000708525.1. Classification (GTDB taxonomy): domain Bacteria; phylum Cyanobacteriota; class Cyanobacteriia; order PCC-6307; family Cyanobiaceae; genus Cyanobium. The sequence goes on from JMRP01000007.1 coordinate 27,232, forward strand.
GTGGAAGGGGTGGGGTCGGCGGCCATCACGGAATCCCTGGCAGCCCCTCAGCTTGCCATTCGTCTCAGGCGGGCAGGCTGGGGAGCACCACCCCGTCCCGCACCTTCAGCACCACCATCGAGGCGTCGTCCTCGAGCCTTCGGTCGCTGCCCACGAAGCGATCGAGGCGGGCGAAGAGATGGTCGAGGATGGCCTGGGCATCGAGGGCCCCGCGGCAGGCCCCATGGAAGGCCCGCTCCAGCCGTTCCTCGTCGAAGCGCTCACCGCTGAAGCCGCTGGCTTCCGTCACCCCGTCGGTGTAGTACAGGATCACGTCGCCAGGCTCCAGCTGCAGTTCGCCGCAGCCGTAGTCGGCCTCGCTCTGCAGGCCGATCAGCAGGCCAGGGGTGTCGAGCCGTTCCACCCGGCCGCCCTGACGGCGCCACAGCAGGGGCGGGTTGTGGGCCGCGTTGGCGTAGCGCAGCAGCCGGGTGCGGGGGTCGTAATCGGAATAGAAGAGGGTGACGAAGCGGTGCGAATGGGCCAGGTCCTCCTGGGCCAGCTGGTTGAGGTCGTGGAGGATGCGGTCCGGGGGCAGACCGCTCAGCACCTCGGCCCGCAGCATGCCCCTCAGCAGGGTCATGAGCAGGCCGGCCGGGACCCCCTTGCCCATCACGTCGCCCATCACCAGGGCCCAGGGGGCCTGCTCGCGCCGGTGGCCGGTGAGCTGGGGCCGGGTGGGGATGAAGTCGTAGTAGTCACCTCCCACCTGGAAGGCGGGGCGGCAGAGCGCCGCCAGCTCCACCCCGTCGATCACGGGGCAGTGATCCGGCAGCAGCTGGGACTGGAGCTCGGCGCCGATGCTCAGCTGGCGGTCGAGGCGTTCGTGGCGACGCATGTCCTGCTGCAGCAGCTCGTTCTCCAGCGCCACGCCGGTGAGGTCGGCCACCAGCTGGAGGTGGCGGCGGCGCACGTCGCTCCAGCTGTAGCCCCGCCGGCTGCTGAACACATACAACCGGCCCCGCTGACGGCTGCGGGCCACCACGGACGTGGTGAAGACCTGGGCGCCACCCAGCAGGCGCTGGACCAGGGAGTCCAGCAGGGCCGCGACGGCTTCGTCACCGGCCTGGTTGCCCAGATGCTCGTCGGAGAGGGCGGCCAGCTGCCGCAGCACCTCGGCGCTTCGCTCGCCGGGGGTGGCCTGGAGCTGCTCGCGCCAGAGGCGGCCATCGGGATGGAAGACCACCAGCAGGCTTCCCTCGCCCTCCACCAGCCGGGACGCCACCAGGGGCACCAGTTCGAGGAAGCGCTTGAGGTTGGTGTAGCTGCGCAGGGCGAAGGCCAGCGAAGCCAGCAGCTCCTGGTTGCGCCGCTGTTCGCGGCCGAGGCTGTCGAGCAGTTGCCGCAGCGATGCCGTGACGGACAGGGTCTGGCCGGGACGGGAGGGGCTGGAAGTGGGGAGGGGCTGCGGAGGCGGCTGGCTGCTCACCGAGCGGCCGCGGAGGATTCGCAAGGTAGCAATCCCCGATGGCCTTGACGGTCTGTCGGTCCAGGGTCAGGAGTCGGGGATGGGCTCAGGTGGCCAGCAGGGCTTCGACGAATTCGAAGCTGTTGAAGGGCCGCAGGTCACGGATCCCCTCGCCGGCACCGATGAAGCGGATCGGCAGGCCGGCCTCCGAGGCCACCGCCAGGGCGACACCACCGCGGGCGCTGCCGTCGAGCTTGGTGAGCACCACGCCCGTGAGGCCGGCGGCGCCGGCGAAGGCCATCGCCTGTCGCAGGCCGTTCTGCCCCTGGCTGGCATCGAGCACCAGCAGCGACTCCACCACCGCCTCCGGCGCCAGCTTGTCGATGGTGCGCCGCACCTTGCCGAGCTCCTCCATGAGGTTGTGCTTGGTCTGCAGCCGGCCGGCCGTGTCCACCAGCACCAGCTCCGTGCCCTTGGCGCGGGCGGCGCCGATGGCGTCGTAGACGACGGCGGCGGGGTCGGCGTTGGCGGTGGGGTTGGCCACCACCGGCACGCCGCTGCGCTCGCCCCAGACGCTCACCTGCTGCACCGCAGCTGCCCGGAAGGTGTCGGCGGCGGCGATCAGACAGCTGTAGCCGCTGCGGACCGCCAGGTTGGCCAGCTTGCCGAGGGTGGTGGTCTTGCCGACCCCGTTCACGCCCACCAGCAGCCAGACGTTGAGCCGGTGGTGCTGGGGCGCCAGCAGCTCCGTGCCGCCGGAGCGGATCGGCTCCTCCAGCAGACCGCGGAGCTGTTCCTTGAGAAAGCGCAGGCCCTCGGCCGGGTCCACCACCTCCTCGTTGAGGCGGCGGCGCAGGGCCTCGAGCACCTGATCGGTGGCCTTCACCCCCACGTCGGCCCGCAGCAGGGTGCTCTCCAGATCCTCCAGCACCGCCGGGGTGAGGGGATCGTCCCCGAGCGTCTCCAGCAGGCGGGTGACGAAGCCCTTGCGGGTCTTCTCGAGGCCCCGCCGCAGCCTCCCCAGCCAGTCGATCTCCTCGAGGGAGACCTCCTCCACCCGGCGGCCCTGGGCGGCCAGCACCTCCGCGGACCAGGTGAAGGTGGCATCGAAGGCCCCCAGGCTCGGGTCGGCCGTGTCCGACTCCACCTCGCCCGCGGCGCCCACCTCGCCCGCTGCGGCGGACGCCGCGGTTCCGGCGGGCGCCGCCGGGGCAGGGATCTCCGGGGCGGGCGCCGCGGGCGCCGGGGCCTCCCTGGGGATCGCCTCCTGGGCGGTGAGCTCCTGCAGCCGCTGCTGGCGCTGGGCGGCGGCCTGCTCCAGCAGCGAGAGACCGGTGGCCACCGGCGCGGCAGGGACGGCAGGAGCTTCCGGTGGGGCAGGGGCTTCGGGCGCCGCTGGGACTTCCGCTGGCGCTGAGGTTTCCGGTGCCCTCTCGCTGGAAGGTGCAGGGGCAGGGGCGGCCTCCTGCCGGGCCGCGTCCTGCTGGGCCTTGAGGCGTGCATAGGCCTGCCGGGCCCAGGCCAGGGCATCCTCGTCGACGCCGCTGCCGCGGTCGGCAGCGGCGTCGGCGGGCTGTCCGGCCGGGGGCGCCTGGGGCGCTTCCTTCCGCAGCTCCGGCGCTGCGTTGGAGGAGACTTCCGGGGAGGGCACTGGCGACGGCGGTGCCGGAGTATCTGCCGCAGGCGGTTGCGCGGGCAATGGTTCGGGCTGCTCTGCAGGCGGAGCCGCAGCGGGGGACTTCACTGCGGGGGACTCCTGCCCTGTCGCCTTGCGTCTGAACCAGTCGAAGACCATCGCGTTCCTGCCTAGACCCTGGCGGCGGTGAACCGCCGCAACACGCCGTTGATCATGCGCCGTCCCTGCTCATCGCTGTAGCGGTTGGCCAGTTCCACCGCCTCGCTGCAGGCCACGGCCGGCGGGGTGGCGAAATCCTCGAGATCCACCACGGCCAGCCTCAGGATGTCCCGGTCGACCCTGGGCAGACGGGTGAGGCGCCAGCCCTCCATGACCGCGTCGATGCGGCTGTCGAGCCCCTTGCGGTCGCGCAGCACCGCCCGGGTGCGGGCGATCGCATCGAGGCGCACGGCCTCCTGGTCGGCCAGCAGCAGCAGCCGGGGCAGCTCAAGGCAGGCGGACAGCCGGTTGAGGGCCTGCTCGGCGTGGGAGAGCCCCTCCTGCAGGTGTCGCCGCACCCGCGGCAGCTGCTTCTCCCCTTCGTCCTCCAGTTCGCTGTCGAGCAGTCGCTGCTGCGCCTGCTGCAGATCCTCGGCGGAGCGGTCGAGAGCCTCGCGCACGTGCTGGCTCAGGCTGGTGGCGGCCTGCTGGAGCAGAAGGTCGAAGGAGGCTGGGGAGGCGTCGGCGCCGCGGTCACTCACCTGACCCAGCATCAGCAGGGCCAGTTCACGGGCAAGGGTGCGACTCTGCATCAGGAGGGCTGGGGGGCGCGAAGCTGGGCCATCAGGCTGGAGAAGCTCCGGTTGGAGGTGGGTTCCCGTTCGTCGGGACTGACGATGCCGGCGGAGATGATCGTGCGGAACGCATCCTCCACGCTCAGGTCCAGATCCTTCACCAGCCGCTCGGGCACCACGGCATACCAGCCGGTGGTGGGATTGGGCGCCGTGGGGATGAACACGCTGAGCATGGTCTCGCTGAAATCGGACTGGATCGAGGAGCCGATCACGCCGGTGACGAAACCCAGGGCGTAGAGGCCTTCGCGGGGATATTCCACCAGCACCACCCGGCGGAACCGGGAGGAACTGCCCTGCAGGAAGGTCTCGAGCAGCTGCTTGAGCGTCTTGTAGACGGACCCCGCCAGGGGGATGCGCAGGAGGGTGCCCTCACCGAACTCCAGCAGCCAGCGGCCGACGATGTTGCGGGCCATCAGGCCGATCAGGAGGATGCCCAGCAGCGGCACCAGCAGCCCCACCCCCAGGTTGATCAGGTCCTGGAGGATGGGGTTGAGGGTGTTGAACGGGTTGAACTGCTTGGGGATCGAGGTGAGGAAGGCCAGCACGAAACGGCTGACCGTGGTCGCGAGCCAGATGGTGGTCGCCAGCGGAATGACCACCAGCAACCCGGCGATCAGATCGTTCTTGAGATCCTGCTGGAGACGGTTACCCAGCGGTTGATCGGTACTGGGACTGGATGGGACCAATGGACGGGGTCCGGGCGGCGAGACCCTAACGGTAACGATCCGCGGGGGGCTTACAGCACGCTCCCCAGGCAAAGGATGGTGAAGGCGACGATCAGCACCACGGCGCCGAGCGATCCGCCGTAGCGGCGCTGGTTGAGGCTGACCCTGCTGGTCTGCTCGGTCTGCTTGAACTGGGTCTCGAGCTGATCCAGCTGCCGGTCGATGAAGGCCCTGGCGGCCTGGGTCTTCTGGGCTTCTGTGGCGCCGGGAGGCACCTGGCCGCTGGCCTCGGCCTGCTTGATCAGCTGCTGCAGCAGGGCGGGATCCTTGCTCTGCTGGCGGGCCATCTCGAGCTGACCTCGCTTGGCGGCGAGCTGCTGGTCGCTCTGCTGCTGCATCAGCTGGTCACCGCCGAAGGCGATCGGCAGGGAGGCGGTGAGCAGCACGGCCAGCAGACCGCTGATGATGCAGACGGTCCAGAGCACCGGCGGGCGCGTCTCGGCCGGATCTTCGAGCCGAGAGGAGAGGTACATGAGCAGCAGACCCACCAGCGCCATGGGTGACTGGCTGATCAGCCGCTCCACCACCAGCTGGCGGAAGGGCTCCTCCTCCCAGTCCCAGAGGGTGACCACGCCGACCAGCTGCAGAGCCAGCAGCACCACCAGCGTGATGCCCATCCAGCGCAGAAGAGGGCTGAATCGGGTGGAGGAGACGGCGGTCACGCAACGGCCCACGGGGTGGATGGACTCTACCGGCTGCCCTTGAACGCTCCCCTTCCTCTCGACGCGCTGGCCACGGCCCTGCGGAGCCGGGCCGAAGCACTCGGTTTCGCGCCGGTGGGCCTCGCCGCGGTGCCAGGCGGCCCCAGGCTGCCGCTGCGCACGGCCGCCCTGGAGCGCTGGCTGGCGGCCGGCCATCAGGGGGGAATGGCCTGGATGAACGATCCCCGGCGCCGCCGGATCGAGGCGCTCCTGCCGGGGGTTCGCAGCGTCCTGGCTGTGGGCTGGAACTACCACGTGGCCGTCCGGCCGGCGCCGGGCAGCCTGCGGGTGGCCCGCTATGGCTGGGGCCGCGACTACCACCGGGTGATCGACGGGCGGCTCCGGCAGCTGGGACGCTGGCTGGAGCAGGCAGCGCCCGGCAGCAGCTGGCGGGCCTGTGTCGACAGTGCTCCCCTGCTCGACAAGGCCTGGGCCGAGGAGGCCGGCCTGGGCTGGATCGGGAAGAACGGCAACCTGATCCATCGCCGGCGGGGATCGTGGCTGCTGCTCGGCCATCTGCTCACCAGCCTGCCCCTGCCGCCCGACCGGCCGGCCGAACCGCTCTGCGGCGCCTGCTCGGCCTGCCTCGAGGCCTGCCCCACCGGCGCCATCGTCGAGCCGTTCGTGGTGGATGCCCGCCGCTGCATCGCGTATCACACGATCGAGAACCGCGACGCCGAGCTGCCGGCACCGATCCGGGCGCAGCTCAGCGGCTGGGTGGCCGGCTGCGACATCTGTCAGGAGGTCTGTCCCTGGAACCGCCAGCCCCTGCCCGCTTCCACCGAGCCGGACGTGCAGCCCCGGCCATGGCTGCTGGACCTGCGTGGCGCGGAGGCCCTGGGATGGAGCGATGCGGCGTGGGACGAGCGGCTGCGGGCCTCGGCCCTGCGCCGCATCCGCCCGTGGATGTGGCGCCGCAACCTGCGGGCCGCCATGGCGGGCGGCTGGGGCAACGCGTGGACGGATCCCTAGGGTGGGGGGATTCGGGATGATTCCGTGGGCCGGCGGCTGTGGCGACTGCTTTCCTCCCTCTGCCTCACCCTGCCGCTGACGGCCTCCCCCCTGGTGGTGTACGGCCTGCCGGCGCAGGCCATGGTGCCCTATGTGTACCTGCCCCAGGACAAGGAGCTGGAGGGGGCGGGGCTGGGCATCGCCCAGGCGGCGGCCAGGCTGCTCCGCCTCGGCCAGGCCGAGGATGCCGCCCGGCTGGCGGAGCTGACCGTGCGGCTGCTGCCGGAGGACCCGCGCGGCTGGGTGCTGCTGGCGGAGGCGGAACTGCGCAGCAACCAGATCGACAAGGCCGTGGTGGCCCTGGGCCGGGCCAAGCAGCTCGATCCGAACAACGCCGGCATCTGGTTCGCCGAGGGCTCCCTGGCCCTGCGCAACGGCAAGCCCCAGGACGCCATCGGCCTGCTGCGCAGGGGTCTGGAGCTGGACGGCAAGAATGCCGGCGCCTACTTCGATCTCGGCAACGCCCAGATCCTGCTGGGCAACAACGAGGCGGCTCTGGGCTCCTTCGAGAAGGCCGCCAACCTGCGCAAGGATTTCTGGGAAGCGATCAACAACCAGGGCCTGGTGCTGTTCGAGGCAGGCCGCAGCGGCGAGGCGATCGGCCGCTGGCAGCGGGTGCTGAAGATCAAGCCGGACATCGCCGAAACCTCCCTGGCCCTGGCGGCGGCGCTGTATGAGCGCAGCCCGGCGGATCGCGCCGAGGCGCTGCGGCTGGCGGAATCCGCCCTGGCCGAGGAACCCAACTACGTGAAGGAGAGCTTCCAGAAGGAACAGCTCTGGGGCCCGCGCCTGCGCGCCCTCACGGGCCGGCTGCTGGCCCTGCCGGAGCTGAAGCCCACCGTGGAACGGGCCCTGGCCAACGCTTCCTCCGGCGACGGCGACGCGTCACCCTGAGCCGGCCCCACCGGACGCCATCTGTAGGCTGAGCCCCCTGAGCCGCCCCACAGCAGGTACGGATGGCCGAGGAGCGCGTCCAACCCATCGCCCTGCATCAGGAGATGCAGCGCTCCTACCTCGAATACGCGATGAGCGTGATCGTGGGGCGGGCCCTGCCGGACGTGCGCGACGGCCTCAAACCCGTGCAGCGGCGCATCCTCTACGCGATGCACGAGCTGGGGCTCACACCCGACCGCCCCTACCGCAAGTGCGCCCGCGTGGTGGGCGACGTGCTCGGCAAGTACCACCCCCACGGGGACCAGGCGGTCTACGACGCCCTGGTACGGCTGGTGCAGACCTTCGCCAGCCGCCAGCCCCTGCTCGACGGCCATGGCAACTTCGGCTCGGTGGACGACGATCCCCCGGCCGCCATGCGGTACACCGAGACCCGCCTGGCGCCCATCGCCAACGAGGCGCTGCTCGATGAGATCGGCAGCGACACGGTCGATTTCGCCCCCAACTTCGACGGCTCCCAGCAGGAGCCCACGGTGCTGCCCGCCCAGCTGCCCTTCCTGCTGCTCAACGGCTGCACCGGCATCGCCGTGGGCATGGCCACGAGCATCCCCCCCCACAACCTGGGCGAGATCGTCGATGCCCTGATCGCCCTGATCCGCAAGCCGGACCTGCCGGAGGAGAAGCTCCTGGCCCTGGTGCCGGGCCCCGATTTCCCCACCGGCGGCGAGGTGCTGCTGGGCAACGGCGTGCGCGACACCTACCTGACCGGCCGGGGCAGCATTCCCATGCGAGGGGTGGCCCACATCGAGGAGGTGCAGCCCGGCAAGGGACGCCACCGCCGCAGCGCGGTGGTGGTCACGGAGCTTCCCTATCAGCTGAGCAAGGCGGGCTGGATCGAGAAGCTGGCCGAACAGGTGAACGACGGCAGGATCGGGGGCATCGCCGACATCCGCGATGAGAGCGACCGCGAAGGGATGCGGGTGGTGGTGGAACTGCGGCGGGATGCCGAGGCGGAGAAGGTGCTGGAGGAACTGCAGCGGCGCACGGCGCTGCAGAGCAACTTCGGCGCCATCCTGCTGACGCTGGTGAACGGCCAGCCCCAGCAGCTCAGCCTGCGTCAGATGCTGCAGCAGTTCCTCGAGTACCGGGAACTCACCATCCTGCGGCGCACCCGCCATGCCCTGAAGCGCTGCGAAGACCGGCTGGAGGTGGTGCTGGGCCTGATCCGGGCCCTCGACGATCTGAAGCGCGTGATCGAGATGATCACCGCGGCACCGGACGCCGGCACCGCCAGGGCCAGCCTGCAGGTGCACCTGGACATCAGCGAACGCCAGGCCGATGCGGTGCTGGCCATGCCCCTGCGGCGGCTCACGGGGCTGGAGCAGGAGGGACTGCGCAAGGAGGCGGAGGATCTGCAGGAGGAGCGCAGCCGGCTGCGGCACCTGCTGGACGACCGCGACACCCTCCTGGACACGATGGTGCGGGAACTGAAGGGGCTGCGCAAGCGCTATGCCACCCCCCGCCGCACCCGCCTGGTGGAGGGGGGGGATGCCCTGGTGGCCCAGCGGGCGGCGGCCGTGCGACCCAGCACGGAACTGCAGCGGCAGCAGGCCTTCGAGGCACTGGCCAGCGATGGCCGGCTGATGATCCAGGCCGATGGGACGGTGCGGGTCGTAACGCCCCAGGTGCTGGGGCGGCTCCATCTGGCGGAACCGGCGGAGCTGGCCGAACTGCCGCCGCCGGCGCGGCTGATCCTGCCGGTGGCCGAGCAGCCCGCCCTGCTGGCCTTCACGGCCGGCGGCCGGGTGGCCCTGCTGCGCTGGGAATTCGCCGGCCAGCAGCCCGGCAAACTCGAACGCTTCCTGCCGGACAGCCTGCAGGGAGAGCGGGTGGTGCAGGTGCTGCCCCTGCCTGGCTCGGGGAGCCTGGGCCTGCTGAGCACCGACGGCCGCTTCAAAAGGCTGCCGATCGAGGATTTCCTCGAGCTCTCCGGCCGGCCCGCCACCGTGCTCAAGCTCAAGGAGGGGGTGGAACTGCAGCGGGTGGTGCCCTGCCGGGAGGGGGAGGATCTGGTGGTGGCCACCAGCACCGGCCGCCTGCTGCGGCTGCCCGTGAACGAGGCCAACCTGCCGGTAATGGGCCGCACCGCCCAGGGTCCGGTGCTCCTGCGCCTGCTGCCGGGGGAGAGGGTGGTGGGGGCCGCCTGCGCCGGCCAGAGCGGCCACGTGCTGCTGGCCAGCCGGAAAGGGCAGCTCAAGCGGTTGCGGCTCGATGACCTGCGTCCCTGCCAGCGAGGGGCGATGGGGCAGATCGGCCTGAGGTTCCTGGAGCGGGACGACGCGCTGGTGGATCTGCAGGCGGACGAGGCGCCGCTGATCGGCGTGACGCTGGAGGGCGGCGAGGGCCGGAGTCTGCGGCTGCAGGCCGATCAGCTGCCGCCGGAGGACTGCGGAGGATCCGGCATGGCGCTGCCGCTGAAGACCGGCGATGCCCTGGGCGAGCTGGTGCCGCTGATCGGGGAGGTCTGAGCCGACAGGGCCGGGGTTGAGGCCGCGGCGCTAATCCAGGATGACGGCGTTTCCACTGGTGCGGAGCTCCCAGGACACCCCTTCCAGCTGAGGTAGTTCGCGACCATCGTCCAGTCCGATCTCGGCCTCGATCAACGCATTGAGCTTGGTGTTCATCGTGGCCACGAGGTCGTTGGTCACGCCTTCCGACATGGCCAGATTGCACAGTTCCGCAGGGTCCTCCTGCAGGTCGAACAACTCGAGATCATTGTACCTGTACAAATCCTCGAGCGATCTTGGCGTGTTGTGCTCCAAGGGAGAAAAGTAGCGATTGAATTTATATCTTCCATCGACAATTGTTCTCACACTCCCTCGCTTCCTGAGGTTTGGCTTGCCGGCACTCCTGAGAGCCTCGGAGAAATCCATACCATCGGCCATCAGCCTGGCGGCATTGGCCAACGGATCGCTGTCGATCATCGACAGCCCACTGTAGGTGAACAGCGCCCCATCGCGCAGCTGATTGGCCGTCGCTGACGCAGGGTTCGTGAGCAGTTTCGTCAGGTCCTTACCGGGCAAGTCGCGACCAGCGAAATCGGAGATCTGAGAGTCCGTTGCACCCGCCATTGCCAGAAGAGTCGGAGCCACATCCATATGGCTGGTCAGGGCCTCACAGTCCTGGCCTCCTGAGACCTCCGGATGCACCATCAGCAAAGGCAGGTGGATGCACTCTTCATAGGGCGTTGGACCCTTGCCACGCATTCCCCCGTGAGCGCCACCCATTTCTCCGTGATCCGACGTAAAGACGACGATCGTGTGGTCACTCAGCTTCAGATCATCCAGTTCCTTGAGGAGGGAGAGGATCTGCAGATCGACGGCGCGAATGCTGTTCAGGTAAAAGTTATTGAGCCGCTGCCACCGATCGGCATCGGGACGGATCTGCCCCAGGTAGTAATCCCAAGCCTTCACATAGTCGAGATGGGCGGGCGGGCGCCCAGGCTCGGTAATGGACTGGTACAGACTGGCCGGGATCTCCAGATCCCATTCCTTTCTGTAGAATTCATGATCGGGGGCACGGACAGCTTTTGACATCAGGCAGCCGTTATCCTGCAGATTCTCGCCTGGCGCATCCGTATTAAAATACATCACGTCGTGTGGATTGACAAGGCTGACAGTCAATGCCCAAGGCTGGCCATCATCGTTCAGTGGACGACCATGTTTCCGCAGCCAGGTCACGGCACTTTGTGCGATCAGGCCGTCGAATTCATACCCACCCAATTGGTGACCGACGATATCGCCAGGTGAGTTATAGTCGGAAAAACCATACGTTTCCATCTCGGGAGTCAGCAAGCGAGTGGGCTCTGCCTGATCAAACGATCGGGTGAGGTGCCATTTTCCCTTGTATGCCGTGTAATAGCCTGCCTTTCTGAGCATGTGACCGATCGTCGGGATGTCGGTCGAGAGGTCCTTGACCCATGGAAGATCCAGATTTTCATACATTCCAGTAAGGGCTGTCTGCAGCCCCGTCATGAGCACAGAACGAGAGGAGGTACACTGGGTGGCCGGGCAGTAGTGCCGGTGGAAGTTCACGCCTTCCGTTTGCAGCCTCTCCATGCCGGGCAGGGAGAACCCAGCGGGCCATTTCCTGAAATAGGCCTGCTGGTCGGTGAAGACAAAGAGGATATTCAAGGACTTCACTCTTACCTGCATCCAACGTCATCATTCATCCTGCCACAGTGCCTCTCGAAACCGATCGGTTTCAAGCAACCCGGGATCCGCGGATGATGCCCATCCCTGTGTGGGGTTGGTACGCCACAGGGATTGCGCTGCGGCGCCTGCACGGACAGAACTTCAGAGCTCAACCAGGGCATCGCTGTGGCCCGACTCACGCTCCGGGCGAAGGCGTCGAAGCGGTGGCCAGCCACTGGATCAACTGCGCCGGGTTCCCGTCGTCCAGGGGTCGTGGGAACGGCAGGTGTCCCCCCGGATCCGTGCGAAGAACGGAAAGGAGGCCATGGCTGGGCGGTAAGGGTGCCTGCAGGACGATCAGAGCTCCTGACCGAACATGATGCGGTGACCGTCGATGGTACGAACACCGAATTCCCTCATGCCCCAGGGCTTGTCCGCCAGTTCCTGGATGAACTCCGCTCCGGATTCCCGGTATTCCGCAAACAACGCGGCGGCATCATCGACGGTGACATAGCCGAAGTAGGAGTGATCCCCGAGCTCCACGGGGGGCGTCGCGTCCACACACTCGCCGAGCATCACGCGAAAGCCGCCTCTGGAGAGAAACGACCAGCCGGGCGCCGTGAAATCGATGGACAGGCCGAGTACGGACCTGTAGTAGTCCGTGGATCGGGCCAGATCCAGCACCGCCAGCACGAACCGGACCTTCGTGATTGTTACCATGAACGATCCTCAGCGAGGCCACAAGGAACCTCACACCAGGAGTGTCGCCCAGTGTAGGAACCTTCCTGGACCCTGGACTGCCCGTCGCTATGGGGGGATCCGCAGCGCATGGCCCAATGGAACGCGGCGTCCCTGGATCCCATCTCTCCAGGTCTCCAGATCGGAAGCAGGTGAAGCGACCTTGCCGCAATCCATTGCCGGCAACCGAGGTCACGATCTGGAGGTCGCGCTGGTTGTCGGGCATCTGACGCTGGCGAGAAGCGTCAGCTTGAAGCACGCTATTGAACTTTCCTCACCAAGGGCGGCGTCCAAGTGGCGTTCAGGATCGACGGGGTCGTGTCCTTCGGCCAGTACATCCGCAACATCGGGATGAACTCGCCTGCGGGAGCGGGTAGCCAGTTCGATTCCTTGTCCTTGCCCGGTGAATCCTTCTGGAAGTACAGCGTGATCGAGCCATCAGGGTTGGCCTTCAGGTGGTCGCGCGGGCTGACGGTGAACTTGTTCAGCGGGTTCGGAACGAACCACCAGCCCTGGTCAATCATGTACATCGTGATCGACCAGAAACCATTGACCGGCGGCGTCTGACCTTTCGCAAAGGTCAGCGTGTACCTGTTGGCACCGGTGAGCTTGGCACCCGTGCTGTCCACCATTGTGTACGGGTAGACCGCGTCTTCCTGCAGGTTGGCCGGCCAGCCGAAGGCGGCGACGACCGCACGCTTCATGTAATCCGTTCCGTACCGGCCCAGTCCCTTGGTGATCTGCCAGCCGTCAACCATTGTTCCCAGACTTTTCTGGTTGGCGCCGATCTTGTCGAGCGCGATCCTGGGCAGATCCTTCAGTGCCGCCTGCACGGCCGGCTCGAGCTTCGCCAGGGCGAAGGGCTTGCACGGTTCGAAGCCGATCCTGGCGAAGCGCGCCAGCGCCGGCGCATCGGCTGCATCGGCAGGAGAATCCGCGCACATCCGCCTGCTCAGCCAGTTGAAATAGCCCTCGGTGCCCATCGCCAGGATCACGGCCTGCGGCTTGTCGGTCATCGAAATGCCTGGATTGGGATCCACCGCCGGTGCGACGGGGATGGACGGCCTTCCCCAGGCGGAGAGCGGCGTGATCCTGTACTGCGCCTGCAGCGCGTTGGTGGCCTTGTAGTCGGCCTCGGTGCCGTTGGCGTAGGTTCGGCCGAGGATCACGATGTAGCGCGATACCGCCGGAATGTGCTTCATGCCCTCGGGCACCGCTCCCTTCCAGCCCGGACCGGTGATCAGGTAGTTGGCGGCTTTGCTGTCACCAGTGCGGGTGCCAGGACTGGCAAAGATCGTCATCCACAGGTCGACCATCGGGAACAGGTGGAAGCGATCACCCATGTCCGGATGACTGAAGACCTGTGGCTCCTTCAGGTCGAGCCAGGCGATCGAATAGAGCGTGTCGGCGTTCGGTGCCGACACGCCGCGATAGTTCGCCGGTGGATAACGCTTGACGTTGAGGAACTGATTCAACGGCGCCTGCAGCTCGGTGGGTTTGGCGACATTGGACATCTGGATCCGTGTCACGTCAGTGGTGACAAGCGAATAGCCGTAGACATAGGCGTCGGTGGCGATCGCGACCGCCTCTCGAGGCGTGACTGTTGCTGAAGCAATCAGCGGCGCGGCTGGAATCACCAGCAGTGCAGAGGCCAAACCCAGCAACAGCGTTCGCATGGACTTCGGTTGGTGCGAGCGCCAGGTATCAGCGGCGACGGAGAATTCCATGGCGTCAGATCTGTTTGGATCAACCTTGTCGGACAAAGCACAGCCGTGCCGATGCGCCATCGCCGCGCACAGGTCGAGCCGCCTTAGAATTACTAGTGTCGCCGCCTTTCAGATCAGGTCAGACAGGGCTGAACCTTCATGCATTGAAATGGAAGTCATGCGGTCGCACAGATGAGTCGGCTCTGGGAAGAATGTTCACAAGGCTCCGTGATGTCAGGCCCAGATCAACATGATCGACAACTGTCTGTCCGGCATACGTCCGCCAACCCATTGAACGCTTCGACCCAGGCTTCAACAACCTGGCGAGGTTGCATGTTCAGCCGGCTTGCACTTGTTATTGGGAACCCATCGTTTCAATATTCGAACGCCTCCTGGCCATCCGCCGTGAGCATCCCAAGGATCCGAGCAGCCACGTCGCCAGCGACTGGTCTGGGTGGAGGGGTCTCCTGTGCGTTCCCTCTCGAAAACCGGAGCAGGGCTGACCCCTTGGTCAGCCGGCCTTCGCGGACATCAGCCTCCGGGACCTGGGCCGTCCGCAGCAACTTCATTCGCTCCCTGGGTCGGAGACCCTCTGGGGATGCAGGGCCCCGCCCGCGCCATTCCCCAGGAGCGGCAGAAGCCGCCTACCTTCTCCCAAGGGAAGGCCCACCCAGGGCCTGACGGCAGCAGTGATGGCGCGTTCCAGACTCCCGTTTGCCGGCCTGGTGCTGCTCTCCCTGGCCCTGACGGCACCGGCGTCGGCCGGCAGCCTGGCGATTCCCCTGACGGACCCGGCGGGGATGGAGCTGCTGGTGGGCAGCCGCGAGCGGGCCGACTATGGCCCCCTGGCCGAGCAGTTCCTCACCCAGGCGAACCTCGCCTACTGCGGCGTGGCCAGTGCCGTGATGGTGCTCAACAGCCTGGGCGTGCCGGCACCGGCCGTGGCCGGCTACGGCCCCTACCGCTTCTGGACCCAGGAGAACGTCTTCGAGGCCACGGCCGGCGCGGGGATTCCCAGGCCAGAGGTGGTGCGGCGCCAGGGCATGACCCTGGACGAACTGGCCGCCCTGCTCGCCGGCCACGGGCTGACGGTGGAGACGATCCACGGCGATGCCATCAGCCTGGAGGCGTTCCGAGGCCTGCTGCGCCGCAGCCTCGCCGAGCCGGGCGACCGGCTGCTGGTGAACTACGACCGCCGCTCCCTGGGCCAGGCCGGCGGGGGACACATCTCGCCGCTGGCGGCGTACCACGCCCCCAGCGACCGGGTGCTGATCCTCGACGTGGCGCGCTACCGCTACCCCTCGCTCTGGGTGCCGGCCGCCAGCCTCTGGCAAGCGATGCGCACCATCGACACCACGTCGGGGCGCGCCCGGGGGCTGGTCAGGGTTCGCCAGTCGCCAACGGCGCCACCGTCTCCAGGAAACGCTCCGCCACCCGGTCCCAACTGAACGGCTTGACGTGCTCCCGCCCGAAGGCCCGGCACCGCTGCTGGAGCTCGGTGTCGGTGAGCAGGGTGAGCAGGGCCTCCGCCAGCGCCGCCGGATCCCGCGGCGGCACCAGCAGCCCGGCCCGTCCATGGGGCACCACCTCGGGGATGGCGGTGCTGATGGTGCTCACCACCGGCAGCCCGCTGGCCATCGCCTCGAGGAACACGATGCCGAAGCCTTCCTGCACCGACGGCAGGCAGAAGATCGACGCGCGTCGGTACCAGGCGCGCACCTCGGCGTCCTCCGCCAGGGCCCCCAGCAGCCGCACCACCGCCCCGAGCCCGAGCCGCGCCACCTGGTGCTGCAGCGCGCCATGCTCGGGCCCGTCGCCGATCACCACCAGCCGGGCAGTGGGCAGGCGCTCCTGCACGCTGCCGAAGGCGGTGAGCAGATCGGCCACCCGCTTGCGGGGGTACTGGCGGGCCACGCACAGCACCGTGTGGGGCTCGCGGGCGGCATCGAGGGCGGCGGGCGCGCCGTGGTCGGGTGGGGCCCACAGTGCGATGTCGATGCCCTCCGGCAGCACCCGCAGCCGCTCGGCAGACACCCCATAGAGCGTCTCGATGCGTTCGGCGCTGTAGCGGCTGGTGGAGAGCACCAGCGGCGCGCGGCGGGCGTTGCGCCGCTCCAGCAGGGAGAGGCCCCAGAGCATCAGCCGCGGCCAGCCGCGCTCGCAGCGGGCCTCGTCGGCCAGCACGCCCTTGAGGCTGCACACGTAGGGCACCGGGCAGCGGTGCGCCACCCGGAAGCCGTCGATGTCGAAGCCCACCACCAGGTCGTAGCGGTCCGCCAGGGCGGCCAGCCGCCGGGGCAGGGTGAGGTTGAACCAGAGCCGGCGCAGCAGCAGCCCGCGGGGCCAGGGTCCCTCGGGTCCCAGCCGTTCCACCTGGTGGCCCCGGGCGGTCAGCGCCGCCGCCAGCCCGCCGATGGCCGCCGCGGTGCCGCTCCCCTCGGCCACCTCCTGCAGCCAGGAATCCAGGAAGGCGATGCGCATGGGGCGGGCCCGGGGCCTACACCCGGGCCGCCAGGCCGGTCGGCTCGAGCATCAGCTTGCTGGAGCGCACCGCCTCGTCCATCTCGATCGGATAGTCGCCGTCGAAGCAGGCGGTGCAGAAGTGGGTGGACTGGGTGTGGGCCGCATCCACCATCCCCGCCTTGCTGAGATAGGCGAGCGAATCGACGCCCAGGTGCCGTTCGATCTCCTGCAGGGTGAGGCGGGCGGCGATGAGATGGTCCTGGGTGTCGGTGTCGATGCCGTAGAAGCAGGGATGGGTCACCGGGGGGGAGCTGATCCGCATGTGCACCTCGGTGGCCCCCGCCTCCCGCAGGGCCGCCACCAGCTTGCGGCTGGTGGTGCCGCGCACGATCGAGTCGTCGATCACCACCACCCGCTTGCCGGCGAGCACATCGGGCAGGGGATTGAGCTTCACCCGGATGCCCGCCTCCCGCATCGCCTGGGTGGGCTGAATGAAGGTGCGGCCCACGTAGCGGTTCTTGATCAGGCCGTCGGCGAAGGGGATGCCGCTGACCTGGGAATAGCCGATCGCCGCCGGGATGCCCGAGTCGGGCACGCCGATGACGATGTCGGCCTCCACCGGGGTCTCGCGGGCCAGCGCCTCACCGATCCGCACCCGGTAGCTGTAGAGGGATTCGCCGAAGAAACGGCTGTCGGGCCGGGCGAAGTAGATCATCTCGAACACGCACAGCTTCTCCGGCTCCTCGCACCAGCGCCGGCGCTCGGGGATCGGATCGGCCTGGCGGAAGTGGATCAGTTCGCCCGGTTGGACGTCATCGACGTAGCTGGCGCCGATGATGTCGAGGCCGCAGGTCTCGCTGCTGGCAACCCACTGGCCCTCCTCGGGCTCCCCCAGCAGGCCGAACACCAGCGGCCGGATGCCGTGGCCGTCGCGCAGGGCGAAGAGGCCGTCGGGGGTGCCGATCACCAGGCTGAAGGCGCCGCGGCAGCGGGCCGCCGCCGCCCGGATCGCCGCGTTCCAGCCCAGGCCGGAACCCACCGCCTCCTGCAGGGCGAAGGCGATCAGCTCGGAATCGGTGCTGGAGGTGAACTCCCCGGCCAGGTGATCCAGCGAGGCCCGCAGCTCCGCGGCGTTGACCAGATTGCCGTTGTGGGCAAGCGCGAAGGGGCCCAGACGGGTCATCAGCACCACGGGCTGGGCGTTGCAGACCTTGCTGCTGCCGGTGGTGGAGTAGCGGTTGTGGCCGATGGCCAGCTGGCCGGGCATGCGCTCCAGCACGTCCTGGTCGAACACCTGGCTCACCAGGCCCATGTCCTTGTGCAGCCGCACCCTGCTGTCGTCGAACACGGCGATCCCCGCCGACTCCTGGCCCCGGTGCTGCAGGGCGTAGAGGCCGAAATAGGTGAGGTTGGCGACCGCCTGGCCCGGGGCCATCACGGCGAAGACACCGCAGGCCTCCTCGGGCTTGTCGGGTCGCTCCCGAGCAGCGGGATCGCTCGCGAGGGGTGCGGTGGTCAGGGCGGCAGTGGTCAGGGAGGGGGTGGCCAGGGAAGTGTGCGCATCGCGACGGTCGGCGTGACTGTCAGCGGAAGGCACGGGGCTGCGATCACAGAACTTTCTTCATCATCTTGGCCCATCACCGATCGGGCGGCGGCCCGGCCGCCCCCATCCGCCGGGGGATCGCCTGCTCGTAGGTGTCGCGCAGCCGCTCCAGGGCCAGCTCCAGCAGGGGCCGGCCGGCCTGGCGGATGCTGAGGGTGGGCTCCGGCGTCACGGTGCCCAGGGCCCGGGCCGGCAGCGGCTCCCCGTCCGCGGCGGCGGCAGCCAGGGCCTGCCCCCAGGCCGCGGCCCGCTCCGGCGCCACGCTCACCAGCAGGCGGGCGCCGCCCTCGGCGAACAGCGCCCGGTCGGGACGGCCGCCGGCGGGCAGATCGACGCGGGCCCCCAGGCCAGAGGCGATGCAGGCCTCCGCCAGGGCCACCGCCAGGCCGCCATCGGAGAGGTCGTGGGCGGAGCGCACCAGACCGGCGGCGATCGCCTGGCGCAGGAAGCCCTGCACCCGGCCCTCCAGGGCCAGGTCCACCAGCGGCGGCCGGCCCGTGAGCGCCCCGTGGATTCCCTCCAGATAGCTGCTGGCCCCCAGCCCGACGCGCTCGTCGCCTCTCTCCTCCGGCGGCACCCCCAGCAGCCAGACGGCATCGCCGGGCTCCCGCCAGGCCAGCCCCGTGACGTGGGCCAGATCATGCACCAGCCCCACCATGCCCACCACCGGCGTGGGGTGGATGGGCAGCAGGCGGCCGTCCGGCAGGCGGGTCTCGTTGTAGAGGGAGACGTTGCCGCCGGTGACGGGGGTGGCCAGGGCGCCGCAGGCCTCCGCCAGGCCCCGGCAGGCCATGGCCAGCTGCCAGTAGCCGGTGGGGGTGTCGGGGGAGGGGAAATTCAGGTTGTCGGTGACCGCCAGCGGTTCGGCGCCGGTGCAGGAGAGGTTGCGGGCCGCCTCGGCCACCGCCGCCATGGCGCCCCGCTCCGGATCGAGGGCCACCCAGCGGTTCGGGCAGTCCACCGTCGCCGCCACGCCCCGGCGCGCCGGCGCCAGGGCGCCCGCCCCCTGCTGGGGCCGCAGCCGGATCACCGCCGCATCGGCCCCCCCGGGGAGCACCACCGTGTTGGCCTGCACCTGGTGGTCGTACTGGCGCCACACCCAGCGCTTGCTGGCGATGGTGGGGTCGTCGAGCAGACGCAGCAGCACCGTGCCCCAGTCCAGCCGGCCCTCCGGCAGGGCGAGGCCCGCCGCCGCGTCCGCCGGGGGCAGCTGGGCCTCGCTCCAGCTCCAGTGCCCGCGGATCTCGGCCGGGGGTTCGGCCAGCAGGTCGTGATGATTGATCGGGGTGTCCTCCGCCAGCGCGCTGGCGGGCACCTCGGCCGCCACCGCACCGTGCTGCAGCACCCGCACCACGTTCTCCTGCAGCACCCGGCCCACCACCGCCGCCTGCAGCCCCCAGCAGCGGAAGCGGGCCATCAGGGGCTCCTCCCGGCCGGCCGCCACCACGAACAGCATCCGCTCCTGGGATTCGCTCAGCAGAAATTCGTAGGCCGTCATGCCCGGTTCGCGGGCCGGCACCCGATCGAGATCGAGCTCGATGCCCAGGCCGCCCTTGGCGGCCATCTCCGAGCAGCTGCAGGTGAGCCCCGCGGCGCCCATGTCCTGGGCCGCCACCACATCGCCGCTCTGGAAGGCCTCCAGGCAGGCCTCGATCAACCCCTTCTCCAGGAAGGGATCGCCCACCTGCACCGCCGGCCGATCGTCCAGAGACGCTTCGGTGAGCTCGGCGCTGGCGAAACTGGCGCCGCCCATGCCGTCGCGGCCGGTGGTGCTGCCCACGTAGACCACCGGATTGCCCACACCGGCGGCACCCGAGCAGACGATCTCCTCGGTCTCCATCAGGCCCAGGGCCATGGCGTTCACCAGGGGATTGCCGGCGTAGCTGGGATCGAAGGCCACCTCTCCGCCCACGGTGGGCACCCCCACGCAGTTGCCGTAGTGGGCGATGCCGGCCACCACCCCCTCCATCAGCCCCACGTTGCGCTCCTCCTCCAGCGGACCGAAGCGCAGGGCGTTGAGCAGGGCGATGGGCCGCGCCCCCATCGTGAAGATGTCCCGAAGGATGCCGCCGACGCCCGTGGCGGCGCCCTGGAAAGGCTCCACGGCCGACGGGTGGTTGTGGCTCTCGATCTTGAAGGCCAGGCGCTGGCCCTCGCCCAGATCCACCACGCCGGCGTTCTCCCCGGGGCCCACCAGGATGCGCGGGCCGCTGGTGGGGAAGCCCCGCAGCAGCGGGCGGGAGTTGCGGTAGCAGCAGTGCTCCGACCACATCACCCCGAACATGCCCAGCTCGGCCCGGTTCGGAGCCCGGCCCAGCCGGCGGCAGATCTCCTCGTAGTCGCTCTGGCTCAGGCCCTCCTTGCGCAGGGCTTCCGGCACCGAAAAGGACGGGGTGGGGGCGGGAACCACCGGCGGGTGCGGCAACGGCCCCCAGTATCAGATCCAGGGGTCGTCGTCCTCGTGGGGGTCCCGGCCCCGGTGGCGGTCACGGCGGCGGGGCGGCTCCACCGGGGGCGCCGCAGGCCCTTCCTCCTCGGGCCAGTCCTCCAGCGGGTCGGGGCCCGCCTGCTCCGCCCCGCCGGCGACATCGCGGTCGTGACCACGCTCCCGCTCGGGCCAGGGCACCTCATCCCGCCAGGAATCCGGCCAGGGGGGCTCCTCCAGCCAGCCCTCCAGCCGCTCCTCGACGCGGCCGCTCACCTCCTGCACCTGCTCCTTCCAGCGGCGGGAGCGGCGCAGCAGCTGCTGGCGCACACTCGCCCGGGCCAGGGGCAGATCATCGAGCCCCTTCAGGGCGGTGAACACCCGGCCGGGCTGCTGGTCGACGATCCGGTCGGGGCTGAGCCGCCAGCGGCTGGTGCCCGGCAGGCGCGGATCCGTGCGGGCCACCAGATAATGGAGAATGCGGCCGCTGCGCAGCTCCACCGCCGCGTCGGCCACCACCCCCAGGGGCACGTCGTCGGCCCCGGTGAGGGCCGCGTCGATCAGGGTGGGAAGCCGCTCGAGGGTGGCCGCATCCGTTTCGGCCGGCTCCCCCTTCACGAACACCTCCTGCTCCCCAAGCCCCTTGAGCTGGTCGAGGCGCCAGATCAGCCGCCGCTGACCGAAGGCGGAGGGGCGGCTCGCCCAGCCCAGCAGACGATGGACCGGGGGGTGCATCCAGCCCAGCACTCCCGTGCCGCGCTCGAGGCCCTGATCACAGCGCACCTGCCGCCGCAGCAGATCGCTCAGCAGCAGCTGCTCGGGAAGGCCCACGACCTCAGCTGCTGCGGATCTGAACAGGCATCACCAGGTAGGTGAACGGGTCGTCGGCCTCCAGCGGCGCCAGCACCGCCGGGGTGGTGGGGGCGTTGCACTGCAGCACCACCTGGTCGGTGCCCATCGCCTTGAGCCCATCGAGCAGATAACGCACGTTGAAGGCGATCTCGATCGGCTCCCCCTCGAGGGTCGCCGCCAGGGATTCCGAGCCGCTGCCCACGTCCTGGGCGTCGGCCCGGATCGTCACCGCGCCCGCGCCGGGATCGGTGCTGATCTTGACCACGTTGTTGTGCTGGTCGGCCAGCACCGCCACCCGCTCGAGGGCGGCGATGAAGGCCCGGCGGTCGAGGACGAGCCGCCGACTGAAGGCGGGGGGGATCAGCTGGCGGTAGTTGGGGTAGGTGCCGTCGAGGCTGCGGCTGGTGAGCACCTGGTCGGCGGAGAGCACCACCACCTGGCCGCGCTCGCAGAACAGGCTCAGCGGCTCCTGGCCGCCGCGGCCGGAGAGGATCCGCTCGAGCTCCCGCAGGGAGCGGGCCGGGACGGTGACGGAGAATCCATCGCCGTCGCCCTCGACCGTGGCCCCGTCGGAACCGGCGGGGGTCTCGACGGCGTGGGGGAGACGCTGCACGGCCAGCCGGTGGCCGTCGGTGGCGGCGCACTCGAGGCCCTCGCCATCCAGCCGCAGGTGCACCCCCGTCAGCAGCTGCTTGTTCTCATCCGGGCTGCTGGCGAAGAGCGTGGAGCGCAGCCCCTTCACCAGGGCATCGGCGTGGAAGCGGATCGGCGTGCCGCTCTGGGCCAGGGGCAGGTCGGGAAAGTCGTCGGCGGGCATGCCGCGCATCCGGTAGCTGCCGGAGCGGTTCGTGAGCTCCACCTGCTCCTCCCCCTCGGGGCAGCTGAGGCTGATGGGGCTGTCGCTGGCGAGGCGCGCCACGATCTCGCCGAACATCTTCGCCGGCAGCGTGATCGCGCCGCTGGTCTCCACGGCGGCGGGGACGCTGGTCTGGATGCCGAGGCTGAGGTCGAAGCCGGTGAGGCTGAGCCGGCCGGTGCCCGCATCGGCGGTGAGCAGGACGTTGGCCAGCACCGGGTGGGTGGGCCGGCTGGCCACCGCGCGGCTGACCAGCTGGAGGCTGGCGCTGAGTTCAGCCTGGGAGCAGACCAGCTTCATGGCAGGGGCCGGGGGCCGGTGAGGCGATCGGGAGGCCCCACGGTTTCACAGGGCGCGACAAAGCGCAACGGGTGGATCTCCCGACTGTTCCAAGGATCAATAAGGATTGGAAACCTTGAAAACAGCCAGTCGTCGTAGGGACGGTGGAAAACGGGTAAACACGATGACATCCCTTGCCACAGCTGGCGTCTTCCGGAGGATCGGCTGAGGAAACGGCGGCCGGATCCTGCCGCCGCAAGCGGTTTTCCCCTGATTCCCGGGGCTGGGGAAAGAGGATGGGGCCCGACGGGGTTTCCACTCCCCGCGCTCTCCCGCCGGAGAAGGGGGTATGTCCCAGGATTTCCCCAGACGGTCTGGTGACCGTCAGAACCCCATCACCTTCGCCACCGTCTCCGTTTCCGGGGCGATGCCGGTGTGGAAGCGGGCATCGTTGTGCTCGATCGCCGTCGTCGGGTCCTTGAGGCCGTTGCCCGTGAGCACGCAGACCACCGTGGCGCCGGCCGGCACCTCCTGGCGTCGCTTGAGCAGCCCCGCCACCGACGCGGCACTGGCCGGCTCGCAGAACACCCCTTCCTCCTGGCCCAGCAGCTTGTAGGCCTCGAGGATCTCGGCGTCGGTCACGGCCATGAAGTCGCCGTCGCTTTCGCGCCGGGCCACCAGCGCGTTGTCCCGGTTCACCGGGTTGCCGATGCGGATCGCCGTGGCGATGGTGTCGGGCTGCTCCACGGTGTGGCCCAGCACCAGCGGCGCGGCACCGGCGGCCTGGAAGCCCATCATCCGCGGCAGGACGCTGCTGTGGCCCGCCTGGCGGTACTCCTTGAAGCCCATCCAGTAGGCGCTGATGTTGCCGGCGTTGCCCACCGGGATGCACAGCCAGTCGGGGGCCTCCCCCAGGGCATCCACCACCTCGAAGGCGGCGGTCTTCTGGCCCTGCAGCCGGTAGGGGTTGAGGGAGTTCACCAGGGTGACCGGGTAGCGCTCGGCCACGTCGCGCACGATGGCCAGGGCCCGGTCGAAGTTGCCCTGCACGGCCAGCACCTCGGCGCCGTAGAGCAGGGCCTGGGCCAGTTTTCCCTGGGCCACGTAGCCGTCGGGAATCAGCACGAAGGCCCGCATGCCGCCCCGGCGGGCATAGGCGGCGGCCGCCGCCGAGGTGTTGCCGGTGCTGGCGCAGATCACGGCTTCCGAGCCCGCTTCCTTCGCCTTGCTGATGGCCATGGTCATGCCCCGGTCCTTGAAGGAGCCGGTGGGGTTGAGGCCGTCGTACTTGAGGAACACCTTCACGCCCCGGCCCACCCGTTCGGCGATTACCGGTGCCGGGATCAGGGGGGTGGCGCCTTCCCGCAGCGTCACCACCGGGGTGGCGTCGCTGACCGGCAGCCAGGGGCGGTAGGCCTCGATCAGCCCCGGCCAGTCCTGCAGGGTGGGCTGCCGCCCCAGGCGCCTGAGGGCTCGCAGCAGGGGCACAGAGGACAGCGGTGAGGCTGACGTCAAGGTAGGTCTCCGGTCTGGGGCGTCAGGGGGCGGGGGTCTTGGGGGCGGGAGCGGCCGGTGCCGCTTCGGCGCTGTTGCCCCGCAGCCCGTCGAGGGGGGATTCCGAGAAGAACCGCACCAGCTCCCCGATCGAGGCCGCCTTGGAGAGCAATCCCATCAGGGCCGGCAGGCTCACCTCCAGTTCCTGGGTGGGGTAGGCCTTGAGGAAGGAGATGGCGGAGAGGGCGCCGTTGTTCTGGTAGGTGCCGAGCACCATGGCCGAGCGCAGGGCCGGCAGCCCCGCCTCTGGGGCCCTCAGGGGGAACAGGATGCGGGCTAGGCGGGCGAGGATCGCCTCGCCGATGCGGGTGTTCAGCAGCCGGCTCATCAGCACGATCGGCAGCTGCACCGACTCGTTCAGCAGCCGGCTCACGTCCTTGGGGTTCTGGCGGCTGAGACGCAGGACGTCGCGCAGCAGGCCCCTGGCCTCGCCCGTCGTGGCCAGATGGTCGAGATCGGCGACCGGAATCGAGCGGCGGAACGCTCCGCTGGTGAAGACCAGGTTCTGGCTGGCGAAGGCCGCCGGCAGCGGCAGGCACAGCCCCAGGCCCAGGGCAGCGGCCGCGAGCCTTCGCCGCTTGTTCACGGAATTCTCCCTTGGATGGACCGACTCTAAGGATTCAGGCGCCGCTCACACCCGCCGCCAGCCGCACCTCCGGGGCCACCAGCACGTCGCGCAGCAGGTGCACCATGCCCCGTTCGGCCAGGCCCTTCGCCACCTGCAGCCCCATGCGGCGCAGATCCGGTTCCGTCAGCAGCCGGGGCAGGCGCTTCAGCAGCAGGGAAGGTTCGAAGCCCGGCAGGTCCCGCAGAATCCCCACCAGCTGCCGGATGGGCTCCAGATCCAGCAGCGGCACCGCCTCCGGGCCCGCGGGCCGTCCCCGCAGGCCGGGCGGCTGGAAGCGGGGCGGCAGCTTCCGGCCGAGCCGCAGGGCGGTGTTCCAGGCCAGGGAATCCATCTGAAGCACCACCGCGTCCACGAGCTGCTGACGCAGCAGGCCGCCGGTGGGGGAGAAGAGGAAGTCGAGCACCTGATCGAGCAGGCCCTCCAGATCCAGCTGCTGTTGCAGGGAGGCGCTGGCCACCAGGCTCTCGAGCCGCTGCCAGCGGAAGTCCTCGCCGTCGAAGAGCATGTCCCGCAGGCTGCGGCGCAGCTCGGGATCGGGATCCTCCATCAGCCGGCGGGCGAAGTAGGGGTAGGCGGCGCCGAGGATCTTGAAGTCGGGATCGACGCTCAGGGCGATCCCCTCGAGGGTCACCAGGGAGCGGATGATCAGCGCGTAGTAGGGCGGGACCTGGAAGGGGAAGCGGTACATCACCCCGGAGAGATCGTCGGTGACGGCCTTGAAGTCCATCCGGCTCACGCCCATCTCCAGGGCCTGGCCGAACACCTTCTCGAAGGCCGGCACGATCGGCTCCAGGTCAACCTCCTCCCCCAGGAAGCCCAGCTGCACGAAGTCCCTCGAGAGGGCGGTGAAGTTGCGGTTCACCAGGTGCACCACCGCCTGGATCAGGCCGGTCCGCGCCTCCCGGCTCACCTGGCTCATCATGCCGAAATCCAGGTAGGCGAGGCGGCCGTCGGCAAGGGCCAGCAGGTTGCCGGGGTGGGGATCGGCATGGAAGAAGCCGTGCTCCAGCAGCTGCTGCAGGCTGCAGTTCACGCCCACCTCCACCATGTCGTCCGGGTCGATGCCGAGGGCCCGCACGGCGTCGAGGTTGGTGAGCTTGACGCCGTCGATCCACTCCATCGTCAGCACCCGCCGACTGGTGGCCTGGCGGTGGATCGCCGGCACGGCGATGCGCGGGTTGTGGCTGTGCAGCCGGGCGAAGGTCTCGGCGTTGGTGGCCTCGTTGAGGTAGTCCATCTCCTCGAACACCCGCCGGCCGAGCTCATCGATCAGGCCCACCAGATCGCTCCTGATCACACCGACGTTGCGGTTGAGCCAGGAGGCGATGTTGCGGACGATGTAGAGATCGAGGGTGATTTGCTCCCGCAGTCCGGGCCGCTGCACCTTCACCGCCACCCGCTCGCCGCTCCTCAGCACGCCGCGGTGCACCTGGCCGAGGGAAGCGGCGGAGATCGGCTCCTTCTCCAGGGAGGCGAAGATCGTCTCCACCGGGGCGCCCAGGTCCTCCTCGATGCAGGCCATCGCCAGGGCGCTGTCGAAGCCGGGCAGCTGGTCCTGCAGCTGGGCCAGTTCCTCCAGCAGCAGGGGCGGGATGACGTCCGGTCGGGTGGAGAGCGCCTGGCCCGCCTTGATGAAGGCGGGGCCGAGGGCCACGAGCAGCTCGGCGCACTCGCGGGCGCGGGCGCGGGCGCGGGTCGGCGTGGCCAGCTGGCCGGTGAACCAGTCGCAGCCGACCCCCAGCAGGTAGAGGCCGATCGGCACCAGGGTCTGCCACACCCGCCGCGCCAGCCGCATCGGATGGCCCGCGTAGAGGCGGGTGATGGCGGCCGGGTCGTAGCGGAGCAGGCCCGCCGCCTCGAGGAAGTCGCCCATCTCCACGCCGGGGTCCAGGCGCTGGGCGCTCGATGCGGGGGCTGGGGGGGAGGAGACCATGGCGGGGGAGCACCGCCGCGGCGCCGGCGGGCGGAACCCCTTCTAAACGAAAGTCACAGCCGCTACGGTCGGGCCACGTACCGATCGCTCGCCGGAGGCCTGGGTGCTCACGGGTCTGCGCCTCGAGAACATCGCCCTGATCGAGCGCCTGGAGCTGGCGTTCTCCGAGGGCTTCACCGTGCTCACCGGTGAGACCGGAGCCGGCAAGTCGATCCTCCTCGATGCCCTCGATGCCCTGCTGGGGGGAGCCCAGGGCAGCCAGGGGGCGCGGCTGCTGCGGCGTGGGGCCGTTCGTGGCCGGATCGAAGCCAGCTTCCGCCTGGCGCCGCCCCTGCTCGAGTGGCTGGAGCGGCAGGAGCTGGAGGCCGAGGAGGGGGAGCTGCTGCTCAGCCGCGACTGGCGCCTGCAGGACGGCCGGCTCACCAGCCGCCACCGGCTCAACGGGCTGGTGGTGAGCCGCACCCAGGTGCTGGACCTGCGTCCCCTGCTGCTGGATCTCACCGTGCAGGGCCAGACCCAGCAGCTGGCCCGGCCCGGCCAGCAGCGCCGCTGGCTGGATCGCTTCGCCGGTGAGGGCACCGCCACGGCCCTTGCCGCCACCCGGGCCGCCTGGCGCCGTTGGCGGCAGCAGGCGGACGCCCTGGAGCGCGCCCTGGCCGACCGGGAGCGTTCCGCCCTGGAGCGGGCCCGCCAGGAGGAACTGCTGGCCGATCTGGAGGCGGGCGGCCTCGAGGATCCCCAGGAACGGCAGCGGCTTCAGGCGGAGCAGGACCGGCTGGCCCACGGGGTGCGGCTGCAGGAGGGCGTGATGACCCTGCTCGGCCGGCTGGTGGAGGGTGCCGAGGGGGCCCCGTCGGTGCTGGATCACCTGGCCGCCTGCGACCAGGAGCTGCAGACCATGGCGGGCCTGGATGCCGGCGTGGCCGACCTGCAGGGAGCCTGCGCCGATGCCCTGGCCCGGCTGCAGGATCTCAGCCGCGATCTGGATCGCTACGGCGCCCTGCTGGAGAGCGATCCGGAAAGCCTGGCCCTGCTGCAGGAGCGGATGGCCCGGCTCAAGGCCCTGGAGCGGCGCCACGGCCAGGAGCTGCCGGAGCTGATCGCCCTGCGCGACCGGCTGCGGCAGGCGCTTGGGGAGGGCGGTTCGGAGGCTGCGCTGGCCGGCCTGCAGGCGGCCGAGGCCGCCGCCCGTCAGGAGCGGGATCGGGCCAATGCCCTGCTGAGCCGGGCCCGCAGCGCCGCCGCCCGGACGCTCGAGGACCAGCTGATGGAGGCCCTGCGGCCCATGGGCCTGGCCGCTGTGCGGTTCGCCGTGGAGCTCTCGCCGGCCGAGCCCGGCGAGGAGGGGGCCGACGCGGTGCGGTTCCTGTTCTCCGCCAACCCGGGGCAGCCACTGGCTCCGCTGGCGGAGGTGGCTTCCGGCGGCGAGATGAGCCGCTTCCTGCTGGCGCTGAAGACCTGCCTGGCCGCGGCCGATCCCCACGTCACCCTGCTGTTCGACGAGATCGACACCGGAGTGAGCGGCCGGGTGAGCGGGGCGATGGCCCAGCTGCTGCGCCGCCTGGCGGAGCGGCGCCAGGTGTTCTGCGTCACCCACCAGCCCCTGGTGGCCGCAGCGGCGCACCACCACTTCCGGGTGAGCAAGAGCGTGGTGGCGGGTCACACCCACACCCGGGTGTCCCACCTGCGGGACACTGCCGAGCGCCAGGCGGAACTGGCGGAACTGGCCGGAGGCGATACCGGCGAGGCCCACAGCTACGCGGCGAGCCTGCTGGGCTCAGGGAATCCGCTCGCTGCCGCCTCGACCGACCCCGCCGCTTCCCACCCCGGCCCGTTCGAGCAGCCCCAGCAGCAGCACGGCGATGGCGGCGGTGAGCAGCACCGTCAGCAGCTGGGCCGGCCCCAGGGGCGCCAGCTCCAGAACGCGGCGGATGCCGGGGACCGCCAGCAGCAGCAGCCAGAGCCCCAGGCCGAGGCCGGCCACGGCCGCGGTGACGGGGCTGCGGCCATCCCCGTTCAGCCACACCAGGCCGCCGCCGGCGAGCAGCAGCAGGGAGAACACCAGACTGCGGCGTGAGGCGGCCTCCGCCTCCGGCCAGAAGGCCAGCACCAGCACCGCCAGCGTCACGACCGAACCCTGAAGGAGCGACCGGCGCCATGTCCGGGGGCCGAACAGGGGCGCCTCGGGGGGGCGGGGCGGCTGCCGCATCAGATCGGGCCTGCCCGGCAGGGCCTCGAACACCACGGTGCAGGCCGGATCGATCACCAGGTGCAGCAGGGCGATGTGCACGGGCAGCAGGATCAGGGGCTGGCCGGGAACCAGCAGCGGCAGCAGGCCCAGCGTCGCGATCGGCAGGTGGATCGCCAGCGTGTAGCCCAGGGCGAGGTGCAGGTTGGCGTCCACCCTCCGGCCCAGTTCCAGCGCCCGCACCAGATCACGGAAGGTGTCCTCCAGCAGCACCAGATCCGCCGATTCCCGGGCCACGGCCGTGCCCCGCCGGCCCATGGCCACGCCGATGTCGGCGGCCTTCAGGGCCGGGCCGTCGTTGACCCCATCGCCGGTCATGGCCACCACCTCGCCGGCGGCCTGCAGGGCGCGCACCAGCTGCAGCTTCTGCTGGGGCAGCACCCGGGCGAACACCGACACCTCGCGGATGCTGTCGGCCAGAGCGCCGGGCGGCAGGGCCGCCAGCTCCTGGCCGCAGAGCACCGGCCCGGGCGGAAGGCCGGCCTGATCGCCGATCGAGCGGGCGGTCACCGGACTGTCGCCGGTGATCATCACCACCCGCACGCCGGCCCCCCGCGCCGTGGCGATCGCCGCCGGCACATCGGCCCGCAGCGGATCGGCCAGGGCCAGAAACCCCACCGGTTCGAACAGGTAGTCGTGCACGCCGGCGGCCTCTCCGTTCACCTGCGCAGCCGGGCCGGGATGCAGCGGGGCGCCATCGAGCCCGCGGGCCACCGCCAGCACCCGCAGCCCCCGGGCGGCGAGCCCCTCGGCCGCGGCCAGCAGCGCGCCGGTCTGGGCGGCATCGATGTGGCAGAGATCGGCGATCGCCTCCGGTGCCCCCTTCGCCGCCAGCCGCGGGCGGCCGTCGCCGTCCCGCCAGAGACGGGAGAAGACCAGCAGATTGCTCTGCAGCGGGTATTCCCTCTCCAGGGGCCAGTCGGGATGGAGGTGTTCGGTGTCGCCCAGATGGTCGAGGGCCAGGCGCTGGATCGCCAGTTCCATGGCATCCACCGGATCGCCGCGGCTGGCCAGCACCGCCATCTCCACGAGATGGTGAAAGGGTTCCTCCAGGGGCTCGCCGGCCTGCCAGTGCTCCAGCTGCGGCCAGGTGAGCAGCTGCTGGACACCCATGCGGTTCTCGGTGAGGGTCCCGGTCTTGTCGACGGCGAGCACCGTGGCGCTGCCCAGGCTCTCCACCGCCGCCGGCCAGCGGGCCAGCACGCCGATCCGTGCCAGCCGCAGAGCCCCCAGCGCCAGGAACAGCGCCAGCACCACGGGAATCTCGTTGGGCAGCACCGCCAGGGCCAGGGCGAGGGCGGCGAGCAGGGCGTGGGGCCAGTCGCCGCTGGCGGTCCCCTGGAGCACCGCCAGGGCGGCGCAGAGCCCCAGGGCCAGCACCGTGAGACGGGAGGTGAGGCGCCGCGTCTGCCGCTGCAGGCGGGTGAGCGGGGGCTGCACCGTTGCCAGGCTGCTGCCCAGCCGGCCCAGTTCGGTGGCCTCGGCCACGGCGGTCACCGTCGCCCAGCCCCGGCCGCCGGCCACCAGCGACCCCGCCAGCACCGGCTCACCGGGGCGCGCGCGTGCCACCGGCAGGGATTCCCCGGTGAGCAGGGATTCATCCAGCCACAGCCCCACCGCCTCGCTGAGGGCGGCATCGGCCGCCACCCGATCGCCTTCCTCCAGACGCAGCAGATCCCCCACCCGCACCTGATCCACGGGAAGCTCCAGGTCCACGCCCTCGCGGCGCACGTGGGCGTGGGGCGCCGAGAGGCGGGCCAGTTCGGCCAGGGCCCGCTGGCTGCGTTGCTCCTGAATGACATCCAGGAGGGTGATGGCGACCACGAACACCAGCAGGATCCCGCTGTCGATCCACTCCCCGAGCAGGGCGTAGATCGCGGCGCAGCTCAGCAGCAGCAGGTTGGTGGGCTCCAGCCAGCTCATGCGCTCTGAGCGGATCCCCCCCTGCATAGCCCGGCGGCCTGGACCGGGATCAGTGGTGGAACCCCGAGGCTTCCTCGCCGCTGAGATGGGCGTGCCGGGGATGGCGCTCGAAGAAGGCCACGGCCTGGCGGATGTCCTCCAGCAGCAGGGCGGCCAGATCCCGGCTGACGCCATGGCGTACGAGGATCCGCTGCACGCTTCTGTCCTGGCAGTGGGCCGGAAGCGTGTAGGCGGGAACCTGCCAGCCCCGCACCCGCAGCCGATCCGCCAGGGAGAAGAGATTGAAGCCCGGCTCCGTGCCCTCCTTCATCGTCCAGCAGACGGCCGGGATGCCGCTGGCCGGATCGCCCCCGTAAACGATCTCGAAGGGTCCCAGTCCGGCGATCGCGTCGGCCAGGAATCGGGCCGTGTCGTAGCAGGTGGCATGCACCTTTCGATAACCCTCGCGGCCCAGCCGCAGGAAGTTGTAGTACTGGGAGACGACCTGGCCTCCCGGTCTGGAGAAGTTCAGGGAGAGGTCACGCATGTTCCCCCCCAGGTAATTCACCCAGAACACCATCTCCTCCGGCAGGTCGGAGGCCTCCCGCCAGAGCACCCAGCCCACCCCCAGGGGAGCCAGGCCGAACTTGTGGCCGGAGGCATTGATCGAGCGGACCCGGGGAAGCCGGAAATCCCAGATCAGATCGGGGGCGCAGAAGGGCGCCAGAAATCCGCCGCTGGCGGCGTCCACGTGAATGGGGATGTCCAGGCCGGTGCTGTCCTGCAGCCCGTCGAGGGCGTCGGAGAGCTGCCGCACCGGTTCGTACTGGCCCGTGAAGGTGACCCCGAGCGTGGGTACCACGCCGATGGTGTTCGCGTCGCAGGGCGCGAGGGCCTTCTCGGGCGTGAGGATCCACCGCCCCGGCTCCATCGGGATCTCGCGCAGCTCGATGTCCCAGTAGCGGCAGAACTTGTGCCAGCAGATCTGCACCGGACCGGTCACCAGATTCGGCCGGTCGGTGGAGAGACCGGCGCGTTTCCTGGCCGCCTCCCAGCGGCGCTTCATCGCCAGCCCGCCGAGCATGGCGGCCTCGCTGGAGCCGGTGGTGGAGGCGCCGATGGACCCGCTGATCGAGGGGGCGTTCCAGAGATCGGCCAGCATGTGGAGGCATCGGGCCTCGATCTCCGCTGTCTGGGGATATTCGTCCTTGTCCTCGATGTTCTTGTCGATGCAGAGGTTCATCAGGTCATGAACTTCCTCCTCCACCCAGGTCTGGCAGAAGGTGGCCAGATTCTGGCGGGCATTGCCATCGAGCATCAGCTCGTCGCGCACCGCCGCGTACACCACCCTGGGATCGCTTTCCACCGCCGGGAACTGCTGTTTCGGCAGGGGGCCGACCAGATCCACCGCGGCATAGATGTCGTCGTCCATGATCGCTCCAGGTGAGACGTCGCACGAGGGAATCCTGGAGTCGGGGAGGCAACCCGACGGTTCCGGTTCGGCCGCTTTACCGGCTGACAGAGAGGTGTAGGCGCGGTTGTCTGCCCGCAGCGGAGCCCGGTGGATCCTGCGATGATCCATCCTCATGCCGCGATCCCTCCAGGAGAGGACGTATGGCCAACCTTCTGCTGTAGGTGCTTCTGGGGATCCTGGCCGGTTTCCTCAGCGGGCTGATCGGCATCGGCGGCGGCGTCATCATCGTTCCTGCGCTGATCTTCGGCTTCGGCCTGTCCCAGCATCAAGCGCAGGGCACAACCCTGGCGCTCCTGGTTCCGCCGATCGGTCTGCTTGCAGCCTGGACCTGCTACCAGCACGGTTATGTCCACCTCAGGATCGCCCTGTTCATCTGTCTTGGCTTTCTGGTGGGCGGTCTGCTCGGCGCCAGGCTCGCCACCCAGGTGCCGGATCAACTCCTGGAGCGGATCTTCGGGGGAGCGCTGATGCTGATCGCCTTCAAGATGATCCTGGGACGCTGAGCCTCTGCCATGGACTCTTCGAATCCCCAGGGCTGACCCCTTCCAGTCTGATTTCGGCCATGGGCACCCCTCGGTGCGAGGGATCGATCGTCACTTCCCTCCGCGCGGCATGGTTCGCCGGGGAGTGGATAGGGTTGAAGGGGTCCCGGTGGATCCGGGGTGAGCAGTCGGCAGGGTTCAGACGTAAGAAGGGCGCGGCGCTGGGAATCTGCGGAGGAGGACCTCCGGACGCGACGGCGTCCTTCCTGAGCCTGAGCGTCTCTGGTCCGGGGCTCCGCCGGCACGAAAGCCGCCAACCACGGAATCCCACGACCATGGAATCCCACGAACCGAGCAGACCCGACGATCGCCGGCGGTGGTCGCAGCGGGTCTCGGAGACCAGCAACGCTCTGGATCTGGAGCCCGGTGTGTTCACCTGGGAGGATCCACTGGCGATCGCCCGCTCGCTGCAGCGCTCGGCGGAGAGGAGCCGGCGGCGGAAGAGCGATCCCTTTCGCTCGGCCCTGTCGATGCTCAGCTTCTACATCAACCGTGCGGGCCGGCAGCTGCCGGCCGTGCAGCGCGCCCGGCTGGAGGCCGCCAAGGAGGAGCTGCGGCAGCTCTACGGCCGGCCCCGGCGGCTTTCCCGCCCACCGGCACCATGAAGACCCCCGAGGACACCGAGACGATCTGTTCGTGCACCGTCGAGGCCCTGCGGCTGTTCGACGGGCTGCTGGAGCCCTGACAGTGGCACGGCCAGCGCTTCGACAGTCCGGAGGTGGTGTAGCCGCTGGTCTTCCGCCGGCTGGACGGCGAGAGCGTGCTGGGTGGATGGATCGCATTGGGCTGACCGTGCCCTTCTTCCTGGTCCTGCGCCGGGAGGCAGGCAGGCCGGGGGCCCCGGATCCACTCGCTTCACATTCCTTTACAGTTCAGTTGGACCGTGAAGGGCTGCTGGGCCCCGAGGGAGCTGCCGCGATGCGCTGGACCGTTGCCGACATTCCCGACCAGTCCGGTCGCGTCGCCCTGGTCACGGGTGCCAACAGCGGCCTCGGCCTGGAGACGGCCCGGGCCCTGGCGGCGAAGGGCGCCACGGTGCTGCTGGCCTGCCGCTCCCGCGCCCGGGCGGAGCAGGCGCGTCAGGACCTGCTCACCGCCGCCGCCAGCACTGGCGCCCTCGACGTGCTGCCGCTCGATCTGGCCGATCTGGCCGATGTGGCCGCCGCCGCCCGCTCGGTGGCGGAGCGTTACGGGCGCCTCGATCTGCTGATCAACAACGCCGGCGTGATGGCAACGCCCCGGGCCCTCACCCGGAACGGCTTCGAGCTCCAGTTCGGCACCAACCACCTGGGCCACTTCGCCCTCACCCTGGCCCTGCTGCCCCTGCTGCGCGAGCGGCCCGGCGCCCGGGTGGTCACGGTCACCTCGGGCACCCAGTACTTCGGCCGCATCGCTTTCGATGACCTCCAGGGGGAGCGCCGCTACGACCGCTGGCAGGCCTACGGCCAGAGCAAGCTCGCCAACGTGATGTTCGCCCTCGAACTGCAGCGGCGCCTGACGGCCCAGGGCAGCCCCGCCCTCTCCCTGGCGGCCCACCCCGGCCTGGCCCGCACCAACCTGCAGCCGGCCTCCATCGCCGCCACCGGCTCCTGGGTCGAGCCGCTCGCCTACCGGCTCATGGATCCCCTCTTCCAGAGCGCCGCCATGGGGGCCCTGCCCCAGCTGTTCGCTGCCACCGCCCCGCAGGCCCGGCCGGGCGGCCATTACGGCCCCCGCCAGTGGGGCGGCCTGCGCGGCTGACCCACCGAGGTGCGCGTCGCCCCGGCGGCCCTCGATGCCGGCCAGTGCCGGCGTCTCTGGGACGTGAGCGAGGCTCTCTGCGCCGAGGCGGCTCCCCTGCCGGCCCTGGCCTGAGCCTCTCCCAGGTCCATCCCCCGTAGACTCATCGGCTGCCGACCGCACCCCATGGCCCGTGCCCGCGCCGGATCCACGAGCAGGAGCGCGGCCCCCGGCAACGGCACCTCCCGCAGGTCCCCGAAGGCGGAGGCGCCCACCCCCGGCGCCGAGAACGCCCTGCGCACCCTGAACGGCGGCAGCCTCGAGGACGTGATCCGGGTGCGGGGGGCCCGCCAGCACAACCTGCGCAACGTCGACCTCACCATCCCGCGCAACCGCATGGTGGTGTTCACCGGGGTGAGCGGCAGCGGCAAGAGCTCGCTGGCCTTCGACACGATCTTCGCCGAGGGTCAGCGGCGCTACGTGGAGAGCCTCTCCGCCTACGCGCGCCAGTTCCTCGGCCAGGTGGACAAGCCCGACGTCGATGCCATCGAGGGCCTCTCGCCGGCCATCTCGATCGACCAGAAGTCGACCAGCCACAACCCCCGCTCCACCGTCGGCACCGTCACCGAGATCCAGGACTACCTCCGCCTGCTCTACGGCCGTGCCGGCGAGCCCCACTGCCCCCAGTGCAGCCGCTCGATCCGGCCCCAGTCCATCGACGAGATGGTGGACCAGATCCTCAAGCTCCCGGAGGGCACCCGCTACCAGCTGCTGGCGCCGGTGGTGCGTGGCAAGAAGGGCACCCACGTGAAGCTCCTGGGGGGCCTGGTGGCCGAGGGCTTCGCCCGGGTGAGGATCAACGGCGAGGTGCGCGAGCTGGCCGACAACATCGAGCTCGACAAGAACCACGCCCATCACATCGAGGTGGTGGTCGACCGGCTGGTGGCCCGCGACGGCATCCAGGAACGCCTCACCGATTCCCTGCGCACGGCCCTCAAGCGGGGGGAGGGGCTGGCCCTGGTGGAAGTGGTGCCCAAGGGCGACGATCCCCTGCCGGAGGGGGTGGACCGGGAGCGGCTCTATTCCGAGAACTTCGCCTGCCCGGTCCACGGCGCCGTGATGGAGGAGCTCTCCCCCCGCCTGTTCTCCTTCAACAGCCCCTACGGCGCCTGCGCCGACTGCCACGGCATCGGCCACCTGCGCCGGTTCACCGTGGATCGCGTGGTGCCGGATCCCTCCCTGCCCGTGTACGCCGCCATCGCCCCCTGGAGCGACAAGGAGAACAGCTACTACTTCTCCCTGCTGTTCAGCGTCGGCGAGGCCTTCGGCTTCGAACTCAAGACCCCCTGGAACCAGCTCAGCGAAGAGCAGCGGCAGGTGCTGCTGCAGGGCAGCCAGGAGCCGATCGCCATCCGGGCCGACAGCCGCTACCGCAAGAGCACGGGCTACGTGCGCCCCTTCGAGGGCATCCTGCCGATCCTGGAGCGCCAGCTCCGCGATGCCAGCGGCGAGGCGATGCGCCAGAAGCTGGAGAAGTTCCTGGAACTGGTGCCCTGCGAAAGCTGCCATGGGCTGCGGCTGCGCCCCGAGGCCCTGGCGGTGCGCGTGGGCCCCTACGCCATCCACGAGCTCACCTCCGTGAGCGTGGCCGACACGCTGGAGCGCATCGAGGCCCTGATGGGGGTGGGTGCCAGCGAAGGGGCCGAGCCCCTGCTCAGCAGCCGCCAGATCCAGATCGGCGACCTGGTGCTGCGGGAGATCCGCATGCGCCTGCGCTTCCTGCTCGACGTGGGCCTCGACTACCTGAGCCTCGACCGGCCCGCCATGACCCTCTCGGGGGGCGAGGCCCAGCGGATCCGCCTGGCCACCCAGATCGGCGCCGGCCTCACCGGCGTGCTCTACGTGCTCGACGAGCCGAGCATCGGCCTGCACCAGCGCGACAACGACCGCCTGCTGGCCACCCTCACCAAGCTGCGCGACCTGGGCAACACCCTGATCGTGGTGGAACATGACGAGGACACGATCCGGGCGGCCGACCACCTGGTGGACATCGGCCCCGGCGCCGGGGTGCACGGCGGCCACATCGTCGCCGAAGGCTCCCTCCAGGATCTCCTCAGCGCCGAGGACTCCCTTACCGGCGCCTACCTCAGCGGCCGGCGCTCCATCCCCACGCCGGCCGAGCGCCGGGATGCCGGCAGCCGCCGTCTCACCCTCGTCAACTGCACCCGCAACAACCTCAAGGGCCTCGACGTGGAGATTCCCCTGGGCCGGCTGGTCTGCGTCACCGGGGTCAGCGGCAGCGGCAAGAGCACCCTGGTGAACGAGCTGCTCCACCCGGCGCTCGAGAACCGCCTCGGCCTGAAGGTGCCCTTCCCGGCCGGTCTGGAGGAGCTGCGGGGCATCAAGGCGATCGACAAGGTGATCGTCATCGACCAGTCGCCGATCGGCCGCACCCCCCGCTCCAACCCGGCCACCTACACCGGCGCCTTCGATCCCATCCGCCAGGTCTTCGCCGCCACGGTGGAGGCCAAGGCCCGCGGCTATCAGGTGGGCCAGTTCAGCTTCAACGTCAAGGGGGGCCGCTGCGAGGCCTGCGGCGGCCAGGGGGTGAACGTGATCGAGATGAACTTCCTCCCCGATGTCTACGTCCAGTGCGACGTCTGCAAGGGGGCCCGCTACAACCGCGAGACCCTGCAGGTCACCTTCCGGGGCCACACCATCGCCGATGTGCTGGAGATGACCGTGGAGCAGGCCGCGGAGGTGTTCTCCTCCATTCCTCAGGCGGCCGACCGGCTCAGCACCCTGGTGGACGTGGGGCTGGGCTACATCAAGCTGGGGCAGCCGGCTCCCACCCTCTCCGGCGGCGAGGCCCAGCGGGTGAAGCTGGCCACCGAGCTCTCCCGCCGCGCCACCGGCAAGACCCTCTACCTGATCGACGAACCCACCACGGGTCTGAGCTTCTACGACGTGCACAAGCTCATGGACGTCATGCAGCGGCTGGTGGACAAGGGGAACTCGATCCTGGTGATCGAGCACAACCTCGACGTGATCCGCTGCGCCGACTGGCTGATCGACCTTGGCCCGGAAGGGGGTGACAAGGGCGGCCAGATCGTGGCCACCGGCACCCCCGAGACCGTCGCGGAGAACCCCGCCAGCCACACCGGCCGTTACCTGCGCCGCGTGCTGGAGCAGCATCCCCCCATGTCCCTCGCTGCCTGACCCCATGGCTGAGCCCACTCCATCCGCGGTCCTCTCCCCCACCCAGGCCGCCCTGCTGCGCATCGTCTGCACCGTGGCCTGGGCCGATGGCGAGTGCTCCAGCGCGGAGCGGGAGCTGCTCGCCGGGGTGGTGGCCCGCCAGCTGCACGCCGACGGCACCACCCCTCCGACGAGGCGGCGCTGGAGCGGTTCCTGGCCGAGCGGCTGCCCGTCTCCGGCCTCGGGGATCTGGTGGCCCGGCTCCCCAGCTCCGAGGACCGGGAGCTGGCCCTGAAACTCGGCTACATGATGGTGCGCGTCGGCCGGCGTTCCCCAGGCGAGCCCAGCATCAACGCCCAGGAACGCATCGCCTACCGCCAGCTGGTGGAGTTGCTCGGCCTGGGTGACGAGCGGATCAGGGAGATCGAGTGGGCGGCCGAGGCGGACCTGCCGAAGAAGCAGGGTCTGGCCCAGCTTCTCGAGGAGCTCACGGCCGGCTGGCGCCAGCCCGACGACGGCCGGGGGCCGGCCTGAAGCCTGGCGTGAAAGGCTGAAGCCCCGGCTCAGCGGTAGGGAACCTCACCGTCGCCGGTGGGATGGGCCTTGTTGCTGTCGGGCATCCAGTAGCTGAGGTCGTTGTGCCAGTAGAGGCGGCCGGGGAGCCGGCTGGTGCTCAGCTTCGTGTGCCCCAGGGCTCCCATCAGCTGGGTCATCTCGATCGGCGAGAGGTCGGTGATCATGTCGTTGCCGGCGATCTGCAGCAGCTCCGGAAGTTTGGTGATCGTGGCCGGATCGGACAGCTTGCGGAACACCTGGGCCATCACCAGCCGCTGCCGCTCCATCCGGCCCAGATCGCCCCGTTCGTCGTGACGGAAGCGCAGGAAGCCTTCCAGGTCCTTGCCCTTGAGCAGCTGCTTGCCGGGATAGAGGTCGATGTAGAGCCCCTGGGTGTTGTCGACGTAGTACATCCGCTTGGGCACGTCCACCTCCACGCCGCCGAGGGCCTCGGCCAGCCTGGTGACCCCGTGGAGGTTCACCTTCAGGTAGCGGTCGATGGGGGCGGAGAGCAGCTTGCCAACCTCCTGCTTGGTGGTCTCGATGCCGCCGAGGGCGAACAGGGAGTTGGCCTTCACCACCCCCAGCTGCGGTGACTCGATGTAGGTGTCCCGGGGGACCTGGGTGATGTGGGTGATGTCTCCGTCCAGCTGGACGGTGAACATCACATCGGTGTTGTCGCCCACCTGGTCGCGGCCGAGCACGAGGATGCGGCGGTTCTCCAGGGAGAGGGGGTTGAGCACCGCCCCGATGCCCCTGGGTGCTGGAATCAGTCCGGCCAGAAACGGGGCGAGCCGCCCCGGCAGGGGGCCCACCAGGGTCGCGCCCACCGCCAGACCGAGCCCGAAGGTGATCAGGGGCAGCCGCCGGCCGCGATGCCGGGAGGGGGGGCGGGGCGCCGGATCGCTGCGGTGGCCCGGTTTCTCAGGCAGCGCCACCGCTCCCCGTTCCTTGCGCACCCGGGATTT
This sequence comes from Cyanobium sp. CACIAM 14, assembly GCA_000708525.1. Taxonomy (GTDB): domain Bacteria; phylum Cyanobacteriota; class Cyanobacteriia; order PCC-6307; family Cyanobiaceae; genus Cyanobium. The sequence continues at coordinate 66,312 of JMRP01000007.1, forward strand.
CCGGGAGGGGGAGAGCTTCGAGGGCGACTGGGCCTGGTTCATGATGCAACCCGCAGGGCCGCACCTTACGGTGCGACGACCCGAAAAACCAGTGGTGGCGCCGGTTCATGGGCTGGTCCGCACCTGCACGGCGTCGGCGGCCCGATCGGCCCGGAAGCGGGCTTCGGCCTCGTCGCCGCCCCGCGCCAGGGCCACCCCCATGCGCCGCCAGGGCCGGACCTCCGGCTTGCCGAAGAGCAATACCTGGGTGTCCGGCACCGCGAGGGCCTGCTCCAGCCCCAGATAGGTGGGCGTCCCGCCGGCCGCGGCGTCCGGGCCCGCCAGGATCACCCGCGAGGCGGCGGCTCCCAGGCTGCGGATTTCCGGGATCGGCAGGCCCAGCACCGCCCGCAGGTGCAGGTCGAATTCACTCAGGCTCTGGCCCGCCAGGGTCACCAGACCCGTGTCGTGGGGCCGGGGGGAGAGCTCGGAGAACACCACCTCCTCGGCGCCGGGCTCGCCGCAGAGGAAGAACTCCACCCCGAACAGGCCCGCGCCGCCCAGGTCGTCGGTGACGGCCTGGGCCATCGCCTGGGCCGCGGCCAGCTGCTCCGCCCCCAGCCGGGCCGGCTGCCAGCTGCACTGGTAGTCGCCGCGTTCCTGGATGTGGCCGATGGGCGGGCAGAAGAGGGTGGGGCCCAGCCACTGGCGCACCGTCAGCAGGGTGATCTCCAGGGAGAAGCTCAGGAACTCCTCCACGATCACCCGCTCCCCGGCCCCGCGGGCGCCGGCCATGGCGGCCTCCCAGGCGGCCTGGATCTCCCCGGGACCCCGCACCACGCTCTGGCCCTTGCCGGAGGAGCTCATCACCGGTTTGACCACCACGGGCCAGCCCAGGGGGTCGGCCGCGGCCGCCAGTTCGGCGGCGCTGCCGGCATAGGCGAAGCGCGCCGTTCGCAGGCCCAGTCGCTGGGCGGCCAGGTCACGGATGCGGTCGCGGTTCATGGTCACCGCCGTGGCCCGGGCGGTCGGAATCACCGTGGTGCCCTCGGCCTCCAGTCCCGCCAGGGCATCCACCGCCAGGGCCTCGATCTCGGGAATCACCACGTCGGGCCGGTGGCGCCGCACCACCTCCCGAAGGGCGTCGGCATCGGTCATGGGGATCACTTCGGCGACCTGAGCCACCGCCATGGCCGGCGCCCCGGCGTAGCGGTCCACGGCGATCACCCGGCAGCCGAGCCGCTGGGCGGCGATCGCCACCTCCTTCCCCAGTTCGCCGCTGCCCAGCAGCATCACGGTGCGTGGGAAGGGGGAGGGTGCCATGGCAGGGGTTCGGGTCCGGCGATCCTGCCGCGGCGCGCCGCCCTTCCCCTAACGTGCGGCCATGCCCGTGGCCCCGCTCCCTGCCCTGGCGGCCTTCCAGGCCCCGTCCCCGGCCCCCTCGGCTTCAGCACGGTGGCCGACGCGGCCGATGGCCTGCTGCCCTTCGGCTGGGATGTGGCCGGCTTCCAGAAATGGACCCTGATCTACCTGGGGGTGTCGTCCCTGGCCTTCGTGCTCGTGTGGGTGGTGGGCTATCTACGCCGCTGAGTCTGCGCCGCTGAGCCGGCCCTGGCCTCCAGGGGGGCCTGGTGGTCGATCACGGCTGGTTCAGGGACGGTCCTCGTCCAGCAGGGTGAGCTGGCTCTCCGCCGATTCCTCGCTCACGAATCCGTAGGCCTCGAACACCGCCGGATCGGGATGGGTGATGCGCTGCCCATCCGGATGGCGCTCCACCCGGAACCCCTCTTCCGCCATGCGACGCATCAGGGCGGCGGCCTCCTCGAACCGTGCCGCCATCGCCTCGAGGCTGGCGCAGTCGGCGGTCAGGCCCGTTTCCTTCCAGGTGAAATAGGCCATGGGACGGGCTGCGAGTGGCGAGGGAGGCGGGTCTCAGGGCAGCAGCACCAGCCCCACCAGCACCAGTATCAGGCTGACGCCCCAGAACCCGATCACCACGCGCTGCTCCGGCATTCCCCCCAGTTCGAAATGGTGATGCAGGGGCGCCATGCGGAACAGTCGGCGTCCCTGGCCGTCGGCCCCCTTGGTGGCCTTGAACACCCCCACCTGCAGGATCACCGAGAGGGACTCGGCCAGGAACACGCCGCCCATCAGCAGCAGGGGCCAGAGGCTGTCGGTGAGCAGGGCCACCGACGAGAGGGCCGCTCCCATGGCCAGGGAGCCGGTGTCGCCCATGAAGATCCTGGCGGGATGGCGGTTCTGGCTGAGGAAGCCGAGCCAGCAGCCCGCCATGGCGGCACAGAAACCCGCCAGCACCGGGTCGCCCCCGTGGCCCCGCAGCATCAGCTGCAGCGCCATGCCGGTGAACACCACGGCGCCGCAGCCGGCTGCGAGGCCGTCGAGCCCGTCGGTGAGGTTGGTGGCATTGCTCTCCGCCAGGAACACGAACAGGGCCAGGGGCCAGATCAGCAGGCCGAGCACCAGCACCCGGCCGAAGGGCAGACCCAGATCGCCGGGCACGCCCCCCCCCAGCCAGCCTCCCTGGTGGGCCCACACCAGGAAGAGGATCGCCGCCAGGGCCTGGAGCAGAAGCTTGCCCCGGGGGCTGAGACCGGTATTGGTGCGGCGGGTGAGGCTGCGCCAGTCATCGACCGCGCCGATGGCCATGTAGGCCAGGGTCACCGCGGCCACCGCCAGCGGCCGTGGGTCCTGCGGGCTGATCAGGCCCCCGATCAGCACCCCCACGGGCACCACCAGCAGGCCGCCCATGGTGGGGGTGCCCGCCTTGCTGTGGTGGGCCTGGGGACCGTCCTCGCGGATCACCTGGCCGAGCTTGAGGGCGCGCAGTCGCGGGGTGCCCAGGGCCGCCACAGCTCCGCTCACCAGGGCCGCCACCACCAGGGGCAGGGTGAGCATGGAATTGGCCACCAGGGCGTCACTCGCCAGGCAGATGGCCAGCAGGATCAGGGCGAGCAGGGCCGCCGGGATCCGGCCGTCGCGGGATGCCATCGCAGGAGCCGGAGCCGGGGGGTCAGTCTTCCCAGTCTTCCTCGGTGGGTTCGTCGGCCTGGTTGTAGTCCTCCTTCTCGCCCATCAGCGCCGAGAGTTCCTCCTCCTCCACCGTGCTGACGTCGGTGCTGGCGGTCTCCTCGTCGGCCACCAGCCGGCCGCTGGCCTCCAGCAGACTCAGCAGGTCGGGCTCGTCCCGCAGCGGCAGCACCGGCGCCGGCTCGTTGCGCCCGTAGCGGGTTAGGGAAGGGTTGATGGTGTCGAGAATGCTCATGCCGTCAGGCTGGGTCGTCAAGGACCGACTCACGATTCTACCGCGCTGCCCCATGACCTCATCCAAGCTCGAGGAGGTGGGCCGCCTCTGGTCCCTGGCCCTCGTCCTCAGCGCCCTGCTGGCGGCGGCCGGGAGGCGCTGGACCATGCCCCTGCCGGTCGTTCCCTGGCTGGTGGTCGCCCTCGTGCTGGGGCCGCCCCTGCTGATGGCCCTGGTGCTTCTCCTCCGCTGGCGCCTGCCCCCGGCCGGCGAGGGGGGAGAATCCCCCCAGGCGACAGAATCGGTCGCCACAACGCAGGAGCGGCACTGATGGCGGAGCTGGGGCAGCAGGGGGCGGGCGGACAACCGCGCGCCGAGCGTGTGGTGCTTGCCTATTCCGGAGGTGTCGACACCAGCGTCTGCATCCCCTACCTGATGCGGGAATGGGGGGTGAAGGAGGTGATCACCTTCGCCGCCGATCTGGGCCAGGGCGATGAGCTGGAGCCGATCCGGCTCAAGGCCCTCGCCGCCGGCGCCAGCCGCTCGCTGGTGGACGATCTGATCGAACCGTTCATCAGGGACTTCGCCTTCCCCGCGATCCGCGCCAATGCCCTCTACGAGGGCCGCTACCCGCTCTCCACGGCCCTGGCCCGGCCCCTGATCGCCCGCCGGCTGGTGGAAGTGGCCCGGGAGGTGGGGGCCGATGCGGTGGCCCACGGCTGCACCGGCAAGGGCAACGACCAGGTGCGCTTCGACGTCGCCATCGGCGCCCTGGCCCCGGACCTCAAGGTGCTGGCCCCGGCCCGGGAGTGGGGCATGAGCCGGGAGGAGACCATCGCCTACGGCGAGGGCTGCGGCATCGCGGCGCCCGTGAGCAGGTCATCGCCCTATTCGATCGATCTCAACCTGCTGGGCCGCAGCATCGAGGCCGGCCCGCTCGAGGATCCGATGCTCGAGCCGCCCGAGGAGGTGTTCGCCATGACCCGCTCGGTGGCGGACGCCCCCGCCGAGGGGCAGGTGGTGGAGATCGCCTTCGAGCAGGGCAATCCGGTGGCCATGGACGGCGAGCGCCTCGATCCGGTGGCCCTGATCCGGCGGGCCAATGCCCTGGCGGGGGCCCACGGCTTCGGCCGTCTCGACATGATCGAGAACCGGGTGGTGGGCATCAAGAGCCGGGAGATCTACGAGACCCCGGGGCTGCTGCTGCTGATCCGCGCCCACCAGGAGCTGGAGAGCCTCACCCTCGCCGCCGATGTGCTCCGCTACAAGCGCCAGATCGAGATGAGCTGGGCGGATCTTGTGTACCAGGGCCTCTGGTTCGGTCCGCTCAAGGACGCCCTCGACGGGTTCCTCGACCGCACCCAGGCCACCGTGAACGGCCTCGTGCGCATCCGGCTGCAGAAGGGAAGCGCCACCGTGGTGGGGCGCTCCAGCAGCGGCGACAGTCTCTATGTGCCCGACATGGCCACCTACGGCGCCGAAGACCTCTTCGATCACAGGGCCGCCGAGGGCTTCATCTACGTGTGGGGGATGCCTACGCGCCTGTGGGCCGCCCGTCGCCGGGGCGAGTGATCTTCCGTGGCCTGCCCAGGCCCAGGGCCCGTTTCAGCGCCTGACCCCATCCCTGCCGGGGGGCCACCGTGGGCAGCAGCAGGGGCTGGCCGGGTCCCGGTCCTGGGCCGTCCCTGTCACTGGAGCTGAGGTTGTAGAGGCGCTCCCTCAGGGCCTGGTTGTCGGCCAGCAGGTGCTTCTGGTGCTCCAGCACCGTGGCCAGCCGCTGCTGGAACTTGCGCTCGAAGATCTCCGGGAGGTCTTCGAGCATCTCATGCAGGGCCTTGAGTTCATCTCGGGCGGCGGCCAGTTCGAGCTCGAGTTGCTGAGGGTCGGGCGCGGGAACGGCGAGGCCGCCGGCTCGGACCTCCGGGGTCTCTGCCGGTGGAGGAGGTGAAGGTGGTGACGCTGAAGCCGGTGGTGGTGGAGGAGCCGACGCCGGCTCCTCCTCGATCAGAGTGGCGACGGCAGGGGGCTCACCGAAGCTGAAGCTGGGCGGATTGGCGCTGGGTATCGGGGCCACCGGCTGGCCGGGCGCCAGGACACTCGCCAGGGGCGCACGGTTCGAGGGCCGGCCGGCCGCCGGAAAGGCTGGCTGGGCAGGTACGGCCCGTGCCGCGTCCCCCAGCGGGATGGCAACGTCCTTGTCCGACGCGGTGTCTGTCCCCGTATCCGACACGGTGATCCCTTAGCGCCCGTTGGACGGACTCTAGGCCGGCCGATCAGGATGCAACACCCTGCCTCAGGCGGAGGCCGCCTCGGTCGGGGACACCTCGACCGAGGCTCCCGGGATGGTCCGGGGGGGAGGCATGGGACCGTCCTGGATCACGGTGAGATAGCGGATCACGTCTTCCGACAGCCGCATGGCCCGCTCCAGCACCGCCACCTGCTGGCCATCGCCGTTGTGGTTCAGCTGGACGTAGATGCCTTCGCGGTGCTTGGCGATCGGGTAGGCGAGGCGGCGCTTGCCCCGCATCTGGGTGTCGAGCACCTCGGCGCCGGCCTCGCTGACGATGTCGCGGTACTTGGCGACGTGGGTCTCGACTTCCTCCTCCGGAATGTCCGGCCGGAGGATGTACATGGTCTCGTAGTAGGGCTGCGTCATGGTCGCCTGTGGAGGGGCTGAGGGGCCGGAGCCCGCCAGCGACGGATTCAGCAACCTATCGCAACGCTGACTCCGCCCCGGCAGGGCGGCTCAGTAGAGCTGCATCCGCACCGCCTCCGACACGGTGGGGATGTCGGGTTCCTTGCCCCGCAGGCTCTGGATCACCGAGAAGAGCACCAGCGTCAGGGTGCCGAGGAAGACCGTGTTGGAGAGGGTGCGCAGGGCGAAGCCGCCGCCGAGGGGAGCCAGCACCGTGTCGAAGGCCAGCGTCAGCAGCACCAGAACGATGTCGATCAGGATCGCCTGGAGCACGTTGAAGCGGATGGGATACGGCACCCGAGGGTTCCGCGCCACCAGCAGGAACAGCAGCAGGAACAGCACCAGGCTGCCGAAGGGGATCGCCCGTTCCAGCAGTACCAGCGGCAGCGCCGGCAGGGCCAGCCACTGGAGCAGCGGGAACATCGCGAACAGGCTCTGACCGAAGCGCAGGGCATCGCTCAGGGGCAGCATGTAGGCAAGGGCTCCCAGCAGCCGCTGCCAGATCGGTGGACCTTCCATGGAAGCTCTGTGGGGCTGTGGTTGCCCGCAGGCTAGGGGCCCTCCAGCCGGGCCAGGGCCGCGGCACGCATGGCGTCCACCGGCACGTCCCGGCGGCCGCTCCAGAGCCGCAGGGAGGCGGCCCCTTGCTGCACCAGCATCTCCAGGCCGTCGATGGCCGTGCAGCCCCGCTCCCGGGCCAGCCGCAGCAGGGCCGTGGGCCGGGGGGTGTAGATGAGGTCGTAGACCGTGGCCCCGGCGGGCAGGGCCTCCAGCTGATCCGGCCGCAGGGGGGAACGGTCCGCGGCGGTGGGATCGCTGCGGCTGGCCATGCCCACCGGCGTGGTGTTCACCACGAGGTCGCTGCTGGCCAGGGCCGTCGCCAGCGGACCGCTGGCTTCCGGCGGCTCCTGCTCCCAGGCCAGGGGGTCCAGGCGGGGGGCCCAGGAGGCGCAGGCGTCCACGAAACGCTTCAGGCTCGCCCCGTCACGGCCCGCCACCCGGATCCGAGCCAGCCCGAGCTCCACCAGGCCCGCCACCACCGCCCGGGCACTGCCGCCGCAGCCCAGCACCAGGGCCTCGCGCTCGGCCCAGGGCCGGGGCAGGGCGTCACCGGTACCCCCGCCATGCGGCGCGGCCTGACGCAGGGGCGCGAGGAAGCCCTCCACATCGGTGTTGGTGCCCAGCCAGCCGCCCCCTTCGCGGCGCACCAAGGTGTTCACCGCCCCCAGCCGGCGGGCCAGCGGCGTCAGTTCGGCCGCCAGGGCGGCCGCCGCCTGCTTGTGGGGCAGGGTGACGTTGAGGCCGCGGCAGTCGATGGCCTCGAGCGCCCGCAGCACCAGCGCCAGCTCCGCCGCCGCCACCGGCAGGGCCAGATAGACCCAGTCGAGGCCGAGTGCGGCGATGGCGGCGTTGTGCATCGCCGGTGAGAGGGAGTGGCGCACCGGATCCCCCAGCACCCCCGCCAGGGCGGTGCCGCCGCCGATCGGCGGCGCGGTCGGAGGGGTCGCCATGGCCTCGCTGCGGCAGCTGCCGGCCGACCGTAGACCGGCAGGATCCCAGGCTCCGACAGGGCTTCGCCCGCTTCCGGGTACGGCAACGGTTCGGGAACCACCCCTCGCCTGGGTCAGTCCCGGATGCGGAAGATGGCCTCAGTCCGAATTTCATCCACTTCTGGAGGTGGTCATCCATGGGCAAGGTCGTCGGTATTGACCTCGGCACCACGAACAGCTGCGTCGCCGTGATGGAGGGCGGCAAGCCCACGGTGATCGCCAACGCCGAGGGCTTCCGCACGACGCCCTCGGTGGTGGCCTACACGAAGAACCAGGACAAGCTGGTGGGCCAGATCGCCAAGCGCCAGGCGGTCATGAACCCCGAGAACACTTTCTATTCAGTGAAGCGCTTCATCGGCCGTCGGGTCGACGAGGTGAACGAGGAATCGAAGGAAGTGAGCTATGCCGTCGAGAAGGCTGGCTCGAACGTGAAACTGAAGTGCCCGGTGCTCAACAAGCAGTTCGCCCCCGAGGAGATCTCGGCCGAAGTGCTGCGCAAGCTCGCCGAGGACGCCGGCAAGTATCTGGGTGAAACCGTCACCCAGGCGGTGATCACGGTTCCCGCCTACTTCAACGACTCTCAGCGTCAGGCCACCAAGGACGCCGGCAAGATCGCCGGCCTCGAGGTGCTCCGCATCATCAACGAGCCCACCGCGGCCGCCCTGGCCTACGGTCTCGACCGCAAGAGCAACGAGCGCATCCTCGTCTTCGATCTCGGCGGCGGCACCTTCGACGTGTCCGTGCTGGAGGTGGGCGACGGCGTGTTCGAGGTGCTCTCCACCAGCGGCGACACCCACCTGGGCGGTGACGATTTCGACAAGGTGATCGTCGACCACCTGGCCGACACCTTCAAGGCCAACGAGGGCATCGACCTGCGTCAGGACAAGCAGGCCCTGCAGCGCCTCACCGAGGCGGCGGAGAAGGCCAAGATCGAACTCTCCAGCGCCACCCAGGCGGAGATCAACCTGCCCTTCATCACCGCCACCCCGGAAGGGCCCAAGCACCTCGACCTCACCCTCACCCGGGCCCGCTTCGAGGAACTGGCCAGCAAGCTGATCGACCGCTGCCGCGTGCCGGTGGAGCAGGCCCTCAAGGACGCCAAGCTCTCCACCAGCGAGCTCGACGAGGTGGTGATGGTGGGCGGTTCCACCCGCATTCCCGCCGTCCTGGAGCTCGTCAAGCGCCTCACGGGCAAAACCCCCAACCAGACCGTCAACCCCGATGAGGTGGTGGCGGTGGGTGCCGCCATCCAGGGGGGTGTGCTGGCCGGCGAGGTGAAGGACATCCTGCTGCTCGACGTCACCCCGCTCTCCCTGGGCGTGGAGACCCTCGGCGGGGTGATGACCAAGATGATCCCCCGCAACACCACCATCCCCACCAAGAAGGCGGAGGTCTACTCCACCGCCGTGGATGGCCAGACCAACGTGGAGATCCACGTGCTCCAGGGCGAGCGCGAGATGGCTTCCGACAACAAGTCGCTGGGCACCTTCCGCCTCGACGGCATCCCGCCGGCCCCCCGGGGTGTCCCCCAGATCGAGGTCACCTTCGACATCGACGCCAACGGCATCCTCAGCGTCACCGCCAAGGACAAGGGGAGCGGCAAGGAGCAGAGCATCTCGATCACCGGGGCCTCCACCCTCAGCGAGAACGAGGTCGAGAAGATGGTGAAGGACGCCGAGGCCAACGCCGCCGCCGACAAGGAGAAGCGGGAGAAGATCGACCTGAAGAACCAGGCCGAGACCCTCATCTATCAGGCCGAGAAGCAGCTCGGCGAACTGGGTGACAAGGTGGCCGCCGAGGACAAGGCCAAGGTGGAGGGCTTCACCAAGGACCTCAAGGAGGCCGTGGCCAAGGAGGACACGCCTGCCATCAAGGCCACCCTCGAGCAGCTGCAGCAGGCCCTCTACGCCGCCGGTGCCTCCGTGTACCAGCAGGCCGGTGCCGAAGGAGCCGCCGCCGGCGGCGCCCCCGGAGGCAATGGCAGCTCCGCCGCCGCCGACGACGTCATCGACGCCGAGTTCACCGAAAGCAAGTGAGTGCGGGGCCGGCAGCCGCCGGCCTGCCCTCCCCATCCCCGCCCCTGAGGACCCCCGATTCGGGGCGACTCGGGGGCGTTTCCATCGCTGCGATCGACCGGTGCCGGGCAGAGCCTGCGCCGATCCGGCCGCCACTCACGGTTGCAGGGTGGCCAGCTTCTCCCGCCCCCTGGCCAGCACCGAGGGAGGCAGGCTCACGTAGCCCAGCCGGGGAGCCAGGGCCTGGGCCTGGCTGGAGAGGGTGTGGTCGAACACCTTCTTCAGACTCGCGAGCCTGTGGCCGTTGCCCGTCCTGTAGAGCAGGATCCAGCTGAAGGTGACGATCGGGTAGCCCTTGTCGGGATTGGGGTTGCCGCCGGTCAGGTCGGGCCCCAGATCGATCGAGGCCAGGGCCGTGGACTCGCTCTCGCTGGTGGGCTTCACCTTCACGCCGGAGCCGTTGGTGAGGGCGGCGGCCTGCAGGTCGCCCTTCACGTAGGCCATTTCCACGTAGCCGATGCCCCCATCCACCTGGGCGAGCTGGGCGGCCACGCCCTCGTTGCCCTTGGCGCCGATGCCGGTGGGCCAGTTCACGGTCTTGCCGGTGCCGGGGCCCGCCTTCCAGGCCGGACCGATGGCCGCCAGGTGGGCGGTGAAGTTGGCGGTGGTGCCGGAACCATCGGAGCGGTGCACCACCTGGATCGGCTTGGCGGCGCAGCCCAGCGCCCGGAAGTTCCGGATCCTCCCCAGGAAGATGGCCACCAGCTGGCTCTGGCTGAGCTGCAGATCGCAGCCCGGATGGTTGTAGGCCACGGCGATGGCGCCGGCGGTCATCGGAATCTGCACCACCCCCTGGCGCACCTGGGACGTCTCGTTCTCCTTCATCGGCACGTCGCTGGCCCCGAAATCCACCGTTCCGGCAAGGAACTGGCGAACGCCCGCCCCGGAGCCCACCGACTGGTAGTTGACCTGGACGCCCTTGGCGGCCAGATCCTGGAACCAGCGCTGGTAGATCGCCGCCGGGAAGGAGGCCCCGGCGCCGTTGAGGATGCTGCTGCCGCCGCCACCGCATCCGCCGAGCAGGGCCCCGCAGCTGCCGAGCGTCACGGCGGCGGCCATGGAACGTCGGAGCAGGAAGGTCTGAGGAGTCATCGCGAGGGGAGAGAGGGCCGCCCTGCGGGGAACGTAACCCCGGAGCGTCCAGGCCCGGTCAACCCCTCCGAGCGTCGAGGCCCGCCGGGCCGGGCCCCGTGTCGGCCTCGATGCACCCCGCCACCCACTCGGCCGTGGCGGGGGCCAGCAGCACACCGTTGCGGTAGTGGCCGGCGGCCAGCAGCAACCCGGGGGCGGGCCGCTCCAGCAGCGGTGCGGGTCGGCCCACCGGGCGCGGCCTCAGTCCCTGCCAGTGCTGCACCACCCGGGCCCGGCGCAGCCAGTGCGGAGCCCCGTCGCCCAGCGTGTGGAGCCGGGCGCGCTGGGCGGGATCGGCCCGCTCTCCCGGCTCCAGGGTCGCTCCGAGCCAGAGGCGGCGGCCGCCCTCCAGGTCGGGGCGGGGCACCAGATTGAGGCCCCGCCACACCACCGCCCCTGGCCAGGCGGGCGGCAGAGGGGCCTCCAGCTCCAGCTCCAGGGCCTGGCCCAGCACCGGCTCCAGCGCCAAGCCGGCGGCCCTGTCGGCCCCCAGCCCGCTCAGCAGGTCCGCGGCGGCGATCCCGGTCGCCAGCACCACCCAGGCCGCTTCCGCATGGCCTCCCTCCGCCAGGGTCAGCCGCCAGCCGCTCCGCTGGGCCTCCAGGGCCACGGCCTTCTGCGCCAGGACGCCCATCCCGCGCGCCTGCCCATCCGCCGCCAGGGCCGCAAGGGCGACGCCGGGATCGAGCTGTCCGTCCCGGGGGGAGTGCAGCGCGGCCAGGCAGGGCTGCGGCAGCGTCGCGCCCAGCGGCTCCAGCCGCTCCCGGTCCCAGAGGCACAGGGGAAGGCCCAGGGCCCGCTTGCGGGCGGCCAGCTGCTGCAGCCGCTCCGCCTCGGCGGCGTCGGCCGCCAGCAGCAGCAGCCCCGGACGCTGCGGCAGGGGATGGCCCCGCCGTGCCAGCTCGTCGCTCCAGAGCCGCCACAGCTCCAGGCTCCGCTGACGCAGCACCCAGGCCCTGCCCCGGTCGCGGTGGAACACGTCGGCCATCAGCACCCCCAGGGCGGCCCGGCTGGCGCTGCGGTGGAGGGCCGCCGGATCGGGTGCCCCGCCGCCGGAGGGATCCAGCAGCAGCACCTGATGGCCCCGTCGCTGGAGCCACCAGGCGCAGGCCAGGCCGATGATTCCTGCTCCCACCACGATCACCATGGTGGGTCTCCCCGCTGCCCCGTCGGGGATCAACGGACGGGGTTCAGGCGCCGGCGCTGGCCAGGGGCTGGGGGGCCGGGGTGCTGGCGGAGGGGGCCTGGGGCACGGCGTGGCTCACCTTGGCTTCGCTGGCGAAGGTCTGGGCGAGGCTGACGGCTTCGGCAGGGATCACCTCGGCGTAGGCGCTGAAGCCGGTGGCCACCTTGATGTAGCTCTTGCGGAGGCCGTCGCCGTCCTGCAGGCGGGCGGCCTCGTCGAGATCGGCGAGGGAGGCCTTCAGAGCGTTGGCCCGGTGGGTCGCCTCTGCCCGGTCGGCCGGCAGCAGCCTCTGGTTGATGTAGAGCATCTCGCGGCCCAGATCCTGCATCGGGCCGTGGATCAGGTTGCGGGTGAAGACCCAGTCGCGCGCGTTGACCAGATCCGCCAGCTCGGGCAGCCGATCCTTCGCCGCCAGGAAGCCTTCCGTCTGACGGGCGATCAGGGTCATGTCCTGCGGGCTGATGCTGGGGGGTCTGCGGCCCTGATCGCCGGAGCAGGCCACCAGCGAGAGGCTGAGCAGAAGGGCCACGACAAGCAGACCCAGGCGGCGCAGGCCACCCATCGGGGAGAGGGGAGGATTGGACGCGACGGCCATGGAAGGGTCCTCTGACAACGCTGGCGCAGTGACTTTACCGGCCCCCCTGCGCCACCATGACCGTCCCGTCCCCACCGCGCCTGGCCCGCCGATGCGCTCCCCCACCGCGATCCTGCAGCTGATCTGTCCCGATCGGCCCGGACTCGTGAGCGAGCTCTCGGGCTGGGTGGCGGCCAACGGCGGCAACATCCTCCATGCCGATCACCACACCGACGCCGGCGCCGGCCTGTTCCTGAGTCGCATCGAGTGGGCCCTGGCCGGCTTCGGTCTGCCCCGGGAGGCGATCGTTCCCGCCGTGGCGGCCCTCGCGGGACGCCTCGGCGGCGAGGGGCAGGTGCACTTCTCCGATGCGCTCCCCCGGGTGGCGATCTTCGTCAGCCGCCAGGACCACTGCCTGGTGGATCTGCTCTGGCGCACCCGCTCCGGCGAACTGCCGATGCAGGTGCCGCTGGTGGTCTCCAACCACCCCGATCTGGGCCGGCTGACCGCCGATTTCGGCGCCCGCTTCGTGCATCTGCCGATCACGGCCGCCAGCCGGGCGGAGGTGGAGGAGGCCCAGCTGGCCCAGCTGGAGCAGGAGGGGATCGAGCTGGTGGTGCTGGCCAAATACATGCAGGTGCTCAGCCCGGCCTTCCTGGCGCGCTTCTCCCAGGTGATCAACATCCACCATTCCTTCCTGCCCGCCTTCCAGGGGGCCCAGCCGTACCACCGGGCCTGGGAGCGGGGAGTGAAGCTCATCGGCGCCACCGCCCACTTCGTGACCGAGGAGCTGGACGGCGGGCCGATCATCGAGCAGGCCACGGTGCACGTGAGCCATCGCGACGAGGTGGAGGATCTGATCCGCAAGGGCCGGGACATGGAGCGGCTGGCCCTGGCCCGGGCGGTGCGTCTGTTCCTGCGGCGCCAGGTGATGGTCTACCGCGGGCGGACCGCCGTGTTTGATTGAGCCGTCGCTTCGGACCCCTGCCGGTCCTCCGCTGCTGCCGCCGCCGTTCCGGTGATCCGTCTTTCCGCCCTCGACGACCGCCTGCGGGCCCACCGCCCGGCCGACGCCTCGCCCCTCGGCTGGCGCTGTTTCCAGCTGGGGATGGTGCTCCTGGCGAGCAGCGCCTTCCTGGCCGGTCTGGCGCTGCTGGTGGCCCTGATCCTGGGCAGCCGCGGCCGCCGGCCGCTTCTGGAGGACCGGGTGAACGGGGTGCTCCTGCTGACGGCGGCGTTGATGGTGCTGGGCTGCTTCAGGGCCGCCAGCAACGAGCTGGCCTGGCTGGGCCTTGCCAACTGGCTGCCCTTCTTCTGGGGCTTCTGGGGCTTCCAGCCCTACCTCACCAGCCCCGCCGCACGCCGCCGGGTGGCCCTGGCCCTGGTGGCCGGGACGGTGCCGGTGATCCTCACCGGCCTGGGCCAGCTGTGGTGGGGCTGGAGCGGGCCCTTCCAGCTGCTGGGGGGGCTGATCATCTGGCACATCAAGGCCGGGGGGAATCCACCGGAGCGGCTGGCGGGACTGTTCGACTACGCCAACATCGCCGGCGCCTGGCTGGCCCTGGCCTGGCCCCTCACCCTGGCGGCCCTGCTGGAGAGCGGCCTGGGCCGCTGGAGCCGCGGGATCGTGCTTCTGATCGCCGCCGCCCTGGTGGCGGCCCTCTTCCTGACCGATTCCCGCAATGCCTGGGGAGCCCTGCTGCTGGCGGTGCCCGTGGTGGCCGGGCCGGCCAGCTGGCTGTGGTTGCTGCCGGTGCTGCTGCTGGTGCTAGTGCTGATCGGCCTGGCCACCCTGCCGTGGGTTCCCCACCTCCTCCAGGATCCGGCCCGTGGCCTGGTGCCCCAGGCGGTCTGGGGACGGCTGATCGACCTCGACTACGGCGGCCATCGCCCCCTGGCGATCACCCGCCTGGCCCAGTGGCAGGTGGCGCTCGGACTGATCGCGGAACGACCCTGGCTGGGCTGGGGCGCCGCCGCCTTCAGCATCATCTATCCGATGCGCACCGGCCACTGGCACGGTCATCCCCACAACCTGCCGATCGACCTGGCGGTGAGCCACGGTGTTCCCGTGGCCGTGCTGGTGGTGGGCCTGGTGCTGTGGCTCCTGCTCCGGGCCGCCCGGCTGGGGATGGCCGGCGGCAGCCTGTTCGAGCGGGCCTGGTGGGCGGCGGCCCTGGTGCTGGTGGCCCTGCATGCCACCGACATGCCGTTCTATGACAGCCGCATCAATGTGGCGGGCTGGGTGCTGCTGGCGGGCCTGCGCTGCTGCCGGCCGCCAGAGCCTCCTGCCGGTGTCTGAGCAGGGTGGCCTGTGGCAGGGGCCCCTCCAGGTGGGCCCAGGGCAGCACACGTTCCTCGCTCCAGGTGGCGTGAACGACCTCCTCCCAAGGGGGCGGTGACGGCAGGGCGAAGGGCAGGTCGGGGGGCACCGCCACCTCGCCGGCCCGTACGGCCCGGTAGGCCTGCTTCCACCCCCCCTGGCTGTCGTGGCGGCCGCGGGCCGCGGCGATCACCGGCGCCAGGCGCCGGTCGCTGCGGGAGAGCAGGGCCTGGATCACGCTCCAGCCGTAGCTCTCGGGGCGCAGCTCGATGCCCTTCGGCTTGAGGCGCCGGGCCAGCCGCTGCAGGCGCTTCTCCGCTTCCGGCCGCACCCCCTGCCACTGGAAGGGGGTGTGGGCCTTGGGCACGAAGGTGCTCACCCCCAGGCTGAGCCGCAGGCCCGGGACGGCCTTCTTCAAGGCCTCCAGCAGGTCGGCGGTGGCTTCGATGTCGGCCTCCTCCTCGCTGGGCAGCCCGGCCATGCCGTAGAGCTTCAGGCCGCTCAGACCGCCGTCCTTTGCATGGCGGGCCGCCTGGAAGATCTCCTCGCTGTCCAGCTTCTTGTTCACCACCTGCCGCATCCGCTCACTGCCGCTCTCGATCGCGATCGTGAGCGAGCGGCTGCCCCGCCGGGCCAGGATCCGCCCCAGCTGGGGGGTCACCGTGGCGGCTCGCACCGAGCTCACGCTGACGCGGGTGGCGTCGAAGCGGTCCTGATCCAGCCAGCCCAGCAGGTCGGCGAACTGGGGGTGCTGGGTCACCGACGCCCCCAGCAGGCCCAGCCGCTGGGTCACGGCAAGCCCTTGCTCCACCGCCGGGATCAGGCCGTCGTCGAGGGAGGCGGTGCGGAAGGGCAGGGTGAGATAGCTGGCCAGGCAGAAGCGGCAGAGCTCCGGGCAGCTGCGGGCCACCTCCACCAGGTGGATGGAGGGCCAGGCCGCCTCCGGCGTGATCACCGTGGAGTGGCTGAGGGTGTTGCCGCGCCAGGTCTGCTTGGCGATGGTGAGGGGCGGGCCCGCTTCGATCGGCTCGATCGCCTGCAGCTGGCCGCCGGCGTCGTAGCGGGGTGCGTAGAGGCCCGGCACGTAGACCCCCGGCAGCTGCGCCAGGGCCCGCAGGCGCTCCCGGCGGGGTAGGGCGCGGCCCGCCGCCAGGGCGTCGAGGAAGGCGGGCAGCAGCAGCTCGCCGTCGCCCAGCAGCACCACGTCGAGGAAGGGGGCCAGGGGCTCGGGATTGGCGGTGAGCACCGGTCCCCCGCCGAACACGATCGGGTCGTCCTCCCCGCGCCGGTGGCTCCACAGGGGAATCCCCTGCCCCTCCAGCAGATCCAGCAGCACCGGACCGTCCAGCTCCCAGCTCAGGGACAGGCCGAAGAGATCGAGGTCGGGGCCGCGGCCGCGCCGGCCCCCGTGGGGCGGATCCCCCTGATCGGTGAACAGCCGGCGCACATCCACATCCGGCCGCCGCGCCAGGGTGGCCCAGACCACCTGGAAACCGAGGCTGGTGATGCCCACGCTGTAGGTGCTGGGGAAGGCGAGCACGGCGCGCAGGGCATCGGCCGACGGGCGGGCCGGCTGGAACAGCAGGGTTTCCTGGTTCAGGGGAGCGGCGGTAACACGGGGTCCAGCGTGTCACTCCGGGCCGCCGCGTGGTGCTGCCTAGAGTCCGGACGATCCCGGTGCGCCTTCATGCCCACGCTGCCGGGTGTCCTGGAGATCATTCTCGGGATCCTGGTGCTGTTCGGCGGCGGCGAGCTTTTCGTGGCCGGCTCCGTCGCCCTCTCCCTGCTGCTGGGCATTCCCCAGCTGGTGATCGGCCTGACGGTGGTGTCCCTGGGCACCAGCGCCCCCGAACTGTTCGTGAGCGTGCTCTCCACCCTCCAGGGGGATGCCGATCTGGCCGTCAGCAATGTGGTGGGCAGCAACATCTTCAACATCCTCGTGGTGCTCGGAGCCAGCGCGGCGGTCATGCCCCTGCGGGTGAAGAGCCGTCTGGTGCGCCGGGACGTGCCGCTGCTGCTGGCCGTCTCGATGGCCGTCTGGGGGATGGCGTCGGCCGGCCGGCTCACCTGGCAGGCGGGCCTGGCCCTGCTGTTCGCGATGGTGGCCAACGTGGTCTGGGAGATGCGCACCGCCTCGGAGGAGCCGCCCGAAGCGGACGGGGACGACCCCGAGGAGCGGGCCACCCCCCTGGTGGCGGCGCTCAAGCTGGCGGGGGGCCTGGGCCTGCTGGTGCTCGGTTCCCAGCTGCTGGTGCGGGGCGCCACCAGCGCCGCCGTGGCCCTCGGCGTCAGCCAGACGGTGATCGGCCTGACCATCGTGGCGGCCGGCACCTCCATGCCCGAGCTGGTCACCTCCCTGGTGGCGGCCTACCGGGGCCAGGCCGATCTGGCCATCGGCAACGTGGTGGGCAGCAACCTGCTCAACCAGGTGGTGATCCTGGGCCTCTGCGGCGTGCTCTCCGGCGGGCGGGGGCTGGCGGTGGATCCGGTGATGGTCAGCCGCGATCTGCCGATCATGGTGGCCACCACCCTGGCCTGCCTGCCGATCTTCTGGACCAACGGGGTGATCACGCGTCTGGAGGGCTGGATCCTGATCGGCCTCTACGGCCTTTACCTGCTGGAGCAGGTGCTGGTCGCCACCAGCGGCGGCGCCGTGGTGGACACCTTCCGG
This sequence comes from Cyanobium sp. CACIAM 14, assembly GCA_000708525.1. GTDB lineage: Bacteria > Cyanobacteriota > Cyanobacteriia > PCC-6307 > Cyanobiaceae > Cyanobium. The sequence goes on from JMRP01000007.1 coordinate 83,755, forward strand.
TTCGTGGTGCTGGTGGCGCTGCTGCCGCTGCTGTTGGTGTTTCTGGTCTGGCAGGCGCTGCGCTGGAGGAAGCTGCGCAGGGTCATGGCGATGCCCGCGGGGGACTAGGGCCGCGACGCCTGACGAGGCCTCTCAGCTCCCTTCGATCAGCGGCCCGGCCCGTTCAAGCGCCGGTTGAGCGGAGGCCAGGGCCCGCGCGCCGTCCGGCGGGCCATTGCCCTTGGTGGGGACCCACCCCACATCGCGGTCGAAGGAGAGGTCCCGCTGGGCTCACAGCCAATGCGCGACCTCGGCGAGCGCCACGATCCGCTCGCGCCCGTCTGCAGGCGGCGGGATCGATCCCCACCCGGCGCAGCATCGCCTTGCTGGCCAGTTCCTCCAGTTCCTGGGCTTCGCGCACCAGATCACTCCAGCCCCCGCGTTCCGCCAGCCGCTGCAGCTTCTCCATCCGCAGGCGGGCCTTCCCCAGATTGGTGCGGCAGAGTTCGGCACCGGTCAGAACCGCACTTCCGCCGCCGGCCGCACCTCGGGTGTCACCCGCCATTACCAGCCATCTCCCCAGGCCATGCGGACCTTGCCCTGTCCCGCTTCAGCGGCGGGGCGCAGGAGGAACTGCAGCTCGGTGACCAGACCCTCGGCCGCTGCCCGCGCCAGCTGGGGGCCAACCGCCGGCGCGTCTGCTCGCAGCCCCGGTGATCCTCCCGGGGTCGTGCGCTTGCCGGCCCTTTGGCTACTTGCCCGCCAGGGCGCTCAGGGGGCCCATCAGACCGCTGATCGCCGCCCCGGCCGCGGCGGCATCGGGCTTGGCGCCGCTGGCGAAGGTGCTGCTCACCTGTTTGGCGGCGGTTTCGATGGCGGGCCACTTGTCACCCGCCAGGGGCTGAATCACGGGGGCCGCCTTGGCCCAGAGGGCCTGGAACCCGCCCATGGCGGTCACCGCAGCGCCGAGATTGCCGGCCTTCAGGTCGGCCTCGCCCTGCTTCAGCAGATCCAGCACCGGCTGCACGGCCGGGCCAAGGGCCTGCTGGGCGGCACCGGTGGCGGCCTGCTTGGCGGCCTCGCCCATGCCGCCGGCCGCCTCCTTGACGGTCTGCTGGGTCTGCTGGCAGCCGGCCAGGGCCAGGCTGCCGGCGGCAGCGAGGGCGAAGCCGCGGCGAAGGAACCGGTCGAAACGGGTCATGGCACCAGGGAGGCTGTCCGCAAGGTAGGAATCGCAGCCGCGCCCACCCCCGAACCGACGAAATTGTTTTCATCGCTACAGAATCCAGCTCCTGGCCTTCTGTCCAGGCGGCGCTCAGCGGCTGACGGCTCCGGCCCCTCTGGCGTGGCCCTCCCCGGCGCCGTCGAACTCCCGCAGCAGCTCGATCTGGCGTTCGTAGATCGACTTGCCGTGGAGAATCTGGGTCACCAGGAAGCTGGCCAGACAGGCCACCAGGGTCGGTTTGAGGATCAATAGATCCTTGGTGAGGGCGAAGGCCAGGAACATGGCCGTGATCGGCGTGCGGGAACAACCCGCCACGAAGGCCCCCATGCCGGCGAACACGAAGGTGGTGGGCACGTGGCCGGTGAGCTGGCTGGCCAGACCACCGCAGGCCAGGCCGATGGTGCCGCCGAGGGTGAGCATGGGCGCGAACAGGCCACCCGGAGCGCCGGAGGCAGCAGCCAGGCCGGTGCTGAAGAACAGCACAGCGAAGATTCCCAGGGCTGTGCGGATCTCCACGTAGCCGTTGCCGACGGCGTGCTGCAGGCCGGCGTTGTTGCGGAATTCCTGTGGCAGGAGGGCATACACCAGGCCCAGCACCACCCCCGCGATCACCATGCGGCTCACCAGGTGAGGCGCCAACCAGCGGTGGCTGAGCCGCTGCATCCGGATCACGTAACGGCAGTACAGCTCCGCCAGCAGGCCCACCACCAACCCGAGCAGGATCAGATACCCCAGGTCCATCGGCAGAAACCGGACCACGGGGGTGAATTCCCTCTCCAGCTGGAAGCCCACCGCGTTGAGGCCACTGGTCTGCCGGCCCAGAGCGGACAGACCCATCACCTCCGCCCAGGTGTCGGCCAGGAAGGTGGTACCCAGCACCAGCAGCAGCACCACCGGCCTGGCGCCGCGAAGCAGTTCCTCCACGGCGTAGAAGAATCCACCGATCGGTGCATGGAACACCGCCGCGATGCCGGCGCCTCCCCCGGCGGCCACGATCACGCGAAGGAAGGCGGAAGGGGCTCGCAGCAGCTTGGCCAGGCTCCAGGCCACCGATCCCCCCATCTGCACGGAAGGACCCTCGGGGCCGAGCGGAAAGCCGGAGCCGATGGCCAGGATCCCCGCCATGAGCTTGACCACCGCCACGCGGAAGCCCATGGGCATGGGTCGTCCTAGTAGGAAGACCATCACCTGGGTGATGCCCGATCCCGCCGCCGTGGGGGCGAGTTCCCGCACAAGAAGGGCCGACACCAGCCCACCCACACCTCCCATCAGGGGCAGCACCAGGATCGCCGGCGCCTGCTCCAGCAACCGCAGCCGCCAGGTGCCCAGCCAGCCCACGCCGGTCTTGAACAGCAGGCCGGCCGCGGCGGCGCTGAAGCCGGTGAGCAGCAGGGCCAGGGCCACAGCCCACCAGCGCTCCTCCAGCAGCCGGCGGATGCTGCGGGTGGACTGCCAGCGATCACGATCGAAGTGGAAGGCCCTGAGCTGGAGGGAGCGCAGCGCCTTGTTGAGGGTTCGATCCCCCATCATCCGGGCCATTGACGGCGACGATCATTTCAGTATTGAGCGTCGGTATGGATTGTCGCGGGGGTCTCCTGGCTGCAGACAGGCCTGGGTGGAGACCGCTCCCCTGGGATGCCGCTGCCTCTCCCGACATCGGGCAGGCCGAAGCGTCTGCTGCTGCCGGATGCCGGGGGCGAGCCTTGCAGCGTCGCAGCCGGCGGCCCGAACGAAGCTGCTGGCCCTGCTGGGGGCGGAGCCGAAGCGCTGCGAACGGGCGGCGGATGCGATGGAGAGAGAAGGGTTCAGGTAGGTCCGCCTTCCGTGTCGGCAGGCCAAGGCTGTTCAGGAGTCAGCGGAAGAAACAGGGTCGAGAAGGGTCTCTCCAGGAGAGACTGTGATGCCAGACCCCTCGTCCGGCTGTGATCGGACTCTGCCGCTGGGATCCTGAAGCATGGAGCTCGAAAGATCGTTCAGAGTGGCCGCTCATTCAACGCTGGCCAGACATGACAATCCCGCGAATTGAAGATGTGCGCAACTTTCGCCAGGCTGACGAGAGGCTCATCACTTGTGGTCAGCCAAGCGAGGCGCAGTTGGCTGCGGCTCGCACCGCGGGCGTTGGAGTGGTCATCAATCTGGCGCTTCACAACGATCCCCGCTATTCATTGGCCGACGAACGAGGCTCCGTTGAGGCGCTCGGCCTGACCTACAGGCACATCCCCGTGCAGTTCGGGCGACCAGCAGAGTCCGACCTGCTTGCGTTCTTCGATGCGATGGAGGAGGCCGGAGACAGATACGTTCTCGTTCACTGCGCCGCCAACTACCGGGTCACCGCTTTCCTCGGATTGTACCGTCATTCGCGCCAGGGATGGTCCGTTGAGCGGGCGTTCGAGTTGATGGATTCCGTGTGGACACCGGACAGGGTCTGGACAGACTTCATCGCGTCGATGCTTGCGAAACATCGTGGCTGACATCCAAATGGGGCGGCGCGCGGTTCCCTTGGCGCGTCAGGAAGCAGCAAGATTCACGGCCGTGATGTCACCCACAAGGTAAAATCCGAATGCACGGCAAGACAGGATCACGGAAGAAGACCGTGCCAGGGGTCGAACCCTCTCGGGATATGTGCTCGCCGTTCGTGCAGAACGTATTGACGCTGACACTTGGATGGATGATTTCGAGCAGGCGTCGCCGCATGTGGCGCAGGCACTGGGGTTGTTCGCCAGCCGACAAGGTGAACTCGCCATGGTACGCAGCACGATCCCGTTCAGCCACTTCACTATGGTGATGACCCTGGGCTGCCCCGCACCCGTGGACAATCAGATAGTCGATGCCGTTGACACCTTCTACGACGAGGGTGGCGTCGAGCGGCATTGGATCCTGGTTAACGACGACAGCCAGCCGAACAATCTTTTCGAACAACTCATCGAACGCCGCTATGAGCCAGACGGGGCGTGGGAGCGGCTTGTTTTACAGGGAGTCCCGGATGATCGCTGGGCAGAGCATGTGCAGGGCTGCGAAATCGTGACGTCGTTGAGCGCCGATGAGTGGAGTCAGTCCGTGGTTGAAGGCGATCGAATGCCAGCACTGATCGGTGAATGGCTCAAGGCGTTGATCCGCAGTTCCGGCTGTGCGCACGCGTTCAGGCGGGACGATGGGTGCCCAGATGGCAAGATCGTCATGGCGCGTAGCCCCCATCAGGATTGCGCAGGATGGGCGAGGCTTGCTGTTGATGCCCCAATACCCGGAGTGATGGCGCCATGGTTCGAAGATGATCAGAAGGTTGCGGCCACGCTTCTTGCCGATGCCGCATCCCGTGGTGCACGTGCATTCGTGAGCGACATCGAAGCGCCGAGCTTTTCACGCGACAGCGAAGCCTGTCGACGTTGGTGCCAGCTGGGATTCGCAGCGATCTACTTGCACAAGTTGTACTCAGAGACGCGATACGGCTGATGCTGTTTCTGCTATGTAAGGATTTCAATGATCATGACGTGCAGGGATTCGACGAACAGTTGTCGCCTGGCAGGCAGCTGCAGCCGGCCGGCTCCGCCGCTGGACTGAGCGGCGCCTCAGCGCCCTTCGGCGTTCATCAGGATCAGGTAGGCAAAAGACGATGAACCCTCTAGCGAACGTTGTATCGTGGAGACCGACTTTCAAGATGGTCTTTTGCTTTGGCTTGATAGCGACCGTAGGCCTGCTGGATTATCTGACGGGGTATGAAATAGCCTTTTCATTGTTCTATGTCATTCCAATTGCATTTGGTACGTGGTTTCTTGGCCGTCGACTTGGCATCTTGTTGGCCGTATTGAGTGCCATTGTTTGGCTATGGGCTGATCTGGCTTCGGGTCATCTTTACTCCCATCCGATTGTTCCGGTGTGGAACAGTCTCATCGGGCTTTCGTTTTTCTGATTATCAGCTTATTGTTATCTGCCTTGCGTAGGGCGCTGGAGAATGAGCGGCAATTGGCTCGGACGGATTCTTTGACGGGAGCGGTGAATTCACGCTTTTTCATGAGTTGCTGCATATGGAGATGGAGCGCCAGCGGCGTTATGGACATCCCTTCGCACTTGTGTATCTGGACTTGGACAATTTCAAGATGGTGAATGATAACTATGGCCATCCGGTCGGCGATAAGGCTTTGCGGGCAGTTGTGGGTTATGCAAAACAGCACTTGCGGAAGGTGGATGTGGTTGCCCGGCTTGGGGGAGATGAGTTTGGGCTGCTATTGCCCGAAACAGGATATGAAGGGGTCCGCGTGGCGTTGGCTAAATTGCACCAAGGTCTGAGGGATGAAATGCTTCAGAATCATTGGCCCGTCACTTTCAGTACGGGAGTGGTGGTGTGTGAGGCTGTTCCTTCGGCAGTCACTGATCTGGTGAAACTGGCGGATGACCTGATGTATGCAGTCAAGCGGGAGGGTAAAGATGCGATCAGGTATCTTGTGTACGAAGGTTGACAACCTCATGAGCGCCACTGATTCGCTTCGCGCTCTCCTGGGCAGGTGTTTGTGGCGAGTGAAGTTTCACCCTCGGAGTTGGTTTGAGCTAGACCGCGCATCTCTTGCGCGTGATGCGGTTGGTTCCGTTGGGCCTTGCACATCCAGTTGCCGATTGTAGGATGCCAGCAATTCCCAATCGATACGGATACCAATGGCCAATGCCTTCATCGTTTATTGGCACCCCGAACCCAAAAGTTTCAACCACGCCATGTTCATCACGGCCCAACACGCCCTCAGCAGCAGCGGATGGGACGTTGAAACCTCGGATCTTCATGCGATGGGGTTTAACCCTGTGTCCAGCCGTGCGAATTTTCTGAGTGTCAAGGATCCTGATTATCTCAAGTTGCAGATTGAGGAAATGCACGCCACGGAGGTTGACGGCTTTGCCAGCGATCTTAGGGCTGAAATGGACAAACTCGAATCGTGTGACCTGATGATCTGGCAATTCCCCCTGTGGTGGTTCGGTCTTCCAGCCGTGCTCAAGGGCTGGGTGGATCGCGTCTTTGCCATGGGGCGCACCTATGGCGGCGGCCGTCTCTATGACCAGGGGGTGTTCAGAGGAAGACGTGCGTTGTTGTCCCTGACGACTGGCGGTCCGTCGGAGGCCTATGTCAAGGGGGGATTCAATGGTGATCTCCATGGCATCCTGAAGCCCATCCATCGGGGCATGCTTCAGTTCGTCGGTTTCGATGTGCTGGCCCCGCATATCGTCTATGCCCCAGTGCGTATGACCGATGAGCAACGAGCAGCCGAACTGGAGGCGTTTGGCAGACGATTGGCAGCCATCGACGGGGAAGAGCCGATCGCGATCGGCCCCTACTAGACCCATGGACAGCGTCAGTGACGGGGGAGAGATCGAAGTCCTGCAGCTTGTGACAAAGGCAGATTTTGCGGCTTCAGGCCACGGTCTGGATGGCCAGCCTGGCGAATCCCACCAGGGCGGCGGCGCCGATCACCTGCAGCACGGTCCACCGCCAGCGCAGCAGGGCCCAGCTGGCGGCCACCAGCAGTCCCAGGGCCAGGCCATCGAAGGACCCGCCGGTCCCAGCGGGCCAGAGCACGTGGCCGGCGAAGAACGCCGCCAGATTGACGATCACTCCCACCACCGCGGCCGTGATCGCCGTCAGCGGTCCCCCAAGGCGCATGTCGTCGCGGCTGGCCTCCACCAGTGGCCCCCCCGCCAGGATGAACACGAAGGAAGGCAGGAAGGTGAACCAGGTGACGGTGAGGGCCGCCACCACCGCCGCCGGCCAGGAACCGGTGACACCGAACACCGGCGTGTTCCACCCCCCCATGAAGCCCACGAAGGTGACCACCATGATCAACGGGCCGGGGGTGGTCTCCCCCAGGGCCAGGCCGTCGATCATCTGGGAGGCGCTCAGCCAGTGGAACTGTCCCACCGCCGCCTGGGTCACGTAGGGCAGCACGGCGTAGGCGCCGCCGAAACTCACCAGGGCCACCTGGGTGAAGAAGCGCCCCATGGTGGCGAGCACGCCGTTCCAGCCGTTCAACGCCGTCAGCAGAGCGAGGGGCAGGCCAAGGGCCAGCCCCCCCACCAGCAGGGTGAGCGCGAGCCCCCATCGGCTGAACCGCGCGTGGGCGGGCGTGGGGGTGTCGTCGCCGTGCAGCGCATCGCCTCCGCTGTCCTCAGCGGGCGTGCCATGGCCCTTGTTCGAGCGGAACAGATCAGGCCGCAGCCGTCCCCCCAGCCAGCCCACCAGGGCGGCCAGCCCGATCAGCAGTGGGAACGGCAGCTTCACCAGGGTCAGCCCCACGAAGGCCGCCACCGCGATGCCGATCAGCACACCGTTGTGGAGCGTGCGCTGGCCCACCCGCCAGGCGGCCTGCAGCACGATCGCCGTCACCGCGGGTTTGAGGGCCCAGAACACCGCCGCCAGCGCCGGCACCTGCCCCCAGAGGGCATAGGCCGTCGCCAGGGCGATGAGCAGAACCAGGGAGGGCAGGATGAACAGACTGCCCGCCACCAGGCCGCCGGGCATCCCGTGCAGCAGCCAGCCGATGTAGGTGGCCAGCTGCTGGGCCTCCGGACCCGGCAGCACCATGGCGTAGTTGAGGGCATGCAGAAAGCGGCGCTCCGACAGCCAGCGACGCCGGTCCACCAGTTCGCTGTGCATCAGGGCCACCTGGCCGGCGGGCCCGCCGAAGCTGATCAGCCCCAACTGGAGCCAGAAGCGGGCAGCGGAGCGGAAGCTGACGGGAAGGCTCAGGGCCGGGGCGGCGAATCGGTCACTCAAGCGAAGCGCAGGTTCCGATCCGTGTGACCAGGACTACGCCCGATCCGGAACTCAGGCCCGATCAATCATCCGGCCCCTCGGGGTTATCCCTGCCCAGTCGGCAGAGCAGGCAGGCCGAGCCAGTGCACCCCTGCTCGAAGTGATCAGATCACCTCGATCCACCCGATCTGAGGCTCCTCCGCCTCTTTTCTGTCACAATCTTTGGCTGGTTCCACTCTTGGCAATGGCCAGGTTGCCTCTGGATGGAGTTCAGGAACATTTAGCAGCTTGAGATAGCCGAATCGCTGGTCGCTGGATAGTAGGCATGCTTGCGAGCCCTCCACACTTGATCCATTGACGAAATCAAGCTGGCTCGCTGGAAGCTTTTTCTGGAGTCCTGAATCAGCCATCAGAGACCGTGGCGGCGCTCCCAGTGAACAAGCATGACGCCCAGTGGCTCCTGGGAGGAGAGTTTCTGCAGCATCCACTCCCGGTCCTCACCATTGAGGGAGCCATCGCAGGGCCATTGCAGGCAGGTGATCGCCACCGGCTGGCGGGTTTCCCTGGGCTGCTGCCGCGGGCTGGCGGGGCCGGGAACTGCAGAGGCCAAGGCTCCCCAGTCGTTGCTCTTTCCTTGATTCTGTGCGCCTGCTCCTGGGGGTCGCGTGGCTGCCGGAACATCGTGGTGCTGCCCCTGGTACAGAACCAAGTGCGTCCCTTGAAGAACGCACCTCTTGCCGTCGATCTCGCTGGGACTCATCTGCATCGATGTGCAGCAATGTACGGCTTGCTGTGGTTCCTGTCACATGTCTTTTCCCTGCAGCGGCCATAGGGTGGGGCTGTGTTCCCCAAGGTCTTCTGTGACAGCCACCTGGTCGTTTGAAACCAAGCAGATTCATGCCGGACAGGTTGCTGATCCCACCACCAATGCTCGCGCCTTGCCGCTGTATCAGACAACGTCGTACACCTTCAACGACACCGCCCATGCAGCCAATCTGTTCGGTCTGAAGGAGCTGGGGAATATCTATACCCGGATCATGAACCCCACCCAGGCTGCGGTGGAGGAACGCATCGCCGCCCTCGAAGGCGGGATCGGGGCACTGCTGCTGGCCAGTGGCCAGGCCGCTGAAACCATCGCGATCCTGAATCTGGCCCAGGCAGGCGATCACATCGTCTCCAGCCCTTCCCTGTACGGTGGAACCTACAACCTGTTTCATTACACGCTGCCCAAGCTGGGCATCGACGTGAGCTTCGTCGCCAACCCCGATGATCCGCAGTCCTGGCGTGAGGCCGCACGTCCGAACACCAAGGCGTTCTTCGGGGAATCGATCGCCAATCCCAAGAGCGACATTCTCGACATCGAGGCGGTGGCCGCCGTGGCCCATGAACTCGGCGTGCCCTTGATCGTGGACAACACGGTCGCCACGCCCTATCTGATCCGCCCGATCGAGTGGGGTGCCGACATCGTCATTCATTCGGTCACCAAATACATCGGTGGCCACGGCACCGCCATCGGCGGTGTGATCGTCGACAGCGGCCGCTTCGACTATGCCGCCCAGCCTGAGCGCTTCCCCAACTTCAACCAGCCCGATCCCAGCTACCACGGTCTGGTCTATGCGCGGGATCTTGGCGTGGGCGGCGCCCTCGGCGCCAACCTCGCCTTCATCCTCAAGGCCCGGGTGCAACTGCTGCGCGATCTTGGCGCCTCGATCGCTCCGTTCAACGCCTGGCTGGTGGCCCTGGGGCTGGAGACGCTGTCGCTGCGAATCGAGCGCCACACCACCAATGCTCTCGAAGTGGCCCGATGGCTGCAGGCCAGGCCCGAGGTGCTGTCGGTGAACTACGCGGGTCTCGAAAGCAGCCCCTGGTATCAACGGGGTCGCAAATACGCTCCGCTGGGGACCTCCGGCATCCTCGCCTTCGAGCTCCAGGGCGGTGTCGAGGCAGGCCGGGCCTTTGTCGAGGCGCTCAAGCTGCACAGCCATGTGGCCAACATCGGTGATGTGCGCAGCCTCGTGATTCATCCGGCCTCCACCACCCATTCCCAGTTGTCGCCCCATGAACAACTGGCCTCCGGCGTCACACCGGGCCTGGTGCGTCTTTCGGTGGGCCTGGAGAGCCTCCAGGACATCCTCTCCGATCTCGAACTCGGCTTCGCGGCGCTGCAGCACTGAGCCATGACGCCGGACGCCGCTCCACCTCCGGCCAGTGGGGCCTGGCGGGAGGTGGATCCGCCCGGGGAGCGTCGCTTTCTGTCGATCGGCCGGTTCACCACCCAATCGGGATTCACCTTCCCGGAGGTCCGTGTTGCCTACCAGACCTGGGGTCCGCTCCATCCAGACCATTCCAACGCCGTCTTCATCGCTCACGCCCTCACCGGAGACTCCCATGTCTGTGGGGACGCGGGACCGGGCCATCGCCATCCCGGCTGGTGGAAGGGCCTGATCGGTCCCGGCCTTGCCATCGACACCCGTCGTTGGTTCGTGGTCTGCGCCAACGTGCTGGGCGGCTGTCAGGGAACCACGGGGCCCGCGTCACCGGCACCGGACGGCAGACCCTGGGGAAGCCGTTTCCCCATGATCACCGTGCCCGACATGGTGGAGGTGGAACGCCGCTTCAGCGAGGCCCTCGGCATCCGACGCTGGGCCTGCATGCTTGGCCCCTCGCTGGGGGGGATGCGGGTTCTGGAATGGCTGGTTTCCCATCCGGCGCGAGTGGCTTCAGGCCTGGTGATCGGTGCCACCGCCGCTGTGGGCGCCGATCAGATCGGCAGCCATGAGGCCCAGATCGCCGCGATCCATGCTGATCGAGGATTTCGCAACGGCGATTACTACGACCTGCCTGATGGTGAGGGGCCCCATCGTGGTCTGGGTGTGGCCCACCGCATCGCGCACCTCAGTTATCGCAGCCGCCAGGAACTGGAGACACGCTTCGGCAGGCGCCCTCAGGCCCAGGAAGATCCCTATGCCTGGGAGAACGGCCGCCCCGGTGGACGCTTCGCCATCGCCTCCTATCTGGACCATCACGCCGACAAGCTGGCGCGCCGGTTCGATGCCAATTCCTACATCGCGCTGACTCAGGCGATGAGTCTCTTCGATCTGGGGCGCGACCGTGGTGGGGCCGATCAGGCCCTGGGGCGCATCACTCAGCCGCTGACCGTGGTCGGGTTGGACAGTGATCGACTGTTCCCCCTGGAGCAGCAGCAACACATCGCCAGACTGGCTCCCGGCGCTGGCCCGCTGCGGGTGATCCGCAGCCTGCACGGCCATGACGGCTTTCTGGTGGAGACCGATCAGTTGGCTGCGATCGTCCGCGACGTTGCGATAGCCCAGAGTTGATGGAGGAGACGGCTACGGGGACGGATTGGCCGGGCGAGCATGGCCTGCCAAGGGCTCACAGCCTGATCGCCATGGTGATTCACGATGAGCACTTTCTGAGACGGGCTGCTGCCACCGGGGAACGGGTTCCCCAGCGTCCGCCCGAGTCGCTCGCTGAGCAGCTCGCCCCCGCTGGCCACCATGATCGATGGGCGCGAGCCTGGGGCAGTGGCCGATGGCAGCCTCCCAGGTGCCTCCACATCCCGTTGGATTCACTGGTGCAACGGCTCGTCGACGCGGTTCCGGATCGGTCGATGCCGGGAGGGTGTTTCTGCGCCGGAGGCAACCTCGGCTCACTTGCGGCGGCCGAACGACTGGATCTGGGCTGTGGCGATGTCTGCTCGATCGCCGGGGGCCTGCGGGCACTCGACACACGCAAAGACACCGGACCCAGGTTGATGAGGAAACGGTGTGATGCGCTGCAGTGAAAGTGCGGGCATCCCGCTGCCGGGAGTCATGATCAGAGAACCTGGAGCACGGACCCGGATCGGCTCTCAGCACCGCGGCATCCCCCGGCCCGCCCCGGCGGCAGCAACTTCAGCAGCTCCCGCTCGAATCGCTCCACCACCCGGCTCCAGCGCAGATCCAGGGCCCGCCGTCGCGCCGCCTCGCCCAGGCGGGGCAGCTGCTCCGGCCGGCTGGCCAGGTCGAGCGCCGCAGCCACGAAAGCCGCGTTGTCAGAGCCTTCCACCCGCACCCCATGGACCCCGCTGCGCAGCAGCAGCGCAGCGGCTCCCCGGGCGAAGGCCACCACCGGCAGGCCACTCGCCAGGGCTTCGGCCGTCACGTTCCCGTAGGTTTCGGTGAGGCTCGGAAACAGAAACAGATCGGCGCTGGCGTAGTGGGCCGAAAGTTCCTGGCCGGATCGTGGGCCGGCCTGAATCGCTTCGGGGCAGCGGCCGCGCAGGGCTTCGGCCATGGGCCCATCGCCCACCAGCACCAACCGCACATCGGCATCCCGCGCACGGATCGCCCCATGGGCCTGCAGCAGGGTGAGCAGATTCTTCTCCGCCGCCAGCCTGCCGACACAGAGGAGCACCAGGGTGGATTCCCCGGCGCCCCAGCGGGCCCGCAGGGCCGGATCGCGGTGCTGCGGAGAGAAACGGTCGGTGTCGACGCCACGCGCCACGATGCGCAGATTGCGAAAGCCCTCCTCCGCCAGTTCCTGGCGCAGTGTGGGCGTCGGCACGAGGGTGCAGTGGGCCGCGTTGTGAAAGTGCCGCAGATAATCGAGGATCGGCCGCCGCAGCCAGCCCAGGCCGTAGTGGTCGCTGTAGGCGTGGAAATTGGTGCGGAAATCGGTGCAGACGGGGATCCGCAGATGGCGGGCCACCTGCAGGGCTGCCCAGCCCAGGGGGCCCTCGGTGGCGATGTGGACCACGTCCGGCCTCTGAGAGTGCCATAGCCTGCTCAGAGAGCCGAGGGCGGGCCAGCCCATCCGCTGTCCCGGATAGGTGGGCACGGGAATCGCGGGCAGCAGCAGTTCCTCCAGGCGGTCGGCTGCCTGCTGGGAGGCTGCGTTCGCTGGGCCGTTGCGGGCGGGCGGGCCGTTGTGCGGACGGATGAGCTGGAGCCGGTGCTGCCGCCGGGCCAGAAGTCCTGCCACCAGTTCGTGCAGGGTGGTGGCCACCCCGTTGAGGTCGGGCGGATAGGTTTCGGTAACCACCGCCAGCCGCAGGGAACGATCCATCGGCAGCACCGGGCCTGTAAAAGTTTCCCAAATCAGTTGTAGGGGCAGGTGCTTTCAGGCACCCTGACCTGGCCGCGATCAGGAATGCATGCTGAGGGTGAACCAGCCCCATCCCCAGACTGATTGGTCCGCTGGATTCGATCGAAAAGAGTGATCCAGTGCCGTGATCCTTGTGTGGGTGAGAGGACAAGGCTGCGGGGCTTTCGGGTCATAGGGTCAACAGCCCAGGCGATTGGTGATGGCCATGCCTCGTCAGTCAGCGGTTCGCTCCCTTGCTGGTGTACCGAGCTGGTTGCGGAGCAGTCTTCGCCGCCCGCTGGCCTTGGCGCTGGTGGCGGTGCTGCTCAGTCTTGGCCTGGCCACGGCCAGCTTCGCCCGCAGCGGTCCGACGGCAGAGCAACTGATCACCGCCATTGAAAACGCCTTCGGCATCACACCGGGGCAACGACGCAATCACATCAAAGGCACCTGTGCCACCGGGGTGTTCGTGGCCAATGGCAACGGCGCCCGGTTCTCCCGCTCGCCGCTGTTCTCCGGCAGGGCGGTTCCGGTGGTGGCCCGCTTCTCCCTGGCCGGAGGGAAGCCCAAGGCGCCTGACACCACCCGCAACCCCCGAGGCCTTGGCCTGCAGTTCCAGCTGTCCGGAGAGCAGCCGCTCAACATGGCGATGATCAGCACGCCGGTGTTCGGAGCGGCGACGCCGCGGACCTTTCACGACAACATGATTGCCCTGGCCCCCGATCCGGCCACGGGCAAACCCAACCCTGAGGCGGTCAAGGCGTTCCGCGCCAGCCATCCAGACAATCAGGCCCAGTCCGCCTTCCTGGCCACCAACAATCCCCCGGTAAGTTACGCCACCAGCAGTTACTACAGCCTGCACGCCTTCCGCTTCATCAACCGAGCCAACCGCAGCACCCTCGTCCGCTGGCAATTCGTGCCCCACGACGGCGAGCAGCGCCTCACGGCCGAGGCGTTGGCCAGCGGCCCGGCGAACTTCCTGGAGCAACGCCTGCTGGAGCGCACCAAACAGGGTCCCGTGAAATGGGATCTGGTGCTCACCCTCGGCCGTCCCGGGGATGTGGAGAACGATCCCTCGGTGGCCTGGCCCGAGGACCGCACCCGGGTGACCGTCGGCACGCTCACCCTCACCGCTGCCACCCCCCAGGCGGACGGCAGCTGTGGGGCCGTGGTGTTTGATCCGCTGGTGCTCGGCGACGGCATCCAGCCCACTGACGATCCGGTGTTGCAGGCCCGCTCCGAGGTCTATGGCCTGTCCTACGCACGTCGCTCGGCCGAATCGTCCGCCGTCCGGTGAAGTGAGCGGCTGTGGCCGTTCCTGCCGATCGCAAAGCAGGCGCCCTGAAGATGATTGGCCGTATCGGCTGGCCCCCGGGGATATGGCGGAGGACACGCACGAGTGGCGAGGGTGACAGAGGATCTGCTCTTTGGCTCCAACAATGGATACCGATCACCGCTGCCGCCTTGATCGGTAGATCCATGCCCTGCAGACCCTCCTTCAGCTCCGGGTTCGACGGCACATCTGACCAGGATGCCGCGATGGAGGCGGCCGACCCCAGGGGCTCCGAGTCCGATGGCACCTGGGAGGAACTCCGCCTGCTCAAACCCAGGGAGGTGCGCCACTTGATCTGGGAGCAGGTGCCGCTTGTGGATGCCAGCTCCTCTCAGGAATACCTGCGCCATCACCTCCCCGGAGCACTCCATTTACCCCATGGTGCCCGGCTCCAGCAGCTTAGAAATGTGCTTCCCGACCTCAGCCAGCCGCTGATCCTCTACAGCAACGCCCAGAACCGGGCTGCTGCCCTGGCCCGCCGCCTCAGCAACCTCGACTACGCCAACGTGTATGTATTGGGTGGCGGAATCGGCATTCTGCTGGCGCTTCAAGACGCCTGACCCCGAGGCGCAGGGATTGATTCGTTTCTGCCATTCAGCCTGCAAGCCACCCAAACCAGTGATCGGAGCAGGAGCTCTCAGCCAAGTTGCCTGGAGAGCCATCGGCGTGGGATACGGAGGCTGAGATTGAGGCAGCGTCCGAGCGATTGAACCGCAGCAGGCAATCAGCAGGAGTGATCCAGGTCCGCAAGCGGACGGCACGAGAACTGGATTCGCTCTCCTGCCGAATCCTCACGATCATCAGCCGCCGCTGTGCATGTTCCAGCAGCTGACTGGCCAGCAGGGTTCCACTGAAGTCACCGCCCACAATCGCAAGCAGGGGTCCGACGTCATGCGCAGCCATGACAGAGAGGAGGCTTCAGGGTTACGACCAGA
Organism: Cyanobium sp. CACIAM 14; assembly: GCA_000708525.1. Lineage (GTDB taxonomy): Bacteria > Cyanobacteriota > Cyanobacteriia > PCC-6307 > Cyanobiaceae > Cyanobium. Next base: position 99,042 of record JMRP01000007.1, read on the forward strand.
CTGATTCTGCAGCTTTCACCGTTGCAGTGGATTGTCCCGTTCTGTCTAGAAAGGGGTTTGTTGATTGGACAGTGCCCGGTCCAGGAGCCTTCATCGATGCGCATGTTCGGACTTCCAAGATGCTGGCTCAGCACAATGGTTTGTAGACTGCCTTCACATCCGGCACTGCAGGAGACGATCATGGCCCTGACGGGCGTGACGCCACGGCTCATGAACAGCTGACACAGGGCATCGATCGCTTTGAGTTTCTAGGGGTTCCTTCGGGCCTTCTCGGGGTTATTGGCTTCGCTCACCGACTGCCAGGTGATGGTGATAGATGACGGGATGTGCCCATAGCGAATGAAGCTCTTTCCCGTTCCCTCGAACAGCCCCTGAGGCCTTGGGACGACGATCACGACACTCAGTTTGCCGACCAGTTCCAACACTTCTTTCAAGGAAATCGCCAGGCCTGGCGTCGGCTTTGGATGGCAGACCCCAGGCCTGCAGGCGGAGAAGACCTTGGTCGCCGGTTGGCCCTGGTTCTTGTAGGACGAGAAACCGCCGTCAAGCATGCCGATGGTGGGTACGCCGGTCTTTACGAGATTGCAGCTCGCAAGAGAGGCTCCAAGGCATTGATGCCTTGGGATGAGACGACTATCTTGTTGTTGTTGAAGATACCTGCCTTGCGGGGAAGATGGGCCAGATCGGATGCATTTCTGATCTGGTGGGAAAATTTTTACGTTTTGGCCGCAGAACACCTGTTCGGAAAAGGGCACGGCATTGTGGAGATGGCTGCTGATGGGATCGAGCGGTGG